>JAALKI010000009.1 GCA_011088105.1 Nitrospirota bacterium | reverse complement strand
ATTAAAACAGTGGGTTAAGCCTTATATGAAATAGTTATCTAGGACAGCCCCAAAAGATATTAAAGCCATTTCTACATCAAGCAAAGGCTATGACTTCACCTGGTACAACTATTATGACGAAGATGATCCTTTGGGATGGCCGTTAAAACCATTGAGTGCTTCCTACAAAAAGGAAGTCTACAAGGATAAAGAAATTAATTCCGGAGGATGGACCAGTAGTTGGAATCCCTTCAGTCATAATGAATACTGGGAGGATAGCGATTTTATCAAGCCTCTCGTGAGCAAGATGCGCTCATTGTTATGAGATTCCTCATTGTGCCCAAGACCGATCAAGGGTCCAAAACACGTATATCTACGTAATTAAAATTCATGTCCGGAGGGTTGGGTGAGAACAAGGTTCCGTAAAGCAGGATGACCGTAATGTGTAATAAACAGAACTATGTTCGTCAGCACGTGGGTATCTATTAAAAACTTTGTCTTAAGGAATCATAAAATTTCAGCGTCTCTTTTCTCGTAAGCTACATCAACTAAGTAAAGGATCGCCGAATTCTCATAGGAAGGAGGCTCACAGAGCTGACAAAATTTCCATAAACGCTCCCTTACTTTTTTCATCCTATCGTCCGATCTCCGCTAAGGGCTCATGTGTCACGACCATCTCGCCTCGGGGGTTTTCGACGAGCATATTTGTCTGCACGAGTTGGTCGGTTGCTGGAGTTGTTTGACAGTCGGGCGTGAGGACCAAGCCCCAATGTTGATTGGCTTTGCAGACATTCTCTACCAACAAAGCCTGTGCACGATGAAACAGCAGAATCCCACTTAACATATTATTCCGGCACACATTGCGTTTCAGATCTGGGCATGTGCCATCATCCCGCACCGCAAGCCCAAAATGGTGATTAGCATAACAGAGGTTGTTAGAGATATATGGTTGAGCTCCTGCAAATGAAAAAATTCCAGATTCTCGGTTGAAACATACTTCATTATGCATAAGGGTTGGGCGACTTTGAGGACCATAAATAACAATGCCCGACAAAATACCTTCTTTGGCCCGACAGTACGAAATGGTACAGGTCGAATCTAAAATGTTCATGGCCAAATGTTGGTCACTCCCGACGTAGCGGAAGGTAATCCCGGAAATGATGCCTCGAGGACATCGCTGCAGGTACAAGGGGCCGCTTTTTCGACTGAAAATTTGAACCTGGTTCCTCCCGGCGCCAATAAGCTGGATGGGTTGTTCCGCAATGAAGATCCGATCCTCATAAATACCAGAGCAAACAAAAATTTGATCGTCTGGGCCCGCATCTTGAATGGCTGCAGAGGGACGTGGATACCGTTGCGGATTCGATTGGTCAACGACTAATGTTTTGCCTCCCAATGGATTGGGTGGAGGAACCTCATAGACGGGTTCGCACTGCCTCTCATTCTCCTGTGGACTCTTTTGCGAGGCCGCGTCAGTTGAATATGAGAAGTCTTCATCGCTCATTGCCATTTGAGGGCTCCCTTCGCGGTGTATCTCTTACAGAAAGTGCCGTAAGGCTCACTGACTGAGTTGTAAAACTTGCCTCTTTTTCACCGAAGGGCTCAAAGCTTCTTTCCTCATGAAAAGAGGATGCCTCTAACTTTGATCCAAGACACAAATACTCTTATTCGTTGCTAGCGTCTGAGTTCCACATGTAACAAAAGCTTTACCTGACGAATCGAGAATATCTCCTGTCCAGGTACCATTGGGTTGTAGCTTCATAGATAAAAAACCATATATGTTCATGCCATTGCCACTTGCATTTTGCCCATCAACCTGGACTGAGCTGAAGTCGCCAACCACCCCATGCTTTTCCAAGCTGACCCCACTATTCCCAATGATAATTTGTGGTGGACGAGCGGAATTATTTGGAAAATCTAGGGACTGGTAGATATGCATATGACCTGAAAAAGAAAGGGAGACTGAAGATGGTAATGACTTCATGGGTGTATTGGCCAAAGCCGTTTGCATCATGATGTTTATGGCATTCCCCGGAGCCGTACTATTAATGCCCCATAAGGGACGATGAGTCATCATCCACGTGTTTTTACCTTGGGAGTTGGTTTGCAATTGCTCAAATTGGGCCTGGTATTGAACAGTCAGTGGATTCGCAGCACTTGCATCGCAGGCGTTCGCGGAATCCATCACCCATACACGTACATCATTCAACTCAACGGCATAAGGTGGAATCATGATGATATGCGAAGCCGGTGTCGCTGGCGGATTGCTATAGCAGCCTTGATTAGGACATTGCATTTGCGCAATGCCACCCTTCAGCGATGAACCAGGTCCTAGAAAGTAAAACCATCCGACGCCGGCCCGGCTACAGAGCTCATGGTTTCCCCGGGCAAAAATCCATGGAGCGATAGGAAGTAAGTCTTTAGCAGGGAGAAAGAAATCCTCATACCAATACTGCCATGTATCGGGCCTTGGGCTCCCGCTAGAGTTTTGGCTGTTGTAGGTGCTGTTAAACCCGCACGATGCCCCACCAAAACCACCGTCCCCTGCATCGTAGGCATACACCCCTTTCGCGATACTGCCCGATGTTCCTCGATAATTAAAGTCACCCATGTGCAAAATCAGTTGAGGATGTTCTTGGATACCGACTTTGGCCAGCTTTTTAAAATGTTTAGAGGGATTTCCTGGCTTACACTTCTTACTCTTGCAGCCTGAATCTCCGTACACAAGAACGGCCGATGGGCTCAATGTGACAGCTTGTAAATTGACGATTCCCGAAAGGTCTGTATAGGCAGTATCGGGGGAAATAATGGCCTCACAGAGCGTAACAGGAAAATTTTGTGTGGCATTGCCCGCATCTGGGTGTAAACCTCTTGGATGCGTAGGGATAGTAACACCAGCGCTGCTAGTCAGCGTGGGGCAGTGAGTGTTTGTCCCATCGACAATGACACGGGCGTAGAGGATGGTCGTGCCTGTGGCAGAGGGGGCCAATACACTATAGGCCGCATAAACTTTTTCAGCCTTTTTGAGCACAGCTGTACCTTCAGCAATCGCTTTGTCTTTTTGCGTAACACATCCACTGAATACGACAGCAATGAATAAGACAGTGAAATACGCGAGGGAACGATGAGTCATTGGGGTGAACATAGGGCACCTTCTATTGAATGATTTTTTTAGTATAAGGAGCATAGGTGGTTATTTTTTTCTGTCTCGCGGTGTATCCGATTAATTGAAAGAGTATCTTAATGCCAACATGACAACATTTCTAGCAAGATAGTCTCGTCAAAATATGCCAACATTTCAACCTTATAGCCATTTTCTCGCAAAGAACTAAAACTTGAATGAGAATAATATATGCCGCAGTATTACATGTATTCGAAAAAATTACATGGAGGACACATGGCAACCTTAACTTTGAGAGTCACAGATCAACTCGATCGCAAGCTTCGACATTTGGCTAAAGAAACGGAACGCCCTAAAAGCTATTTTATTAAAAAAGCGTTGGAATTCTATCTGCAGGAATATGAAGATTATGAGATTGCTCTAGCTCGCCAAGTCGATAAGGACGATAAAATCTTGACGATGGCCCAAATGAGAAAATCGCTTGGGGTTTGAGATCCAATTCAAAGCGTCTGTCAAAAAAGAGCTGCAGAAACTCACCAAGTCAGACCAAGAACAGATCCTAGACAGCCTTCAGCAACGTTTGGCCCAAAACCCTTATGAGGGGAAAGCTTTCAGTGGAGAATTCAAAGGGCTCTATCGTTGGCGCATCGGAAACGTTCGAGTGATTTATGAAATTCACAATAAACAACTAATTGTGCTTGTGTTAAAAATCGCTCGCCGCAAAGATATCTATCGATAGTAGGCCTACGATTCATTTTTCGACTGATCATGAACAAAAGACAGGAATTACTCATTCAACAAAAGATTTGTCCACTTATCCAATCAATGCACTTTCTCTGAATAATTGCAGGCACGGACTTATAGTTGAGTCATCCCGCCATCGACCGTCAGGTCAATTCCTGTGATATACGAGGAATCATCCGAAGCTAAAAATAGCACGGCTTTTGCCACTTCATCTGACGTGCCTAATCGCTTCATAGGATTTTCACCGGCGAAGCCATTTTTAATGCCGGAAATGGCCCCTTGTGGAGCACCAATTTTTTCAAAAATAGGCGTATCAATTGGTCCAGGAGCAATGGCATTGACCCTGATGTTTTGATCAAGCAGTTCCGTCGACAGCGTTCTGGCCAAACTTCGAACAGCGGCTTTCGTGGCCGCGTACACATTCGTGTTCGGAAATCCCTTTTGGTCAGCGATAGACGTGTTGAAGATGACAGACGCTCCTTCACTCAATAGCGGCAAGGCAGTCTGAACATTAAAAAACAGACCTTTAAAATTGACGTCGACCATCTCATCAAACGTCGCTTCATCAATTGAAGCAAACGAACCAAATGTTGCCACGCCCGCATTGAGAAACAGGATATCAATAGTGCCCACCTTCTTCTTCACTTCTTGATAAAAAGTTTGAATCGCATTCAAATTGCCCGTATCCGAGACGATCCCTATGCAACTCCCACCAATGTCTTTCACGGCAGTTGCTACGGCGTCCTTCCTTCGACCAGTGATCACAACGGTGGCGCCCTCTGCTTGAAATGTTTTGGCCGTCGCCAAACCAATTCCGCTGTTCCCACCAGTGATAATTCCCACTTTTCCTTTAAGCCTATCTGCCATGTCATGCCTCCTGTTATTGCGAATTGTCTAAAAAGGATCGTTCTCCAACGGTAATGGAACATCTTACCTGCCAATCATCTCCGCAACTTCACTGACAGCGTGGTGAAGCACAATCAAGCAGTGGCGTGATAAATGGCAAGAGGTTTTCGACGATCAACTTGTAGCCTTTTGCATTTGGATGAATCCCATCACCTTGGGTCAACTCAGTCTCAGCTGCAACGCCTTCTAGAAAAAATGGCATGAGTGGAACATCTAACTCTTTGGCTATTTGAGGATAGGTCTCGGAAAATTGCATGGTGTAGTCCTGCCCATAGTTTGGCGGTATTTTCATCCCGACGAACAAGATCCTCACTTTCGCCGCTTGAAAACGCTCAACGATGTGCCGAAGATTGCTAGCCATCTCCTGAAGGTCTTGTCCTCGAAGTCCATCATTGGCACCAAGTTCTAAGATGACTACAGAGGGCTGGCTTTTCAATATCCAATCCACGCGTCGAACGCCTCCAGCTGTGGTTTCGCCACTGACGCCAGCATTCACCACTGTATACTGATACCCTGCGTCCTGAAGACGTGCTTGCAAGAGGAAGGGATAGGCTTGATGGGGCGCCACGCCAAAGCCCGCCGTCAAACTATCGCCAAACGCGACAATTCGCGGCAACCGACCTTGGTCATCAGACATGGCTGCGTTCTTGCCTTTTGTGGCGCCCAATGGAGAAATGGCTTCTATGGGTTGCGTTGTTGAAGCCGGATGAGAAGACATACCTGACAACGAATTCTCCGATGAAGAATCACAGCCCACTGTTATCAATACCATGAGACTCACGACAACAACCAGCCAACACACACTAATCGTTGCAGACGCTCTCATGTTGGATGGCAGACCATTCTTACGATAACAAGGTGAAATTGACATATCAGTTATAATAGGCTGTGAAGAACATGATTTCCACATCCGTTATTCCTTCTTGACTCATCAGTATGATTGCCGTTCACAACCTGCACATGCAACTGAATGCCGGACACCATACGGTGACTATTTTGTCTGGTATTAGCTTTGAGATTCCCAACAAACAAGTAACCGCGATTATTGGCCCGTCCGGCAGTGGCAAGTCTACCTTGCTGGGACTGTTAGCTGGACTCGATCGACCAACGGCAGGAACGATACAACTTAACGGACAAGAGATTACTCACTGGTCGGAACATGACATGGCACAGTTTCGGCGACAATCGATTGGTTATGTGTTTCAATCCTTTCATTTAATCCCTACGCTGACAGCCTTGGAAAACGTCACGTTGCCCCTTGATTTAAGTCAGCACTCATCAGCCAAAAACCGCGCGCAAACGCTCCTAGACATGGTGGGACTCCAAGATCGTCTTCACCATTACCCTGTCCAACTCTCAGGCGGCGAGCAACAACGTGTCGCCGTCGCACGCGCATTTGCCTGTTCCCCCCCCATCCTCTTTGCCGATGAACCAACAGGAAACTTGGATAGCAACAATGGGGAACACATCATTCAGCTTTTGCTTCAATTAAATCGAGAGCATGACAGTACGTTGGTCCTCGTGACTCATGACACCGCCTTGGCCAATCAAGCCGACCGTGTTCTCACGCTACAAGATGGGCATCTCGTTTCTGATCGCTTGCTTCCCTCGGACTAACCCACCATCACGGATTCATGATGCTCTCGTTATCGTTCAAAATGGCTTGGAGGGAAACCCGTGGGCAATGGCATCGATTTATCTTTTTCTTTGCCTGTATCGCCATTGGCGTCGGCGCGGTCATCGGCGTGGGACTCTTCAGCGCCAACGTCCAGCACATCATTGCTCAAGATGCGCGCGCACTCTTGGGGGGAGATCTGCAAATTCGCTTGGCCCGACCACTTAGTGACGTAGGACTTTCGATTGTGGAATCCCTTGAAACCCGTGGAATTGAACGGTCTCACGTCCGAGAACTGGTGGCGATGGCTGCCACAGTTGACACGACAACGCCCGATGCATCTCAACTGGCTTCCACACAAATTGTTGAGTTGAAGGCTGTAGACTCGGCCTACCCATTGTATGGCTCACTGACGACCACTCCCCTGCAGCCTCTGCCGTCACTCTTGTTCTTGCCTGCCACCGCCTGTACAACGCCTCCTTGCCACGGGATCATTGTGCAAGAGTCATTGCTGATTCGCTTAGGTCTAACGGTTGGCAGCCCGCTGAAAATCGGGCATGTGCTCTTCACCATCACGGGCACCCTGCTCAAAGAACCAGACCGAGTTGCCAGTGCTTTCAGCCTCGGGCCCCGCGTCATACTTTCTCGTGAAGCCTTAGACGCAACCGACCTGGTTCAACGAGGCAGTCGAATCCGGGAACGCTACCTGCTCCGTCTCCCTTCTGTCTTTTCCCTGCAGGCCACCCAGGGTGAACTCCAAGGACGATTGGCAAAAAAAGGGGCTCGCCTCACAACGTACCGGGAAGCTCAACCTCGTATTCGTCGGTTTCTCGACCAATTATCCACGTATCTTGGATTGATTGGACTTACGGCGTTGTTTGTCGGGGGAATTGGTGTCGCCTGTACGATTCAAGGCTTTATGACTCAAAAGGTCACAAACATTGCCATTTTGAAGGCGATTGGCGCCGATGCTGGAATGATTACCAGAACCTATCTCCTCCAAAGCCTGTTATTGGGAGGAATCGGAAGCCTGCTGGGTGCAGGCTTGGGCCTCATGCTTCAAACCATGGCTCCTATTTTCTTGAATGCACTCATTGCGGTCCCACTCACAACACACATCGCTCCCCTCCCCATCATCAAGGGCATCATGCTCGGAATGCTCTCCACCCTCCTCTTTACTTTGTGGCCGCTGCTGATGATTAGACAGATCCCACCGGCATTCGTGTTTCGCCGACAGGTCGACACCTCAAACGCCCAGGCTCAAGGCAAGCGATGGTGGCAAAGAGGCCAGCAATGGATCGGGAACTTCCTGCGCGATCGACCTCGCTGGGGAACAATGCTGATGATGGGATGTGGCCTCGCAGGACTGGCCATGTGGCAAGCCCACTCCATGACGTTAGGCCTCGTGTTTATGGCCGCATTCATGATTGGCCTCGCCCTCCTCATCATGAGTGTCAACGCCCTCTTATGGCTGCTGCCTCAAGGCCAATCGTCTTTCCCGTTTATTCTTCGGCACGCGCTGGCCAACGTTCGCCGCCCAGGCAACTTTACAACCGGCATGTCCGTGGCCATCGGTATTGGTGTGATGGTACTTATGACCATTGCTATGGTCAAAACATCCCTCCTTACCACCATTGGTGAACAGATTCCTGATCAAGCACCTTCCTTTTTTTTCATTGATATCCAGCCGGATCAACAAGAGGCATTCGAAGACATTCTCCAACAATGGACAGCCCCAGGAACCTACACACTGACACCGGTGGTTCGCAGTCGCTTGGCTTCGATACGAGGTATCCCTATTGACCCAGAGGCTCATCAAGGCAAACGGAATGGCTGGTACTTTACGAGGGAATATGTTCTTACCTCGTTATCCGAAATCCCCAAAGATAATGAGATTGCGGAGGGGGATTGGTGGCAGCTCAATCCTCGCTATGAAGAATCAGACACCTCTCTCCCAGGTGTGTCAATAGAAGCCGAGGCCGCTAAGAACCTGGGTGTGGCCTTGGGAGAACAGATTGCCTTTGATATTCAGGGCACAATTTTTCCTACAACCGTTGTCAGTACCAGAACCGTCAACTGGGGAAGCTTTTCGACCAACTTTTTCATGATCCTTTCCCCAGGTTCCTTAGCTGGAGCCCCACTCACCTATATTTCCACAGCAAGCGTTGAAGAAAAGGATGAGATTCCTCTTCAGCGTACCTTGGTTACCACGCTTCCCAATGTCACAGCCATTAAAATCCGAGACGTCTTACAAAATGTGGCCGACTTGCTTCATCAATTAGCCTGGGCCATCGAAGGGTTAGCCCTGCTCTGTCTCATGAGCGGCACGATCGTGATGATTGCGGCGCTCTCTGCCAACCGCTACCGCCGACTCTATGAATCTGCCATCGTGAAAGCTCTTGGAGCAACCCGTCGTGAGCTGGTGCAGTCCTTTGCGATCGAGTGTGGCATCATTGGCACACTGGCTGGATTAGTTGGCATTGGCTTGGGAAGTGTCTTGTCATGGGTTATCTTGACATTTTTCCTCGATATCCCTTGGGTATTCGATCCAGCATTGCCAGGCTATGCCTTAGGCCTCACGGTGCTCCTGGCTTTAAGCGTAGGGCTCTTGAGTACATACCGCGTGCTCGCGCAGCCGCCTCTCACCGTACTTCGACAAGAATGACGCTAAGCATGAAGGTATGTCTCAATCGAGAGAATCTGCCGTTTTAGCAAGTACCTCGTCTTATCTTCAGGTACAAGATTCCTGAATCAAACCATCACGAATACCTTGCAATCCGAGAATAATCAAGAAATAATCAGCAGATACTCGTTGCCATCTTTTTTCCCATTCATAAAGGAGGATTGAACATGAACGCTGTCCGCTACTCTTCCCACGTGAAGGCTCATCACATTTTTCGTACAACCCTTCATGGACTGTTGGCTGTTTTCTTGATTGCCCAAAGTTTTGGTTGCGCGGCTCTCATGGTTGGTGCTGCTGGAGGAACAGCAGGTGCCGTTTTTTTCCTTGGCAAGTTAACTGAGGAAATAAATGCATCCGTTCCTACCATCCATCAAGCCACACTAGCGGCTCTCAAGGAATTGGACCTTCCAATTGAGGAAGAACGTGGAGACAAAATCACCGCAAAAATCACTTCGGAATTTTCTGACGGGAAGAACATCTGGATCAGTCTAGAGTCCAAAACACGCTCAACAACTGAAATCATCATCCGCGTTGGCCATATGGGCGAAGGCGATGAATCCCGCTCCCGCATGCTGCTCACCACCATCAAGAAACATTTGTAATGAAGAGGGGTTATAGGCCACACACCATGCCGATTAACAGATCAAACACGTTCTGTCTACGGCCTATTGGGTGGTGAGGGAAGATAAATGCGGTTCTAAATCCCATGCACTGGAAAAGACCATAATATCTTTTTCTTGAAACACGGATTGACACGCCAAGATACCTGATCCGCCTATTCCAACACGACACAATGGCACAATCATTGAGGACACCTGCTGTCCTAATGTTTCGGCTTCAGTCTGTGTTGGAGAAAGGGTCATGGAGAGGAGCACCAAGGTAGGTTGAACCATTTGGCAATAGCTCGCGAGATGGTCGATGGGAAGATTGGCACCAAGGAAGTGTGTCTGATACCCTCTCGATAGACAGAGATAGGCTACCGCCTGAGCCCCAACTTCATGGGTTTCATTAGGAGGACAGGCCACCACCACCACAGGACCTTGATTCATAACTCTCATGTGATTCATCGCCGCGTAGAGTTTCTGTTGGACATGCGATGTCACATAATGTTCTTGCGCAATATTTACCTTTCCTTCATGCCACATTTCGCCAATACGTACTTGTAATGGAATAAGAAATCGTTGAAGTGCTTCTTCAAAAGGAACCACAGCTACGGCACCATTCAATTTTTTTTCAAACGTCACGAAATCATTCTTTTGAACTGCCTCTATTAATTCCGCCAAAAGACCTTCCGAAGGAGATTCCACTTTTATGGATTGCAGAGAAGCGAGTTTCGCTTTGCCCAAGAGTTTTTCCCGACCGATATCGGCTAACTCTCCAATTGTCTGCCCTTTATCAATCTCTCCTTTGATATAGCGAAACAACGCCACATCGTCATCGCTATACAGACGATATCGATTTTTCCCTCTCTCGGGTTCTACCAGGTGATGCCTACGCTCCCAAGCTCGAATGACATGAGGGGTTAACCCTGTCAATTTCGAAAATCGGTGAATTCGATAAATACCCATAACGTATGTTTATCACTATGCATAATGTATGTCAAATGTTTTTAATTTAACTATTGACAAACTATAGACAAATGGATTAACGTTAGACATTATATTAGACAAACTATAGACAAATAGTTTTTAATTAATTTTAAGGAGGAAGACAAATATGGATACCACGTTTCAAAAAATAAACACTGAACCCATCTCAATGGATTCAAAGTTTATTACCAGCACAACCAAAGAGAGATGCTATCGCTGTGATGGCCTTATGGTTACCGATCATTGCCTCGATCTTAGCAGCGACACTCGTGAAGTAGAAATTGTGGTCTCCCGATGCATCCAATGCGGCGAAATGATTGACCCAACCATTATCAAAAATCGGTATTCCTTTCGTTCATCAATCTCCAATTTACGTCAAAAAAACCATTGGGGACGGGCAAAAAGCTTTGGCCTGCCCCTAGAGACCTCATCTGACACATCCCGAAACACAACCACAATCTAAGGAAAACACAATATGAGGGCTATAACTCCATCCATACATTGCTTAGTTGGCTTTATCAATCAACCATTGTCTAGTACTTCTCAAGGAGGATTATTCATGAAAAGCTTCTTCACATCAATTTCATTCACCATGTTCCTGATTGGATTATTGCTCATGCCCACATTCTCGGAGGCAGCAAATGACAAAGACGACATGGTTCTTATTCCACGCGGGGAATTTACGATGGGCAGCAAGGACCACAGCGATGAAATGATTCATCAAATCGTACTTGATGCCTACCACATCGATAAGTTTGAAGTCTCGAACCATAAATACAAAGGGTTCATGAAAGCCACCGGTCATGCCGCACCCGCTTATTGGGATGATCCACGCTTAAATAAACCTGAGCAGCCTGTTGTGGGTGTTAATTGGTACGATGCCAACGCATTTTGCGAGTGGAAAGGGAAACGTCTTCCTACGGAAGCCGAATGGGAACGGGCCGCTAAAGGACCTCATGGTAGTCACTATCCCTGGGGACACAAATTAGATCCTCAAAAGGCTAACTATGGACAAAATGTTGGCAAGACCAAACCCGTCGATTCCTATCCAGATGGTATCAGTGGATACGGCGTGTACAACATGGCCGGTAATGTCTTTGAATGGGTATCCGATTGGTATGATTCAGCCTACTTCCAAGTCACACCAGCTCTTAATCCCCAAGGACCCGCCACTGGAATCAACTTTGCCAATCAAGGACCCGTCAAAGTACTAAAGGGTGGATCTTGGCTCGCTCCAGCATCATCTCTCCATACGAGTCATCGTTTCTGGAATCAACCAGAGAATAATTCTTATGGTGTAGGGCTTGGATTCCGTTGTGCTCAATCAGTTGATTCTGATTCCCTCCATACGATCCGATATGATTTCATGCATTCATTGATCAGTATGGGTGAAGAAAAATGGCCAGAGGCATTAACATCCATTGACCAAGCTCTCAAAGGAGACCCAGAGAATGTCGAATATCAACAAACACGAGAATTAATTCTAAAAAAAATTACCAACTAACTCTTCGCCTTATCTTAATGGAACGAACGAGTCATGGAGTTCAACATGAACATTCGCTGGCATAGTCAATTATTCACACATTCAGAAAGGCTATCGAGAAAGCGAAGAGCCAAAACCATGTCATTCTTGGTTATACTCCATCCTTTTTTTCCTGTCGGCTATTCCAGCTTCCAGTGAAACCCCTGAAGGGATGGTGGCTATCCCATTCTCGGTTGCGGTGATGGGGATCAACCAGGACAAACCCAATGGCGACATGCATAACAATGAATCTTCCACCATGTTTCAACGACGAATGAGCATGCCGTGGTCAAAGCAGGCCTTTCATGATGAAGGGCCTGCCCATTGGGTGATTGTTGACGCGTATTTCATCGATACATTTGAAGTCTCTAACGATAAGTACAGAGTATTTATGAAAGAAACTGGCCATGCGGGACCTGCCTATTGGGACGACCCACGCCTGAATCAGCCTAGGCAACCAGTCGTGGGGGTTAACTGGTATGATGCCCAAGCCTTCTGCGAGTGGGAAGGGAAGCGACTCCCAACTGAGGCCGAATGGGAACATGCCGCTCGAGGCCCTGAAGGTTTCACATACTCTTGGGGCAATCAACCGGATCCACTCAAAGCGAACTATGGGAAACAACGTACCGCAACACTCCCGGTGGACTCTATCCCCTCGGGGAAGAGTCCTTATGGGATTTATCATATGGCAGGGAACGTCTTCGAATGGGTACAGGACTGGTATGACCCAAGTTTTTACCAGAAAACCCCACACCCCCCTAACCCCCATGGACCCGACAAGCCCCTGTGGTTGGGTGGGACCGGAACGTATGTAGATCGTCTGACAGTGGGAGCTAAACGGGTCATTCGGGGAGGATCTTGGATCGCCGCGAAGCAAAGTATCACGACAACCCATCGATTCTGGAACCATCCGTCAAATAATAGTTACGGGGTTGGGCTGGGATTCCGCTGCGCCAGCTCTGCACCTTCGACAATTAACAAACAGGTTCGCATAGTCACCATCGAAGCCATGAAGAAGATGGGGCAAGAAAAATACAATGAGGCAGAGCAATTTATCCGTAACGGGTTGGAACTCAACCCATAGAGTTCAGAATTACAGGATATGCTCTCCATGATTCAAAATCTGAAACGCTAATTGTTTTTAAGACTTACATACACAAGCGAGAGAAACCTGAGAGGGAGCTTCAGATGAGACCCAACATCTTAAGAATTCAAACCTGTTTAATCATCCTCATGACAATGCTGCTGTGGTTCACCATGAATGCCTCCGCCATTCAGTCTTCACCAGAAGCATCACCCTCGGCAGGTGACACACGTTTTCTGATTCTTGAAGCTGCAGAGGCCGTCGATGCGGCTTGGGAAATCTTTCACCAAGCCGCGATAGGAGGAACACTCGCCTCGCCTCGAATTCAATTTCAAATCGAAGAGCAACTGCATGAAGCTCGTATTCTATTATTAAACTCGAAAAAGGCGGAGAAATATCACGACTATGAAACCGTGAAGCTGATCACACAGCAACTGAGTACTTTAACACACCAAATTGTGACAGCGAGTCAGGAGCGCAAACAATGAAACGTTTTTACTTAGTCTTCCTCATCGTCTTGTCTATCGTCATCTCCCCTGGTCTCGCCATTTCGAACAGTCCTGCGATTGAGAAAGATCCTGTAGAGATGGTACCCATTCCAGTAGGACCATTTATTCGAGGCAGTGCCCAAGGCGAAGGCCGTCCTGATGAACAACCGCGTCAAAAAATTTATCTCGACGCCTTTGCCATTGATAAATATGAAGTCACGAACAGCCGTTACCTCAAATTTGTCAAGGAAACCCTCCACAAAGCCCCTTTTAATGTGTATGGGGACGGATCCATTAAAGAGGTCAGCAATATTGCCGATCTCCCAGTGGTTCAAGTCACTTGGCATGATGCAGTTGATTATTGCTTTTGGGCTGGGAAACGGTTGCCCACTGAAGCCGAATGGGAAAAGGCTGCTCGTGGTCAAGACGGGCGTCGCTATCCTTGGGGAAATGATCTAGGGGACAAAGCACAAGCAAATTATGACCGAGAGTGGGAATCCCATCAGACGTTCTCACCTGTCTCCTCACATCCTGGAGGACAATCACCGTACGGTATTTATCATCTCTCAGGGAATGTCAGAGAATGGGTCCAAGATTGGTACGGTCGAGACTATTATCAGATTGCGCCTTCCCGGAACCCACGGGGTCCAGAAATGGGCATACTCAAGGTCATACGTGGAGGATCGTGGCGTAGCTTCGAATCTGACATTCGAACCACCGCTCGAGGGAAGGGGGGGTTCGCACTTAAAACCCATGGCATTGGATTTCGCTGTGCTCGAAATCATGATCTTGTTCAACAATCTGATGCCCTGGGAGCTCAATAGCGTCTGAGGTACTTGTCCTCATGGTTGACACAAAGTTGTAACCACAAGGGTTTGTTTGAAAGGTAGGCATTGTGATGAACTGGTTGAAAGGTCTCGCCATGGCTGGGATGGGTTTAATTCTCGTTTTAGGAAGTCAATACATATCCAGATCGCAAAATTCTCCTCGCTCTTTCATCGGGATCAAACCAGAAGTGGTGGCAGCATACATCCATGCGATTATCGAAGCTGACCGAACCTTATATGCCACACATGTCGTAGAACGCATGCAAGAAACGGGAACCGTAATCGCTTCGGAAAGTTGGGAGACACGGAATGCACTGCCTTTGCCCGCTCAAATGCTCTTACTCTCAGGGATAAGAGTTAAACAGAAAGGTATGGGGCTTCAGTATCGCCTAGCAAGCCTGTGGCCCATCTATCAAAAAAATGGCCCCACAAATGAATTTGAGCGCACAGGTCTTGCCGCCATAGCCAGCAATCCTGCCCAACCGTATACCGGAATTGTGACACGAGGTGAACAACAGTTTTTTCAAGCGATCTATGCTGACCGGGCAATTTCCAAAGCATGCGTGCATTGTCACAACACTCATATCCTGAGCTCAAAACGAGATCATCGCTTAGGAGACGTCATGGGAGGAGTCATCATTTCGTTTCCCCTATCAACAGAATAAAGATAAGAGTGCCAACGTTATCACACAAATTGGTTACCCTATTTAAGAAGAAACCGGAATCTTTAATCATCTAATGCACGTAGCAGGAACTCACCATGTGGAAACGACGACTCAACCTTCTCTATGGAATCAGAACGCCTCTCAATGCCGTATGGGCCATCACTCTAGGCGGGCTACTCATGATTAGTTCGCCTGTCCTTGCGTATGAAGAAAAGAAAGACTTTCAGGGAGGTACATTAATGGGTGTTGTGTCGTTAAAAACTTCTCTCCCTACACCAAGAAGGCATAATCTTGTTGTATACCCTGATCCATATTTTTGTGGACGAGTTTCCGATGGTCACGGTTGGCGTCTTTCACCATTTTTACAACCAGGAACGGACCATACCCTACCTGGCATTGTCGTCTACATCAAGGATATCAAAAAAGGAAAACCCACTGACGCTCAAACACCAATCATTAAGACACAAGACTGCCGCTTCTCTCCATATATCAGCGTTGTAGGACGCAACAAGGTCATAACCTTTCAAAACTGGGATCCTGTCATCCATAGAGTAGAAGTCTTTCAGCCTTCGATCGAAGGAGCCCGATTATTAATACACGAGGATCTTCAACGAAATCCAAACAGCCAAAAAAGTGATTTTCTTACGATGGGCAAACAAGGGAACCATGTTCCAGGTTCCAAGATCATCTATACGGTTCAAACATCGGGCCCACTGATTTTTCGTTGCAGCTACCATGACTATATGGAAGGGTGGAGCCTGATTTTGGAACATCCGTATTTCTTCATAACCCGCAAAGATGGGACATTTTCAATCACGGACATTCCCTCTGGAACCTATACACTTATCGCTTGGCACCCATCAGGCACTGCAGAAAAGGTCATTCAAGTCCAATCAGCACAAACACTGAACATCACGCTCGATTTTCGACCGACTCCTGTAAAAACAGACCTCCAAACTGAGTCAAAAGCCAATCCATTTGGCATAGACTTAATCGGAGATTCTCGTATTGTCCCCACTGTTGAACGGCAACAATGGAATGAATAGGCAAACCCTCATCCTCATGAGACAACGGAGCAAGAACGCTGAATGGCAGGGCAACCGTCCTCGACGAATAGACATGCCGATGACCTCTAATATGGCATCCATCAGGACCCAATATTGTTCTCTTCCACCACTCAAACTAGGTGAGGCTCAACGATGAATATCCTTCTTGCAGGGGGTTCAGGATTCATTGGCAGCTATCTATGCCGCACTCTCTTGGGGATGCACCATAACCTGATGGTCCTCTCCCGAAATCCCTCACAGGCTCGCCAACATTTACCGAAAGAGGTTTCTCTCTCAGAATGGAATGGGCTGACTACCCACGCGCTCGAACAACTCCTCGAAAGGACAGATGCGGTCATCAATCTCGCTGGAGCACCCATCGCCAATGCTCGATGGACTCAGGCGAGAAAATCCCTGTTACGAAACAGCCGCATTAATCGGACTAAGGTGCTGGTCGATGCGATGAGCCGACTTTCCAAGGACAAACGCCCCGGAATGTTCATTAATGCTTCTGGAGTCGGATTCTATGGGCCACAAGATGTCGAGAATATCAGTGAACAATTCCCCCCGGGTCAGGGGTTCTTAGCGGACCTTTGTGTGGATTGGGAAAAAGAAGCCATGCGTGCAGAACAGTATGGTATTCATGTCGTCTTGTTGAGGATTGGCATGGTGCTTGGCAACAATGGAGGCGCCTTATCAAAGATGGCCCTGCCCTTTCGATTTTTTCTCGGAGGTCCGATCGCACCTGGCACTCAACACGTTTCTTGGATCCACCAGGAAGACCTTTCACAATTGGTTGCCTGGATTTTGGAAACCAAACATTGCCGAGGTCCAGTCAATGCCGTGGCACCAGAAGTCGTTACAATGCAGAAATTCTGCCATGAACTAGGCAAGGTATTAGACCGGCCTTCTTGGCTCCCAGTCCCTGAATTCTTGCTCAAAATTGCATTGGGGGAATTAGCCACCATGATGACAACGGGCCAACAGGTTATCCCCTCGATTGCCCAGCGCCACGGCTTTACATTTCGCTATCCAAACCTCGAACATGCATTACACTCATTGTTCCGCGAATTATCACAGCACCCTTGATTATCAACGTCCTGAGGAGGCCCCCATGCACGTTCTATCACACCATATTTCATACACTCATCGGACCATTTTGCGTATATTCATGATTGTCTTGGTAGCCCACATCATCCCCTTACAAACTCATGCCACTCCTTTACTAGCTAAGGGGGATGTCTTGCCAAACGCAACATTGATTGGATCTGACGGATCCGAAGTGCAGATTAGGCACTTAACTGGTCGTGTAAAAATACTCAGCATGGTTCCGCAATTGAACACTCCCGTGTGCGACGAACAAACCCATCGACTTAGCGAGCAAAACAATGGCATAGACCAGCAGGTAGAAATTGTCACGATCAGTACGAATACCGCCAAAGACCAATCTCAATTTGCAGAAAAGGCAAACATCCATAACATCACGTTTCTTTCTGATTTTCCTAACTTCGATTTTGGGCACAAGACCAAGTTGCTCCTCGCAAACCATGGCATTCTCCAGCGAGCGGTTATTGTCGCCGATGACAACAACATCATTCGATACATAGAACAGGTACCCATGGGCCAACTACCCAACTTTGACCAAGCATATGCTGCTGCGCGAAAAGTCCTCAATTCCCTACGTTAATGAGGAGTTTGCCATGACCCAACACATTCTCGCATACCTTCACGTGCTCGCCATTGCCATTCTAGTTGGCAAGGTGGTGTTTCTTTCATTTGTCACCGCACCCATTCTTGCTAGAGCTCTCGATACTGAATCGTTTACCCGTGTTGTCCGCCAACTCTTTCCGCGTTACTACGCACTCGGCATGATGAGCGCAGTGATCGGATGGGCCACGATTACCGCGTTAGGCATCCAAAGAGGTCTAGGGCCTTTCGATCTTGTTTCATCAGGACTGTGGTTGGGAATTTTAGCGATTGAAAATTATTGCCGCACACCACTAACACCTCAAATGAATGAACTGAGTGACCGACTCAAAGAAAACCTCGCAAGAGGAATCAATACGCCACTGATACAACAACGTCGTGACTCGCTCCATCGATTGACCATCAGGCTCAATAGCGCTGTCTTGGCCATGGGATTGTGTTTGCTCGGCCTTATCTGATCATGGATTATGTAAATGGAGGGAAATTGCCATGAAATGGAATACACACTATCACTACTTTCACCCTGTCATGCTCACAACTTTTCACTTTAGATGGATGGCGCAACATGGCCTCATCTTGATACTCTTACTGTTCTGGCCAATGACGATCTTTGCCGAAGCACCTCGACAGCTTCCTTCAAATCCACACCAGACCTATCCCGTAGACCCTACAATGTCCAAAGGAATTATTGGTGTTGCATTGAACCTGTCAGCACACCGCGTAGGAGATCCAGCCAAATTGTATGTTCGGGCGATTCATCCAGAAGGCCCTGCCGCCAAGGCTGGAATCATGCATGGTGATGAGATTATGGCTGTTGACAGCACACTTCTCACTGGAAAGACCTATGAACAGATTGTGGGAATGATACGAGGCCAGATCGGAGACCCGGTGACACTTCACGTCAACGGCACTCAAGGAGATCGAACTGTTTCCATCCAACACATTTCGGAAGCCACATTGATGGGACAGGAAAAGACCTGAGCATTCTAACGGCTGAGTTTTTTATTGGCTTAACATGTACATCCTGCTAAATAAAATAGCCACTCCACCGATGTCCAATTAACAAGCACACGTTCAGGACTTTCATGGCACGCTCTGAGACCAACAAGAAAACAAAAACCCGAAACCCAACGATAATCATGCCTTTGCATGCATCAACACACAACACTGAAGAGTCCAAAAAAACGGATGGGTCCTGCAATCTTCCTCGGTTAGGCATCAGCCAATGTTTGCTAGGTGACGAAGTTCGCTATGACGGCGGACATAAACGAGATCGATTTCTCACACAAGTCTTAGGCCATTTCGTCGAATGGGTTCCCATATGTCCAGAGGTAGAAGCAGGGCTTGGGACCCCACGTGAGGCTATGCGATTAGTTGGCGACCCACACAACCCTCGACTGTTGACCATTAACCGTCAGATCGATCACACCTCAACCCTTCGCCAATTCTGTGCCAGACGCATTCGCGAAATTCGAGGACTTGGGTTGGATGGGTATGTCTTTAAAAAAGATTCTCCAAGCTGTGGTATTAGACACGTCCGTGTGTATCGCCCTGGTTCCCAACCCACTCGAACTGGGGTTGGGCTTTTTGCTCAAGCTTTTCACGAGGCTTTTCCTTTCATTCCCATCGAGGACGAAGGACGCTTGAACGATCAGGACATTCGAGAGAACTTCGTGCAACGTATTTTTGGACATCGCCGATGGAGAAACTTATTTCAACGGCGTTTAACGCGTGGTGCCATTGTGCAGTTCCATACCCAGCACAAGTATATGCTGCTCGCGCACAGTCGGCCGCATTATCACACACTGGGCCGTTTGGTTGCTTCCGCTCAGAGCTTCTCTCCTACTCAACTAGCTACTCAATATCGGATGCTCTTTATGGAGGCGCTAAAAGTAAAAGCCACCATCCGTAAACACGTCAATGTGCTCCAACATCTCGTGGGTCACTTCAAACACCAGATGACCCATGCGCAAAAAATCGAAGTGCAAGAAGTCATTGCCGAATATCACCAAGGTTTCACACCTCTCATCGCTCCACTGACGTTGATTAATCATTACATTCGTGAATTCAAGATCGACTATCTCGCAGAACAAGTGTACATTCAGTCTTATCCGAAACGACTGATCACGCATCAAACCCCTTGACGATAGAAAGAAAGGAGATATGACAATGAATGATAACGCGCATGGTGTTATTCTGGTAGGTCACGGAGGTATTCCTAAAGATTACCCCTCGGATCTCGTATCCAAACTCAAACGTTTAGAAGCTCAACGACGAGCATCGGGAAGCCCCATGTCCCAAGAAGAACATGAGTTAGACACACAAATCCGAACATGGCCTCGCACCCCCCAGACGGATCCATATCAAGCTGGACTGGAGTCTCTTGCTGCTCACATGTACCCCCTCTTGAATGGCGCTCACTTCGCCGTTGCCTACAACGAATTCTGTGGACCAACCTTGCCTGAGGCGGTTGAAGAGGTCATTGCCAAAGGCGCTCACCAGATCACCGTTGTCTCGACCATGTTTACGCCAGGAGGCTCACATTCTGAATTCGAGATACCCGAAGAGCTTCAGGAACTGCGCACGAAACATCCAAATATCACACTTAACTATGCCTGGCCTTTCAACCTCGACCAGGTTGCAGCCATGCTCATGGAGCACATTCAACGGTTTCAGTAGAGACTGACGCCCTGAGCAACCGCAAGGTTTTTGGCTAGCCGAAGACGACTCGAGTGCAAAAAACAGGATTCACAGGGGCACAGTCTTCCACCTATTCCGACGTACACAAGTTAATTAGATTAGACTCCATTCTTATTCATTTTGGACCTTCGCTATGTCACACACCATCTTTCACCTTTCATTTCCTGTCACGAACCTTGACGCCACTAAGCAATTTTATGTGAATGGGTTAGGCTGCACTCTCGGTCGAGAATCTCACGTGGCTCTTACCCTGGAGCTTGGAGGCCATCAACTCGTGGCCCAGTTGTGCAAAGACCTTGTTCAGCAACAACAAGGCATCTACCCGAGACATTTCGGATTAGTCTTAGACTCTGAGGCTGCGTGGCAACACATACGAGACAGGGCCAAAGCCCATGGATTGAAGTTTTTTCGAGAACCCTACCGACGATACTCCGGAAAACGGATCGAACATCAGACCTTTTTTCTCGAAGATCCTTCTCACAATATCCTTGAGTTCAAACATTACACATATGAATCTGCCATCTTTGGAGAACATGACCATGCCACCATTGGCGATGACCAAGAACGACGCTCACCATGATTGAAGGACAAGACATCACTCAAGAGATAGAGGCCCCATTCTGTCACTTAATCAGAATACCCAAGTGTTGACGGTGGTATATTTCCAACACGGAAGAGGTCTTCTCTTTCATCACGTGCCTTCCGTTCAATCCCTTATGGTATAATTTGATATCAGGCCGCTACATTTTCGTTTTATCGAAAAGGGAGATCGTGTCATGTCGCTATTCCAGAAAATGCTCATATCAGTGTTCCTCTTTTTGATCGTCACGATTGTTGTGATCTTCGCCAGTCACCAGGAACCGTCTTCCCTTGTCTATGACGCAATTGCCAAAGAGCCCAGATCTCTTCTCTCCGATACAAGCCTCCCCAACAGCCGCATTTCATCCGAATCTGGAATTTTCGCGTATACCATGCATGACATTGATGGCAATCCCTTGCCCTTGAACCAGTTCAAAGGACAAGTCATTATGATCGTCAATACTGCCAGTTTTTGTGGCAATACACCTCAATACGGCGGACTTCAAACATTATATGAACGCTATCGGGATCAAGGATTTACCATTCTCGCCTTCCCCGCTAATGACTTTGGGAAACAGGAACCCGGCAACGATCAGGAAATTGCCGAATTCTGCTATACCAAATATGCCCTAGAGTTTCCCTTGTTCAGCAAGATTACGGTTATTGGTGAGAATAAACACCCCTTGTATCAATATCTTACTGAACACACACCTTTTAAAGGTGAAATCAAGTGGAATTTCCAAAAGTTTCTGATTGACCGCTCAGGACACGTCGTTGCACGGTATCGTCCTGGCATGAAACCACTTACCCAAAAAATTATTGACGATATCGAAGACGCCTTAACCAAAGCATGAGCTGTGCCCCTTCATATTGCCACGACTAAAACTAGAAGGTTTGAGAAATTTTTTAAACGTTCTGGGGTGGACATACGCATCTTGGGACTGCTGTTCATCGCATCTGGCTGGATTGATCTTTTCTGGATTCTTTCCTACCCCAATTATGCCCTCACAGTCTTTGGCGCAACGTTTGAAGGATGGGGAGGCACGCTGATCAAGCTCCAACATCCTTGTATTCATTGGATCATTGGCTATGGGTTTTGGAACACCCAGCGATGGAGTTATCGACTGTATCTCTGGTATTTGGGCTTGGCGTGCATGAGCGAAATCACGACGCAATTATTTCATGGCTATCACCCGACTCGCACCACCATGATTGTCGTGAGTGTTCTCTTTGGTTCGTATATCATCGCACGGCACCGTGTATTTCGAGCATTGCCTCTTTAAACAATACCTGTTTCAGAACAAGTGTAGCAGGCAGGCTCTCCCTTCAATCACCTATCTAAGTTTCCAACGGATCGACTTTCACTCTGAATTGCAGCTTTTTGTTTCTTGTTTCTTTTTCAACGTCCATTAATGCTGCACGAACAATGTCACGAGTCCGATCAAAATCCTTTGCTTTAATCAATATCTTAGAGCAATGCATGCCCGCCCCATATCGGACACGTGACGGAATGGGACCCAGCACAAGATTGCTCCCACTCAACAGCAGGGGAGATTTCCTCGTGAGGAGCTGATCCATACGCGTTTGAATCAGCCTGGCCCACACCTGTGCCCCTGCCTGCACATCTTGCGGCGTTTTGCCTGTGACCTGTAACACCATAAGGTTTGAAAACGGTGGATAGGCTAAGGGTTCTCGAAGCGCGAGTTCCTGTTCATAAAAATACAAAGGATTCTTGTCGGCAAGTGCGCGCATTACATGATGGGTGGGCAAATAGGTTTGCAAGACAACATGCCCTCCCTTGTTTTCAGGTTCAGCTAGTGCAATGGCTTTTGACAACTGATGGAACCCTCGTTCAGCAGCACGGAAGTCAGGGACATGCAGTCCTGTATCCCCGTTGGGGATACCCACAAAACGAACCGGCGGTAAAGACATTCCTTGAAAAAGTAATTGCGTCCCGATCAAAATTTTGATGCGTCCCTGTCGGAACTGATTGCATAGCGCATGCGCCTGAGACGCAGTCGGTGTTGCATCACTATCCAATCGAGCTTGTGGCACATGAGGAAACTGGAGTCGGACCAGTTCCTCAACCCGCTCAACACCAACCCCAACAGGATGCAGTTGTGGCATGAAACAAGACGGGCACGTCAGAGGCAGTGGTTGAGTATGATGGCAATAAGCACAGGCCAATTGAGGCGGCGTTTTGTACATCGTCAATGGAATATGACATTGCAGGCACTGTGGCGTGGCTCCGCACGCATGGCAGCTGAGTGCTCGAGAAAAACCTTTCCGATTGAGAAAAATTACTGCCTGCCCGCCATGCGCTACGGCTTGCTGGATCCCCGTGACCAGAGGCTGAGACAGGACACTCCCAAATGCCGTTTCTTTCAAATCAATCAGATCAATATGTGGGAAACACAGCGCTGGCTCACGTGCATTCGAATGGGCTGAATGGGAAAACGCATGGAATGTTTCGACTGTGGGACTAGCTGTGGTCAGAAGCAACACCGTCGAATGCGATTTCGCCCGTATTCGGGCGACTTCACGAGCGTGATAATAAGGACATTGATCATCTTTCAAGGAAGCGCTTTCTTCGTGAACAATCGCAATAAGGCCTAGATTCGGGACTTGGGCAAAGACGGCAGACCGCGTACCAATCAGAATACGGGCGGTTCCTGCCGCAACACGGAGAGTTCTTTGACGATGAATCGATTCCGAGAGCCCACGATGGATCACCTCAACTTGGTTCGGCCAATACCGATTGGCCCACTCCGCCAAACTGGTGGCATGCTCAATATCATCCGTAATAAGCATGCTTGTTCGTTGAGCTTCATAGGTTGTGTGAACCGCAGACAACAAGAATGAACACGAAAGCTGATCCGATGCATAGTATAGTATCTCTCGATGCTGCTTCTTTTCTAAAGCTTGTTTCAGCTCATGAAGCAAAGGGAGAGATTCTGCCGACGCGCGCAACTCCGTTAAAGGCTGTTGTTCTGTGGATGGCTCTCTCGCTTCCACTGTTTCATGATGGATACGAGGAATAGTAGCGGAGTCGACCTTGTCACGAGTTTTGATACTGCGCTCTTCCTGGATCAATCCTCGACGACTAAGTTGTGGCAGATATTGCTCCACCGCCTTGATCTGTCGCTTTAAGGTCGTCACGGTTAATCCCTTTGCCGCATGTTCGAGACGTGAAAGAATCTCGATCAGCGGAGGTGCCAGCCGGCTCATTTCTCTAAACGCCTTGCCTTTTTCCGTTAATCTCAATCGGCGTGTCACTGGAACACGCGCAACGGCCTGAGAGGGTCCAACCAAACGCAAGCATAGGCCTAATGGTGCGATATAGTAATCTGAGATATGCTTGGCAACAGTAATGAGCGACAGATCCAAGCTTGGTTCGCCACAAGAAGGGATGAGCTCCACAATGTCCTTGAGATAGATTGCTGAGATAGGCTGCCTGCGAAAGGATGCGGTGGTCGTGGTTCCTACTTCAATCACCATCCCCTGAACCGTCGTCCGCCCTAAGGGAATGAGCACATGACTGCCTACTTGGAGGATTTGCTGGAGATGGGGGGGCACGCGATACGTAAACGATCGACTGAGGTTTCTCACAAGAACGACGTCAGCAAGCATAGAGCGTGCCGTTCATGAAGGAGACTTGCCGATAGCTTCGATCGACGATGCCCCTACTACTGTCTCTTCTTGTTTGAGCATCTGATGAGGTGGTAGGGTATACCATGATGATCATCCAACTTCTGCGCATGATGGCTCTAGGGCTCCTCATGTTCTTGGGCTTGTTGTTTTCGCTTGCTACAGCCCAGATGATACCACCTCACACGCTCCACTCGGAACAGACGTCTGTGCTTCCTCAAGAGCCAGATGAATTCGATCCACAAGAAATCAAAGCCTACTATGATTGGCGCAATGATATGTTTTTTCGCCTCTTCGATATTACCGGATCTGGAACCGTCAATTACATGACCGCCAGACGAACCTATAAAGTCTGGCTTGACGATTTTGGCACCCCTGTGGTCATTACAAATGCAGACCCATTATTCTATTGGATCGATCGCAATGGAAATGGAGAGTTTGAGCAAGATCAAGGAGAAATGTGGTCAGATCCTCTGGAAGACGGCGTCACAGGTAATGAACGGCTCTATGACAGCAGCGATCTTCAAACACCCTCAACGCACATGCCCTTGTGGTCAGCACCACAACCGTCATAGAGTCAGACTATGGATACCCCAAAACCTTCTCCACACACCAAACCACTTGTCAATTCAAAGTCGAAATCTCGTATTTCGACCCAAATTCACCGGCGCAATAAAGCCAAAGCCGTTTTTCCTATGACCGATGAATGGCAAGATTCTACACCAATGCCACTGCCCCATCTCCGAACCCCATCGGACAAAATGGGGAAGTAAGACTCAGGCTGTGGTCATAGACTACGCTCGGCTTTCTCCATGTAAGAAGGCCTACAGAATGGATAGGCTGATCAATGGGAAGGAGAGGTCGTGTTTTTTTTGCTTTTCTCTAAGAATTGGTCAACATCTTGTCGCACTGTCTTCCGGACTGATTCACGAACATTCGTATCGTCGACCTTCATGCCAGCGTCATTAGTCACATAAAATACATCCACCACTTGATCTAACCTCGTAGAAATTCTGGCTGCATGCAGGACTAGTCCAAGGTTAAAAATAGAACAAGCCATTACATACAAGAGCCCCTGCCGATTTTCTGCAAACACGTCGATAAGGGTAAATGTAGCCGACGTCTCATTATCGATATGCACCTCTGTCTGAAATTGATCATGCGGAAAGGGTTGGCTCAAGGCGAGACGATGATTCCGGCCCATCAACTGTGCAACGGAATCGTTGCCCTTCAAAATCCTTGTAATGGTCTGGCCGACGTTGTCCAACCGTTGCGCTGATGGTGCTCCTTGGAAATCAGGGTCAGTGGCAAAAAATGAATCGATGACGATACCGTCCTCTCGAGTGATAATCTGAGCGTCTAACACTTCCAAGCCTTTTGCCGCTAAACCTCCCGATACATGCATAAAGATTCCTGGTATCATCCTGTCATACACCACTAATGTATATTCACAAATATTGAGGGATGGATGATAGGCAGAAGTGACAATAGGATCTTCTGGGGTAAGCTGATTAATTGCCATAAGATGCGCGGCAATACGATCAGGTGGAGTCCCCGAGACGTATCGAATAGGAAACTGTGTGAGTTGCGATTGTACCCACTCGGCGTCGATGACATCTGCCTTGCCCATTTGATGGGATGCAACAGATTCAGGCAATGCCTGACACACCTCTTCAGCCAAGCGTGCAATATCGACCGGTGCGGTGATACCTTCACGTCCACCCGACACTTCCGGCAATGTTCGACAAAACAGTTCAGCTAAGAGAGATTCTTTCCACTTTGTCAAAGTCTGTGGCCCAACCGCCGCAATATCGGCGATCGTCAGGACATACAGTTTACGCAGGATGTCAGGTGTCCCCACGGCTTTGGCAAAGGTCAACAACACCTTTTCGTCATAAGGATCGCGGCGAAAAGCGGTATGCGCCATTAGCAAATGCTGATGCACTAAAAACTCTAAGGTTCTTGTTTCTTGCGGGTTGAACCCCAGGCGGCTCGCTGTATCTTGCGCAATCTCTTTACCAACCTCGCTATGATCCCCTGGTAATCCTTTGCCAAGATCATGCAGCAACAAGGCCAAGTGCAGCAAATCTTTATTACGCATATCCCGATAGACATCTCCAAGCAGTCCCTGGTCATCGGCGAGCCCTTCCGCCTGACGCACAGCTAACACACTATGCTCGTCCACAGTGTATTTATGATACTGATTAAACTGCATCAAGCCCCGAACCCGACCAAAAGCCGGGATGATTTTTTCTAAGAGACGAGCACGATGCATCGCTTCTAACGTATCAGCAATTCGCTTGGGGCCCGAAAGGATTTGCCGAAAGCGTTGACTCACTAACGGTATCCGATAGGCATCATCTTGACTGCCTTCTAGTTGACGAGACAGTTCATCCAACACCACACTATCAACAGTCAGCGACTGCTTTTGAGCTAATTGAAATAACTCAAGGAGCACGTCTGGGTGATCTAAAATATATCGCACTTTCTCAGAAGGAACGGTGACCCGTGCCCCTGAGATCTGGAAACATTCGGCAACGAGTGAGATCGGCATTATCTGACGAATCTTCTTCCACCACCTTCTCTCCTGAGCACGATCAAGAAAGCGCTGACATCGATCATGAATGCCAGTGGTATGACGATAATACCGTTGCATGAACTGCTCAACCGCCAACAGGTGAGGGCGATCGGAAAACCCAAAGTGCGCGGCGACTCGAACTTGTTCATCAAACGTCAGAATGTCCTGAGCCCTTCCGGCATAGAAATGGAGAAAGGCTCTCACCCGCCAGAGAAACTCTCTTGCTTCAACGAGCGCCAGATAATCCTGGTTTGCGAGGACCCCTCGGTCAGCCAGTTCTCGAAGCGTCGAAGCTTGATATTTGGCCATCCCCACCCATTGCAGGAGGTGCAGGTCACGCAATCCACCTTTCGTTTTTTTGATATTCGGTTCAAGCAAATACACCGTTTCACCAAATTTGGCATATTCTCGACGACGCTCTTCCCGTTTGCCATTGATAAATCCATCAGGACGACGTCCTAGAATCTTCCGTTGGAACCGACGCGTGAAATTCTGAAACACTTGCCTGTTCCCGGCCAAGAAACGTGATTCCATCAAGGCCGTTCTGGTCGAAAGGTCACCTTCAGCAATAGCCAGGCCCTCTTGAATCGTTCGCACACTATGTCCGACCTGAAATCCCAAATCCCAAAGATGGTAGAAGACCTGCGATGACAACGATGAAACAACGTTGCCTCCGCCTGTTTGAAACAATACCATGACATCAATATCTGAATACGGTGCCAATTCACGACGGCCATATCCTCCAACAGCCACCAGACAACAATGCTGCAACCCTAAGAGAACCTCCGCTGTTTCTTGACGAATGACTTTTTCATAGCGGCTGATTAACACCGCATCGACCAAATCCGTAAACACGGTGATCATTTCTGAGCCAGATGCTCCCTGCAACAAGCGATGATGCAACTCGTCTCGCCGCGCTTGAAGCACGGTTTGTGCCGAGAGCGTCTCGCCATCAATGCGTTGCGTCTGTTGTCTGGCAAACGTGATCTCTGCATTCATATGAGCGACGTCCCTCATTGATCTTACGGGTATTCAGTCAATTGCCACCGTGCCATACAGCCCCAATCTCCCTAATACTTCGTATAGCGATTCGTCACTGGCACACGACGATCTTTGCCTAAAGCCCGTTGTGTGATCTTGATCCCTAATGGCGCTTGCCGACGTTTGTATTCACTTCGATCAACCAGGGCCAAAACGCGTGTAACCGTGGCACGTGTGAATCCCATGGCGACAATGTCCTCAACGGATCGATCTTCCTCTACGTAGGCCTCTAAGATAGGATCCAAAATATCATACGGTGGTAACGTATCCTGATCAATTTGATTCGCCCGTAATTCTGCGGACGGCTCTCGTTCAAGAATTCGTTTGGGAATGACCCCCTCAGGGTACATCTGGCTCGATTGGTGATTGCGCCACTGAGCCAACTCATACACTAGTGTTTTGGATACATCTTTAATCACGGCAAACCCGCCAGCCATATCGCCATACAGCGTGGCATATCCCACACTCATTTCGCTTTTATTGCCGGTGGTCAAGACCAAATATCCAAATTTATTCGACAGCGCCATGAGGATGTTTCCACGAATTCTTGCCTGGAGGTTTTCTTCTGTTGTGTCAACCGCTCGTCCCTGAAACGCTGGCGACAACAGCCCAAGATAATTGTTCAACACTTTTGTAATAGGAATACGAAGCAAGGGAACATCCAACTGCTTTGCTATACGCCCAGCATCCTCACGACTTTCCTTTGAGGTAAAAGGTGACGGCATACAGACACTCAACACCTGAGAAGGACCTAAGGCATCTGCCGCAATGATCAGTGTCAACGCCGAATCAATTCCCCCACTTAGCCCAATCACAACCTGCTGAAACATGTTCTTTTTGACATAATCCCGCACTCCCAAGACCAAGGCCTGATACACATCTGCCAATGGTTCATGTCTGACTGATCGTCGAGCAGACCGCCGCCTTGGTTTTAGGGGCGCAGCAGTTTTTGAGACGATAATTCGCTCCATCTTGCCCTGAGCGTTTTTGCTTATGATCTTCTTGCTTATCTTTGTGTCAGCCTGTTTGCCTTTACCTTCCACCGTCACATCGACAATCAACAGATCTTCATCAAATGCTTTTCCATGGGCCAGAACGTCTCCATGGTGATCCACTAACAGACTATTTCCATCAAAGATCAATTCATCTTGCCCGCCAACCATATTGGTATAACTGACAACGACACCATATTCCCGGGCCTGCGTGACCAACATCTGTTCTCGAGTCTGCCGTTTGCCTATTTGAAACGGAGACGCATTGATATTCACAATCACATCCGCGCCTCCCGCTATCACCTCCGTTCGAATCGGCCCATTGGCATACCACATATCCTCACAGATCGTGATCCCCAGCATGACACCATTGACCATACAGACGAGAGGTCGCTCACCTGGGTAAAAATATCGGCTTTCATCAAAGACGCCATAATTCGGGAGAATCATCTTCCTATAGGTCCCGACCCATCTTTGGTTGGCCACAAGAGCCGCCGCATTGAAAATTTTACAAGGACCGGACGGAAGCACCTTTGGCTTGACAATTGGCGACTGGCAAGCTGTGTCTTCATCAATAAACCCAATAATGGCTACAATTTCCTGACAACGCTGTGTAACAATATCCAACCCTTTTCTGTTTTCTCGAAGAAAACTACGTCTGAGCACCAAATCTTCTGGTGGATATCCAGTAATGGCTAATTCCGGAAACACCACGACATCGGCTTTGGCTTGACGAGCTTTCCTGATCCATGTCGTGATGGCTCGGACATTCCCTTCCACGTCCCCAACGGTGGGGTTCATCTGTGCCATAGCGAGTCGAAGTATTCCCATAAAAAAAACGTCCTCACCTCCAGCGGAGATTGAGGACGCCATTGTCCTGGAGTGTATCTTTCAACACCTGGCTGTCTGCCAGACGTCCATACTACGTCAGAGGTCTTCGGTTCACGCTTGTAACAATCGTCAAGACCGCCTGTCAAGCAATGATACGCCCGGGTGTCCTTCCAATTCTTCCGCCAGAATAATGGCTTCCGCGATTTCACGCATAGATTTGCGCATGTTCATACTTTGACGTTGCATTAGCCGAAAAGCTTCGTGTTCTGAAAGACCTCGCGATTTCATTAAATAGCCTTTGGCCCGCTCAACCAGCTTTCGAACCATCAACGCTTCCTGCATTTCAAAAGACTTGTCCAGGAGCCGCGTATGTTCAATCGCGACCGCAGCCTGATTCGCAATGGCTTGCATGATTTTTATTTCTTCCGGCGTATAGGTATGTCTCGTCGACGTATAGGTATTGATGACCCCGATGGCCTTTTCTTTGCTCACCATCGGAACCGAAAGCATAGACACGAGCCCTTCAGATTTGGCTAAGTCTTGATAGTAGTATCCTCGTTCCTTCGTGACGTCCAAAACCATGAGCGGGGTTTGCTCCTTCACGGCTCGGCCACTGATGCTTTTCCCAATTTGCAGCGATGGTTTCCGGCGATAGGCTTGGCTCAAACTTTGCGTCGCTGCAATCTTCAGCTCTCCTTTGGATTCATCCACTAACATAATCGACAAAATTTTAGAGTTCATCATCTGAGCCGTCATCGTGACGATCAGCTGTAGCACTTCCTCAATTAATCGATTGGATGACACCGTCTCCGATACTTGCGATAACGTATCGAGTTGTATTGCCTGATGCCGCATTTCTTCGTACAACCGCGCATTTTCGATAGCGCCACCAACCTGTTTCCCAATGGTGGAGAGGAGCGCCAGTTCAGCCTCCTGATAACGCTTTGACCGCTTATGTTGCACATTGATGACACCGATGACTTCTCCTTTGGTCACAATGGGCACTGAAATAAAAGCCTCGTATCGGTCTTCAGGCAAATTATGGAAGAACTTAAACCGTGGATCGTCATGCGCCTTACGAGGAATGACCACACGCACCTGCTCTCTCGCCACCCACCCCGTGATGCCTTCTCCAAGCGTGACGGAAATCCAACCGATCAATCGGGGATGAGGGTTTTTTGATGCCCGAAGAATTAATTCATCTTTGTCGTTGGAAAGCAAATATAACAGGCAGGCATCTGCTTTCATCACTTCAACCACCACTTCAACGATCTGTTTGAGCACCACATCCAAATCCAATGTGCTACTAATGGAATCGCTAATGCGATGTAATACTTCCACTTCTCTCGTTCGTTCACGCAGCAGTGCTGTGCTATTCTTATTTGCCTTGTGTTCTTTTGATTCCTTGGCCATCATGTCGCCTGCTGCCGTCCTCGTTTTTGGAACCATTGTTTGACCACTCTTCGCTCCAATGGCTGAACAGTCACCTTGCCTATCTGACTGGGCAACACACAATGGATGGCTCCACACACGACTTTTTTATCATGAAGCATCGCTGACCACAATTGTGAGAAGGTGGTCACAGACGGCAGACCGGTAGGCAGTCCCACGCGCTGCACCAGATGTTGTTGTCGTTCTACGATCTCTGCCGAACAATAGCCAAGAGCATGGCTGATCTCCGCCTCGAGTACCATACCCATGGCTACGGCTTCGCCATGGATCCATTTGCGATACTTTCCCAATGCCTCCAAGGCATGCCCAACCGTATGGCCATAATTTAAAATCTGTCGTAGCCCTGACTCGCGCTCATCCTTGCGCACCACAGAGGCTTTAATCTCACAACACCGTTTGACGAGATACCGCACGGCCTCGGGCTGCATTGTCAAAATATCATGTGTCTGTTGTTCTAAATAGGCAAAAAACTTGGCGTCTGCGATGACACCATACTTGATAACCTCTGCCAAGCCAGCCAACCATTCTCGCTTAGGCAAGGTAAGTAGAACGGCAGTGTCTATGAGGACAAGCGCTGGTTGATAAAAGGCACCAATCAAGTTTTTTCCACGTGCATGATTCACCCCAGTTTTTCCACCAACACTGGAATCTACCTGTGCAACCAAGGAGGTCGCGATTTGAATAAAGGGAATGCCTCGAAGATACATCGATGCCACAAACCCTGTAATATCACCAATGACGCCTCCTCCTAGAGCCAAGAGCACCGACCGTCGTTCAAATCGTTGAGCCACTAATTCATCAAGAATCTTTGAGGCCCACCTCAATGTCTTTGCTTGTTCTCCATCGGGAAGGATTATCACGTGCGGCTCATAGCCATGTTTTCGTAGATGTCGAACCAGCACTGTTCCATAGAGACGATGAAGTCGGGCATTCGATATGATGCCGACTTGTCGTGACAATTTAAGAGGCGCAAGATATTGGGCCACGTTCGCGATGAGGTCTTCTTGAATCAGGATGTCATAGCTTCGCTTGCCTAGTGACACCCGCACAGAGGATGGTTGATTCGTCATTACACTATTCCAAATGAGAGAGGAGCGAAAAGAGCCATGAGGTACGCATTATCCAGGCTGGAGTTGAGATAAGACTCGATAGGAATTACATTCGAATCACGACACACCCATGTGGAGCACCAAGAGAAGATTTAAAAATCTTTGACATATGCCTGATAGGATTCATAATTTCGCTTCATTTCCATCAGACTATCTCCACCGAATTTCTCAATCATGGCATTGGCCATCTCAAACGCAATGACGGCTTCGCCAACAACCCCGGCTGCCGGTACAGTGCAAATATCTGAACGCTCAACAGTGGCTTCAAACGGCTCCTTCGTCTGGATATCAACACTTTGTTTAGGGCTATACAAAGTTGCGATGGGCTTCATGGCCACTCGAATGACAATGGGCTCTCCATTGGTAATTCCACCTTCCAGGCCACCAGCATTGTTGGTTTTTCGAACGAATGCGTTTTCCTGCGCATCATGATAAATATCGTCATGGACCTCAGACCCAAACCGTCGAGCTGATTCAAACCCCATACCGATCTCCACACCTTTCATGGCTTGAATACTCATCGCGGCCATGGCAAGGCGTGCGTTCAATCGACGATCCCATTGGGTATAAGTTCCTAGGCCAATCGGCGCATTGGTCACCACGACCTCAAAAACTCCTCCGAGCGAATCGCCTTTGTGTTTGGCTCCTCTGATCGTCTCGATCATTTTTCCCCCAGCCACAGAGTCATGACACCGCACTTCCGAGTCTTCTGCCAATGCATAAGCATTTAGGGGGTCGGTGACATTTGACGCCACAACCTTCCCAATTTCGGTTGTATAGCTGACCACCTGCATGGAAAATTGAGCGAGTAAGGCTTTCGCCACCGCTCCAATGGCCACACGAATGGCTGTTTCCCGTGCGCTTGCTTTTTCCAACACGTTTCGCATATCCCGATGCCCATATTTAATGGCCCCCACTAAATCGGCATGCCCAGGTCGAGGGCGAGTCACCACTTTCTTTTCAGGAGGCGGTGGCCCCGGCTCCGCCGCCATCGTCTCCTTCCAATTTTCCCAGTCTTTGTTTTGAATAAGCAGCCCTAAAGGGTTTCCCAATGTCACCCCTTTTCGCACCCCACAAGAAAACTCAATTTGATCTTTTTCAATCCTCATACGGCCGCCCCGACCGTACCCTCCCTGACGACGGGTCAAATCTGCATTCACCATCTCAGCCGTTAACGGCAACCCCGCCGGAACCCCTTCTAATACAGCCATTAAACATCGCCCATGTGACTCTCCGGCATTGAGATATCGCAACATTGTTTCTTCTACCTACCTTTTAATCGAATAGCCAATATATTCTCGCGTGTCTTGATGGCATACCTCACAGGCCTTTTCACAACAAAGACCAATCGCAATTTCTCGGCATGGGGACTAATCTGTATCTCTTGCAATAATTGATGAACGACCGGAAGAACTTGAAAACTCAGCGATGTCACCACATACGGCAAATCCACACCTAATCGATTACCCCCGACTGCAACCACTCGGTAGGGTAACATGCCATCACCATAAATGACTACCGTGACTTCATCATGGCCCCGCTGAACAGCAATACGGGTAAGCTGTCGAATAGGATATGTGGTGGAATTCCTGCTTGTTGCCATGACATATTGAAAACAACGGGGATTTGAAAATCGGCATTACGGTGATGTGACCATGTGAGCAAAGCCTATGATGCGTTCAACGAATTGAACAGGACCATCTTGCAGAGGCTTTCGCGTTTGGACCACAATAGACGCATTTGTAATCTCCGTCACCACGCCTTGATCATGCTCAAGAATACTACCAACGTGAACAAATTGCCTGTGCCCATCGCTGGTTGAGAGAAGCGCACGAAAGCCTGCGGTCCCAGAGGTGACACCAAGTAGTATCAGATTTCTGCTTGGCACTTGTTTCCCATCAACTTGCTCATGGCCCTGCGTAACAGGCAATGAGAAAGGGGCAAAGGGATCGCGTTGGGTCCCAGGAATGTAGTGAAAAGAATCAACCCTCGTCAGGGCACCCGATGTGGCAGTAGGCCACGCAGTCGGGTCACTTCTCTTCAAGGAAATGGAACCCGGCTCATAAGCAATGAGTTCAAATGACGCGTTAACCGGAAGCCGTCCATTGGAATCCGACACCACCTGCATGATGAGCCCTTGAACAGTGAGGATTTTTGGCAATTTCCGAATGTGATCAACAAATAGGGCCAACTGATGGTAGGCACCTTCTATTTCCAACTTGACTGACAGTCGCCTCAAAGGACTGGAAGAATCGTGAACGCGCTCCCTGGGTTCCCAAAGTGTGACCACCACATGAAACTGTTGGGCTGCCGCTGAAATGTCATGAAATACCTGTTCAAACGCAACCGCTAAACCCAGTCGCTGTTCTTCCTGTAGAACCTCTGCTTCTAATCTCCGTGTATCAACCATGAGTGTTTCCCAACGAGTACTCAATGCTTCCGTAACGAGCACTTGTTGAGCCAATGCCAGACGTTCCTGCCTCATTGCCTCAAACTCACGACTTTTCGGCATAACAATCACGGTATAGCACAACACTAGAATCAGACAATTTATGCCTACATAAAGCCCCCTCCGCTGAAAAGGCGTGATGTCTTCTACCCAATCAAAGAGACGTTGCGACAGTATAGGAAGCATCTTTGAGACGTACCACAATGGTAAAGGCATAGGTAACACGGTTGGCATTTCGTTCAGCCCGTGTTTCAAAAACCTTGATCGATTGAAAAAATGGGGTTTGCTTAAGACGTTTCGCAAATCGAGCCACGTCCTTCCTAGAAACAGCAAATCCATCAAGATGTACAACCTGTTGGTCAACTTGTAGTCGAACGAGCCAAAGAGCCAAAGAATCCACATTGTGACTGATCGTATCCAACAAACGAATGGGTTCTCGTTGGCGGGATAATTGTTGCTGGATGACTTGTTGATAGTCTTGGAGGTTTTTTTGATGGATTTCAAATTGTTTGATGTCTTTGACTCGATTCTCTAGGAACCGCAGATGGGCTTGTTGGACTTGAAGGACCTCATCGACCTCATTCGTGGCTCGATCGAATAGGAATGTCACGATAACGCACACCACAAGTATCACGGCGATGGCGCCCAGACCAACTTGCATTTCAATCCGAAGACGCCGCCGCTTTTCAAGCTCGGCGGCTCGCTGGCTCGGGAACAAATTAATACGCGTCATCGGTCTCCTACGGTTCGTCTCGCCAAACCAACTCCGACGCCAAACATATGGGCATACTGTTTCAGGAATGCGTGATCGACTCCGGCGTCGCTTGTATCCACGGCATGAAATGGATCTGCCTGTTCTACCGGGATCCCAACCCCTTCCTGTAACGCTTCCAATAAACCAACAACCCTTGCATACCCTCCACACACAACAAGCCGACGAACACCGCCATTGGGCACAGTCTCGCCAAAATGATCCAGCGTCTTTCTTACCTCACCGATTATATCTTGACAGAAGCCATTCCGCTCCATGATTACCGATTCTTTATCCACGTCACAAAAGAAGACGGCCTCAGCTTCGGCTCGGTCACAGTCTAGCGAGAGGTAAATTTTCTCTATATAGTCATCACTCCCACATGAAGCATCGCGTATCAACACTGGAGCTTGCCCTCGAAGCATGACCATATTCATCATGCTACTTCCAATGTTTAGGATCATCACATAGTCTGAATCCGCCATATCCACATTCATCGCATACATGTTGGCCAGCGCAAAGCCCTCCACATCAAGAACCGATGGAATACATCCAGATTGCTGCAACAACGTCATCCGCTCTTCTACGATTTCCTTTTTCGCAACAATGAGCAGAAGAGACATGGTCGATGGATCCAAACGATTTACGGCATCATCGAAAAACAGAGGCCAGTAATCAATATAGACATCATCGATGCTGCCAGGAATATATTGCTCTCCTTCCCAGAGCATATAGCGCTCCAGCTCCTGGAGAGGCATGATAGGAACCGAGACGTGCCGTACCATCACGGAGGCACCGGCAAGAGAGATCGCGAGCCGTGTATTTGCGATGTCATAGTCTTCTAGCAAGGTGTGAAGAGCTGCACACATCTTCGCCTGATCCAAAATGATGCCTCCCGCCATGACTCCTCTCTCCAGGCTTGTGATCCCACACCGTACCAACCGATACGCATTCTTCTGCCACTGCATTTGCACAAGTTTGATAGCACGGGACCCGATGTCTAATCCCATAATGTGATGTGAGGCACTCAAGGCCGAGACAACCCGCTTACGAATGGGACGAAACATACGGGTGAAGCCTTGCGCCAATCCAGTCATGAATACGGTGCACCCTGTTGACATATGGCACCATTCCATACCGAGGATGCAGATGCTGAGGAGACCGGACCTGTCCCTTGCCCTCCCATGTTCACGATGGAGAACACACAAGACAGGGCATCGGCATCATGAGAAAGCTTGATGAATATCCCGATGGCGAATGGACACGTCATAGCCGAGTTCTTGACAGATTTGTTGTATTTGAATGCCAACAGCCACTGATCGATGATGCCCCCCCGTACAACCGATGGCAATTGTGAGATGACTTCGCCGTTCTCGTTGATAACGTGGAAACAGAAAGATAAAAAATTCACGCATATGCTGTAAAAAAACCTGCGCGTCATGGGTCTCAAGGACAAATTGTTGAATCGCCTCATTCTCGCCGGTGAAAGACTTAAGCGTCGGGACGAAATTTGGATTCTTTAAAAATCGGACGTCAAAGACCAAGTCGCTGTCAAAAGGAACTCCATATTTGTACCCAAAGGTCAACAGTGAGACCTTGAGACTTTGCTTATGATCACCCGCACTAAAATGCCGAATCATCCAATCTCTAAGATCGTGAACTGTTAACTCCGAGGTATCCAAAATGTGATCAGCTCGATCACGAATTTCGTGAAGGTACTTACGCTCAAGTTGAATCCCTTCTAGCGCAGGTCGTTGTGGAAGGAAAGGGTGAGGGCGACGGGACTCTGAAAACCGGCGCACTAATACGACATCTGACGCTTCCAAAAACAGGAGACTCACGGCATGTCCGCTGGACTTCAGACGATCAAGATTGGCAAAGATATCGGCAAAAAACCCTCGCTCTCGAACATCAATCCCTAATGCCACATCATGAACTTCACGCCCACTTTTTCCACAGAGATCAGTAAACTTTTCGAACAACGCCGGTGGAAGATTATCAACACAAAAGAACCCCAGATCTTCAAGGCACTTTAAGGCCTGACTGCAACCAGACCCTGATGATCCGCTGACAATGACTAAACGAAGCGTATCCGGCACCTTAGCATGCATTTTGGCTTCTTTCATTACAGAGCGCCATGGAGCTGGGATGACCTGTTTTCTCAGAGGATTCGTTTGCGTTGACTCACCGGAGCAATATTCAACTCAACCCGATATTTCGCGACAGTACGGCGGGCAATGATAATATCTCGTTTCCTCAGCCTTGCCATGATCTCTTGGTCCTTGAGGGGATGGCGAGGATCTTCATTGGCCACGATTTCCCGAACAAATTCTCGAACCGTTGTCGAGGAGAGATCTTCTGCCCCAGGAGTCATACATTGAATAGCGGCATTAAAAAAGAATTTCAATTCCAATATCCCTTGAGGACAGTCCATGTATTTGTTTGTTGTGACACGGCTGATGGTTGATTCATGCATTCCCACATCTTCCGCGACCTGTTTCAACACCAAGGGTTTGAGATATTGAATCCCTTTTTCCAAAAAAGGCTCTTGGAATTGCACTAAACTTTTGACCACCTTGACAATCGTTTTATTTCGTTGGTCAATACTGCGAATGATCCACTGCGCTCCACGCAGTTTTTCTTCCAGGTAGGCTTTGGTGACGCCTCCATCATCCACACGGTTGGCCATCATCCGTTTGTAATACGGATTGATGCGGATTCGAGGAAATCCCTCTTCATTCAACATAATAACCCATTCCCCTTCCTCTTTTCCCACAAAGACATCAGGAATGATGACATGATTATGATCGGCGGAATACGGACGACCGGGCTTGGGTTCTAATCCTTCAATAATATGAACCGCATGACAAACATGTTCGAAAGGGACCCTCAACGCTTTGGCAATGCTCTCATACCGTTTCTTCTGTAATGCCTGAAGATGATTGATGACAATGCGCTTTGCTAATTCCTCCGAAGCCGAGGCAGGGAACTGAGCCTGGTTACCGATGGGATCTCCCTCTAAGTGATTCAGCTGAATTAGCAAACATTCCTGAAGATCCCGGGCAGCAATCCCTGGAGGGTCAAACATTTGTATGTGCGTTAAAACGGACTCCACATCATCCACGGGCACATGCGCATCCTCGGCTATTTCTGAAAGAGGAACACGGAAGTATCCGTCTTCATCAAGGTTCCCAATTACCATCCGACCAATAGACCATTGACGGCCTTCCAGTGTAGAAAGTCGTAGTTGCCATAATAAATGCTCTTCAAGCGACGTTGGTTTTGTCAGGGTGTGCTCATAGGAAGGAAACTCTTCATCGGAAGATGAAGTATATTCCATTGCTCCTGTTCGCCAATCATTTTCATAGTAGGTGTCCCATTCTTCCGAGGAAAGGGGCTCAGAAAATTCTTGAGGCGTGCCTTCTCCTCCTTCCAATGAAACGAGCTCTTCGGACTCCTCTTTTTTTTCTTGCGCCGGATCATCCTCCCCACTACTTTCACCATCATCAACATGAGCCAATTCTTCTTCGAGAAGAGGATTTTCGACTAGCTGTTCTGAAAGCACTTGTTGAAGTTCAAGCCGCGACAATTGCAGCAATTTAATGGCTTGCTGAAGCTGAGGAGTCATGACCAATTTTTGGGTCAGACGAAGATCAAGACGTAAGTCCATAGGTCAATACTCTGAAAACGATTCGATGTTCCTTAATATTGCATGTGAATAAGGCATCTAGCCTCAAACCTACTCATACGGGAAACCACTCCCTCCACCACCATGCGGCAAGAGTGGAGAAGAAGGGAAAAGTCATAGTTATAGTTGAAAGCGCTCACCTAAATAGACCGCCCTTGCTTGCGGACTATTCACAATGACTTCAGGAGAACCGGACTCTAAGATCTTTCCTTCATTGATGATATAGGCTCGATCTGTAATAGACAACGTATCCTGGACATTGTGATCCGTGATGAGAATGCCAATATTTTTGGCATTCAGCGATTTAATGATTTTTTGAAGATCCCCAACAGCAATGGGATCAATCCCTGCAAATGGTTCATCTAGAAACAAAAACCGCGGTCTCGCCGCTAATGCACGAGTAATTTCCAATCGCCGCCGTTCACCTCCAGAAAGGGTACAGGCTTGATTCTTTCGTAAGGGCGTCAAATCTAGTTCGTTCAAGAGCTGGGTCAACCGTTCCTCTCGTTCCGAGCGGGTATAGTCCAATGTTTCCAGGACGGCCATGACATTATCTTGAACCGAGAGACGCCGAAAGGTGGACGCTTCTTGGGGAAGGTATCCAATGCCTCTCCGTGCCCGCTGGTACATGGGAAGATGAGTAATGCGTTCACCATCCAGGGCAATAGAGCCTTGATCTGGCTGGCATAAGCCCACCACCATATCAAAGATTGTGGTCTTTCCTGCCCCATTCGGGCCCAGCAGGCCTACGACTTCCCCAGCCTTGACCTCAAGACTCACCCCTCGAACGACAAGCCGCCCTTTGAAACTTTTTTTGAGTCCTTTAGCAATAACTCGATGATGAATCTTTGGTGGGTCATCTATCGGCATACCAGAAAGCCCCGTGCAAACGCGTATTATTCTTCGCCTTCCTCATTGATAATGGACACACGAGATCCACCTTCCACCACACTACGATCTTCCTCTAAATAGAGCGTCATACGTGGACCACTTACCCGAGTTCCCTTTTGCCAAGCCACTGGAGACCCAGTTAGGACGGCTTTTTCTTCGTCTTTATAATACACGGCATGTTGACACGTCGCTTTCCCTTCACCCTTCTTAATGCGGACCTGGCCTTTCGCTTCAACGATTTCGATCTTTCGTTGTGAAGACGTATTGGATTCGTCTGGAACTGCTTCTTGTTTAAAAAACACAATCATGACATCAGAATGAATCACCAAATCTCCTTGCGTAAAAACAACAGCGCCTTCAAACGTTGCTTTGCCTTCCTTGTTTTTGGAAACCATGGATTGTGATGTAATGGTGGTTGGCACTACCGTTTCGGCCAATGTGGTGTTCACAAGCACGCCCCAGAGACAGGCAGACATTCCCCAAACGATGAACAGACACCAGATCTTAGGAGGTAAGCTCAAGCTGAACATCCTTTAAAATGGTAAACTCTCCAGATTCCGGATTTCCGACAAGGCCCGTACCAGTGAGGGTTAATCCATTCCCTGTAATATGCACCGGATCATCCGTGTGGAATTCCTGGTTAGCATTCTTCCATCCCAGATGTTGCGTGAAAATGGTATAACCATTCGCCAAGGAGACAACAATTGGATCATGCTGATTTTCCAATTGAAGATCATTGGTCTCGGTATCAATTGTCCCATTTTCCGCGTCAATGGTCATACCCCATCCACTGGGACGATACCAATGGATCTGGACATCTTCCAGAAATGTCTGGTGTTCTGATTCGAAAACCCGTGCCAGCCTGGCCTCAACTTCCCACTGAATGGCACCAGATTGGGTTTGTCGATAGGTAAACCCTTGAATGCCGGCATCGGCCGATTCAAGAACAGAATGGGAGACAGTGGCTGGAGACGATTGCAAAGCCCGCCATTGAACGACGAGAAGGTATGCAAAAAAGAGAATTGAGCACAACACGGCTCCTGTTAAAGCACTGCGAATCCATCGCACACCCATGAAAGACATCGACCCAATCTACGCACCAGCGCTTAAAAACACAGAATACCATAGGCCCTAATCCAAGTAAACTCATCCCTAAGAACGCTATCTAATTGCACACATAGGTAAAGGAGATGAAAATTGATGAGAAACGTTGGAGCACGAAAAGCATAGGCTGAGAAGATGTCGTGGGATTTGCCCCACGGCACCCAGACAAAAACAGAGAACCTATCAAGCCTCAGATGGGGAAGGTGCTATGGACGAAGGGCTTGTAGATGTTCCCTCCCCCCCACGTTCAACTAATTCCAAGGCAACAAGCTGTGCTGCATCCCCTGGGCGTGTACGGGTATGAATAATCCGTGTATAGCCACCTTGCCTGGCACTGAATCGTCCTGCCAAGTCCCGAAAAAGCTTTGCGACAACGTCCTTCTTTTTCAGCATTGTCAGCGCACGACGTCGGGCATGTAACGTCCCTTCTTTGCCAAGTGTAATGACCTTTTCCGCTATGCCACGGACTTCTTTGGCCTTGGCTTCGGTGGTTTCAATCCGTTCATGCTCCAACAATGCCGTGACAAGGTTGCAGAAGAGCGCACGTCGATGTTTAGTATTCCGACCTAATTGCCTGCCTGTTTTACGATGTCTCACGATAATCCTCTTGATTCAAACAGTCTGCGGTAAGTTCACACATCATTACCCTTTTGAAGCAATCTTTACCCCTAACCCTAGCCCCATTTCAGTTAACACGTCTTTAATTTCGTTTAGGGATTTTTTTCCGAAGTTTTTGGTCTTTAACATTTCCATTTCTGTCTTTTGCACCAGATCTTCTATGGTCTTGATATTAGCATTTTTCAGGCAATTGGCTGCTCGAACCGAAAGCTCAAGCTCATTGACATTCCGCGAAAGATTTTTATCCAGCTCGCTTTGCCCTGCCCTATCTAGTACTTCCTGTTTTGCTTCAGGGAATTCCTGACTGGGGATACAGATATCAAGGTGTCCACGTAAAATCATCGCCGCCGTCGCAACGGCATCTCGTGCAGACGTACTGCCATCAGTCCACACTTCAAGATTAAGCCGATCATAATCAGTCATACGCCCTACACGGGCATTTTCAACATGAAAGTTGACTCGCTTGACCGGTGAAAAAATTGAATCCAAAGGAATCACGCCAATTGGCAATCCTTCCTCTTTGTTTCGTTCAGCTGGAACATATCCACGTCCTGGCTTCACGATCAATTCCATGTCAAAATCCCCATCTTTATCCAATGTCGCAATATGAAGATCAGGGTTTAACACCGTGACTTCTGCATCACCTTGAATATCGGAAGCCCTCACTTCCCCTGGGCCTTTCTTTTTCAATCTCAAGGCTTTGGGTTTATCCGTGTGTAATTTAAACCGAAGGTTTTTGACATTAAGAATAATGATGGTGACATCTTCTGTGACGCCAGGGAGAGTAGAAAACTCATGAAAGACCCCTTCAATTTTTACAGAAGTTGCCGCAGCACCTGGAAGGGAAGACAGAAGCACGCGACGCAAAGAATTGCCTAGGGTCGTCCCAAACCCTCTTTCAAAAGGCTCGGCCGTAAACTTGCCAAATGTTGATGATGCGGATTCCTTATCTAACTCAAGTCGCATAGGCAACTGAAAGTCTTTCATCATATTAATCATGCTTCCCCCTTCGCCTCATCCAACGATTAGCCGGAGTCTTGTATGCTCGTATTTCCGCTGAACCAGAAGAGACCTTATTTTATCGAGAATATAATTCGACGACAATTTGCTCATGGACCGGCACTTCAATGTCTTCCTTGGATGGAAGTGCCCGCACTTGCCCTTTGAACGCATTACGGTCAATATCAAGCCAATTCACCACATCTTTTCCATCTGCCGTTGCAAGAGACGATTGAATCGCCACCAATTCTCGGCTTCGTGGTCTGACTTCAATAACATCATCTTCTAAGACTGTATAGGAAGGAATATCTGTCTTTCTCCCATTGACCAGAATATGGCCATGATTGACGACCTGACGGGCCTGCTTTCGTGAGAAGGCAAATCCTAACCGATAGACAACATTATCTAATCGTCGCTCCAATAAGCTCAACAGGTTTTCACCTGTGACCCCAGATTGTCGCTCAGCCCGTTTAAACATTCCACGAAATTGTCTTTCGAGAACGCCATACATCCTTCGTAATTTTTGTTTTTCACGCAACTGCGTGTTGTATTCGGTGACACGAGACCGGCGAGATTGACCATGCTGACCCGGCGGATAACTCCGACGTTCAATCGCACATTTTTCAGTCATACACCGAGTTCCCTTGAGAAAAAGCTTCACGCCTTCTCTCCGACAATTTCGACACACAGGCCCTGAAATATTTGCCACGTTATCAGTTCCTCCTTAGCTTCTCATGACCTTCTTTATTACAACGATCACACACGCCGCCGCTTAGGCGGACGGCATCCATTGTGAGGGATCGGCGTCACATCTCGAATCAAATTCACGCGAAGTCCCACAGACTGCAAAGCACGCACGGCCGACTCTCGACCAGAGCCCGGTCCATTGACATACACATCGATTTGCCGCATACCCTGTTCCATGGCCTTTCGCCCAGCCGCTTCGCCAGCACGCGTAGCCGCAAAGGGTGTACTTTTTCTGGATCCTTTAAATCCCAGGCTTCCCGCACTCGACCAAACAACGGCATTCCCACTCAAGTCTGTAATCGTAACCAGGGTATTATTAAATGAGGCCTGGACGTGAGCAACACCAGCTTGCACAAGCTTTTTTTCCTTTTTCTTCCCTTTCTTGACACTCATTGTTTCAATCCTTTTCTCGATATTGCCCAAAAACGTCGGCAAAGATACCCTAGAAATTTATTTTTTTCTTCCTCCAATGGCCGCTCGTTTTCCCTTACGAGTCCGAGCATTGGTTTTTGTCCGTTGGCCTCGCACCGGTAATCCACGTCGATGCCGAATGCCTCGATAAGACCCAATATCCATTAGTCGTTTAATCCCTAAGGTGATCTCTTTACGAAGATCACCTTCAACACGAAGGTTTTTCTCAATAACGTCACGAAGTTTGATAACTTCATCTTCATTAAGATCCTTGACTCGGACAGAACCATCCACACCGGCTTTTTTCAGTATGGCTCGCGCATTCCACGGTCCGATACCAAAAATATACGTTAACCCTCTGTCAACACGTTTAGCCATTGGGAGATCTACACCTGCGATACGTGCCATGAGCTACTCCTCACTCTTCAACAACGCCATTTTTCGACAACCGGACAATTGAACTTGCACCCGACACCAGTGAAAGGACCTGGCAAGAACACAACAAACTCTCTGGAACTTTGCGTGACTCATACTCATCCTTGTCGTTGTTTGTGCCTGGGGTTTGTACAGCGAACCCGGACCACCCCTCGCCGTCGGAAGACAGTACATTTTGAACAAATTGGTTTCACTGAGGATTTCACCTTCATCTTCCACTCCTCCTCACACTAAACTTTTCACTTAAAACGATAAGTAATCCGACCTCGTGTCAAATCATATGACGACATTTCGACGGTTACTCGATCTCCAGGAAGAATCCGTATAAAGTGCATACGCATTTTTCCTGATATATGAGCCAGAATTTTATGTCCGCTCTCTAGTTTGACTCGAAACATCGCATTCGGCAACATTTCTAAGACAACGCCCTGAACCTCTATGACATCTTCTTTTGGCATACCGTCCACACACCTACAATAATACAAGACAAAGAACAAGAAGAGTGTTCATGATAACGCAGTCAACACTCGTGGAGGACCATCTGGCTGAAGAGCAACCGTATGCTCAAAATGTGCTGACCAGCTGCCATCTTGTGTGACTGCCGTCCATTGATCTTCCAAGACTCGAACCTTCGCTCCCCCCATATTTACCATTGGTTCGATGGCTAATACCATCCCCATTTGCAAACGAGGCCCTTGCCCAGCCCGTCCATAGTTTGGCACTTGCGGTTCTTCATGCAATTGCCGACCAATCCCGTGTCCAACAAAGTCTCGAACAACCGAAAAACCAAAGGCTTCGGCATGAGACTGAATAGCATGAGAAATATCGGACAACCGATTCCCAACCACAGCAGAAGCCACCCCTTTGGCCAAGGAATCTTTCGTCACCTGCAACAAGGTTCCTACTCGATCAGAAACAGCACCAACAGGAACGGTAATAGCCCCGTCCCCGTAAAATCCATGGACGATCGCCCCTAAATCCAACCCTAGAATATCCCCGTCCCGTACCTCACGCTTGGAAGGAATGCCATGCACGACTTGATCATTGATCGATGCACAGAGTGTTTTTGGATAATTACGATATCCTTTAAAAGCTGGAATAGCACCCTTGTCCCGAATACATTCCTCGGCTACTTTATCTAATTCCAAGGTCGTTATCCCAGGTTTGAGTAACTCTAAAAGAACCTGGTGGGTTTCGGCCACAATTTTTGAAGCCTGAGCCATAAGCTCAATTTCCTCTTGCGTTTTCAAAATGATCATAGGCACTTACACTTGAGTCAGCACATTGACTAGCCGCGCATGGACCGAATCAACCGCCCCAAATCCATCAAGCTCAGTTAAAATGTTTTTCTCCTTGTAATACTCAATTAACGGTGCCGTTTGATTCGTATAAACGAGCATTCGAGACTCGACTGTTTCTCGTCGATCATCATTGCGCTGAATGAGTTCCGCTCCACAACGATCACATATTCCTTCCAGCTTAGGCGGACAGCTTGTTATATGAAAAACTGATTGACAAGCAGGACAACTTCTTCGCCCACTCAATCGATCAACAATATGTTCAGAGGGAATCACAACATATAATACATGATCAAGTGCGATATGCTCTGACTCCAACCACCGCCCTAAGATATCGGCTTGTGTCACGGTTCGAGGAAATCCATCAAGAACAAACCCCTTGGCTGCTTCAGGAAGAGAGAGTTTTTCTTGAACCAGTCCAATAACGACTTCGTCGGCCACAAGTTCTCCACGATCCATATAGTCTTTAGCTTGAATCCCCAATGTCGTCTTTTGCCTCACTGCCTCCCGGAGAAGATCCCCCGTTGAAATTTTCGGAATCTTGAATTGAGAAGATACGAGTTCCGCTTGCGTGCCTTTTCCAACACCCGGAGCACCAAGTAACACCAGTCGCATGCGATTATCCACTCCGTCCTTTTAGACGACCCTTGGCTAAGAATCCTTCATAGTTACGCATTAACATATGGGACTCAATTTGCTGAGCCGTATCAAGTCCCACACCAATCACAATCAACAACGAAGTTCCGCCAAAGTAAAATGGTACATTGAGACGATAAATCAACAATTCTGGAATCACACAGACAATGGCCAAGTAAATAGCACCGGCAAAGGTGATCCGTGTCAACACTTTATAAATATAATCTGAGGTTCGTTGCCCTGGCCGAATACCGGGAATAAACCCACCATACTTTTTCATATTATCAGACATATCTACGGGATTAAGCACCACCGCTGTATAAAAAAAGCAAAAAAACAAAATCATCGACACATATAACAGAGTGTATAAAAACGAACCTGGAGCAAGTTGTGCGCCAATGGCTTGGACCCAAGGAACCTGAATAAAACTTGTAATCGTTGCAGGAAAGGCAATAATCGAAGACGCAAAGATTGGCGGAATCACGCCTGCCGTGTTGATCTTCAGGGGGATGTGTGTGCTTTGCCCACCAAATACCCGTCGGCCCATTACCCGTTTGGCATATTGGACCGGAATTTTTCGACGACCGCTCTCAAGAAAAACTATCGCCGCAACAACCCCAAGCATCACCACCACAAGCAACACTAAAAGAATTAGACTTAATTGTCCAATCTGATAGAGCTCAAATGTCTGAGCAACTGCGCTCGGTAGTCTCGCAACAATTCCCGCAAAAATAATTAACGAAATGCCATTGCCGACGCCTCGTTCCGTAATTTGCTCCCCTAACCACATGAGAAATGCGGTCCCAGCCGTCAGGGTAATAATGGTCATTAACCGAAACGGCCAACCAGGTTCGAGCACAAAAGCTCCTTGATTCATCCCCTCAAGCCCAATGGCAATACCAAAACCCTGGACTAAGGCAATGCCAATCGTACCATACCTGGTATATTGGATAATGGTTTTTCTGCCGCGCTCACCTTCCTTAGCCAGCTTTGATAAATGAGGAATGACAACAGTCAGAAGCTGTAGAATAATCGACGCGCTAATATAGGGCATGATTCCAAGCGCGAAGATGGTCAGACGAGAAAGAGCGCCTCCCGAGAATATATCTAAAAACCCCAGAAGCGCTCCGCCACGATCATGGAGAAACGAGGCTAATTCTTCATTGTTAATACCAGGTGTCGGCACATGAGCGCCCACTCGGTAAACAGCTAACATGGCCAAGGTAAAAAGTACTCGGCCACGTAACTCGGGAATTTTTAGGATATTTTGGAAGCTCGTGATGAGCCGTTCAAGCACGACCTGTGACCCTGACCTGTCCGCCTGCTTGCTCGATCTTCTGAAGTGCTGACTGGCTAAATTTATGAGCTTCGACCACGAGGGATCGAGTCAGCTCACCCTTGCCTAAAATCTTCACAGGCCACGTTCGGCGTTTGACAAGACCTTTTTCTATCAAAATCTTTGGCGTAATTTCCGATATGTCCTCTAGCAATGCCAAGTCTTTCACATTCACAACTGCATATTTGACTTGAAAGACATTATGAAAGCCTCGCTTAGGAAGACGACGCGCCAATGGCATTTGGCCACCTTCAAAACCTTGAACATTGGCACGCCCAGATCGTGCCAACATACCTTTATGCCCTTTTCCAGAAGTTTTTCCAGAACCTGAGCCAGGGCCTCTTCCAATTCGCTTTTTTTTCTTTTTTGACCCAAGCGCAGGGCGTAAATCATGTAATTTCATAATGAATTCACTTCAACGAGATGCTGAATTTTTTCAATCAGTCCCCTAACCTGAGGAGTATTAGGACGTTGGACTGTTTTACGGATCCCACGAAGGCCCAATCCCCGCAGAATAAGCTGCTGATGAGCCTGTCTTCCAATTGAGCTACGAACTTGCGTAATGACAAGCGTTGAATGGTTGCTGGGAATCTGTAATTTCATACAAACCTGTGTCTTGGCTGAGGCTATTCAATCTCTTGCGTGCGATGTCGAAGGCGTCGAGTTTCCGCAGGATCTTTCAATTGAGACAACCCTTCGAGTGCTGCCCGCACAACATTGAATGGATTACCACGGCCTAATGTTTTGGCAATGATATTATGGACGCCTACAACCTCTAAGATTGCACGAACCGCCCCCCCGGCAATGATACCGGCACCTTCTCTTGCTGGCTTGAGCAGAACATGTTCTGCCCCAAAATGCCCATGCACATCATGGGGAATACTGCCATTTTTCAAAGGCACTTTAATAAGATTTTTCTTTGCTTGTCCTACGGCCTTTGCAATAGCTGGGGGCACTTCCGTGGCCTTGCCTTTTCCAATGCCGACCCATCCATTCCCATCTCCGACAACCACCAACGCACAAAAGGAAAAGCGCTTTCCGCCTTTGACGACTTTGGCAACACGGTTGACAGAGACTAACTTATCCTTAAGACTTAACTCTTCAGGATTAATTCGCACTAAGAGATACTCCTTACAATAATAAACTGTCTCATTATAAATTCAGGCCATGCGACCGAGAGGCATCAGCTAAAGCCTTAACACGGCCATGATACAAACACCCCCCTCGATCAAAAACCACCGCTGAAATATTGGCCGTCTGCGCTCGTTTTGCTAATAATTCCCCAACAAGCTTGGCAGTCTGCACATTTCCTCCTACAGCAGGATTTCCACGAATATCAGCGTCCCTGGATGATGCTGTGACCAACGTTCGCCCAACCGTATCGTCAATAATTTGGGCATAAATATGAGAATTGGTACGCGCAACACTTAATCGTGGGCGCTGAGATGTACCAAAGATACGTTTTCGAACTCGTGCCTTCCGACGATAGAACCTTCTGACCTTGTTTAATTGGGACATACTCCCCTGCCTTTTACTTTTTCCCGGTTTTTCCAGCTTTTTTTCTTAACGCTTCACCAGCATATTTAATGCCTTTTTGCTTATAGACATCTGGTGGTCGAACTTGACGGATATCCGCGGCGACTTGAGTCACAAGTCGTTTATCGATCCCACGAATTGTGATAGCAACCTGTTTCTCTATGCTGGCCTCCACGCCAGAAGGAATATCGAGTAAGATAGGATGAGCAAAGCCCACGTTCAATGTTAAGACTTGGCCTTGCAATTGCGCTCGATATCCAACACCGGTTAACTCCAATGTTTTTTCATAACCTTTTGTCACGCCATTCACAATATTTTGCAACTCAGCCCGTGTCAATCCATGCAATGCACGAAGAGCCGGTGAGTCCCCAGACCGACGAACATGAATGGACTCATTCTCCACCGCAATATCCACCCCTTGAGCCAAGGCCCAACTCAACCGACCGCGTGGCCCCTTCACAGACACATCGCGATCCTCAATTTTCACCTCAATCTCTGAGCCAATAGGAATAGGCTTTTTCCCTATCCGTGACATAACATCCTCTGATCAATCATAACGCGGCATCTCATAATTATTAGACCAGTCAATTCTATCTCACCAAATACATCCGAGGACCTCACCACCCACACCATGCTCTCGGCATTGTTGATCTGTCATCACACCTCTCGAAGTCGAGAGAAAAGTGACACCAAGACCACCCATGACACGAGGAATATCATTTTTCCCAACATAAGCACGACAACCAGGCTTGCTGATCCGTCGAATACCCGTAATCATAGGTTTTTTCTTCCTACCCGGGAGATACCGCAGTTCGATTTTTATGACGGCATGTTTACTATCCGCCACAGTCCGCTCATAGTCCTGAATAAACCCTTCAGATTTAAAAATTTTCAGGACCGCTGACTTCATATTCGAGGCAGGGAGGGTCACCGTTTCATGACCTCGCTTCCCAGCATTTTGAATGCGGGTAAATAAATCGGCTAGTGGATCCGTCATTGACATCTCTACACCTAATCCTTCAATCACAAACTACAAACAAAGAAACTCACCCCTTTAACAATCTTCATTTCTCAAAATGTTGGCATAGCACAGATGCTCACCAACTCGACTTCCTCATACCAGGGATATCACCACGAAGACTATGAAACCGGAAACAAATCCTACACATAGCAAATCGTCGCAAAAAGCTGCGCACTCTTCCACACAAAGCACATCGATTATATCGTTGAACTGAAAACTTCGGCTGGCTGGCCGCTTTAATCTTTAACGCTTTTCTGGCCACAACGCTCCCCTAACGTGTTGGTTCCGCACGATTAAGACGAAAAAGGTATTCCCAAATATCCCAATAAAGCTTTGGCTTCATCATTTCTTTTTGCACTTGTTACCATCGTAATATCCATCCCATGAATCGAGGCAACGTCATCATATTTAATTTCAGGAAACGTTAACTGCTCCTTGAGACCCATTGAATAGTTCCCTCGACCATCAAAACCTTTTGGAGAAACACCACGAAAATCACGAATCCTTGGCAAACCAACATTGAGAAAGCGATCAAGAAATTCATACATGCGTCCGCCCCGCAATGTCACTTTAGCCCCAACAGGCATTCCTTGTCGTAGTTTAAAACCGGCAATGGCTTTTTTGGCTCTTGTCACAATGGGTTTTTGCCCAGTAATCAGTGCAAGCTCTGACACCACACCATCCAAGAGCTTCACATTTTGCACCGCCTCTCCCATGCCAACATTGATGACAATGCGCTCAAGCCGAGGAATCTGCATGGGGTTTTTATAGGAAAACTCCTTCAACATTTTTGGAACAACTTCTTCTTGAAACTTCACCTTGAGCCGAGGAGAAGAAACCGCTTGTGACTGGGCACTCATTATTGTATCCTTTTTAGCATGTAACAGAGCATGTCACTCACTTTTCATCCAAGATTTCATCTTCGCTTTTCTTGAAAAACCTGACTTTTCTCCCACCATCCAGGACCCTTATGCCAACCCTCGATGGCTTTTGCACTGACTCAGAATAGAGCATGACATTGGAAATGGCCAACGGCCCTTCACGATCAATCACTCCACCTTGACGATTCTTTTGAGTGGGCTTCGTATGGCGCTTTATCATGTTCAACCGTTCTACAGTCACAACACCCTTTTCTGTATTGACTGATAGAATATTCCCGGTCTTCCCACGCTCCCGCCCTGCAATAACCATAACGGTATCACCTTTTTTCAATTTCGATTTCTTTGACCTCATGGATGAGGCTATTGAACGACCAGTTCGTCTCATAACATTACCTTTTGATGAACGGCCTAAATTACTTCTGGAGCCAGAGAAACAATTTTCATATATTTTTTCTTCCTGAGCTCTCTCGCAACAGGGCCAAAAATTCTTGTGCCAATGGGATCGCCCTGATTATTCACTAACACACAGGCATTTTGATCAAACCGAATATATGAACCATCTTCACGACGACGGGTTTTTTTTGTTCGAACAATGACAGCTTTTACAACTTGACCTTTTTTGACTGAGGCCTTAGGAATGGCCTCCCGAACCGAGACAACGATAATATCACCAAGTCCTCCATATCGCCTTCTGGTTCCACCCAGCACATGAAAACATCTGACACTCTTAGCCCCAGAATTATCTGCAACTTCTAAATAAGTATAATTTTGGATCATGGCTTAACACTCCAGGGGATTACCTTGCCAGCCCCCAATACTTTTTGCACCAGACGTTTCAATCGTCAGAATTTATTAAAAAGCAACCTACCCGAATCAGGAGAGCGACTTTGCATACTCGCCTTGCTCCACGACTTCTGCAACACGCCAATGCTTCTCTTTTGATAATGGACGTGTGTGGACAATTTTCACTCGATCACCTATCCGCACACGGTTTGTTTCATCATGGGCCTTAAACTTTGATATTCGGCGCATGACCTTTCCATAGAAAGGATGAGACACAATACGCGTCACCGCCACAACAACGGTTTTTTCCATTTTGTCGCTCACGACCATTCCATAGACAACTCGCTGCTTACTTTGCTCGCTCTTCATCCTATACCCATTCCTAACGACTTAAACGCCAAACAACCGTAGAGGAATCCAAAAATAATCCACGCATCTCGCCCATTAAGCAGACAGCTCTTTTTCGCGCAATAACGTCTTCACCCGAGCCACATCCCTACGAGCCCGACGAATCTGCATCGGATTTTCGATTCTTCCCATCGCTAACTGACAGCGCAGATGAAATAATTCCTGCTTCAACTGATGAACTTTTTCTGTCAATTCCTCTTTTTCCATTCCCCTAAGACCCTGAACATCCATAGACACATCCTCAAGAAATGGGCAATTCACCCCGAACGACAAATCTTGTTGCCAGCGGAAGTTTATGACCTGCCAGGCGAAAAGCCTCTTTCGCGACATCCCTGGAGACATCATCCATTTCATAGAGGATACGGCCAGACTTCACAACCGCCACCCACAACTCTGGATTTCCCTTCCCTTTTCCCATTCGAACTTCAGCAGGCTTTTTCGTGACAGGCTTGTCAGGGAATATTCGTGTCCAAATTCGACCACCCCGCTTGACATACCGGGTCATGGCAATTCTTGCAGCCTCAATCTGCCTCGCAGTAATTCTTCCAGGCTCCAAGACCTTGAGACCATATTGGCCAAAGGAAACATCTCCACCTCGATAGGCCTTCCCCCTCATTCTTCCTTTTTGAACTTTTCTAAACTTAACTTTTTTCGGCGAAAGCATTCCAAAAACCTTGACTGGTTAAAATTTCATTCTCATTACAAATAGGGCTATTTACAGAAAGCCTAGCTGCGTTTCAGATTTCCCAACTTCCTGGATGTCAACTTCACCTTTATAAATCCAAGCTTTTACGCCAATTTGCCCCATAGTCGTGTGCGCTTCCGCGAACCCATATTCAACGTTGGCCCGAAGAGTATGCAACGGCACGCGTCCCTCTCGATACCATTCCGTTCTGGCAATCTCATTGCCACCTAATCGTCCAGCACAAGAGACACGAACACCCTGTGCGCCCAATCGAAGTGCCGACGCAACACTTCGCTTCATCGCTCTCCGAAACGACACACGTTTTTGTAATTGTAAGGCAATATTTTCTGCGACAAGCTGTGCATCCAGCTCAGGTTTTTTGATCTCCTTCACGGTCACATAGACTTCACGATTATATTGCTGCTCAAAAGAAGCCTTTAGCTTATCAACCTCAGCCCCTTTTCGACCGATGATAATACCGGGCCTGGCTGTGTGAATAATAATCTTCACCTGGTTGCCAGACCGCTCTAATTCTACGCGGGAGATACCGGCATGATAGAGACGAGACTTTACAAGCTCTCGGATAGCAATATCTTCATGAAGAAGCTTGACAAAGTCCTTCTTGGAATACCAACGAGAATTCCATGTTCTCGTATACCCCAGCCTAAAACCAAAAGGATGCGTTTTTTGACCCATAGTCGCCCACTACCCCTTTACGCCATACCTAAATTGACCAGTAACAGACAAATTAAGACCCTACAACAATTGTGATGTGGCTTGTTCGTTTATGGATTGGATTGGCTCTTCCCATAGACCGAGACCGAAATCGTTTCAGCGTTGGACCAACATCGACAAAAGCACGCACAACCGTTAGCTCCTCTTCACTACCGACATCATGATGCCCTGCATTGGCAACTGCAGATCGAAGCAGCTTTTCCACGACTCCAGAAGCCGCTCGTGGCATGTACCGTAAGACACTCAAGGCATCTGGAACCCCACGACCTCGAATAAGATTGACGATCAGACGACATTTCCTTGGAGTCATTCTGACAAATCGCAGAACAGCTTTAGCTTCAGACATAGCGATGCCCCACTAACATAAATGTTTCTGGCGTACTAGATACCGACATCATCACTATTTCAAGGCAACAGCTTTTTCCGTTCTTGCTGCCCCATGCCCTTTAAACAGACGAGTTGGTGAAAACTCACCCAACTTATGCCCCACCATATTTTCTGTCACATACACTGGAATAAACTTTTTCCCATTATGAACTGCAAATGTACAACCAATCATCTCAGGCATAATTGTAGACCGTCGAGACCAAGTTTTAATCATTTTTCCATCTTTTACTTGATTCGCTCTTTCAACTTTCTTCAAAACCGAATCATCCACAAACGGACCTTTTTTGATCGACCTTGGCATACAACTAACCCTTTATTTTTTCCTACGAGAAATAATAAACTGAGAGGAAGATTTTTTTCGCTTTCTCGTCTTATAGCCTTTCGTGGGAACCCCCCACGGAGAAACAGGATGCGGATTACCCTGCCCAGCTTTCCCTTCACCACCACCGTGAGGATGATCAACAGGATTCATCGCCACACCCCGAACATGTGGACGACGCCCCATCCAAACCGAACGACCTGCCTTGCCGATCTTGACTTTCGCATGATCAAGATTCCCAACCTGACCTACAGTAGCCATACAGGCACCAAGAATTCTTCGCATCTCGCCAGACCTCAAACGAATCTGCACATACTGCCCATCACGGCCCATCACTTGCGCCGAAGTTCCGGCGCTACGAGCTAATTGGCCACCCTTACCAGGCCTCAGCTCAATGTTATGAATGGTTGTCCCCAAAGGCATAGCCGAAAGAGGAAGCGCATTCCCTGGCTTCACATCAGCCTGCAAACCAGACTGAAGCATTTCGCCTTTCTTGAGACCATGGGGAGCCAAGATATATCGCTTTTCCCCATCGGTGTAATGCAAGAGAGCAATTCTAGCCGAACGATTAGGGTCATATTCTATACGAGCAACTTTAGCAAACACATCAGTCTTATTACGCTTAAAGTCAATTCGTCGATAGAGACGTTTATGGCCACCACCACGAAACCGACTCGTGATTCGACCAGCATTGTTTCTTCCCCCAGAATGAGGGAGCGACTCCGTCAAACTCTTTTCCGGCCTGGCCACATCCAACTGCTCGCCAGTGAGGCCAGTCATGCCTCGCCGCCCCGGCGATGTTGGCCTATAGTCTTTTATACCCATGCCACACCCTTACAAATGCATTGATTCGCCCACAAACAGTTTTCATAAGCAGCTCAAACTCTATGCACTCTCATACAGATCTAGCTTTTCACCCTCCTTGAGAGTGATAATCGCTTTTTTCCAGCTCGCCCTTCTTCCAAGAAATCGACCCTGTCGTTTTCGTTTTCCCAGCACATTCATGACATTAACAGACTCGACCTTCACCTTAAGCGCAGACTCAACAGCCCGACGAATTTCAATTCGATTGGCATCAAGACTGACCTTAAAGGCCACACAATTAGACCGATCCCTGAGGTTTGTGATTTTCTCACTCAAGAGTGGCTTAATTAAAATATCAAAAGGGTCTCGATTCATGCCCATAACCCCTGGATAACTTCAACTTGATCCTCAAGAACCAAAAGCACGTCATAGAGCAAAAGATCATAGACATTAAGACCTTGAGGGTGAACCACCTTCACGTCCTGAAGATTTGACCCAGCCCTATCCCATGCTAGCGATTGCTCTCCCACGACAATCATCGTTTTTTTCGTCAACTGGAGTTGACCTAAAACCTTGACTAACCATTTGGACTTAGGTTCAGGAAGATCGCCACCAGCATAAACAATAACTTCACCATCTGCACACTTCGCAGACAAGACGCTTCTCAATGCAGCCCTGTACATTTTTTTGGGCATGTGAAAGCCATACTGTCTTTGCTTTGGCCCAAAAACAGTACCGCCATGACGCCAAATAGGAGACCGGTTCGACCCCGCACGAGCACGACCCGTATGCTTTTGCTTCCATGGCTTTCGGCCAGAACCACTCACTTCCCCGCGACCTTTAGTGGATGCGCTCCCCTGCCTCAAAGAAGCTCGCTGCATGACAACAGCAGCGTGAACAAGCGATCGGCTTGCCTTCACACCAAAGACGCCATTCAATTCAACTGAACGCACCTTCTCGCCTAAATTATCAACAACATTCACATTCGGCATATATTACTTCCCTGATGATTTCCGAATAACGAGCATGCCACCAATAGGACCAGGAACCGCGCCACGCACCAACAGCAGATTTTCATCAGGCCTTACATCGACAACCTGCAACCCCTTGACGGTAACTTGCCCGGACCCCATATGACCTGGCATGGCCTTATTCTTCCAAACCCTCGAAGGATAGGAGCTGTTCCCAATCGAACCAGGCGCCCTATGAAACATCGAACCATGAGAAGCAGGACCACCCGCATAGTTATGACGCTTCATAACCCCTTGAAACCCCTTACCCTTCGACACACCAGAAACATTAATGTACTCACCCTTACCAAAAATACCTACAGTCACAATATCGCCAAGCTGGCCAGAAACTGACCCTCTAAACTCCCGCAAATACTTCCACAAGCGACCCTGGCTTGACCGGAGATGTCCCAATTCAGGTTTATTTAGCTTACGCTCGACTACCACATGAAACCCAAGCTGAACAGCATCATAACCATCCCGAACTACGGTTTTAATAGCCGAAATACCACAAGGACCGGCCTCAATAACCGTGACAGGAACAAGCTGGCGGCTTTCATTATAAACCTGAATCATACCCAACTTTTTCCCCATGAGCCCTCGAGGATCCATACATTTCCCTCAGTATCAAATAAAAATATCTAAAACACTCTATCCAAAGAAATTTACAATTTAATCTCAACATCAATGCCAGCAGGAAGACTCAACTTCATCAACGCGTCCATCGTATCAGGAGTTGGCTCAAGAATATCGAGCAACCGCTTATGCGTTCGAATCTCAAACTGTTCTCTCGACTTCTTATCTGCATGAGTCGAGCGCTGCACAGTAAATTTTTCAATTCGTGTGGGCAACGGAACCGGACCAGACACCATAGCCCCAGTCTGCCTTACCGTATCAACAATATCACGCGCAGACTGATCCAATACACGGTAGTCAAAACCTTTTAACCTAATTCGAATCCGCTGATCCACATTCACCCTGCGCTCTCCTCAACAATAAAGATACATCACGTAACGATTTCCGTCACCACGCCTGCGCCGACCGTCCGTCCCCCTTCCCGCACCGCAAACCGCAACCCTTGCTCCATCGCAATTGGCGCGATCAACTCGCCCGTGAAGGACACATTATCACCCGGCATAACCATCTCCACCCCGGCATCTAAGTGCACCACGCCGGTGACATCCGTCGTCCGAAAGTAGAACTGCGGACGATAGCCGTTGAAAAACGGGGTATGCCGCCCCCCCTCTTCTTTCGCTAACACATATACCTCCGCGCGAAACTTTGTGTGCGGGGTGATCGTCTTCGGCTTCGCCAAGACCATGCCGCGCTCCACGTCTTCTTTTTTGGTCCCCCGCAACAACGCGCCAATGTTATCCCCCGCTTGCCCTTCATCGAGCACCTTGCGAAACATTTCAACGCCGGTCACGATGGTGGTCGCGGTATCCCGCAATCCCACAATCTCTATTTCATCGCCCACCTTAACTTGTCCGCGCTCCACACGCCCCGTCACGACAGTCCCACGCCCACTGATGGTAAACACGTCTTCAATCGGCATCAGAAAGGGCTTATCAATTGCCCGCTCTGGTGTAGGCACGTAGCTATCCACCGCCTCCAACAATTTCATGATAGATGGCACACCAATATCGCTCTGATCCCCCTCAATGGCCTTGATAGCTGAGCCCACAACAATGGGCACTTGATCACCAGGGAATCCGTACTTGGTCAGGAGTTCACGCACTTCTAATTCGACCAACTCCAACAGCTCTGCATCTTCCACTTTGTCAGCTTTGTTGAGGAACACGACGATGTAGGGCACACCTACTTGCCGCGCCAGAAGAATATGCTCACGGGTTTGAGGCATCGGCCCATCCGCGGCAGACACGACGAGAATGGCGCCATCCATTTGGGCTGCGCCTGTAATCATGTTCTTCACGTAGTCCGCATGACCAGGACAATCGACGTGTGCATAATGTCGCTCTTTGGTTTCGTATTCCACATGGGAAATGGCAATGGTCAAGATTTTGGTGGGGTCTCGCCGGCCTTGTGATTCACTGGCTTTTGCGACTTCATCATAGGGCACAAATTTCGCCATCCCTTCTTCGCCCATCACTTTCGTCAAGGCAGACGTTAGGGTTGTCTTCCCATGGTCCACGTGCCCAATCGTTCCCACATTTAAATGCGGCTTCCGCCGCTCATATTTCGACTTCGCCATGCCCTCTCCTCCTAGACAGCCCGTGCCCCTACGAAAGAACCTTCAAAAATTCCCACAAGAACAACAAGACACATCTTGAGACAAAAACCCAACGACTCTTATTCTCCCGCCTGCTTTCCAATGATTTGCTGAGCAATTTGCTTCGGCACAACCTCGTATTGCTCAAATTCCATACTATAGGTGGCTCTGCCTTGAGTGCGTGAACGCAACCCCGTTGCATATCCAAACATCTCACTAAGAGGCACCATTGCATCAACGGCTTGCGACCCAGCCCTCGCCTTAATGCCCTGAACCTTTCCACGGCGAGAATTCAGATCACCAATGACATCTCCCATATATTCCTGAGGAACAAGAACCTCAACCTTCATAATGGGCTCCAAAATGGCAGGATTCGCCTTTTTACAGGCAGACTCAAAAGCCATGGAACCTGCAATCTTGAAAGCCATTTCACTTGAATCCACCTCATGAAAAGAACCATCGAAAACAGTGACTTGAATATCCCTCATAGCATATCCAGCCAAGACACCGGATTCCATACGCTCCCTCACGCCCTTTTCAATGGCCGGAATATATTCTCTAGGAATAATGCCACCAACAATTTTATTGACAAAGTTTAAGCCAAGGCCGGGATCCGACGGTTCAACCTTAAGAAACACATGCCCATACTGCCCACGACCACCTGACTGCTTAATATATTTCCCTTCAGCTTCACCATTTCCCCTAATCGTTTCTCGATAAGCAACCTCAGGCTTCCCCACGTTGGCTTGAACCTTGAACTCCCGAAGCAATCTGTCAACAATTATTTCAAGATGCAACTCGCCCATACCGGAAATAATGGTCTGGCCGGTCTCTTCATCAGTCCGAACATGAAAGGAAGGATCCTCTTGAGACAATTTCTCCAATGAAAACCCAAGCTTCTCAAGGTCTTGCTTAGTCTTTGGCTCCACAGCCATAGAAATAACAGGCTCAGGAAACTTAATGACTTCCAATAAGATTGGGTGCTTTTCATCAGAGAGCGTATCCCCAGTGCGAGAACCCTTCAGACCAACCGCCGCCGCAATATCTCCGGCATACACAACAGAAATTTCTTCACGCTTATTCGCATGCATCTTCAACAACCGACCAATCCGCTCCCTCTTCCCCTGAGAAACATTAAACACATACGACCCTGTTTCCAATTTCCCAGAATACACACGAAAATATGTCAACTGCCCAGCAAAGACATCCGTCATGATTTTAAAGGCTAACGCAGAGAAGGGTTCTTCATCACTTGTGCCCCGCTGAACCTCACCACCCGAAGCAGGATCAACCCCAGAAACTTCCGGGACGTCAAGCGGCGAAGGAAGAAAATCAACAACCGCATCCAAAAGTGGCTGAACACCCTTATTCTTGAAGGCAGACCCACATAAAACTGGAGTAATCTTTAAGGTATTGGTCCCAACACGAATTGCCCGCTTCACCTCATCAACTCCCAAAGACTCTCCTGCCAAATATCGCTCCATCACTTGCTCATCAAACTCAGCCACAGAATCAAGCAACTTTTCCCGATATTCATTAGCCTGATCCAAGAGACTAGCAGGAATGTCTTCTTCCGCATAACTGGCGCCAAGACTTTCATCGTCATACACATAGGCCTTCATAGACAAGAGGTCAATGACGCCTCGGAATTCAGCCTCTTTCCCGTATGGCAACTGGACCGGAACCGGGTTAGCACCCAATCGCTCAACAAGCGAATTTAGGCTCGACCAAAAGTCAGCACCCAACCGATCCATTTTATTTAAAAAAGCAATGCGCGGAACCTGATATTTATCAGCCTGACGCCAAACCGTCTCAGATTGAGGCTCTACCCCCTGAACAGAGTCAAACACGGCAACTGCACCATCAAGTACACGAAGCGAACGCTCAACCTCTACCGTAAAATCAACATGGCCCGGGGTATCAATAATATTAATTCGGTGATCACCCCAGAAGCAGGTTGTCGCCGCAGAGGTAATCGTAATCCCCCGCTCACGCTCCTGTTCCATCCAATCCATCTGCGCAGCCCCCTCATGAACCTCTCCAATACGATGCGAGACCCCGGTATAATATAAAACCCGCTCAGTCGTCGTGGTTTTACCCGCATCAATATGAGCCATAATACCGATGTTTCGAGTCCGCTCTAATGGATATTCTCGGCCCACAACTACAACCTCAAACAGAAAAAGATCTAAACCAAACTAATGATACTCACCAACGGTAATGGGCAAACGCTCGATTTGCCTCAGCCATTCGATGCACTTCATCACGTTTCTTGACAGACGCACCAGTACTATTTGACGCATCCAATAACTCTGCAGCCAATTTCTCTTGCATGCTCCGACCTGACCGAGACTGAGCACTCTTTTTAATCCAACGAAATGCCAGCGCAACCTGGCGAACATTGCGAATTTCAATTGGAACCTGATAGGAAGCCCCACCGACACGACGAGACTTAACCTCAACAATAGGCTTCACATTTCCAAGGGCAGCATGAAACACCTTGAGCGGATCATCGCCAGTTTTTCCCTGTACAATCTCAAAGGCCTCGTAACACACCCTTCTCGCAGTACTCTTCTTCCCCTTGCCCATCAGAACATTAATAAACTTCCCAACGAGCAAATCGTGGAAACGCGGATCAACAACAATCTTCCTTTGAGTAGCGCTTGTTCCTCTTGACATATCAATCCATTATTTTAAATACATAGACAGAAATTTTATGAAAACCTATTTAGGACGCTTCGCACCATACTTGGAACGCCCTTGCTTTCTATTAGCAACGCCAACGGCATCCAAGGCCCCTCGAACCATATGGTAGCGAACACCAGGCAAGTCCTTAACTCTCCCGCCCCGAACAAGCACAATAGAATGCTCTTGCAGGTTATGCCCCATCCCCGGTATGTAGGTCGTAATTTCCACGCCAGTTGTCAGACGAACACGAGCCACCTTCCGAAGGGCAGAGTTAGGTTTTTTGGGAGTGGTCGTATAAACACGAAGACAGACCCCACGACGCTGCGGACAGCGATTCAGTGCAGGACTTTTGCTCTTAACAGTTAAGGTTTTTCTTCCCTTACGCACTAATTGGTTGACTGTTGGCATCTCGTTACATTGACTCCAATCGTCTAACATTACATTCATTTTAATGGCACTGGACAACCGTCCGATTATATTGCTCCCCATCAGAGGTGTCAATAGACATAACCCACTCTTTTCACATTCAAAGCTATTAAACCCATCATAAACACCAAATAGTGGATTGCAACCACATAATTATTTCCAGCAAGTCGCATTAGGCTAGTTAAGGCTCACCCACTAACGCGGTGCCCTCTTCTTCAGGTGACTCAAGCGGAGCCGCTTCAACAGGCTTTGGCACAAATGTTTCTCGATAATACCCAAACCCAGTTCCCGCAGGAATCAGCCGCCCCACAATGACATTTTCCTTCAACCCTCGCAGATCATCAACGCGACCGTTAATCGCCGCTTCAGTCAGCACCCTGGTTGTCTCCTGGAACGAAGCCCCTGAGATGAAACTATCGGTGCTCAAGGATGCCTTCGTAATGCCAAGGAGAACAGGCTTTCCAATCGCTGGTTTTCCACCTTGCGCAATCACACGCTCGTTTTCGTCCATAAACACAAACCTTCCAACCTGTGTGCCTGGAAGAAAATCCGTATCACCAGGATCCTCAATCCGAATCTTTCGCAACATTTGTCTTGCAATAATCTCAATGTGCTTATCGTTGATAGACACACCCTGCAGCCGATAAACTTCTTGCACTTGATTCACAAGGTATCGCTGCAACTCCCTAGGCCCTAACACACTCAAAATATCGTGCGGATTAGCAGAGCCATCCATCAACGGCTCTCCAGTTCGAACCCAGTCCCCTTCATGCACATTGACATGCTTTCCACGAGGGATGAAATATTCCTTCACATCCCCTCGCTTATTATCGACTGTAATTTTCCGCATGCCCTTCACGAATCCACCAAACGACACTTCCCCGTCAATCTCACTGATCACCGCCTGCTCTCTTGGCTTTCTTGCCTCAAACAACTCAGCCACCCTTGGCAACCCACCCGTAATGTCTTTGGTCTTGGTAGTTTCCCTTGGGATCTTCGCCAACACATCACCAGGGTGAACCAACTGGCCTTTTTCGACGAACAAATGCGCCCCGACTGGCAAGAGGTAGCGGGCAGGCGCCCCACTATCAGGCAGTTTGGCGGTTTTACCACCTTCATCTTTAAGGGAAATTCTTGGCCTGAGATTTGTACCCGCTTGTTCGATGATGACTTTGCGCGAAAGCCCAGTCACTTCATCGACTTCTTCCTTCATCGTCACCCCTTCGGAAATATCACCATATGCGATTTTTCCACCCACTTCCGTCAAAATGGTGAGCGAATACGGATCCCACTCGACAAGCTTATGCCCAATCTCAACCTTGCCGCCATTTTTCACTTTAATTTTGGCTCCGTACACAACGGAGTATTTTTCCCGTTCACGACCAGATTCATCACAGATGGCGATTTTGGCATTCCGGCTCATCACCACCCAATCACCTTCTTTATTTTGAACGGCCATATTTTTATTATGATAATCCACATTCTTTTTGGCATCAAAGCTAAGGTACTTCATCATCCCGCCATGAGATGACTCCAATACCGTTTGTTCAACGACCTTACTCGCCGTCCCTCCAATATGGAAGGTTCGCATGGTCAACTGCGTTCCCGGCTCACCAATGGACTGCGCGGCAATGACTCCGACAGGCTCACCCTTTTCAATCAAGTGCCCTCGCGCAAGATCACGCCCATAACATTTCACGCAGACACCCCATCGAGCTTGACAGGAAAGAACAGATCGAATTTTCACGCTGTCGGCTCCTGCCTCCACAACGGTCTTAACTCGCGTTTCATCCAATTCCTCATTGGCTCTCACAATAATCTCACCAGTCAATGGATCATGCACATCTTCAGCCGCCAGCCGACCCAGGATACGTTCCGCTAATGGCTCAATAACCTCTCCCCCCTCCACAAGAGCTGAGACGGTGATGCCATCAGTAGTTTGGCAATCTTCTTCACAAATGATCACATCCTGAGAAATATCAACCAACCGACGGGTGAGGTATCCAGAATTTGCGGTTTTCAAAGCGGTATCAGCCAACCCTTTTCTGGCTCCATGCGTTGAAATGAAATATTGCAACACTGAGAGACCTTCACGGAAATTGGCGATAATCGGAGTTTCAATAATTTCACCAGATGGCTTGGCCATCAACCCTCGCATTCCACCAAGCTGCCGGATTTGCTGTGAGCTCCCCCTAGCTCCAGAGTCAGCCATCATGAAAATCGGATTCAGGGCATCTTGCGGTTTTTGCCCACCTCCAGACTTGATCTCTTTCATCATTTCATTCGCAACCTGCTCACTCACATGCGCCCAAATATCAATGACTTTGTTGTACCGCTCGCCATTGGTGATAAGACCTTCGCTGTACTGCCGTCCAACTTCTTCGACGTCCTGTTGAGCCTGTTGCACTAACCCTTCTTTTTGAGTCGGGATGTGCATATTGTCAATACAAATAGACATGCCAGCTTTCGTCGCATACGTAAACCCTAACTCCTTGAGCTTGTCTAACATCACGACGGTTTCGCTCAGGTTGGTCTGTCGATACACGGCATCAATCATCTTGGTCATTTCTTTTTTCGTCATGACCTGATTGACCAAAGAAAAGTCAATGCCAGCAGGAAGAATCTCAGAAAACAACACCCTACCCACTGTGGTGTCAACCAAGCTATCTTGAATGCGCACACGGATTCTTGCTTGCTCTTCTACCTCTTGCGCATCATACGCAATACGGACCTCTTCTGGGGCAGAGAGTATTTTCCCTTCCCCCTTGGCACCATCCCGTTCCTGGGTTAGCCAGTAACACCCCAAGACCATATCCTGAGAAGGCACGGTCAGCGGCCGCCCATTGGCAGGGGAGAGCACATTATTATTGGCCATCATGAGAACCCTGGCCTCAATTTGTGCCTCAACGGATAGTGGCACATGGACGGCCATTTGGTCGCCATCAAAGTCGGCATTAAACGCAGCACAGACTAACGGGTGAAGACGAATCGCCTTTCCTTCAACTAACACAGGCTCGAAAGCTTGCATACCCAATCGGTGAAGAGTCGGGGCCCGATTTAACACCACTGGATGTTCTCGGATAACTTCATCTAAGACATCCCATACTTCAGGCCGCTCCTTTTCAACCAAACGCTTAGCGCTCTTAATGGTTGTGGCAGCTCCTCGTTCTTCTAATTTATAAAAGATAAACGGTTTAAACAGCTCCAGCGCCATTTTTTTAGGCAATCCACATTGGTGAAGCTTGAGTTCGGGCCCCACAACAATAACAGAACGGCCTGAATAATCCACACGCTTCCCCAACAAATTCTGTCGGAATCGGCCTTGCTTACCTTTCAGCATATCGCTCAAAGATTTCAACGGCCTTTTGTTGGCGCCACGAATGGTTCGACCTCGCCGACCATTATCAAACAACGCATCCACCGCTTCCTGCAGCATGCGCATTTCATTCCGAATAATGACCCCTGGCGCTTTTAATTCCACTAATCGTTTCAAACGATTATTTCGATTAATCACTCGTCGATACAGATCATTCAGGTCTGAAGTCGCAAAGCGCCCTCCATCTAACGGCACCAGAGGGCGCAACTCAGGAGGCAAAACTGGAATGGCATCCATAATCATCCATTCAGGCTTATTCCCAGAGACATAGAACGCTTCGATGACCTTCAACCGTTTGGTGAGTTTTTTGCTCAAGGCAACCGACGTGGTGGCTTTCACTTTTTCATGACGAGAATTCCACAGTTCTTCAATATTAATACGCTGTAATAACTCCCGAATCGCCTCTGCCCCAATACCAACTTTAAAAGCTTGCGAACCATGTTGGTCAACTTGCTCACGATATTGCTCTTCTGTAAGCAGATCTTTTTCTCGAAGAGACGTTGACCCTGGATCTAATACCACATAGGCTTCAAAATATAAGATCTTTTCTAATTGCTTGAGGCTCATGTCCAACAAAATACCAATTCGGCTGGGGACCCCCTTGAGAAACCAAATGTGCGCGACTGACGCCGCAAGCTCAATGTGCCCCATTCGCTCACGACGGACTTTGGACTGAATGACCTCAACACCGCACTTATCACACACAATCCCACGGTGCTTCATCCGTTTATATTTTCCGCAATTACATTCCCAATCCTTCGTTGGCCCAAAAATTCTTGAGCAGAACAATCCATCTTTTTCAGGCTTGAACGACCGATAATTGATGGTCTCAGGCTTTTTGACTTCCCCATATGACCACGACCGAATTTTTTCAGGCGAAGCAATGCGAATGCGCATCGCATCAAACGAGACGGCATCACGAGGCTTTTCAAATAACGCATAGATGCTATTCAAAGTTATCTCCTCCTCACTTAAGCCTTCATGAAATCTCTAGAGAGCGTATTGAATACATGCAGAACGCCCATCTTCAAATAAATACCTGTCTTCTACAATGAAAGACTGTGCTTGTCAGGAAAATAATCCTGATTTAACAACTCACAGCTAGAACCCCTTAGTCCGTAGATTTCATCAATTCCACATCAAGCCCAAGACTTTGCAATTCCTTCACTAACACATTGAAGGATTCAGGTAGGCCAGGTTCAAGGAAGTTTTCTCCCTTCACAATGGCCTCATACATACGAGACCGACCAGGAACATCGTCGGACTTCACCGTTAAGAACTCCTGCAGCATAGATGCCGCGCCATAGGCCTGAAGCGCCCAGACTTCCATCTCTCCAAGGCGTTGCCCACCAAATTGAGCTTTCCCCCCTAGCGGCTGCTGGGTCACTAAAGAATATGGGCCAATAGAACGAGCATGAATTTTATCATCAACCAAATGATGCAGCTTCATCATATAAACATACCCAACCGTGACGGGGCTCTTAAAAGCCTCACCCGTCTTCCCATCATAGACAACTGACTGTCCGCTCTCAGGCAAGCCAGCTTTCCGCAAGAGCTCTTTAATCTCTTGCTCCGTTGCACCATCGAAGACAGGACTGGCCACATGAAGACCTAATGCTTTTGCAGCCCATCCCAAATGCGTTTCAAGGATTTGCCCCACATTCATTCGAGAAGGCACCCCTAACGGATTCAAGGCAATTTCCAAAGGCGTCCCATCCGGCAAATACGGCATATCTTCTTCGGGAAGAATCCGAGACACCACACCCTTATTACCATGTCGCCCGGCCATTTTGTCACCAACGGAAACTTTTCTCTTAATCGCCAGATAGACCTTGACCAGTTTGATTACACCCGGCGGCAACTCATCACCACGTCGCAACCGGCCAACCCTCTCATCATAAAAGGTTTGGAGAATATCAATTTGATCTTTGACAGCGCGCTCGATCTCCTCCAGCTTCTTTTGCTCATCCATGTCTCCAAGGATAACCCGCCTGGCGTCATCATCAGATAACTTTCTGAGGACATCGGCTGTAATTTTCCCTTTTTTCTTTAAAATAACCTCGCCGCTCTCGGGATCCATCAAATCACGCCCAACCACCTGCCCTAAGAGAAGCTTGCGGATCTTCTTATTTCTTTCAACTTCAATAATGCGCAATTCATCCTGATAATTCCGCTCCAGGACACCCCTGTCCTCTGATTCAATATGCTTTGACCGCTCATCCTTATCAACGCCCTTCCTTGAAAAAATCTTCACGTCAACGACAATGCCTTCAATACCAGGAGGCACCTGAAGAGATGTATCCTTGACGTCTCCAGCTTTCTCACCAAAAATAGCACGAAGCAGTTTTTCTTCAGGTGTCAGCTGGGTTTCCCCCTTGGGCGTGATTTTGCCGACCAAAATATCCCCAGCCTTGACTTCCGCACCAATTCGCACAATGCCGCTTTCGTCAAGGTTGCGTAAGACCTCTTCACCTAAGTTGGGAATATCCCTCGTGATCTCTTCTTTCCCAAGTTTCGTATCCCTCGCCTCGACCTCAAATTCCTCAATATGGATAGACGTAAACGTATCATCTTTCACTAACTTTTCACTCAGCAAGATCGCATCTTCGAAGTTATAGCCTCCCCAAGGCATGAACCCAACCAAGACATTTTTCCCAAGCGCCAACTCCCCTCGATCAATAGACGGGCCATCGGCAAGAACCTGGCCCTGACGAACCGGTTGCCCCACTTGCACAACAGGCGTTTGATTTACACAAGTGTTTTGATTAGTCCGCTGGAACTTCACAAGGTCGTAAGCATCCAACATGCGACTTCCCTTACGCTTACTGTCAGGCTGCGAAGCCTCCGCCCTGACGACAACGCGACAGGCATCCACACTCTCAACCACACCCTCTCGCCTGGCTTGCTCCACATACCCAGAATCACGTGCAACAACGGCCTCCATGCCAGTCCCTACAATCGGGGTCTCACTTTGAATCAATGGCACAGCCTGTCGTTGCATGTTTGACCCCATGAGCGCACGGTTCGCATCGTCATGCTCAAGAAACGGGATCAGGGCTGTGGCAACACTCACCACTTGCTTTGGGGAAACATCCAGATAGTCAACCTCATCGGGAGAAATGGTCATAAACTCGCCAGCTTTTCGAGCGGTCAAGGATTCCGACATTAATCGGCCTGAACTATCCACCTTAGAATTGGCCTGAGCAATAACACTTTGCGCGCCTTCTAATGGCGAAAGAAATTCCACCTCATTGAACACGCGACCCTTTCGAACCTTCCTAAACGGCGCCTCAATAAACCCAAACTCATTAATCCTGGCATATGTCGCAAGAGAGGTAATCAAGCCAATGTTAGGTCCTTCAGGTGTTTCAATAGGACAAATCCGGCTGTAATGAGAAGGATGAACGTCGCGCACCTCAAATCCCGCACGTTCTCGGGTCAACCCGCCAGGCCCAAGAGCAGACAATCGACGCTTATGCGTAATCTCTGCCAAAGGATTGGTTTGATCCATAAACTGAGAGAGTTGGCTTCCAGCAAAAAATTCTTTGATCGCTGCGACAATGGGCTTAGCGTTAATAAGATCATGAGGTAACACTGTTTCCATATCGAGCAAATTCATTCGCTCCTTTATACTTCGCTCCATGCGAGCCAAGCCTAAGCGAATTTGATTCTCTAACAGCTCGCCCACCGAACGAACACGACGATTTCCCAGATGATCAATATCGTCGACTTCACCTTTTCCCATTTTAAGATCAACAAGACACCGCACCACTTCCACGACATCTTGTGCTGTAAGTGTCCGCTGCTCTAAAGGCAAATCTAGGGCAAAGCGACTGTTCATTTTGAGCCGGCCAACAGGCGAAAGATCATAGCGTTTCGGATTCAAAAAGAGATTTTCAAATAGTGTTTTGGCTGATTCAACCGAGGGCATTTCTCCAGGCCGAAGACGCTTATAGATTTCCACCCAGGCTTCTTCACGAGAATTCGTCCTCTCAGCTTCAAGCGTATCCAGAATAACGGGCGTCGTGGTTGAAGCATCCAGGTAGATCACCTTGAATTTGTCTATACCGCAATCGGCAATTTTCTCAAGAGTAGCTAATGTCAGCTTCTGATTTTTTTCAACAAGTAATTCCCCACTGGAAGGATCAACCAACTCCGTGAGAATAGCTCGACCCACAAGCTCTTCCGCCTTAAGCGGGACCTCTTTGAGCCCCGCTGATCGAAGTTTAGACAAGACACCCTTTGTCACCCTCACGCCTTCACGAGCCACAAACTCTTTGCCTTCTTTGTCCGGGACATCCATCGACAAGCGAAGACCCATGTGCAATTCAGAGTCAAGTTTTCGGAAGAACTTGCCTTGAGCGACACGAATGTCCTCAATAGGGTAATAGATTTTTAAGAGTTCATCGGCAGAAAACCCAATCGCTTTCAACAAGATCGTCGCCGGCATTTTTCGTCGACGGTCAATGCGTACATATAAAATATCCCGAGCATCGAATTCAAAGTCGAGCCAAGACCCTCGATAGGGAATGATACGAGCAGAAAATAATACTTTCCCACTCGAATGCGTCCGCCCCTTGTCATGACTAAACGAGGCTCCAGGCGAACGATGCAATTGACTGACAACGACACGCTCTGTCCCGTTGATAATAAACGTCCCTCGGTCCGTCATCAGCGGAAGCTCACCCACATACACCTCTTGCTCCCGAACATCTAGCACTTTACTCTTCACACCTTTTTCTTGGCTATCAAACACCACAAGTCGAATGCGAATCTTGAGTGGCGCGGCATAGGTCATGCCCTGCTCAAGACATTCACGCAAGTCGTATTTCGGAACACCAAGAGAGTAATTAGAAAACTCTAAGGTCGCGGTGTTGTTATAATCCCCGATAGGGAAGACACTCATGAGAGCAGACTGCAATCCCTTTTCCTGACGGTAGTCTGAGTCTACTTCCTGCTGAAGAAAATCTTCGTAGGATAGCTTTTGAACCGCGACAAGGTCCGGAATATGAACAGTCGATTTGATCTTAGAGAAATCTTTGCGATGAATGATTCCCGGAAGAACCCGTTGCGCCATGTACTCTCCTTCCCTCTGCAGTCAAGCCAAAGTCTTCCCGTAGAACAGGGAGCCTCTCACCCGCAGTGCACCAGATACTCATTTCACTTCTACAGTCGATCCAACTTCTTCAAGCTTTTTCTTGATGGTTTCAGCTTCTTCTTTTGACGCACCTTCTTTCACAGCCTTGGGCGCGGACTCAACTAAATCCTTTGCTTCTTTCAAGCCAAGCCCTGTGATCTCTCGAACCACCTTAATCACTTGAATCTTTTTATCACCTGGGACGGTGGCAAGCACGACATCAAAAGCATCTTTCTCTTCCTCAGCAGGCGCTGCCGCCGCTCCGCCAGGAGCGGCCGCAACCGCAACAGGCGCTGCCGCTGTGACACCAAACCGATCCTCAAGACCTTTAACCAATTCGGATAACTCCAGGACACTCATACTCTCGACAGCACTAATAAATTCATCTTTTGATAACTTCGATTCTGCAGTTGCCATTTGGCCCTCTCCTTTCCTTTTTTCTTGAATCGCAACTAAGACCGCAACAAGACCACGGCACAAGCCACTCAACGCACCCGCAAGACCCCGCATTGGGCCCTGCAAGACAGATAACAGCATGGATAACAGTTCGTTTCGAGACGGCAAATCAGCAGCAGCCAATAACTGAACAGGCTCGACGGGATTCCCTTCAAGTACTCCGCCTCGATATCGAATCTTTTCTTCACATTTTTCACTTCGAATAAAATCTCGCAAAATCTTTGCCGGCAAGATGGGGTCATCATATCCGATAATCAGCGCAACTTGCCCTTTAAACAACAGCTTAACGGGCAAAAGCGTCGTGCCCTCCACAGCCCGTTGCGCGATGGTGTTCTTCACAACCCTGACCTCCGCCTGAGCAGCTCGCAACTGTCGACGCAGCAAGGTGAACTGATTCACCGGAATTCCCCCACACTCTGCAACAATCGCCAATCGTGCACGTGAAAATTGTTCGTGCAACTCACTAGCGATAACTGCCTTTTCCGCTTTTTTCATATCACAACCCCTTCTCCCTCACGCATTCAGGCCTCAATCAAAATGTCGAGCAATCGTCAAGCTATCAAGGGGGATCCCAGGACCTTGGGTACAAGAAAGCGTCGCATTTTTGAGATACCTTCCCTTACTAGAGGAAGGCTTCGCTTTCATAATGGAACTAAAAACAGCTTGCGCATTTTCACTAATTTGACTAGCAGAAAAAGACGCTTTCGCAACAGGAACATGCACAATCCCCGCCTTGTCTACCTTGTACTCGACACGCCCCCTTCGAATTTCTTGAATAGCCTTCGCCACCTCGAAGGTGACCGTCCCTGTCTTAGGATTCGGCATCAACCCTCTGGGACCAAGCACCTTCCCCAGTTTCCCTACTGAAGCCATAAGATCAGGCGTCGAAATAGCCTGATCGAAATCCAACCACCCTTCTTTAATCTTCTCCATCAGCTCGTCTGCACCGACATAGTCCGCACCTGCCTCTCGGGCTTCACGTTCTTTTTCCCCTTTAGCAAATACCAAAATCCGAACGGTTTTCCCGCTGCCATGCGGAAGCACCGTGGTTCCGCGAACCATCTGATCGGCCCGCCTAGGATCAATACCTAGACGTATGGCAAGCTCGACCGTTTCATCAAACTTCGCAAAGGCGACATCCTTGATCAGTTCACCTGCCTGCTGAAGGCTATATCCCCCTACCTCAACTTTGGCAGATGCTGCTCTTAAGTTCTTACCCAAAATGAACCTCTCTTTGTTGAATCGCGATGTTATTCACTAACCGTAATGCCCATACTACGAGCAGTTCCTTCAATAATCTTCATGGCGCCCTCAACGTCTAATGCATTTAAATCCACTTGCTTTTGCTTTGCGATCTCTTGCAACTGGACCTGGGAAATTTGTCCAACTTTATCTTTATGAGGCACGCCCGAACCCTTGATGATCCCAGCAGCTTTCTTGAGAAGATCGGTGGCTGGAGGTGTCTTGGTAATAAAGGTAAAGGAACGATCCTTATAGACGGAGATAACAACAGGGATAATACTCCCTTCCTCCTTTTGAGTTTTGGCATTAAACTGTTTGCAAAACTCCATGATATTCACACCATGCTGACCCAATGAAGGACCGACCGGAGGAGCTGGATTCGCTTTACCTGCAGGAATTTGCAATTTAATCTGTGAAACAATTTCTTTGGCCATCGCTGAAAGCTCTCTCAGTTAAATAGATAGTATAAATATGCACGATGTCATTGATGGAGCCCCTCCTTCCACACGCAGACCCCCCGACATTCACCCACGCTCAATTTGCGAGAACGTCAGCTCAACAGGAGTTGAACGCCCAAAAATGCTCACGAGCGCCTTTACTCGGTTATGATCAGGGTCGACCTCATCAATCAACCCATTAAACCCCATAAAAGGCCCATCAATAATTCTGACATTGTCACCCTTCGAAAATATGACCCGTTCCGTCGTGGCAACAGCCCCAGATTCCAACTGCTTAAGCAATGAGTCCACTTCTTCATCTGTCAGTGGGATAGGGTGAAGTCCCCCTCCAACAAACCCGGTTACTTTGGGGGTATCTTTAATCATAATCAGCGTTTCATCACGAAGCGGATCCTCTAACTCAACAAGAACATACCCTGGGAAAAATTTTTTCTTGGACAAACGGCGCTTACCCTCCCGAATCTCAATAACATCTTCCGTCGGAACCAAGACCTGCCCAAGCTGATCCTCCAACTTCATTTGGGTCGCCCGCTCAGCCAACGTGGCTTTCACACGCCCCTCATACCCTGCATAGGTATGAAGAACATACCAATGTTTTCCCATTCAATCTCCTCTACTTACTCAAATCGTTTACAGCATGACGCTGATAAGCCAAACCAGAAGAGAGTCCACGAGCGACAGATACAAAGACATAATGACACAAAAAACTAGCACGACGGAGGTAGAGCCCATCGTCTCAGACCGCGTAGGAAAGGAGACTTTTTTCAACTCGGCCCGCACATCGGCCAAGAACTCTACGACGGTCCCCCAGAGTCGCTTAATCACAGACCTCTCCCATACATCAATCCGTCACACACCATCGATGATGGCAGGGGCACCAGGAATCGAACCCGGACCTTCGGTTTTGGAGACCGACATGCTAGCCGTTGACACCATGCCCCTCCGCTGTTCATGATCGATTAAATTCCACTTTCCTACGTCCAATGAGCTAAAGATCCAAACACCAGCTTACTTTGTCTCTTTATGAGAGACATGCTTTCGACAAAACCGGCAATATTTTCTTCGCTCTAATCTATCCGGATCATTTTTCTTGTTTTTCATCGTAGAGTAATTGCGACGCTTACATTCTCCACATGCCAATGAAATAATTACCCTCATGACCTAGTCCCTCAACAATAAAGATACATCACGTAACGATTTCCGTCACCACGCCTGCGCCGACCGTCCGTCCCCCTTCCCGCACCGCAAACCGCAACCCTTGCTCCATCGCAATTGGCGCGATCAACTCGCCCGTGAAGGACACATTATCACCCGGCATAACCATCTCCACCCCGGCATCTAAGTGCACCACGCCGGTGACATCCGTCGTCCGAAAGTAGAACTGCGGACGATAGCCGTTGAAAAACGGGGTATGCCGCCCCCCCTCTTCTTTCGCTAACACATATACCTCCGCGCGAAACTTTGTGTGCGGGGTGATCGTCTTCGGCTTCGCCAAGACCATGCCGCGCTCCACGTCTTCTTTTTTGGTCCCCCGCAACAACGCGCCAATGTTATCCCCCGCTTGCCCTTCATCGAGCACCTTGCGAAACATTTCAACGCCGGTCACGATGGTGGTCGCGGTATCCCGCAATCCCACAATCTCTATTTCATCGCCCACCTTAACTTGTCCGCGCTCCACACGCCCCGTCACGACAGTCCCACGCCCACTGATGGTAAACACGTCTTCAATCGGCATCAGAAAGGGCTTATCAATTGCCCGCTCTGGTGTAGGCACGTAGCTATCCACCGCCTCCAACAATTTCATGATAGATGGCACACCAATATCGCTCTGATCCCCCTCAATGGCCTTGATAGCTGAGCCCACAACAATGGGCACTTGATCACCAGGGAATCCGTACTTGGTCAGGAGTTCACGCACTTCTAATTCGACCAACTCCAACAGCTCTGCATCTTCCACTTTGTCAGCTTTGTTGAGGAACACGACGATGTAGGGCACACCTACTTGCCGCGCCAGAAGAATATGCTCACGGGTTTGAGGCATCGGCCCATCCGCGGCAGACACGACGAGAATGGCGCCATCCATTTGGGCTGCGCCTGTAATCATGTTCTTCACGTAGTCCGCATGACCAGGACAATCGACGTGTGCATAATGTCGCTCTTTGGTTTCGTATTCCACATGGGAAATGGCAATGGTCAAGATTTTGGTGGGGTCTCGCCGGCCTTGTGATTCACTGGCTTTTGCGACTTCATCATAGGGCACAAATTTCGCCATCCCTTCTTCGCCCATCACTTTCGTCAAGGCAGACGTTAGGGTTGTCTTCCCATGGTCCACGTGCCCAATCGTTCCCACATTTAAATGCGGCTTCCGCCGCTCATATTTCGACTTCGCCATGCCCTCTCCTCCTAATGACTCAAGAAAACCCGTTTAACTCGACCATTACTCCACTACGTGAACAACTAATGTAGAGGCCCGACACACTTACCAACCTTAATCAATCCGAGCTTGGCATTTGTGAGACATGCATGGAGCCCACGACGCGGATTGAACGCGTGACCTCGTCCTTACCAAGGACGTGCTCTACCAACTGAGCTACGTGGGCTTGTCATTCTTCAAACATCCCATGCCCAAAGCACATATCAAAGTTCATGCTTCCATAAGAAGGTATGGAGCGGGCGACGGGATTTGAACCCGTGACAGCCAGCTTGGAAGGCTGGAACTCTACCACTGAGCTACGCCCGCCCACTACACTGAGTATATACCTGTATTACAGTCCTTTTACATTGAGAAAAAGAAAGCTGCCTGACTATTTTGGAGTAGCCACAAATCCGGAACCCACTTTAATCCATCAACAATTTTACGACTTCCACCCCACAGCACCATCCAACAACACAAATTACTCACATACTATAGTTATGGTGGGCAGGCAAGGGTTCGAACCTTGGAAGCCGATGGCAGCAGATTTACAGTCTGCCCCCGTTGACCACTTGGGTACCTGCCCCTGTACATTACTGACTTGAAAATCTTCCTCAAGTAGTCAAAGTTAGCAGGAAAGATCGCTGATTACGGTGGGACAATCGTAGCCTACCCCAACCATTAAGTTAGGCAATACACCTTAGTTTAACCGGCTAACCCACAAACCATGCATTATAATGAGAAGTGTTAATAACGTCAACTCACCATTTATTGACGTGATCACAGCCACATTTTAATGACAATGTGTACGTATTTTAGCTGCCCAATCCCCGATTTGACTTTAGTGAAAAGGGACTTCTACCATGGAAGTCATGCAAGCACATGAAATGTGTGCCTGTTGGCATCGTTCTGCCAGCTGGTCTTTTTTTACCCTTCTCCTCGTTCTTATTCTGTCCTTTTCCCTTTGGGTGTCTTCAGCACAGGGCTTACCTGTCGAACCGTTAGACCTCCACACAGGCTTGGCAACGGTTCAGACTTCCAAGGGAGTCACACTCTATGCTGAGATTGCCAATACTCCCCAACAAAGGCGAAAGGGACTGATGTTTCGTCATTCCCTCGCACCAGATCATGGTATGCTGTTCATCTTTCAAGATTCAGCAAGATGGACCTTTTGGATGAAAAACACGAAAATGGCATTAGACATCATTTGGATCGACAAAAAGGGAAAGATTGTCGATATTCACCATAAGGCTCCAATCTGTGAGAGAGTCGATGATTTTTGCCCCCGATACACGCCTCGAGCCAAGGCGTTGTTTGTGCTTGAACTTCGCGAAGGCATGGCGAGTACACTTGAGTTAAAGCGGGGAGCAACGCTCACCATCACTCTGCCCTGAACGGCAGGCACCCCATCTTGTTGATTATCGAGAACCCTGCCATCCACGACGTCGAGTCGCGGTGGTGACACCATCCACACGCTCAATCGCCTGAAGCATTCGATCTAGATGAAGCGTGTTGGCAATGTCAACGACGAAGTCCAGTACTGCTTTCCCATCATCTCGAGTTGTGATTTCGGCACGACTAATATTCGCCTGGCAGCTCGAAATTGCCGAAGACACCTTAGCCAACACCCCAGTTTGATTCATGGCCACGACCGAAATTCTGACGGCATGTGTGCCTTGGATATCCGTCTCCCACTCAACCTCAACTAACCGTTCTTTTTCATAGTCCAATGCTTCCCAATTCGGACATGTGACAGAATGAATGGTTAGCCCACGACCTCGCGTGATATACCCCATGATCCGATCACCGGGAATCGGATGGCAGCATTTTGAAATTTGCATCAGCACATCGCCACTTCCTTTAACTTTCACAGCCTTGGCTTCTAATAACGCGGGCTGAGGTTTGAGCAAGAGCACCTCGCTGATACTTTCATCTTTCCCTGGCTCAGAATGCTGAGCAGGAAGCAATTTTGTCACAACTTGCATAGCCGGGAGACGACCATACCCCACCATTCGGATTAATTCTTCAACAGTCTCCACTCCAAATTCCTGTGCGACCCGAGCCAACTCATTGGATTTAAAAAGTTGCGCGGAAGAAAGATGGTGTCGCCGGAATTCTTGTTCCAACAAACGACGGCCCAATTCAAGCCCTTGCTTTTGCTCTTCCCCTTTTAACCAATGTTTGATCCTAGCCTTGGCGCGCGTTGTTCGGACAAATTTGAGCCACCCTTTATGGGGAACTTGATTGGCCGAGGAAATCACTTCTACGGTATCGCCACTATTCAAGTGATAGCGAAGCGAGACAATCTTCCCATTGACTTTGGCTCCTAAACAATGATGGCCCACTTCTGTATGAATCGCGTAGGCAAAATCCACTGGGGTCGAGCCAGCAGGCAATTCTTTCACTTCACCTTTAGGAGTAAAAGCAAACACCACATCATGAAACAGATCCAAGTGAAACAAGTCTAATTTCACGGAGTCCATAAACTGCCGGTTATCCGACAAATCCTTATGCCACTCCACAAATTGACGAAGCCAGCTAAATACTTTTTCATCTCGATCCGTAATAGCCCCGTCTTCTTTATATCGCCAATGGGCTGCCACACCATATTCGGCAATCCGATGCATTTGCGCTGTCCGAATTTGAAATTCCACATGCTCTCCTTGAGGACCTAGAACCGTCGTATGCAAGGACTGATATAAATTAGACCGTGGCGTCGCGATATAATCTTTAAACCGTCCGGGGACCGGAGGCCAAATTGAATGGATCAACCCAAGAATGGCATAGCAATTTAATTTTGTATCCGTGATAATCCGAATTGCTGTAAGGTCGTACACCTCCTCAAAAGAAATGCCTTGGCGTTCCATTTTTTGATGAACCCCAAATAAATGCTTGGGACGCCCCTTCACCTCCCCTGACAGACCAGCTTTCTGTAATGTTTCACACGCAATCGCAATGACCGATTCAATATATTGATAGCGTTCCTCATCTCGTTTGGCGACACGGAGTTTTAACATGGCATATGCATCAGGATTTAAGTATTGTAGACAGAGGTCTTCTAACTCCTGCTTCATCCAGCTCATGCCCAAGCGATTCGCCAGCGGCGCATAGATCTCTATCGTTTCTTGCGCAATTTGTTTTTGCTTGGTTTCTTCTAAGTGCTCCAACGTTCTCATGTTATGAAGACGGTCAGCCAACTTAATAAACACTACACGGATATCATCCGCCATGGACAACACCATTTTCCGAAAGTTTTCAGCCTGTTTTTCCTCATAAGATTTAAACGGGATTTTCCCAATCTTCGTAACACCATCGACCAGCCGAGCCACATCCTTTCCAAATTTTTTCTCGAGCTCTTCCTGTGTGGCAACCGTGTCTTCAACGGTATCGTGCAATAACCCAGCAACAATTGCTGTCACATCGAGTTTAAGAAATGAGAGAATGCCTGCTACGGCAAGGGGATGTTGAAGATAGGGTTCACCAGAACGGCGAATCTGTCCAGCATGCGCAGTCGCAGAAAAGTCATAGGCAAGGCGAATCAGACTTGCATCGGCATCAGGAGAGAAGCTCTGAACATCTTGAATCAGTTGTTCAATTTCAGTCAATGTGGCAACTGACATGGCACGTGCCTCAATGGTTGACTGCGTCTGAGATCTTTAATGCGTAATTGGACTCGATCCAGACCCTTCCAATGATTGATTTCAGGAATAAATGCCAGATCAATGGGTGACTGCAAACAAGTCCCCAGTTGAGCGAAATGCCCCATCCGAAAACCAATGCCTTCAATAGGGGCAGCGCCTTCATGACGGACCATCAATTTTAAGTGATTATCGCCAACGACCCGCTTCTCAAGCACGGTCAGAGCCGTGGCCACCAACACCGGTTCGGGGTTTCCCATACCAAATGGATGTAATCGATCAAACTCGTGAAGAAGGCCCGGATGAATATCCGATAAATGCACGGCAGCATCAACACGCAAGACCGGCGATTGACTTGATTCATCAAGAGATGTTTCCACCGCCTGCTGAAATTGTTGACAAAACGCGGGTAAAGCTTCTTCTTGCAGCGTTAGACCCGCTGCAGCTGGATGACCACCAAACGACTCCAACCATTCGCGACTCTCTTGCAAGGCACGACACACATCAAACCCCGGAATGCTCCGAACAGACCCTCGACCCACACCATACGCATCAAATGCAATGACCACAGCAGGACAATGGAATCGTTCAACCAGCCGGGCAGCCACAATACCTACAACGCCGCCATGCCATTCTCGTGAACCCACGACAATCGCCGGAGGCGGATTCTCCTCATCAACCTGCAACCTGGCTTCTTCAAAAATAGCCTGTTCAATTTCGCGTCGCTGACGGTTGAGTTGCTCTAAGGTCCCGGCAAGCACGGAGGCCTCCTGCTCAGAATCGGCGAGAAGAAGACGAACCCCCATTTGGGCATGCGCCAAGCGGCCAGCCGCGTTAAGAATAGGCGCGAGCCGAAACGCAACGGTTCCCGTAGTGCAGGCCTTCTCCACACCCATACGTTGTTTGAGTGCCTGCACCCCAGGTCTGGGATTCGTTGTCATTTGCGCTAAGCCACCAGCAACGAGGTAACGATTCTCATCACGAAGCGGCACGATATCGGCAACCGTCGCCAATGCCACTAAATCCCGATATGATTCGACGGGAGGCCCGTCATTACCGTATCTGCTGGCATAGGCCTCAGCCACCTTATAGGCAAGACCCCCTGAACATAATCCAGTAAAGGGATAGAGAGAGTCTGCCCGTTGCGGGTTCAAGAAAGCCAAGACATCTGGGAATCGATCTTGGATTTGGTGATGGTCAGTGACAATCACATCCAGCCCTAACTGCTTGGCCAGGGCAACTTCTTCATGTGACGTTGTGCCACAATCAGCCGTCACTAAAACCGACACCCCGTCTCGGGCCAATTGCTGAATGGCCTGTGCATTTAACCCATAGCCTTCCGTTTTACGATCAGGGATATAAAAGACGGCACGCGCGCCAGCACTCCGAAAAAACAACAAGTGGAGACTGATCGCCGTCATCCCATCTACATCATAATCACCATAAAAACAGATCTGTTCACGGGCAACAATCGCGTCATGCAGCCGATCCACCACATGCGTCATGTCCGGCAAAAGAAACGGATCATGACTCACGGCTGTGTCAGGAGATAACCAAGATCGTGCCTGCTCAGGATTCACGACTCCTCGCCCATAGAGCACGGCTGCCGTAATCGGAGAAATAGACAGCGCCTCAGCCAACCCACCCGTAAGGGAGGCATCCACGTCTCGTAATAGCCACTGTTTTTGAATCCTTGCCATTTGTCAGCTCTATTCAGAACAATAGGCATAGGCGTCCGTGTGAACGTCCATAAAATACTCACTCGCGTATGGCAGACACTCAGATCATAGGATGCCTCAAAACCCTTGTCAAACAATGACAACGCCTATCAACCCTCAGTAGCCATCAAGAAATTTTGATAGGCTAGATCATCTCGAAACAACACTTTCTCATCACCAAGCAAACCCATTGATGCAAAAGGATAAGATTTTCGCAGATATGGGGAAAGCACAATGCAGCCATCCTCACGACGGTGATGTGTAAGCCATGAATCAACTAACTAGCTCTGCGGACAAACCGGTAACACCCAGCAATGGCTTGGCGAGGATAGTACCGCCACGCTCAAGATATTGTCCCCGAATAAAGGCCCCATAGATGGGACAAGGGACGTGAAGAGCTCACGAAATGTTTATGACAGAATGTTTAGGAAGGAGTGCAAAAGGGAGGGCACCGATTACTGCCCTCCTTTTTGTACATAATTTTTGACAAATTCCGCAGCATTCTCTTCGAGGACTTCGTCAATTTCGTCCATCAAATCATCAGTAGCTTCTTGTAACTTTTTTCCGCTTTCCACCACCGTGGGGTTGGGATGGACCGCCTCATCTTCCTTGGTTGAGGTAGACGCATTGGGTTCTGATGTTTGCTCTTGTTTTTCCACCTGAGCACCTCCCCTGTAACAGGAAAAGAACGATGGGTCTCATTCATGAGACATCGACAGTATCCTCTCTACATTCAGAACACTGAACGGTTTTTTTTGAAGGTCAAGCTCAGGTCTCGTATTATACCAGAAACGGTATAATCAAAAGCGCAACAATATTAATGACCTTGATCATCGGATTAATCGCTGGACCAGCAGTATCTTTAAAGGGATCACCAACCGTGTCACCGGTCACAGCGGCTTTATGGGCAACCGTCCCTTTCTTCCCCTGCTCTTCAATAAGCTTTTTGGCATTGTCCCAGGCACCGCCACCACTCGTCATCGTAATCGCTAAAAATAACCCCGTAACAATGCTCCCTACCAGCATACCTCCCAGCGCCGTGGGCCCCAACACAACCCCAACAAGGATAGGCGCCAGTACAGGAATAATACCAGGCACTAACATCTTTTGAAGGGCAGCCTGGGTAACAATATCCACACAGGTTCCATGCTCAGGTTTTCCGGTCCCTTCCATAATTCCTTTGATATCACGAAACTGTCGGCGTACTTCTTCAACCACAAGCCCACCAGCCTGTCCAACAGCCTTCATACACAATGCCCCAAAAATGAACGGGAGCATCCCACCCAAAAACAATCCGACGAGAATATCAGGATTCGAAAGATCGAAGGTAATCGTAGCCGATCCTGCTTTAGCTGCACGCGCATATTCAGCAAACAACACAACAGCAGCCAAGCCCGCTGAGCCAATGGCGTAGCCCTTCGTCACGGCTTTTGTCGTATTACCCACGGCATCTAAGGCATCGGTAATTTCTCGAACATCCACGCCCAAATGCGACATCTCGGCAATCCCACCAGCATTGTCCGTAATTGGACCAAAGGCATCAATCGCCACCACAATCCCTGCCATGGATAACATAGACACGGCCGCAACCGCGACGCCATAGAGCCCTCCTGCGTCAGCTCCGCCGCACACATAGAAACTTGCCATAATCGCCGCAGCAATCACCACGACAGGAAGAGTCGTGGACTGCATCCCAACTGCGAGACCGGCAATAATATTCGTGGCATCGCCCGTTTCACTTGATTGCGCAATGTCTTTGACGGGAGCATAGGAGGTTGAGGTGTAATAATCCGTAATGAACACCATGGCAATCGTCACTACAAGCCCAAGGAGTGCCGCCAGAAAATAACTGATGCCTGACACCTCACCCACGCCATCCATTACGCTCACGGTCACGGGGAAAAAGGCCACAGCTGCAATGCCCCCGCTCACAAAAAGCCCTTTATACAAGGCTGACATGATCGTGCCACCTTCGGTGACCTTCACAAAAAACGTCCCGACAATCGTTGCAAAAACCGTTAACCCTCCAAGGATCAGTGGATATAACACCGGTCCGGTTTGTCCTGGGAACATGCTCATGGCCAACACCATAGCCGCCACGATGGTCACAACATAGGTTTCAAACAAATCCGCGGCCATACCGGCGCAGTCGCCAACATTATCCCCTACATTATCTGCAATCACCGCGGGATTTCTTGGATCATCCTCTGGAATACCCGCCTCTATTTTCCCGACAAGATCGGCGCCAACATCAGCGGCTTTGGTGAAAATCCCTCCGCCCACACGAGCAAAAACGGAGATGAGACTTCCTCCAAACCCTAAACTAATCAGGGCATGCACGGCTTTTTCTGGGCCAGCGACCCAGACTCCCACGGCATAGAAACCGGCGAGTGCCACCAGGCCCAACCCGATCAACAAGAGCCCCGTAACCGCACCGCCCTTAAAAGCCACATTCAAGGCAGGGTTCAACCCCATCGATGCCGCATGCGCCGTTCGCACATTTGCCCGAACAGCAATAATCATTCCAACATAGCCGGCAGTAGCCGAGGCTGTTGCTCCCACCAGAAATCCTATGGCCGTCAACAACCCAAAGTTTTCAGAAAAGAGGCCAGCAGCCCACAAAACCAAGAACATCCCAGCGGCCACCATACCAACGGTTCGATATTGTCGGTTCAAATAAGCAGAGGCGCCTTCCTGAATCGCCAACGCAATGTTTTGCATGGTCTCGTTTCCCGAGTCCAGCCGAAGCACCCAAAAGGTCAGATAGAGCCCATATGCGATCCCGGCAACGCCAGAGACCAAAGAAAACAGAATGACCATACTCGAAAAATCCACAGAACTACCCTCCTCTACAAATCCACAGCTAATTAATTTATGTCTAAAAAGCGGATCATTGTATCTGCTGTAGTCCTGGCGATCAAGACAAAAAGCCACCCACGTCATCTCGTGAATGGAGGATTGCCTCATCGCACTCGTGACGATCATAGTTGCCCAGTCCAGGTAATTTTGTTAACGTGAAGCACTGACGTTCCATCGTCACCAATCTGTAATAGGAGTCTTTCATGGCATGGGAACCAAACGATCCTTGGGGCCGGGGCAACCAAGATCCTCTAGACGACGTCCTTAAAAAAGCCCAAGAACAATGGCAACGCATGAAGCCCACCCGAGGGATAAAGCTCGTTATATGGGTCATTATACTAACTGTTGTTTTTTCCCAAGCCTTCTTCAAAGTTGAACCCGATGAAGAAGGGTTAGTCAAACGCTTTGGAACGATCGTTCGCACCGTTGGGCCAGGACCACATTTCAAAATTCCTCTGCTTGAGACCGTTACCATGCCTAAAGTCGAAAAGCTGCATCGTGTCGAGGTTGGGTTCCGCACCGATCCACGAGGCCGGACCCGTCCCGTTCCGAGAGAGGCCCTCATGCTCACCGGCGATATGAACATCCTCTCGGTAGAGTTTATTGTGCAATTTAAAATCAGCGACGCGACCGCCTACCTCTACAATGTGGCTGGCATTGAAGCCACTATTCATAAGTCAGCTGAAGCCGCCATGCGAGAAATTATTGGGAAGAGCAAAATCGATGAAGCCCTGACTGTCGGCAAGTCTCAAATTCAACAAGATACGCAAAGCCTCTTGCAAAGTATCTTGGACGAATATCAAGGTGGCGTACAAATCTCCACGATTCAACTGCAGGACGTGAATCCTCCCGAGCAAGTCGCCTCAGCATTTAAAGATGTAGCCAGTGCCAAAGAAGATCGAGAAAAACTCATCAACCAGGCTCATGGGTATCGTAACGACATTATTCCCAAGGCCAAGGGTGAAGCCGCACAAAACGTGAACCAAGCCAAAGGCTATGCCCAAGCACGGATCACCAGAGCTGAAGGGGAAGCCAACCATTTCCTTCAGACCTTTAAGGAATATAAACAAGCCAAAAATGTCATTAGTAAACGAATCTATATTGAAACCATGGAGGAAGTCCTTTCTAAAGTAGAAAAGGTGATTATCGACCCTAAAGCTGGGAGCAATGTGTTGCCTTACCTTCCGCTTGATCGAATCTCCGGGAGGGCCACACAATGACCAAACAACATCTTATTCTTGGGATTGCCGGAGTGATTCTTCTGTTGTTCGCACTCGGGATTTCTCCGTTTTATGTTGTGGATCTCACCGAAACAGCCATTGTTGTGCAATTGGGAAAACCCGTGGCCACCGTGACCGAGCCTGGGCTCAAATTTAAAATTCCCTTTATTCAAGAGGTGACCTATTTTGACAAGCGCCTCATTGATTACGATGCACCCGCCCGAGATGTCATTACACAAGACAAAAAGACGATCTTGATCGATAATTTTGCGAAATGGCGCATCGTCGATCCCTTGAAAGTCTACCAAGCCTTCCAAACCCAACGAGGTGCCTTGCAACGGCTGGATGATATCATTTACTCGGAACTTCGAGTTGAATTGGGACGCCATGACTTGAACGAAATCGTTTCCGCGAATCGGCTCATCATTATGTCCGAGGTCGCGAAACGGGCCAATGAGATATCCTCAGCTTTTGGATTAGAAGTCTTGGACGTGCGGATCAAACGGGCCGACCTTCCTGAGCAAAACGAAAAGGCCATCTTTGCACGTATGCACGCCGAGCGGGAACGACAAGCCAAGCAATATCGCGCGGAAGGGGCAGAGGAAGCCCAGAAAATTCGATCTGAAGCAGAAAAAGATAAGGAAATCCTCTTAGCTGAAGCTTACAAGACTGCCCAAGAATTGCGCGGGGCCGGTGATGCCAAAGCCTTTAACACCTATGCCTCAGCCTATCAAAAAGGGCCTCAGTTTTTTGAATTTACCCGATCCATGGAAGCCTATAAAAAAACCTTCTCTCCTGAGGACCGGATTATCCTCAGTCCTGATTCGGGATTCCTTAAACATCTCAATAAACGGTAAGCCTTGCTCATCATGAACCGATCCCTCTGACAGTTTCGTATTCATGGCCAATGACGAACATCTTCGACTCCTCCTTAACGGGGGAGTTGAAGCATGGAACAAGTTCCGCAGGACAAATACCACTGTCCAACCAGACCTGCAAGGCGCTGATCTTTCCGGATATGACTTTACCGGTATTGATTGCAGCCAGACCAATCTTTCTGAAGCCGATCTCTCCGATTCGTATTTATTCCGAGCAAACTTCACGGAAGCCAACCTCACCAAAGCCAATCTCACGGAAGCTGACTTTATCGAAGGCAACTTGATCAACGCGAACCTGTCTCACGCCATGATGGTGCAAGTTGACTTAACGGGAACCGGCTTGATCCGAGCGAACTTGGAGGAAGCGAACTTATCGAGCGCAAACCTGACCCGAGCCTCGCTCCCCTGGGCCAATCTCACCAAAAGCAATCTTTCAGGAGCCAAACTTTATATGGCTGACCTGCGAAACGCCATTCTGCATGAGGCTAACCTGCGTGAAGCGGACCTCCAAGATACCTCACTCACTGGAGCCGAAATGCAGGAGACCAGTCTCCAAGACACCAAACACCTAAGACTTGATCTGCTAAGCAAAGCAAAAAGCCTCTATCAAGCGGAAATGGATCCTGTGCTCAGGGGACAAGTGGAAAAAGAGTTTCCTCATCTGCTGGTGCCACCAACAGATCCAAGCCCATCGTCTTGAAATAGATGAAAAACACGGGCCTTTCCGAATAAGGAAAGAGACCATGCCTCCCACATCAAGGAGCCAAACCCACAATATCGCTAAACAGAATTGCTAATGAAAATTTTCATTACTGGAGGGACATCGGGTCTTGGACTCGCCTTAGCCACCCTCTACCTGCAAGATGGACATCATGTAGGGATCTGTGGAAGAAACTTGACCAAACTTCCCGATGGGATAACCAAAAACTTTCAGCAACTGCGTTGCTATGAAGTGGATATCACAGAAAGGGAAGCCGTGAAACGGGCCGTTCAGGAGTTTACCCTGAATAATGGGCTAGATGTCATGATTGCCAATGCAGGACGTTCTCATGGAACGAAAACCTCCATTCCCGATTTCGGCGTCTCAGCCGATATCATCAAGGTCAATATGTTGGGTGTCCTGTATGCATTTGAAGCCGCGCTCGAATCAATGCTGCCGCAAAAGCATGGACATCTTGTCGCGATTGCCTCGGTTGCCGGCTTCCTCGGACTTCCCGGCGCCGGAGCCTATTGCGCCTCAAAAGCGGGGGTGATCACGCTATGCGAATCATTAGCAATTGATTTGAAACGGAATGGCATCGCTGTCACTGCTATTTGCCCAGGGTTTATTGATACGCCCCTGACTCAACAGAATGAACACCCCATGCCGTTTTTAATGAGTGCCGCGCCTGCCGCTCAACGAATCAAACGCGCAATAGAAAAGCGAAAAACCTTATATCTGTTTCCCAAAAGAATGCAAGCGATCATTTACGTGTTGGCCACCATGCCACGCTGGCTCTATCGAATGCTTATGCGAATCCCTACCTCCTAACCACAAGACAATGAACACGCAACCTGAAAGGGATTAAGAAACAATAGCCTATCTGTCATTTTTTGTGACGATCTTCACACGCACCATTCGCTCCAGACATTCCAGCCTAATATTCAGTATGACAACATGCTGAACTTCAGGACCTTAAGACATGAGCCATGATCTCTTAGGAAAAAGGCAGGCTTTTCTTACAGAAGAGAACTATAAGGTCTTAAAAACCCGCCTTGCGGCGGCGAGGGTGTGGTGGAGCATGGCGGAGGTGTG
>JAALKI010000042.1 GCA_011088105.1 Nitrospirota bacterium | reverse complement strand
TTGAACCTGTCCGCTTGACGGGGAAGCTTACAGAGACATAGGCGGTGCCGGTCCCCAACGCAATCAGGGTAAACATGTTCAGGCTGCGGTGGACGAGCGAAGCCCATGCGCGCTGGAAGAATGGCCACCCGCACCATAAGACAACCGGGGTGGCTAATACCCATTGCACCCATGACATGACCAAAGGTGACAGCACTTGCTCAACGGGGCGTCCGGGTATCATCTCGGACATGGCCAAGAAAAATACCGGTAATGTCAACACAAGACCAATCCAGAACCGGTGCGTCATATCCGTCAGCTCCGGATTATCTTCCTCTTCTAACGAAACTGTTCGAGGTTCGAGTGCCATCCCGCATTTTGGACAGGAGCCTGGTTGGTCCTGCACCACCTCCGGATGCATGGGGCAAACATATTCTGTCTTGGTGGCTGGTACGGCAGCGATCTCAGGTTCGAGCGCCATTCCGCATTTGGGACACGGGCTGGGCTTGTCGGCTTTGACACCCGGACACATGGGGCAAATGTAGAAATCAGTATCTTGTTTTTTTGATTTGGTATTGAGTAACACTTCCCTTTTTTTATTTATATAAAGCCCAGGGTTCAATTGAAATTGTTCTTTGCAATGCTCACTGCAAAAGAAATAGGTTTCGTTGGCATGAGTAGCCGACCAGGAGGAAGCCGCCGGATCGACGTTCATATCACAAACGGGGTCTTTTACGATTTTATTTTTTTCTTTTCCATTGGGGAAAGCCCTTCTCATGTAATATTCCTGTTTTTGGTCCTGTAATCCCTTTGGCGTCCATAGGTGACAGTTGAGGGATAAATAGTTTTGTCCAACACATGATAAATTGATTGTTAGAATTGCTAATAGGCAATTCTGTAAGAGTGTGAATAAAAGGCTTGGACCTAGCCAAAATTCCTTCTCATGGTCGAACGGTAAAGGACAATCATTCCTGTTACAGCAGATAAGGATGAACCTATTAGGATAGCGAATCTGGAAGATTGGATGAGACTCGGTTCAGTGAATGCCAGCGAAGAAACAAAAAGGCTCATAGTGAAGCCAATTCCTCCCAACAACGCGACTCCATAGAGCTGCGACCAACTTATTTCATCAGGTAGCTTTGCTAATCTAAGTTGCACGGCAATCCATGCGGCGACAAAAATTCCGAGTTGCTTGCCAAGAAATAACCCAGTTATGATTCCAGCCGATGACTTGTTAAAGAGAGTCTCAAGCTGAGCACCAGAAAAAGAGACACCAGAGTTGAAGAAAGCAAATAAGGGAACGACGCACAAAACCCCCCAAGGCCGCAATTGCCTCTCGGTTTCACCAAGGGGAGAATAGTCCGCTCGACCTGGGACGCGTAATGGAACCGCTAGTCCGATAAGCGTCCCAACCAAAGCTGGCTCAATTCCGGCTTTTAACGTCGACACCCAGAGAAATAGTCCAACGAATACGTAAGCAGCAGGTCTGACAATATTAAAAATATTCAGGCCCACTAATGCTGCTCCACCAAATGCAGCCATGGTTAATGGAAAAAGAGCCAGGTCTTGACCATAGAAAAGTCCAATAATGAAGACGGCTCCAATATCATCAAAGACAGCCACGGCCATGATAAAAACCTTGAGACTATGAGGTATTCGCGCATTGAAAAATGACAAGATTCCGAGGGCAAGCACGATGTCGGTTGCGGTCGGAATAGCCCATCCACGAAGTAACATGGGATCAGTCCAATTGATGGTTGAGTAGATGGCTGCAGGAAGAGCCATACCACCGAGAGCAGCAAGGCCCGGAAGGGCGAAGAGAACCGGAGTCCTGAGTTGCCCTTCGAGCAGTTCTCGCTTGATTTCGAGTCCAACCAAAAGGAAAAAGATAACCATGAGCCCTTCGTTGATCCATACAACAAGTGGCTCATCAATAATTAATTGACCAAATCGAACGTGGACAGGTGTATGATGGATTGTTTGATAAATTGGTTGAAGCGGCGAGTTGGCCGCGGTGAGTGCCAACGCCATAGCTCCGATCATAAGGAGGCCAGCCGTCTGCTCAGATCGTAATAGATGGTCTTTACTTCTCATTTTACTAGGAGATTTAACCCGGTGTTATCCTAATGCTGATGACCATAATGCCCATCAAGAGATCCATCGTCCGTTTTAGTCTCGACTGTTCCGTATTTTCGGAATGGAGGTGCATTGCGAATGACCTGATTGAATGGTTCTAATTGAGCCGCCTCTTTAAAGTGGGGGCGTGCTTCTGCATACAGGCTTTGTCGATAGAGAGCCAGGCCAAGATTGTAATGGGCCTCCCTTAAGGTAGATTGAACCTTGATGGCTGCTTCATATTTCGTCGCCGCGTCTCTGTATCTTTTCCCAGTAAAAAAATGATTGCCTTCTAGTATGTAGGCAGCGGCTTCTGCATCTGTGCCGATTTGTGGCTCTAGGGGTTGGTCTTTTTGCTGCGACGATTGTCCAGCACACCCTCCGATGATCACCATGAACAACATACACAGAAAGAACGGTGTCCCCAGAATCCACTTGCTCATATTATTTCTCCTTTTTACAATCTGCATCTTCGTTACATTCACAAGACGCTCCCCAATCAAATACGGACTGAATTAATCCAAATCTGAGTCCACCTGTTTGTGCGTTAATCCCCAACCTCGCCAAAGTATATAAATAGCCGGAATAACCAACAACGTCAGGATGAGAGTCGTCACCATCCCCCCAATCATTGGTGCGGCAATCCGTTTTGTGACATCGGCCCCACTCCCGTGCGCCCACATGATCGGAATCAAGCCGGCTATTGTCGAGCCGACCGTCATCATGATCGGACGCACCCGTTTGATGCTGCCTTCAATGACGGCTTCGATCAGATCTTTCATATTGCTGAGCCGGCCTTCAGCGTTCCAACTGGCATAGGTGTGATCCAAATAGGTAATCATGATAATCCCAATCTCCGCTGACACCCCGACTAAGGCAATAATTCCCACCCAGACGGCAACACTTAGGTCGTATTCCAGAAAATACAATGACCAGATGGCTCCGATCGCGGCAAAGGGCACTGAGAGAAGAACGATGAGACTTCTGGCGATAGACTGAAAATTCAAATAGAGCAGTAAAAAGACAATGAGAAGAGTCAGGGGCACCACATACTGTAGTCGGGCTTTAGCCCATTGCATATATTCATATTGCCCACTCCAATTTAAGTGATACCCTTGAGGCATCGGCACTTGCTGGGCAACAATCTGTTGCGCTTCCTCGACATAACTCCCAAGATCGCGACCAGCCACATCGACATAGACATACCCGACTAACAGCGAGCCTTCACTTTTCACCACTGTAGGACCCTTAACCAAATTCACATCAGCCAGCTGTGTAATGGGAATCTGTTGGCCAGTAGAGGTCGAGACCAATACGCGTTGGAGGTCTTCCAGGGTATTTCGAAAGGCACACGAATAACGGAGGTTCACCGGGAACCGCTCCCGCCCTTCGATAGTCGTGGAGATATTCGTTCCCCCAATTGCGGATTCGATGACCCGCTCTACATCACTGACCAACAAGCCATAGCGGGCAATTTCCTCGCGTTTCACTTTGAAATAAACGTAATACCCATCTCCTGTTCGCTCTGCGAAAATGTTTCGGGTTCCCGGGACATCGCGGAGGGCATTTTCCAATTCTCCACCAATCCGTTGGATTTCATCCAAATCACTTCCGTATATTTTGATGCCGAGGGGCGTGCGAATGCCGGTTGTGAGCATGTCCAGACGTCCTTTGATCGGCATAGTCCACGCATTCGCTAGTCCTGGAATTTGGAGTGCCTGATCTAACTCATTCTCCAACTTCTCGACGGTCATACCGGGTCGCCATTGTTCTTCCGGCTTGAGATTAATAATGGTTTCGATCATGGTGAGCGGTGCGGGATCGGTGGCCGTTCTGGCTCGGCCAGCTTTTCCGAATACACTTTCTACCTCAGGGAATTGCCGAATAATCCCATCGGTCACTTTGAGGGCTCGTTGCATTTCCGTGATGGAGGCACCAGGCACGGTCACGGGCATATACATCAATGTGCCCTCATACAGTGGAGGCATAAACTCGGAGCCTAATGTCATGAAGGTGGGCAAAGTAGCGACAAGCCCGAGGACAGCAAGGAGAACGACCGTTTTTCGAAAACGAAAGGCGAGTCGGGCCATGGGCCCATATCCGGCAATGAGCAGACGGGAGAGCGGATTCCGGGCTTCACCTGCAATCTTGCCTCTTACTAACAGCACCATTAGGAGTGGCACGACAGTGATGGACAGTAGCGCTGCAAATCCCATGGCAAAAGTCTTGGTATAGGCCAGAGGGTGGAACAGGCGGCCTTCTTGGGCTTCGAGGGCGAACACCGGTAAAAAAGAAACGGTGATGATCAGCAGCGAAAAGAAGAGTGGTTTGCCCATTTCTTTGGCGGCCTCAATAATCAGGGTGACTCGATCGGTATCGTTCCCACCGCGTTCGAGTTTCTTATGCGCGTTTTCCACCATCACAATCGCCCCATCTACCATGGCACCAATGGCAATGGCGATTCCACCTAGGGACATGATATTGGAGCTGACCCCCAAGTAGTACATGGCGGTGATGGCCATTAAAATGGCTAAGGGAAGGGTCAGAATGGCGACTAACGCACTGCGAACGTGAAAGAGAAAGAGGATCGTAATCAGACTGACGATCACACTTTCTTCAATCAGCTTTTCTTTGAGGGTCGCCACAGAACGGAGGATCAAATCCGAGCGATCATAGGTTGGAATGATTTCAACGCCCTCAGGTAGAGCGGGAGCAATTTCTGTAATTTTGGCTTTGACGCGTTCAATGACCTCCAAGGTGCTTTCCCCAAACCGCACGACGACGATACCGCCCACGACTTCACCGGTCCCATTCAACTCGGTGAGCCCTCGCCGAAGATCAGGGCCTAATTCCACACGGGCAATATCTTTGAGAAGAATAGGCGTGCCTTGTGTATCCGTTCCGACCGCCACTTGCTCAAGGTCAGTCACCGATTCAATGTATCCTCGCCCCCAAACCATGTATTCTCGTCCAGTAAATTCCACCACTCGCCCACCCACGTCGTTGTTACTCATTCGAATCGCATGTATAACTTTGTCCAACGAGAGGTTGTAGGCTTGGATGGCATTGGGCTCCACATTCACCTGGTACTGCTGCACATATCCTCCAATACTCGCCACATCCGACACGCCAGGGACCGCCTTGAGCCAGTACCGGATATACCAGTCTTGCAGCGTGCGTAACTCGGCCAGATCTAACTGCCCTGTGGAGTCCACCACGGCATATTCAAATCCCCACCCTACGCCGGTGGCATCGGGGCCAAGCGTGGGGGTGATCCCGTCAGGCAGGGCTTTCATGGCCTCATTCATGTATTCCAGAATTCGGCTCCGGGCCCAGTACATGTCGGTGCCATCTTCAAAAATGACATAGATAAAGGAGAGGCCAAAAAAGGAATAGCCCCGGACATTTTTGACTTTGGGGGCTCCCAACATGGTGGTGACAATTGGATAGGTCACCTGATCCTCAACAAGTTGTGGCGCTCGACCTGGCCATTCCGTAAAAATAATCACCTGCACATCGGATAAATCGGGAATGGCATCCAATGGCATCACCCGCATGACCCAGACGCCCCAGGCCACGAGGAACGCGACGAGCAGGAGTACGACAAATTTATTTTTCGCGCTGTATTCGATAATTTTCTCAATCACGAAACGAGTTCCTTCTTTACGGTTGCATGTCCGTCATAGGCGCTGTTTGTTCTACGTTCGATTTTTTTCCCATATCCATGCCCGGCATCATCATCTCCGTGGCCGTTTTCAGGTTACTTTCTGAATCCACCAGGAAGTTGCCTCTCGTGACCACCAACTCCCCAGCCGTAATGCCTTCAAGAATTTCATACGCATCCCGCGTCCGCACACCCACCGTAACCTTACGTGGCTCGAACATACTTTGACCTTGATCAATAAATACGAGTTGCTCAGTGCCCGAATCGAGGACAGCCGTAATCGGCACCACTAAGCGCTTCCCACGTGGAATCTGAAGATCAATATTGGCGAACATGCCTGGTTTGAGAGCCCATTGAGGATTCGGCAGTTCGACCCTGACTTTGACCGTCCGTGTTTTGGTTTCAAGTGTGGGATACACGTACGTCACCTTGCCTTTGAATGTTTGGCCTGGGAAATAGGACAGGGTCATCGTGGCTTGCTGACCCAGTTCCACGAGAGGAATTTCATATTCATACACATCCGCAAGGACCCACACCGTTGATAAATCAGCCAACGCGTAAAGTTCCATGGCCGGCATCACGTGCATGCCTTCACGAACGGCCATATGCATGACATACCCTGAGCTTGGGGCATGGAGGGGCAGCGTTCGTAGCACTTTCCCGGTCTTCTCCAAATCTCGAATATGGTCGGGCGTAATATCCCAGAGGGAAAACCGCTGGCGAGTAACTTCAAGGAGCGATCGTGCATTTTGCGCCACTTCTGGAAATTCGCTGTCACCCAGTGACTGCACAGCTTTTAAGGCCAACAAATATTCTTCCTGAGTCGAGACGAGTTCAGGGCTATAGATTTCAAACAGTTTCTGGTCTTTCTTGACGTGTTCACCCGTAAACTTCACGTACAGTTCCTGCACCCACCCTTCGAGTTTCGTGTGCATGTGGGTCAGTCGTCGTTCGTCAACTTCGACCTGGCCCACCGTGCGGATTGTATGAGTCAGATCTCGAATCGTGGCTGGTTCCGTCTTGACCCCAATCATTTGTTGCTTTTCGGGACTGACCATTACGCCTTTGTTCTGAGGGGGTATGAGCGACGTCTTTGAAGTCTGAGTTATTGGCGGGGTTGATACCGCTTTCCCTTCTGTGCCTCGCACTTGCTCCATGGGCACGGACGGCTTTTCCATATACCACCAATAGGCACCAATCCCCACTGCAATCATCACGACAAGAAGTCCTATCACGCCTAAACGGCTTTTCCCGTTTGAGGTCGTATTTGATGGGTGCGTCGGTCTCATAAGATGTTAGTCCTTCGCCACAGGGTAGTCGTGTAAGGGTTGTCCAATCACCTCTTCAATCCTTGCTATGGCAATTTCGTGGTCGGTGGTTTGGCGATGCAGATCCAACTCGTCTTGCTGCAGGTTGAGCACATTGTCGAGCATGGTCAGAAAGTCCACTTTTCCAACCCCATACCCGGCCATCGATGATTCAAGGGCTAACGACGCTTGGGGAATAATCGCTCTTCCAATTAGTTTCACTAAGCGTACTGCTCGTTGGACTCGGACAACATTGTCCTTCATCCGAAACAAGGCGTCTTGTAACACCGCATCATAGTTCTTTCGTGCGCCTTCCAAGTTCGCAAGCGCTTCTTTTTCTCCGTAGCGTTGTTTGGTTGAATAGTAGAGCGGGACCTTTATTCCGAACATGCCAAACGCATCGGTGAGCTCATCTGATCGAAATGACTGCATGACTCCGAGGCTCACCGTAAAGTCCGGGTAGTATTCTCGCTGGGCTAATGCCAGGGATGATTGACTTTTTTCAATGCCATGCGCCTGAACTTGGAGGAGCGGAGACTGTTGTTTGACCAGGTTGGTGAGTTCTTCAAGGCTATACGGGAGAGACGTCAGGGTTGGTTCCTCGGGTTTGCCAAGAGGCATGGTCGGCGGGCGATTGAGGATCCGATTGAGCTCTGCCGTGATCGTATGTTGTTCCTGCTCCAAGCTGGTCAATCGCTCCATTTCTCTGGAAAGCTCAACTTGCGCCCGGAAGACATCTTGCTGAATCCCTTTACCCACCTGGTATCGCACTTCCGCGGTCTTCTCCAGCTCTTTGAGAATCATGAGATTTTTGTTCACCACCTCAATGGATTCATGAATGAAATGGAGGTTGAAGTAGGCGACCTTCAACTGGGCAATGACCCGAAGTTGAATGGCCCTGTAAGCCTTGCTGACTTGATCGGCGGCCTGGGAGGCGACTTCTCCTTTAAGTCCCAGCTTTCCTGGGAATGGAAACTGTTGTTGAACTTGAAATCTACCCTCTCTCATGATGTCAGGACCGCGGTAGCCAAAACCCACCACTGGATCAGGCAGAGATTGGACTTGAGGGATTGTCGCTTTCGTGGCTTCCCACCGCTGCTTTGCTGTCTGAATTTCCGGATTCCGCTCAAAGGCTTCCTCGATAAGCGTTTCTAGTTTCAGTGGAGGCTCAGCGCCCAGAACCGACAGACCTGGAACAATAGACAGCAACAGCCCTATGGAAAGGATTAGTAGATATGAACGTTGGAGCTGAAAGGATTCCATGATGCCCCCCTAACATGATGACGGAAATAGTCAACTACGTTCGGAAACCCCATGGGATTCCGAACACTTTTGCCATTCAGTTGTTAGGGAAGCTCAATTCAGAAAAACAGAGAAGAGAAGATACAGAAGAGGATAGGTAGTGGAGTTGGGTGTCCTTTCATTGCCTAGAAACTTGAAAAGACCGAAGCTAGGGATGTCGTGTAGCCAGGAAACAGTCGCAGCGGATACAACACTAACAGAGACATCTTTATTTTCAAAAATTTCCGCAGACGTTGTCAGTTGATCGGGACAGTCTCCCGTGCTTTGGGGAGATGAGGAATGGTGAGAAGTTTGTTGCGAGTGATGTGTGTCAGTTGCTGAGGCTGGCATTGGGCAATACAAGCCGCCCACTCCGCAGACTACAAAGGCAAAAAGGATAAAAGGAAAAAATATTTCATTTTCGATAGAAATTGTAGATTCATTTGCGGAGTTGGGATTCTACCATCCCTCCTTTGTAATTAGCCTAACCCTTGTAATTAGCCTAACCCTTTTTCGTAGAAATGTACAGCAAACTTGATACCATCAAATTGAATTTGAAAGATTTCAAAGTGTTATAGACCTTCCCTTCTCCTATGGAAGAAGGGGCCAATTCAAACTGTGGCAAATTACCCCTTCCTTAAAAAGGTCTAGGTCTTGAGGTAACCCTCAATCTGGTTGACGTGCCTGCTGAATCGGAGGACACGGTGTGGTTCCGAAAGAACAGAACACACAACAATCCCCGGTCTTGGGCCTAAGGGGCGCTTTGCACCCGTAGCACTCGTACAGCACCTGACAGGAATCAACAGGCATCGTTTCACTTTTTTTACATCCACACTGGGGGCACGTAATGGTGGATTGGAGTTGAAGACGTTCAGCATCACTCATGAGCAGCGTCCCCTTACTGTATCAGTAAGGGTTTTAGTTATTAAGGAGAAAAAACCTAGTATTACATAGGTGTTAGCGAGACAGCCAAAGAGAGTCGAATGCAAGCAAAGTGCGGCTAAGAGAGACCAATAGGCAATAACCTCAAAAGACACGACCAGATAGGGGATTGCCAACTTTACAATGAGTTAGACAATCCCCTCTTGATGGATTCGAAGTCCAATGCTCTACCCCTCTTTATTATGGCCTAATGACCTATACAAGCCATAGATATATGACTTGGGGTAGATCTGTCCGCTTGTGGCCGCATGGCGACCTTGTGAACAAGGCCGCTGTGCTTAGCCTTGATCAAACTTCTGTCTGTTCCGCTATTTCTAACGTGTCGTTCACTTCGATGCCAAGATAACGAACCGTGCTTTCTAATTTTGTGTGCCCTAAGAGTAGCTGAACGGCTCAAAGATTTTTCGTTCTTCTTGACGAATGCGTGCCATATTGCAATGTGTCTAGGTCAATCATCTCAACCCGCTTGTGAACGATTCGAGCATACTGGCGCGTAGAAATATGATTTGAACGATTGATTCGACTAGGAAAAAGATAGTCTTCTAGACGTAATTGATTGTGGCTTATCCAGTTTTTTAGGGCATCTCTGGTTTGTTCTGTGATCTCGAATTGAACAGGCTGCTGTGTTTTCTGTTGCAGAACCATGGCTCTAGGAGCAATGCCATTGACATGATAGACATCATGTACCGTGAGTTTCACGAGATCACAACTCCGTAATTTACTGCCTATCGCAAGATTAAACATGGCCAACTCTTTGTTTTCTTTCTTTAGTTGAAGTCTGATTCGTATAAACCATATCTCACGTTGTTTTAACGGAGGTTTTTGGTCAACGAGTTTGCCTTTATTCCAAGGCGTTGACGCTTTAACTATTTGAGGTAAATACATCATAATTCTAAGCCTCCTTTGTGAGTGAGTTACAATTATGATTGAGGTGTGAGATGTTCGCTATCCGACCCAAAGGCGACATTCGTGTTCTACAAAATTAGGAGTAATGAGAATGACAAGAGTAAGGCACCGTGTCGGCATCGTCGGCGACATCAACAACATCTACCGCTCCATGCATGAGCCCGTGGGTCTCTGTGGGTGGTGGGCGACAACAACCGATGGAACGCCAAAGGTAGGGCAAGTGTTGGATCTACATTTTACGGATGTCGTCACCCTGTCGTTCAGGATTGATGCTTTGGAAGAAAATGCACTGGTTCGTCTGTACTGTGTTTCCGGACCCGGGCTGTGGCATGACTGCTCGCTAGAATTTTCCTTCAAGCAGGATGCAAATCAGGTCTGGGTCGAGTTGGTTCATGAAAGCGAAGCTTCGTCCAAGGACGACTTTCTTTATTTCAACACGAAATGGACTTGCTATCTGCTGAGCCTGCGTGATCTGATCGAAAATGGGAAGGGTTGCCCTTACCCGAATGATGTGAAGATCCACTTTGGCGATTAAAGCGCTACCGTTGCCTTGGGGCCGATAGCGGATTGTTCCGCTAATTAACAGAGTCCTTCGCCGAATTTACTGGATTGCTCTGCTTATTTACTCGAATCAGCCTGCCAAAAATTTTGCATTTGTAGGTACATGAACGACGCGGTCCAAGTAATGAGCAGCAGCCCGGTTAATGCCTCCATGCCTGTGAGGAAACGAATCGGGCCCTTGGGAACGAGATCTCCGAATCCGAGAGTCGTGTATGTGACAAACGAATAGTAGCCACAGTCTTTTAAGGTTGGTTGGGACCCCAATCCTTCAAGCCAGCCATACTCTTTGAATCCCGTTAAGTAAAAGTACCCCAGCCCGAATACCCAGACTTCGATCACATGAGCGAGCAAGGCGCCCAGAATGCAGACCAGCAAGTTCACACGAAAACGGTGACGGGGCGATAATGAAGTCGGATAGTCGAAGTAACGCTTCGAAATGAATCAATACGGCTAACCCAAGAAGTGACAGTGTGACGACTAAGGTAACAATCATGGATTAGTAGTAATTGGCTATCATTAATAATGATAAATACGTAGTCTTTCGCTCAACCATCAACAAATTCTTGGTAACTGTTCTCCAGACAAGAGATCAAGGATGCGAGAAGTACCGATCAGTGTTTGAAGTATAACGGGGTAGTTATGTTGCGCTGAATGAAGTTGTTGGACCTCCCCAATGTCCACCGAGCCATGGGCAATATGATGCTTCCGCAATACTGTTAACGCTCGGTCTACTTCCTTGGCCGGGAGAAACATGACAAACCGTCCTTCATTAGCCACATACAACGGATCTAATCCAAGAATTTCACAAGCGCCCCGAACAGAATCGCTGATAGGAATCTTCGATTCTTCTATTGTCAATTGAGTTTTCGAGGCTTGGGCAAGTTCATTAAGAGCACTGGCCAATCCACCACGCGTCAGGTCTCGTAAGCAATGAATACTGACTCCTGCATTCAGTAAGTCTGCAATGACTTCATGAAGTGGAGCCGAGTCACTGGAAATATTTCCTGAAAACGATAATCCTTCCCGTACACTCAGGACGGCAATTCCGTGGGAGCCTAGGTCGCCGCTGATAATGATTCGGTCTTCGGGTTCAATGTGGTCAGGGCGAATGTTTATATTTGTTGGAATCACGCCAATACCAGCGGTATTGATGAAGATCTGGTCACCTTTCCCCCGATCCACAACTTTGGTGTCTCCACACACAATCTGTACGCCACAAGTTCGTGCCGCTTTGGCCATCGAGTGAGCTACACGTTGCAATGTGGTCAATTCTAATCCTTCTTCAAGGATAAACCCTGCGCTCAAATAATAAGGCCAAGCTCCTGACATGGCCAGATCGTTAATCGTGCCATGGACAGCCAGACTGCCAATATCGCCACCTGGAAAAAACAACGGGCGAATGACGTACGAATCTGTGGTAAAAGCTAATGGTCCATTGGGCGGAGATAAGGTGGCACTGTCATGGAACACAGATAGATGATCGTTTGAAAATATGTTCACGAACACATCTTGAATAAGATCCTGCATGAGTCGACCGCCTCCGCCATGTGCTAGGCGTATGGTGTCATGAGATGAAACGGGGAGGGGACATGCCATGTCAAAGGGGGTGCTGTTGTTCATTTCGTTTCTTGTATCACTTCACAGCAGTTCAAAGTCGAGTGTTGCAAGTTTAATATTTCAGGTTTCAAGATTCAGGTTTTTTTTAAATTTATTCCCTTTTATATTGGCTTGACGTAAATAAGTCATCAATCCACTGATCATTTTACTTAGTTTGATCGTTAAAGACTGTAAACAATCAAAGTCTTTTTCGCTGATGTAACTTTGGTCGCTAGCAACGTAAAGATGGGACCTCACTTCTCCAGCTGAGCTTTTCGCCACCGATAGAAATTGAATGAATTCTCGAGTGCCATCACGTTCAAATCCTTCCGCAATGTTAGCCATCGTTGACACACTTGCCCTTTGAATTTGATCACGTAACCCAACGTCTTTAGAAAACTTTGGCTCATTCGATATTCGATAGATCTCTCTGACAAGAATGCGAGCATGTTGCCAGGCCTCTAGATCTTCAAACCTCTGAATCGTTCTTTTAGATTTTTCCAATCATGTCACCTGAAATTTTAAACTTGAAACATTCTTATTTTCGATATCGATAATAGGCTGCGCATGCTCCTTCACTGGAAACCATGGGAGCCCCGAGTGGGTGATCAGGTGTGCATTGAGTTCCAAAGGCTGCACATTCAGAAGGTTTCAATTGACCTTGAAGAACTAACCCGCTTTGACATTCGGAATCGTCGGTGTGATGAGAGTTTTTAGATTTCATGAGATGCCCAAACCGTTGCATGGCATCATAGTCTCGATACGATTCTCGAAGAATCAAACCACTATGAGGCAATTCCCCGATTCCTCGCCAGATCCGGTCTGATGTCTCAAATACTTTGTTGACGACTCTTTGCGCCTCTAAGTTGCCTGACCGTTGTACAGAGCGAGTATATTGATTTTCGACCTCATGTCGAGCTGTTTCTAATTGCTGGATGACCATGTACACGCCTTCGAGAATATCCACTGGCTCGAAGCCCGTGACGACGATCGGAACTTGATAGCGTTTGGCAATTGGTTCATATGCTTCATAGCCCATGATGGTACAGACATGTCCCGCAGCAAGAAATCCTTGTACTCGATTGCTTGATGAATCAAGAATGGCTTCCATGGCAGGTGGCACGAGCACGTGGGCTACTAAGACACTGAAATTCGTCAATTGTTTTTCATGGGCTTGGAGCACGGCCATGGCTTGAGCGGGTGCAGTCGTCTCAAATCCAACAGCGAAGCAGACAATGTGACGATCCGGGTGAGCGTGGGCGAGTGCGACGGCATCCAGAGGTGAGTACATCATTCGCACATCTCCACCTTGCGCCTTCACGCCGAGTAAATCTTCTTCCGATCCTGGCACTCGCAACATATCCCCGAATGAGCACAGGATCACATCTGGAATCTTTGCAATCTGACAGGCGGCATCAATCATGTGAATTGGAGTGACACAGACAGGGCACCCAGGTCCATGAATCACTTCAATCGCTGAAGGAAGGAGACGATCGAGTCCATAACGAACAATAGTATGGGTCTGTCCTCCACAGACCTCCATGATAGTCCACGTATGTTGTGTGATAGTATGGATCGTTTCAGCAAGCCTCTTGACTGAGTCAGCGTGGCGAAACTCATCAATATATTTCATGGTGAAGTCTCATGCTCTCTCGCACTGCCAGGGAGAAGATTGGAGTGAGCGGAGAAACACTTGTTTGCCCGTACGATCGTTGGGGCTTCTCTTGCGCAGTCGTTGTGAACGACCCGCTTTCTTGTTGCAAGATGAAGCTCACCTAGTCGGCAGGGGGGAAATGAACGCAAGGTGGCCGAGGAAGTTTTCAACAGATCTTCATTCATGAGATTGGCCGATGTCCTCTAGCATTGCCAGTGTTGTTTGGGCAGCCTGCTCATCAACTTTGCTAATAGCAAATCCCACATGCACAATGACGTAGTCTCCAATCATGGCTTCAGGGACCAATGCCAGACAGATTTTTTTGGTGATGCCTCCAAAGGACACGATGCCTTGTCGTAACTCTCCCTCTTCAACCGTTTGGATTTGCCCTGGTATTGCTAAGCACATCAGTTCACTACGTGTTCTCAGGAAATGTTATGTGTCACCTATCTGAATAGAATTCAGATAGAACATGGTTATTGTGATTGCAGAGCCTTTGAGGCTCTGCAAATCATTGCTTGTCCAAGAGCAAGCCCGCCGTCATTGGGTGGAGCCTTATGGCTGGTATAGACGGAAAACCCATGAGTTTGTAGCTTGGCTACGGCCAGAGAAGTGAGTAACACATTCTGGAACACGCCGCCTGAGAGAACAATGTGCGTACTCTCAACTTTTTCCGCAATCGCTATGATGATATCAGTCAGGTGTTGGTGAAATTGCCTGGCTGTTTCCTCCGCGCTGTTCCTGTGATGTTGTCGGACAAGTTGTTTGATGTATGGGCGCCAATCAATAGTCAAAGCGCTATGTTCGTCGTGTGTGTTGGACAAGGGCCACAACGTCTCCAAACTACAATCCTTTCCCATCTGTCCCTTGTGACCTTCAAATTCGAGAGCCATGGCAGCTTCACCTTCGAATGTAGAAATTTGACAGAGCCCGAGGAGCGAGCTTATCCCATCAAACAGACGACCCATGCTGGTGGTCGAGGGACAATGCACCTGTTTGTCCATGAGTGTAGCTAAAGACTTGGCTAAGCTCGCTCCCAAAGAGTGAAGTGGAGGACAATCCAAGTCCAAGGTTTCTTCCCCAAAGACTTCATAGAGTAAGGAGAACGCGACGCGGCGCGGCTCGCGCATGCAGGTCTCTCCTCCTGGGAGTCGAAATGGTTGGAGGTGTGCGATTCTTTCGAACCCAGAATAGTCACAACGAAGAAACTCCCCTCCCCAGAGAGTCCCATCAGGTCCGTACCCAGCTCCATCCCATGCCACACCAAGCACTGGTCCTTGCAGTCCATGTTCGACCATACTTGAAACAATATGGGCGTGATGATGTTGGACAGGCACGATAGGAATATCCAATCGTTTTCCTAACTGGTGAGCGAATAGCGTAGAGTGATAATCGGGGTGGAGATCGCATGCGACGGCTCGCGGTTGCACGTTGAACAAGCGAAGTTGATCTGTGACTGTTTGTTCAAATTGTGAATAGGCTTCTCGTGTTGAAAGATCGCCGATATGTTGGCTGAGGATCACCTGGTTGTGAGTCGTTATGGCCACGGTGCTCTTGAGCTGTCCCCCGACGGCCAGGGTTGTGCCAAGCGCTGCGCTCTCGTCGTGGGTGGTGTTCATGAGAAGAGGGCGGGGTACGTACCCTCTTGCTCGTCGCAGGATGCTCTGCTCATGATTAACTGTGCGTACGACGGAGTCATCAACCGGTCTGGCAATTGGGCGATTATGCGTTAGAAACGCGTCAGCAATTCCATGCAAGCGTTGGAGGGCTGTGTCTTGATCAATGACGATGGGTTCGTCAGATCGATTTCCGCTGGTGGCTATGACAGGGGTAAGAAGTTCTGCCATGAGTAGGTGATGTAATGGTGTGTATGGCAACATGGCTCCGACATAGGGATTATCTGGTGCGATAAGAGATGTCAGAGCAAAAGATGGTTTCTTTTTGAGCAGGACGATTGGGGCTTCAGATGATCGTAATAAGGCGTTTTCTTTTGGTGAAACGAGGCAATGTTCGCGGAGGGTTGCAATTGAGGGGAACAACACCGCAAATGGTTTTCTAGGCCGATGCTTTCGACTCCGAAGGGTCTGCACGGCTTCATGTGATAAGGCGTCGCTCCAGAGTTGAAAGCCTCCTAAACCTTTGACGGCGAGTATGTGACCTGAGCGAATTAGTAGGCAGCTCTGTGTGATAGCGTCCTCTCGTTTGGCAAGAATCTTCCCTGTTTGGTCACACAGGGAGATATGTGGGCCACATGCTGGACAAGCAATGGTTTCCGCATGAAACCGTCGATCGCTCTCGTCGTTATATTCCGTCTGGCAGTCGTTACAGAGCGGGAATTCATGCATGGTTGTGTTCATTCGATCATAGGGAAGGTCGGTGATGATACTATACCGCGGGCCACATTGGGTGCATGTTGTGAAGGGATAGCGAAAACGACGAGAGTGCGAATCATTGACTTCTTGGACGCAGTCGTCACAGGTCGCTAAGTCTGGAGCAAGGGTTGCTCTGTGTGCTCCCTGTGAGTGACTAGGCCTGATAGAAAACTCTGGTGAATCTTCCTGAGGAATCGTGATGACTTCAAATTTTTGAATTCTGGCAGCTTGTGGTGCTTGGGTTCGTAGGCATTGCTGGAAGAACTGAATCGCAGTGTTACTCCCTTCGACTTCGACAAGAACGCCCTGTTCGGTATTCCTAATCCATCATCCCAGAGATAGGTTTTGAGCAAGTCTATAGACAAACGGACGAAATCCGATACCTTGGAGTAGGCCCTTCATGGTGATGCGGATCCGTGTTTGAGGGTGGTTAGATGTTGTCGTGAGAGGTGATGGTGTCATACAGGTTCCTCTAACCACTCAATCTCCTGAAGAACGACTTCGGGCTGATCTTCCCAAACTAGGTACCCTGACTCACATGTCGGACATATCATGGTATCCCGTCGCCGTTCAGCTGTGAAGCCACATGTCTGACACAGGCCTGTGTTGGTGACCATCTCCGTCTCAAGTTGTGTATCTTGTGCTGCCGTCCCAAAGGCCGCCATGTGCCAAGTCGCCTGCAGTTCCTCGAGACTGTGCTCAGCTAAATGAGAATGGCTACTGATTTGCAGGCGAATGGTCGTTGGTTTTCCATGACCCTGTTTGCGTGCGATATCATCGACCATGTGAACCACCTGCTGCATCAGTTGGAGTTCGTGCATGCCATTTTCCGTAAATCTTCCACAATGCTTGCAAGAACGGTTTCTGTGGCTGCGAAAACCTTTCTAGATATTGGTTGGTTTGTTGTACAATGCGCTAGTTCAATGCCGATGATTGTCAGCTGCTCTGGGAGTATTCCCAACGTCATGCCTAACGTAATCGCCTCACTCAATCCTATCGAGTGAGTAGACGGTGTCGCAGAGTCCCATGAGAGTCGGGTGACTTGGTCTTGATCTTGTGGAATTTCCAGTCGAATAATTGCTCCTTCTTCTAAATCACTCTGGACGGCATCGACCACGATCGCGTGCTTGGCACCTTCTAATAGATCAAGCAGGGTCAACCCAGCAAGACCTGCTTCAATCATGTCGACTCCTGGGAGATGAAGGGCTTGTAGCTTGCGAATGACAAGAATACCGACTGCGTCATCCCCCGCGTAGAGATTGCCTAACCCAATGACCCGCTTTGTGTTCATGCTGGCAGCTTGTGAATATGTAATGTGAGAAAATGCGTTGCACAGGAGATACACGGATCATAGCTGCGTACGATTTTTTCGCATCCTAAAGCCACTTCTTCATCAGGACGATCGAGAACATGAGGTAGAAAAGCTCTCAGGTCTTCCTCAATTTGCCGCTGATTCTGAGACGTTGGTGGAACAATCTTGACTGCCTGGATTGTTCCGTCTTCATTGACCTGATACCGGTGATAAAGGAGGCCTCGAGGAGCTTCGGTGACAGCCATGCTAATGCCAGCTCGAGGGGTTACGGAAACTGCTGCATCGTTTGGAGCTTCATACTGCTGAATAATGTCTAATGCCTCATCAATCGCATGCAGAACTTCTAGTGATCGCGCCACAATTCCCTGCGATACTCGCTTGAAAGGTAAGGAGAGTCCTGTTGTGGAGAGGACGTCTTTCACAAGAGGCGAAAGTTGCTCGTAGTTAAGATGGAGCCGCGCCAGAGGGCCGGCTAAGTATGATTGCCCGTTGAGCAGACAGTGAAGGGCATTTGAATAGGTAACTTGTTTCTCTTGAAAATATTGTTCAAAGTCCACTGCTGGGATTTCTAGTCCGCGGTTCGAAGCCACAAGTCCGTCGTTCATGGGGTATTCTGTTGCTGATCGAAGAGCCACGAACGTATAGTCTTGTTCAGGATCGCTAAATTCAAATCCAGTCGTCCACCGAATGGTCTCGACTGCCGCATCTCTTGCCCACAAGAGATCATCTATGAGGGTTTCCAATTCTCGTTTTGAGGGAACACGAGAAAAGCCTCCGACCTTTACAGACACAGGATGGACCGAGCGACCGCCTAGTAAGGTTAAGAGTTGATTGCCAACTTTCTTAAGCCGAAGCCCTCGTTTAACGATATCGGGATAGTCCTTCGCCATCTCGATCCCACTTTCATACCCAAGAAAATCGGGGGCATGAAGCATATAGATGTGTAGGACATGACTCTCAATCCATTCTGCACAGTATAAGAGACGACGAAGGAGTTGAATGGACTGTGGAATTTGAATGCCAAAGATCGGTTCTAACGCATGGACCGCACTCATTTGATAGGCGACGGGGCAGATGCCACAAATGCGAGCTACGATATCAGGGACCTCGCTGAAATGGCGTCCTTGAAGAAAGGCTTCGAAAAATCGCGGAGGCTCAAAGATTCGAAGTTGAACATCTTGAACCTCTTGATCACATACGGTGACGTGGAGAGCCCCCTCTCCTTCCACTCGTGCCATCATGTTAACTTTGATGGTTCTAGCGTTATTTGGTTTCCCAGGCATCGCTCTCTTCTCGAAATGGTCGAACATATCCGTTGATTCCCCGGAATCGACGAACGATGTCCTGAGGAATTATCTGGAACTGTTGATGAAATTGTTGAGCAAGAGAAGACGTATTAGGGGGGACCCCTGGGCTTTGAGATGCATTCTCAGCAGGTCCAAAGCATCCATAGCACTCCCGTCCCATCTGAGGGCAAATGGCTCCACAGCCTGTGCGTGTGACAGGCCCAAGGCATGGAAGACCCTTGGCGACCAAGATACACACGTGCCCCTGACGTTTACATTCAAGGCACACACTGTGTGTTGGAATTCGAGGTTCGATTCCCGCAAGTAGATTTGTTAAGACATTCAGCAGTTGATGCCGATCAATCGGACAACCCCAAAGTTCATAATCAACCTGCACGTGTTCGGAGATCGGGGTTGAGGTGCTCAAGCTTTGAATGAACTCTGGCTTTGGGTATACGGCCTGTTTGAACGCCTCGACATTTCCCCAATTACGCAAGGCTTGAATGCCTCCTGCTGTGGCACATGCTCCAATCGTGATGAGAAGCTTTGCTTGGTTTCGAATTTCGGCAATCCGTGGGGCGTCTTCTGGGGTGGTAATTGATCCTTCGATTAGGACAATATCATACGGGCCGGGTGTCATCCGACTTGATGCTTCAGGAAAGTAGGCGATATCAATAGCCTCACCAAGCGCTAAGAGTTCATCTTCCATGTTTAACACATTGAGCTGGCATCCATCGCACGAAGTGAATTTAAACACAGCCAGTCTAGGGCGTTTTGGTCCCAGAACGGATTCTTGTTCTTGCTGGTCTTCGATCGGAGCTTCTCTCACATTCCACCTTTTCCTAAGAATGGTATCACATGATCGTATCGCATCACGGGGCCATCTTTACAAAGAAAGAACGGTCCCAGCTGGCAATGTCCACAAAGCCCGATGCCGCATTCCATATGACGTTCGAGTGAAGCATACATCTGATCCGGGCCAAGCCCTCGATGAGTCAGCACGCTCATCGACACCCGCATCATGATTTCTGGACCGCACATCATCACAAGAGTACGACCAGGATCTAAATCGATTTGGTCAAAAAGCTCGGTAACCACTCCGACATGGTAATGCCAAGTTTTTCCCGGCTCGTCGCTGGTGAGATAGACTTCTGTATTTGGGTGATTCCGCCATGCATCAAAACGTTCGCGATACAAAAGATCATGAGGCGCCTTCACGCCATGCAGAATTTTAATTCTCCCATATTGTTCTCTCCTCCGAAACATGTACTCGATAGCTCCGACGACCGGTGCACAACCTAAGCCGCCTGTGATCACCAATACGTCCTTCTCTTTGGCTTCCTCCATAGGCCAGCCTTTTCCGAATGCTCCGCGAATACCTAGGCTGTCTCCGATATTCATGTGCCCCATCACTTGGGTCGTTCGGCCAACGATTCGGATTGTATGATCCAAATACTCTGGTTCGTCAGGATCTGAAACAATTGAGATGGCGACTTCTCCCACACCAAAGGCATAGAGCATGTTGAACTGGCCGGCCTGAAAACAAAACTGTTGCCGAACGTCGGGATCAGTTAGCTGGAGTCGAAAGCTGACGATGTTCGAGGTTTCCTGTCGTTTCTCGATAATCGTGGCTGGGTGAATCAGGTAGGGGTTGGATATCACATCGCACCATGTTTTAGATTGAAATGCTTTATGTTGTCGAGAAAACTGCTAGCGCAAAAGATTGCACGTAACGTCCAAGAATTGTTGCACAACGATTGAGGCTTACTACTGCTGGGACAAGGTATCTGCGACTTACTCATTGAGACTCTATGAACAATCCTCATTAATGTTGAGAGGTGCTGCCAGAAGTTGCGTGTGTGCTGAATTTATGGGTTGTGTACGCATGTTCTGTGTCAGCCCCATTCACCCTTCCTAGGGAGAGAGGAATATTTACTTATTTTTTGCACGATCAGGTTGGTTGCAGAGGATGTGAATTTCTTCCGTGAGGTCAATGCCGACTGGGCACCAGGTGATGCATCGACCACACCCTACACAACCCGACATGCCGAATTGATCGACCCATGTTCCAAGCTTGTGTGTCAACCACATGCGATAGCGATCCTTAATCGTAGGCCGAAAGTTCTTGCCGTGAATATAGCCATGATCAGGGGTAAAGCATGAATCCCAAACTCGAGTGTGCTCGCTTTTTTGTTGAGTCAGCTCAGGTTGTTCTTCAACGGCATGACAAAAACATGTAGGACAGACCATCGTACAATTCGTACATGCCAAACACCGATTTGCGACTTCATCCCACCGTGAATGGTCGTAGGCTTCATACAGGATCTCAGGAAGGCGAGAGGCATCAATTTTTCGAGTTTGACTAGCTGCACAGGCTTCGATTCGATTGTTGTCCTGCTTTAGTCGAGCATCGGATACTGGTGCAAGTGGAAGCTTTTGAAAAATCTCGTCCCCTGCGGGACTTCCAGCTTCTAGAATAAAATCTTCATCGTCCTCAGTGAGCACCAAGTCAAAGCCTGACTTGGCTTTTGGCCCTGTGTCCATTGACGCACAAAAACACGTTTCCAATGCACGAGTACAATTGACGGCGATCAGAAAAAGAGATTCTCTCCGTGTTTTATAATAGGGGTCTGAGAATTGATCATGGAGAAAAATGCGGTCCTGTATAGTCAAAGCTGCAAGATCGCACGCACGGACACCGAGCATTGCTGTTGGTGTACTTTGTGGGAGAACTGGTTGAACAGAAAAACTTTTATTGCGACGCTCGATTGTTAAGAGTGGCTCTCGCAGCACAAAGGTTTCCCTTTTTAAGGATTCTGGCCCATGTACGACATCAAAGAACCGCTGTGTTCCTTTCTGTTCAAGGCGGTATTGGCCTGGTTGTTGATGATCGTGCCAGCCGATGGGAAGATCGTCCACCTTGGCAATTTCACCCCAGGTTATGGCGCCATCTCGGACAACAGGTCCGAGTATTTGATAGCCTGCTTGCTTGAGGGCAATCAGTAAGTGTGAAAAGTCGTCCCGTGCAAGTCGACCTGAGAATTGTGGTGAAGATGGGTGCATGGTGATGAACAACGAAAGCAGAATTGTTGAGTGAAAGCTATCACCTGACGTGTTCTCGTGACATATTGTAAGGGGCTATCCTAGATAACTATTTCATATAAGGCTTAACCCACTGTTTTAATTGAATAAATTG
>JAALKI010000066.1 GCA_011088105.1 Nitrospirota bacterium | reverse complement strand
TTAGCTGAAGAGCTTGAGGTTGGGGACTTTATTTGTTACTTCCCTGACGTAACAGTCCGGACGTCTGAAGTAGTAACTAACATTGGGTACGCAAACGCCCCAGGTATCGTTACGGAAATTGCGAGTGACAAGCAATGGGCAAGCGTTGCTTTCATTTCAGGTGGCACTTATGATGATCCTATTATTTATCGGATCCACAGAGTTCAAATATCTGGTAATTCTAAAAGCTACATAGTTATTCTCAATGAAGCTGAGATTGAACACAGAGACGAAGAGAACACTGGTGCAGGTTGGTCTGAGCTTGTCGCTGCAACCCAAGCACACTATGACGCCGGGTGGTTTGACGTTGTTGGAAAAGAGTTCATAGCAAATTGCTTCGACACTAAGTGGAATGTTACATTCACTTACCCAAGCATCGATGAACAATTCTTTTCTGGAGTATCAGGACGTGGATCTAAGGTTTACCTAAGCGCTTACACGCACGGTGTGGAAGTGCACGGCGGTGGAAGCATCCTTTACCATGTAAGGATACAGAAGCAAGAATAAAACAAACATCACACCCCTGGGCCTTAGGGCCTGGGGGGTAACCTTTACAATAATTTCCATGAGGGCCATAGTTTTACCAACAGTAGCAAACCCAGCCGCTTTTGCATATTGGGTAGCTAACATAGACGCTTCTGACATAGGGGTAGACCTTGTTTCGGTTTGTGTAAGCTGTTTAGAAGCAAACAGAACTGATGAGTCGTGGAGTGACATATACATAGAGATAGCTAAAGAATCAAAAACTGATTTCTTGTTTGATTTCAATGACGAGAAAGTTATTCACGGGCCAGCAATAAGCCGATGCCTTGATCTTGTTGGCGATGAATGCACTGTGGCTATTATGGACGATGACTGCTTTATTTGCAGGGACTACGAGTTCGCAAGCCGGTTTCAGTATATTGAAGATGGATGCCATGACTTAGCGGGCCAGCAAATCTCTAACTACCTGTATCCCCAGTTCATGTTCACCAGATCTGGGCTTCTTAAAGGATTCGATGGATGGGGTAAGTGTGAGCGCGGAAGCTCTGAATTTAAGCACTTTGCAGATTACGTGTACAGCAAGGATTTTAAGTTGGCGCCCCACCCGTCACAATTTTACCTTAAAAGTAACACTGAGGAGTCTACGGGACCCTTTGCAGATGCCTTTGGGATTCACGTTAAGGCTGTTTCAAGAGATTCTGGACTACATGTTCTAAGAGACCCCGAGACCGGTTGCATGCTTACCGGAATCCAATCACCCGGAGATAAAGAGTCGCTATTAAAACAACGATACTGGAGTGATGATTCCTATTCTTGGATTAGGGATAAGTCCATAGCTATGATGAGGGCAACCTCTGAGGTGTGCGAAAACTACAACTTTCCCCTGTTTAAAAGCTACAACCGAGCCCTTCATCATTATGAAAAGAATGTCAAATTTGACCCAGAGATGACAGATAGGCTTTACAGGTTTATAAAAAGAAACGTTTTATTATGAGATATGTATTACTTCCCCACGTGCCTAACCCGGTTGTCTTGGATTTCTGGACTAAAAACTTCAATACATACAAGCATTTAATCGAAGACTTAGTTGTTAGGGAAAATAATGACCTAAAAGGAGATTTCTTAGAATCTTTAGTGGATGACTGCCCAGGCGATAGCCCTGATGACATTTTGATACTAATGGATGATGATTCCTATATCCTTGACGTTGAAAAACTTGAGGAAGTGTTTTCCAGACTGGAAGACGGGGAAGCAGACGTCGCCATGATATCGAGGACGCGATGCTCAGTAGAGATCAGAGAGGCCATGAAGAAGGTTTCCCCGCTTGAGCCTGGCGCCTGGACTCAGTGCTTCTTTGCTAAGAGAAAAGTTTTTTCCGGTCGACGGAATAGGCTTGGGTCTTCAAAATGGAAAGCCGGAAGTAGGCCGCCATTCATAAAACACACACTGGAGACGGATTGTGTTGGGGACTGGATGACAGCATTCACACTAGAGATGTACGAGAAAGGAATTAAATTCATTGAGCTCGGGGAAAATAAGTTTATAGCCGGCCATGAAAGCCGAGGGATAAGTAGACAGCCCAACAAGTGGTCGCTTCACATTGGGTCTCTTGGCATCGGGCTGAATGAGATGAAGGGAAACGTGATCGGCAATAGACCAGTAATGCAGCCAGCAGATAAGGTGTCCGTTAAGATTGCAGCCTGGGAGATGATGCTGGAATCATGCTCGGAGCCAAGTGAATCTTTTAAAGGCCTACTTGAGAAATACAAGAATATTGCCTTCCATGACCCGGTCCTTGTTAAGAAATTCCGAGATAATTTCGAAGAAAAAATACCAACTGCTTAATATACATATGAGAATACTTTGTGATTTTCACCACGAAGACGCATTCAGGAGTCTTCAGCTCCTTTCTAAAAGGCTTGGAGCATCTATGTTTAGGCCATTTGGCATGGAATGGCACTATGATGGCCCCTGGAATCAGAGGCCCGGCTACGAGGGAAAGATAGGAGTCCTTGTGCATGATTGGAAGCCTTACCCTGGCATAACCCTAGATGAATTTAAGGATTCACCAACTGACATCGTGATATCATCCCACCCGAACAACTTCATTGGGTTTAAAAAGCTTGCAAAGGATTTTGGCTCAAAGTTTGTTGTAAGGGTGGGAAATAACTGGAACTTAAATAGTGATGAATGGGATGGCATTGATAACCTGTTGAGCGCTTCGAGTAGCCCGGCTAGAAAAGGCACACCCAATGTGGCCCACTACCACCCTGAGTTCGAAGGTGCTGACCTTAGATCAAAATACAGAAATGTAAGGAGCTTATTGTCTATCCAGAACGTTGTTGACGCTGAGGCGTCTGATAAACTTAACGAGCTGGCGGATTTTCTTCCAGGCTGGGACATAAGAGAGCATGGTCACGGTGGAGCGAGTGGACACGTAGACGGAATACATAAAGTGCAAAATAGGATCAATGAGTCAGGATTCCTATTCCATCACAAGATCACCGGGGATGGCTATGGCTTTGTGCTTCACAGGGCTATTGCCTCAGGCCTTCCGTTCATAATTCCATTCGATGCATACAAGGGCATGACAGCTTTCTCAAAAGCGATCCCCAATATGACAGCGTACGACACAAATTACCCCACAGAGAAAACAGCCTCCCGACTTCAAAGGGCAGCCGAGTGTTATGAGAACAGGAGCGCCTTCGTTCGCAAGGTGTGGGAGGAGCAATGTCACCCCGACATGGAGTGGGAAGAGAAGATAAAACCCTTCTTTGAAAAAGTTTTAAATTAACTCTTGCATTGCTCTCGGAGGTG
>JAALKI010000008.1 GCA_011088105.1 Nitrospirota bacterium | reverse complement strand
CTCTTCCGCATCCAGCCATCCTAAGATAACTCTCGTTATCTAGGACAGCCCCAAATATAATACTAGTCGATTTCATGTTTTCATCCTTTTCATTGAGTAGGGGTTACCATCTTCTTCTAGATTTTTTGACTTTGAACTGCCCTTTCATCCCCAGCGATTGATTTGCAAAATTCACGTCTTTGTAGACAGAACTATACTTTGCACGGATGGCAAAAACATGTTTTTCAAGTGGTCCTATTGTTTTTTTCTTAATGATCTGTTTGGTTCCAGGATCGACCCATCGATAGCCCGGCAGTTTAAACTTATGCGTATTGGTCCCCAGTGCAATCAGATGAAAACGGACGTTGCTGTTTTTCCTTGCCTCCAGTTCTGGATTATCCCAGAGCGGAGTTTGCTTTCCGGTCCGGTTATTAATTTCCTGTCCCCAGAATGCATCATCACCAATAAACAACACGTATTCTTTGGCGACACTGGAAAAAGCAGACCTCATGGTTTTGGTATCGTGACTTACCGTCTTAATTCTGGTGTGGTCGTTCACAATCAGTGCGCCATACAGCCCCTTGTCTTCAGCACCATTCAGGGTGATCATGTTGTGATCATGATACGCCCATGTCCCTGCGGTACCGGGTGCCGCCACCCAATGATAGGTATAGTTCATAACGGGTGTGGCGCTTTCGTCTGCGACCAGATTGATATACTCGAGGGTGCCATCGCTCAGGATGTCGTAATGGACACCATGCACATGAACGCTGACTTGCTCGAGTCTAGTCGAATCACCCGGATCAAATACATGCCTTAAGGTGAGCATGACTTCGTCGCCTTCATCGATGACGATTGTTGGTCCCGGGATAGTGGGCTCGCTCGCATATCGAGATGTCACATCTTTTTGCCTTGGGCCTTTTTTGACGATATGTTCAGCCATGCGATAAGCAAAAAGGGCATTTCCACCCTCATCACCCGGCATTATTTTCTCTGCCCATAATTCAATCATGTGCATCTTTCCTGTACTATGTGCAAAAGCCCCATTTGCCCCAAACAGGAAAAGAGACAATGTCAGCATCAAAACAGACAACAGCCGTGTAGGCCTGTTGTGATAATCAAGCGTGCCCATCTTTGCAACACCTTGCGGGCAATTCAGGACCCTTGAATGACACATGTTGTCTTTCATTCTTTTACCCCTTCGTTATTAAACTTGTACTTTGAGAACTGATGGCAAACAGCCAAGGACGTTAAATAAGTTTGAGAGATGTTGTCAAATATGGCTAATAAATAGGCACAGCTATGTGCCATCAGGCTCAAAAATGAACTCCGAAATTTTACGCATAAAGCTTATGTTGCATTACGTCACAGAATAAAATGAGTTTCTCGTGTCTGGGGCTGTTGCTTACGTAGCAACCGGATCAACCAGGGTTTCCTCGATCTCATCGGTAAATATGGATGCCCTCAATCACTTTTTCTAGCTGTCGGAATCCCTGTAGCCGGCCCAAGGTCTGTTCGGCACATTGGCCTAACTGAAAAATTATGTGTAACATCGTCATCACGCATCAGGCAGCCATTGATCCGCTTTGTCCGATCTGTATGGGCTCAAAGGTCGATGGATATACTTCTCTTCCAGACCTAAACCGTGGTCTGACCCATCTCTAGTTGGTGACAAAGGTCACCGATGGATGGCTACTCTCCTCTTGGCGAAAAATAGTTCTCTTCCCGGACAACGCTGTCTTATGCTGCTGAGCGAAGCGATTTTGCCGTGAGGCTTCAGTCATCCCATGAGGAAGGTGACGATCGTGATGGCCACAGCCTCATCGCCTGACAACACCGAACTACCGAGAGGCCATGGGTCTCCTTCATAGTTTTCACCGTCGCTCGTTTGTCGGACGGCGTTAGAATTTTTTCGATCAGATCCTTGAGGGCAGGGTTTCCAAGGGCGAGATCCGCATACATCCGTTTGAGCTTGACCAGTTCGCCCTCTGCCTCTTTGAGGCGTTTGAGAGCTGAGACTGCGAGGCCTCCGTACTTGGCCTACCAGTTGTAATATGTGGCATCACTGATCCCATGTTCTCGACACAGGTTTTTGACTTTGATCCCCGCATCGGCCTGTTTCAGGATTTCCACAATTTGTGTGTCGTTGAAGCATGTCTGTATGGCCATCCCTAGGAGGGAATTATGCCAGAAGCTCACTCACAATTTGGCATGAAAACAGGGGATCCCATCAATCAAGGGGAATGGTAATGACGATGCCACCCATGACATCACCAATGGCAAAGTCTCGTTTCGGACTCAAGGGATGTTGATTGTGGCAGGTGACACATGATTCCGCCACAGCTTTGTCTGCATAGACCGCTTGGTAAAATTTCATTTTGCCACTGCGGACAATGCCTGAATGAGGTTTGTCGGGATTTTTGCCCACGGCTTCTAGTCCATGGCGTTCAAATGGGGTTGCTGGTCCGTTTCGTTCATAAATAGGCCAAAGGCTAATGAGACGATACCGGACGCCATGGTCTTTTTTGGCAACGAGTTTGCCTGCTGCCTGGAGGAACTGTGCCGGCAGCGGCAAGGCATGCTGCTGTTCCCAATGTTCATTTGCCGTGACAATTCCCTGTTGGGTCATTCGATTCACGACATGCGAACTATAAATCGTTCGATCTGCCTCAATGATAGAATGGACGTAGTCGGCTACGGTCTCGACGGGGATACTGGGAGAAGATGAAAGCTCATCTCCCAACGTATTTGCCTCGAAGGTTCCTGTTATCATGATCATTCCGAGGAGACTGAGTCCCCATTGCCATGTGTGGGATTTCATTTCGCCGAGTCCTCCGGTGATGGGTGAATTGGAAATGTAATGAGACAATCGGTGCCATGGCCTTCTTCATTGGTAATTTGAATCTGTCCACCATAACGATTCACGATTCGTCGAGCAATTGTGAGGCCCAATCCCGATCCTTCTCCCTGACGTTTGGTTGTGAAGAAGGGGTCGAAGACTTTTGTGAGATAGGCTTTGGAGATGCCAGGCCCATTGTCACGGATATGAATCTGGATTACCTCATCTACGACAGCAGTAGATAGCGAAAGGACCCCATGTCCTTGTAGAGCCTGAACTGAATTTGTCAGGATATTCATAAAGGCCTGTCGCAGTTCATCCGGCTTCGCTGAAATCACCGGGATGGCATGAAGATCTTTTTGAACTTCGAATTTGCTGCTTTCATGGGTGGACTGCACGGTATTGATCGCGTGCTCCAATTGTTCATTGATATCAGTTTGCGTCCGTCGAGTTGGTTCTCCTCCACGAGCATGGCCGGTAAAATCCTGAATAATGGCAGCCATGCGTTGGCCTCGTTCCACAATATTCCTTGCATGTTCTTTTATATGGGCTGGATCTTGTTCTTCCAGAATGGCCTCACCAAAGCCAATGACTCCCACGAGGGGGTTATTGAGTTCATGGCCAATGCCGGCGCTTAAAATACCCAGACTGGCCATTTTTTCACTCTGGGTGAGTTGATCGTGTAAGCGACTTTCATCTGTGGTGTCTCGTAAGGCTAAGCCGATGCGGGTTTGTTCACCTGGTCGCGCCTGAATTAAAAAACATTCGTACTGATAGATTCGGTTGTGAATGTCCAACCGTTTTCCATGTGCTGTGGTCTCTGTGAGTGGCTTGGGATCCATGGGGTCGTACAGCTTTTGATCGGAAGTTGTTGATGATGTGGGTCGTTCATGTTGATCCTGACTCTGTTCAATGGATTGTATGGTTTGTTGCAGGCGCTGTTGTGTGGTGTCATCGAGTGTCAGGAGGTCCAAGAATGGAGAGCCTTCCACTTCATGTGTTTCGAGGTGAAAGGCGCGCTTGGATGCGGCGTTCATATATTGGACATGCCAGTCTTGATCCAACACAACCACAGGGTCCGGCACGTTTCCTAAAATTTGATCGGTCGATTCCTGTAGGTATTGGACTTCCTGGCGTTTTAATTCCACTTCACTGGTTAGACCAGCAAAGGCCACTTGCAGTTGCTGATTCATGCGATTCACAGCTTCGGCTAATTCTTCAATTTCGTCATTCGTATGAATGGCAATAGGGTCTTTTAAGGCTCCACGACCAATCAATCCGGCAGCTTCCTGAAGCTTGCGAATAGGAGTGACAATACGTTCTGCTGCAATAAAACCCAACGTGGTCAATAAAAGAATGGCCAGTAACCCGAATCCGGCTACTCTGGTAAAGAGATTTTGGATTGGAGCAAACAGTTCTTCAGACGATTGCCAGACAAACATATGCCAGGCCAGGCCTGTGGAGGCATTCGTGATACGACTGATGCCCGGTAGTGGGGCAAACCCGATAATGGAGGTATCTTGACCACCATGCCCATCGCTGGGAGCAGCGACCCAGCCGGCTTCAGCATGTGTCACCAATGGAATGATCTCGGCGTTGGCTAGTCGGACGCCAGTGGGGAGGATCGGGCAGCTCATGACGATCCCGTTGCCGTCAATCAACATGACATGACCGGTTTCCCCAAATCGAATTGGAGTTAATGATGGCGAGAAAAATTCTTTGGCGTCAAATACTCGATGCAGGACTCCGGTTACTTGGTATCGCAAACTATCCATGATCGGCAGTGAAAGCGTAAACGTATAGGTATTGAGTGTCTGGTCAAAGGCCACGTTGCTCAGATAGCCTTGGCCTACGCCCTTGTTATAGGCGCCTTGCCACCAGGCTTCATTGGCGTGAGTATACTGGACTTGGTCATTGATGCTGGTAACGAGACGTCCGGCAATGTCCGTCACAAAGAGCGCCAATGTTGAAGAGCGAGTGACGATGGGGATTGGTGTTTCTAGCTCATGCAATGATCGTCGTCCATGTCGATTAAGAATTTCGCTTAAGGCGCCCTTGGTGATGGTGCGCACCATCTGAGGCTGCGCTTCGTTCCAAGCTTGAGTTTCCGCAGAGATAAGCTGCTTGATCTCGTTGGGGCTCAGCGCGTCGAGTGCATCTCGCCGTTGCTCTAACACGGCGACAATGTCTACATGTGTGGTAATGCGAGTCGTCTTAGAAATTTCTTCGGTTAGGACGAGATCGAGCTTTCTGGCGGTTTCGGTGGCGAGGGCTTGAAAACTTGTGCCATTGACCTCCTGGATTTCTTGAGTGCCCTGAAAGAGCGCTAATGCCAATCCGACCAGCAGCGGCAGTGCTCCGACAAGGAGCATGGAGAGGACGAGTTTTTTCTTGAGTCCTCGTTTGCTGGTCTTCTTCACGCCCTTTTCGTTTGTTGGGCTCATGGGCATTGCCCTCACGTTGGACTGGCAGAAGGAAATTCCATTTGAAAGTTGGACCCTTGCCCGACTGTACTAGAAACCGATAGCTGTCCGTGGTTTTTATTCACAATCGTTTTAACTGAATGCAGGCCTAACCCTGTCCCTTTCCCGGGTTGTTTGGTCGTATAAAACGGATCAAAAATCTTCTCTAAACTTTCTTGAGGAATGCCACATCCTGTGTCTCGAATGCTGACTCGAACAATACCATCCTGACATTCCGATAACAGAGTCAGGTGGCCTTTCCCCTCCATAGCATGAATGGCATTCGTCATGAGGTTAACAAAAACCTGAAGCATTTCTTCAGGCTTGGCCGTAATCACTGGATTGTTCGCGTAGTCTTTTACGATGGAGAGATCTTTCGGTGTTGTTGCATAATGAGCAATGGTCAAGGCTTCATCCAGGGTGCCGTTGAGTTCCACGTTTGTGGTATCAAATGGAGTCGATTGTCTCGCGTAATGAGTAAGATTTTGACAGATTGTCGCAATTCGTTTGACGGCGCCAAGAATGTCGTTGGTCTGTTCTCGCCTGCGGGTCGTATCGGTTTCGTCGAGTAAGTTTTCTGCTAGCCCCATAATCAGGTAGAGCGGATTGTTAATGTCATGGGCAATGCCTGAAGAAAACGTGCCGATGCTGGCCAGCTTCTCGGTTTGGAAGAGTTTCGTTTGCATTTGGGCGTCATGCTGAACGATGTTCCAGAGTAGCTTTGACGCGGCTCCGCCTAAGACTTCCGTCCCCAAACTTTTATGCGCTGTAATGATTGCTTTGATCGTTGGATCTCCGGTGACATCCACAATCAAATTCGTTTCTGTCTTAGCAATAAGATGTACCACGTCATCGACAACCGTGATTCCCAAGGCACGGGCAAGGCTTAGGGCAGGAGCTGCGGGATTCTTATCAGCGATGCCTAAAATTTCTACGGCTGGAAGATGGCCTAGTAGGTTGAGTAACGCCGTTCCGCCTTTCCCTCCTCCCAAAATAACCAAACGAATTTTTGGTGTCTCATCCATGAGTCACACTCGGGAAAAGATGAACTGAGTCAATAACAAGGCTGGTTGAAAGCGCACGCGAAGAGTTATGCCAGAAGTACAAGGCTCATTGAGTAATGAGGAAAGAGTCTGACGGAGGATGCGAGGCCCCGGAGCTGTGGGCCTCGCGATGGGGTGAATGCCATACATCGGTTGTATCGAGTAGGACTACGATGACTACAAATGATGAATTTCGCGACGTTCCATTCCTTTCGCTACGGCCGCTTTGAGCTTTTCTCCTTCAACTGGTTTTACCAAATAGTCCACGATGCCTTTGCGTAACAAGGATGTGGCCAATTCCGTATCAGGAAAGCCGGTGAGCACGATCAACGGAACCCGTGGATACTCTTTTTGGAAGTAATCGATTGCTTCGACGCCATTGATCTTGGGCATCCGAATATCGGTAATCATGACATCAAGAATAAGTGGGTTTTCACCTTCATTAATTTTTTCAATGGCTTTTTCCCCATCTTCAGCCTCGATGACTTGATAGCCAGCTTTTTCCAGGGTCATCCGGATGACTTTTCTGACATCGGGCTCATCATCAACGATTAATACACAGCCTTCCGTGGCGTTGCCACCAAACATTGCGGCAGTTTTTTCCATGACGTCCCCTCCTTTGATGATAATGATATGTAGTAAGAACCAGGTCTGGTTTCGTACACGTTCTCTAAAGGACCGTCACTATTCGCATGGTGTTCTGAAAAGCTGAGTGCCCACTAGGTATGATGGAGAAAAACCCAAAAAATAGCAAGAACATTGGTAGGCAACGTCAAGAGTGAGGGCAATGTGAGACGATCATGTTTGTACGGGCATTGCCGCACGTGTTTATGTCGATCTTTTGCTAGCGGGCTTGGCTGAACGTCGAGGATGTTGAAGCGCGTGATTGTCTTCCCTGAGCACGTCTGCTGTGGCTGACTGGCCTTTTTGAATCAGGTCAGCCGGTGTACCTTCTGCCACGAGCTTTCCGCCACGGTACCCCCCTTCGGGGCCTAGGTCTAAGATCCAGTCGGCATTCCGGATGACGTCCAGGTTGTGTTCGATCACGAGAATGGTGTTGCCAGTTTCGACTAATCGATTGAGGACATCCAAGAGGCGTTGAATATCGGCGAAATGTAAGCCGGTGGTGGGTTCATCTAAAATGTAGAAGGTTCGACCTGTCGCACGTTTGGAGAGTTCGCGTGACAGTTTCACGCGCTGAGCCTCTCCTCCGGAAAGCGTTGTCGCGGATTGGCCTAATGTGACATAGTGTAACCCCACATCGTACAGGGTTTGAAGTTTGGTTTTAATTGGCGGAATGGCTGAAAAAAAATCCAGTGCTTCTTCCACGGTCATGGCCAACACATCTGCAATAGTTTTTCCCTTATGGTGAATATCAAGAGTTTCCCGATTGTACCGCTTGCCCTGGCAGGCTTCACAGGTGACGTACAAATCGGGGAGGAAATGCATTTCAATTTTGATGAGGCCATCTCCTTCACAGGCTTCACATCGTCCGCCCTTGACATTAAAACTATACCGACCTGCCTTGTAGCCTCGTACGCGAGATTCCGGTAGCCCAGCGAAGAGTTCTCGAATGAACGTAAACACTCCTGTGTAGGTGGCCGGATTGGACCGAGGGGTTCGGCCAATAGGCGATTGATTAATATCGATTATTTTATCCAAGGCGTCATGTCCTTGAATGGTCTGGCATCCATCGATCTTGGGCTTTTTTTGATAGAGCAGTTGAGAGAGCGTGTGAAATAACACTTCTAAGACCAATGTGCTCTTCCCTGAACCTGACACGCCAGTTACGCACGTGAGCAATCCCAATGGAATCTTTGCGTTCAGCCCTTGTAAATTATGTTTCGTGGCTTTGACCACGGTGAGATATCCTTTGGGTGTGCGTGTCTGCTTGGGGCGTGTGATTGCATGCTCGCCACGAAGATATCGACCGGTCAGAGATTGTGGATGGTTCATGATGGCTGTTGGTGAGCCTTGCGCGATGATCCGGCCCCCATGGAGCCCTGCGCCGGGTCCCATGTCTACGAGATGGTCGGCTGCGAGCATCGTTTCAGCATCATGTTCGACCACCAGGATGGTATTGCCCATATCGCGTAGACGAAGCAGCGTTTGAATCAACCGTCGGTTGTCTCGCTGATGCAGTCCAATACTCGGTTCGTCCAAAATATAGAGGACGCCGACGAGACCTGATCCAATTTGCGTGGCTAAGCGGATTCGCTGTCCCTCGCCACCCGAAAGCGTGGCTGCGGCACGGCCGATCGTTAAGTAATCTAATCCGACATTGATCAAGAATTCGAGACGTTCTCGAATTTCTTTTAAGATCCGTTGACCGATAAATCGTTCACGTTCGGACAGTTGCAGTAGGTGAAAAAAATCAGCCGTTTCCCTGATCGATAATTTTGTGATGTCTGCAATAGACTGCTCTGCAATTTTTACGGACAGACTTTCTTGTTTGAGGCGAGTGCCGTGGCACTGGGGGCATGTATTAGATGTCGTCACGTCCATGTCTCCTGGGCAGCCTGAGTGGCTGATCGCGCCAATGCCATCACAGGCTGGGCAGGCTCCATGTGGACTGTTAAATGAAAAAATCCGTGGCTCAACTTCAGGATAACTGATGCCACATTGAATACAGGCCAGTTTTTCACTATACAAGGTAACGGTTTTGTCGCTGCTCAGCACACCCACAATACCTCCGGCAAGGTTCAGCGCGGTTTCAAGTGAGTCAGCCAACCTGCGTGAGGTACTCTCTTCTTGGTTCACCATCAACCGATCGACTACGATTTCAATCGTATGTTTCTGTTGTTTGTTGAGCGTAATGGAGTCCCCCAAATCCAGAATATTCTCATCAATTCGTACGCGAATGTAACCAGCGCGTTTGGCGTCTTGCAATTCTTTTTTGTATTCCCCTTTTCGGCCACGGACGATGGGGGCGAGGATCTGAATTTTTGTATTGAGTGGGAAAGAAAGGATCGCATCGACGATTTGCTGAACTGTTTGTGGTGTGATCGGATTACTGCAATTTGGACAGAATGGGTGGCCAATTCTGGCAAACAGTAGCCGGAGGTAGTCGTAAATTTCTGTGACTGTTCCCACGGTCGATCGTGGATTATGGCTGGTACTTTTTTGTTCTATAGAGATTGCAGGTGACAGCCCTTCGATTGAATCAACATCCGGTTTGCCCATTTGTTCAAGAAATTGACGAGCATAGGCGGAAAGCGATTCGACATATCGGCGCTGGCCTTCGGCATAGATGGTGTCAAATGCGAGCGAGGATTTCCCAGACCCACTTAATCCCGTGATGACCACGAGTTGGTCACGTGGGAGTTCAAGGTCAATATCCTTGAGATTATGCTCGCGAGCGCCTTTGATATGAATGGTTCGGTTCATGAAGAGGTACAGTATATCATAGAGAATTAACCCATATAGAATGAGAACCTCATTTGACCGATATGATGGTGTTCGGTACAATCCGATAAGATTGATATTATCCCTGTTCCCTTAGGTGGGATCAGAGAGGAACTGTGCATTTTTAAAAGTCTTTTCCCGAAAAATCCTACCGGTTGGATTGATTCCTACTGAGCTAGAAGGAGGAGTGTATGCGAGGAATACCTTGTCGTTGGTTATGTGCTCTATTAATTCTTTGCCTGGCTTCTCTGGCTGGGGGAGTGGCGATTGCCAAGAAATATGAGCTGACGAGGAACAATGTGAAAGAGCCTCAAGACATTGATGCGACCCAGGTCTCATTATACGGGATCAAACTGGGCGATTCTGAGGTCGATGCTGTTGAGGAATTAGTCAATGAAAAGATTTCTGGCATCAAGGTTGAACAGGAGGGGACGTTTATCTTGTTATGGGATCAAAACAAGCCAGTTGGTGCGATGGCCGGTGTCCGTGTTATGGATGGCAAAGTTGATTTGATCTTCATTAACAATCGGTTTGCGTATAAGACGCGTGGTATTTTCCGCCGTGTTTTAACCAGCAGTAGCACCAAGGAAATTCGTGATCTCTTAGGAAAAGAAGATTACGGAGATGAGAATGTGATGGGTGCCATGTTGAAATATGAGCAGCAAGGGTTTTTGGTCAACTTTTTGGGTCGGGATGTTAATGTCGAATTCGAGCTCCCTTAGTTCTTTTTGCCTTTCTCGGCAGCGCGTCTGATCATGCTCATGCCTGTTCCTTCATGAACGATCGTCTTGTCACGAATCACTTGCTTGAAACCGAACAGACTATAGAGGGCTCTCTTCGTCCTCAACGGTTGGATGAATATATCGGTCAAGAGCGGATGAAAGGCTCTCTTCGTATTTGCATCGAAGCCGCACAACGTCGGGGTGATGCTCTTGATCATGCCGTGTTCTATGGCCCCCCTGGTCTTGGCAAAACCACAATTGCTCACATCATTGCCAATGAGATGGGGAGTGCTATCCAATCCACTTCAGGACTGGTTCTCACTCATGCTGGGGATCTTGCTGCCATCCTCACCAATTTGCAGAAGTTTGATGTATTGTTCATTGACGAGATTCATCGGTTGCCTCCATCAGTGGAAGAAGCCCTCTATCCAGCTATGGAGGACTATCAAATCGATCTTGTCATTGGGCAAGGTCCCTCTACGCGGACCATGAAGCTCGATCTTCCACCGTTTACCCTTGTGGGGGCTACGACACGGGCAGGATCCTTGACCTCCCCGCTCCGGGAACGATTTGGATTAGTCTATCGATTGGATTTTTATGGTCCGGATGATTTGGAAGTCATTATCGAGCGTTCGGCGCGTTTGCTCAATATTGTGATTGAACCCGAAGGCGCGAAAGAAATTGCCCGTCGAGCACGAGGGACTCCACGCATTGCCAACCGTCTCATTAAACGAGTCCGTGATTTTGCTGAAGTCAAAGCGCAAGGTATTATTACCCAGCAGGTTGCGCAGGATGCCTTGAATTGGTTGGGGATTGATGTGGCTGGATTTGACGAGATGGATCGGAAAATTCTTCTAACTATTCTTGAGAAGTTTCGCGGTGGCCCCGTTGGGGTGGAAGCGCTTGCAGCTGCTGTTCATGAAGAAAAGAGCACGCTGGAAGATGTTTATGAACCTTTTCTCATCCAATCAGGATACCTAGACCGGACGGCCCGTGGTCGTCAGGCCACACTTCTTGCCCACAAACATTTCGGGAAGACCCCGGACCTCTTTTCTGATAGCGGCTAAACCTACAGAGTCTTTACAGGCCTCCTCGGGAAGAGTGGAGGTCTGGTGCAATGCCGCTCACGGCTGGTTCCACGCCTTATGGTTTAGAGTCTGGGTACAGATGTGTGTGGATGATTTTTCGGCCAAGCACAATCAACCCAAACGAAATCCCGATCGAGATAGGAACAAAGAGGCCGGAGGCGAACGCATGGCTGTCGATCCACCCCATTTCATGAAGAGCCTCAAAGATATAGCTGGCGAGACCACTCAGATAATAGGAAATTACAATGACCGAAAGGCCTTCGACTGTATGTTGGAGGATGGCTTGACTTTTGGTCGTGGTATCAACGCTCTGAAGCAACTTCAGGTTTTGATCTTGCAACGCCAGATTTTGGTCCTGGAGGAGGAGCTCAACCTTTGTACGAATCACCGCAATCGTGCCTTCAAAATTGTGTTCCAACGCCTTAATCCGTTTCATGAATTGCTGATACCCATCAGCCACGCCCGTCACTTTCCAATTAATATAGTCTGATAGTCGTTGACAGCACGAGAGTGGCTGTTCTGCTAGGCCATGAAGGTGGGTCCGGACAATGGTGTCGTAGGGTACTGAGGCCGAGAGTTTATACCGCATGGATTCGGCAAGTCGGCTGACTTTCATAAAGTCTTGGGTGAGGATGGTCAACCATTGTTGCAGTGTGTGGGGGGTTGCGGTGTCGATTTGGGTTGTAATCACGCCACGTTGGTACAAATGCCGTTGCTCAAATTTGTGAACCTGATCAACTGAGCGTGAAAAGGCTTGAAAGGGAAGAAGGATTAAGTGTGTATAATTTTCGATGGCAATCACGCTATCGATCACCCGGCTCAATTGTGCGAGTAAGACTTGGGCCGAGGGGCCCGCAATAAGATAGCGCTCGCGTTGATAGTCGTCAGGTGTAAAACTTGTCAAGATCGCAATCTCTTCTCCAAAGACACGGCTTCCATAGACATGCGGGCCCGGCATGGTCGCTCGTAGGGTCTCAAGGGGTTGGTTGAGTTCTGGAACAATGAGGAGGTCCAGGGCATTAATGCGAATGCCCAATGGACACAATGGAAATCGGTAATCGGGGAATGTTAATGGCCCAAAATCAAGCAGTGTCTGCTTGTCTTTTGGAATATGCCAGACTTGATAACTGTAGTATTCCGTATGGGCTTCCCATGCCAGAATGAGTCGGTCCCCATTGCTGGTGGTGCGAACTCCATAACCGACTTTCTCTCCGATGACGCTGGTGGCTTCAGGAATATCCAAACATTTCAGGATTTGCTGAAATTCCCGTCGACTTTGTGGCCGCTCCAGAGGAGGGTTGGACATTCGGTGAGCCACATGATGAACATGGGCAGGGACATCCAACCAGTCCTCTAAATATTTTTGGGAGGGTTCATGGACGCGACGGAGAAATCGGTTTTCTTGAATGGGGCGTTCGGTTTTCATCACGTGAGACCTAAAGCACTTCTAGCTCATTCCTTTTCCAATTAGCAAGTGAGCGTGGCTTGTTTTGGGTTGACACTCATGAAACTGAGATCATACAGTGCAAGTCTTCATTAGGGATGGGTGGTCTCGAGCCTTTCTTCTGTGGGTAATCCCTCCTTCATGAAGAGTGAGGGAGATGGGGGCATTGTTCAACAAAAGGGATCTTCAATCATGAATAACGATCTATCAGGAACCGTTGTCGTGCAAACGAATTTTAAAGGGCTTGGCTCGAAGCGGCAAGGAAAAGTGCGAGACATGTACGATCTTGGCGATTGCCTGTTGCTAATTGCCTCCGATCGCATTTCGGCTTTTGATGTGGTATTGCCGGAAGGTATACCGGGTAAAGGCTATGTCCTAACCCAATTGTCCAAGTTTTGGTTTGATCGGCTCTGGGAGGCTGGAGGCTTGATTCCTCACCATGTGCGAACGATGGACCCAGAATTGTATCCAGCAGCCTGTCAACCCTATACAGACATACTCGCGGGACGAAGTATGCTCGTAGAAAAGGCTGACCCATTGCCTGTGGAGTGTATTGTTCGTGGCTATGTTGCAGGCTCAGCATGGAAGGAATATCGACAACAGGGAACAGTGTGCGGGCAAACACTGCCATCAGGCTTGCAGGAGTCGGACAAGCTGTCTCAACCTATCTTTACTCCCTCTACCAAAGCAACGGTGGGTCATGATGAAAATATTTCATTTGACACGATGGCGCAATTAATTGGGGGATCACTAGCCGAAGAAGTCAAGCAGGTCAGTCTGATGCTGTACCAACGAGCGGCCGTATTGGCTGAGGAACGTGGGTTGATCATTGCTGATACCAAGCTCGAGTTTGGGCTTCATCCTCACACTAAGGCGTTAATGGTCATTGATGAATTATTGACGCCTGATTCATCACGGTTTTGGCCAAAAGACGAATATACACCCGGTCGATCTCAACCAAGCTTTGATAAACAGTATGTGCGAGATTATCTTGACTCCATTGGGTGGAATCATCAACCGCCACCACCGTCTCTTCCAGAAGATGTTGTCTATCAAACGAGTCAAAAATATGTTGAAGCCTTAGAACGTTTTGTTTGAAAGATATTCATTAGGAAGGGGTTCAATGAATTTTGATCCAGCCGTTTCTGCACAACAAGCGCTTCATCAGGCTGTAGCATCCGAAGAGTTCGGTGACCTCGAAGCAGAAGTCATCGAAGCTGAAGAGACTTTTTCTTCGGACCATGGGGAAGAAGCGAGGTATGCATATGAGATACTCCAACGACTCGGGGCTTCTCTGCCTCAGGCCAGACATTTTCAGGAATTTCTTATCTATATCACGTGGCAGCAAGTCACAGCCGAAACCCTTCCTCGGTATTTTCAGAAAGGATTGACCTTATGTGATGGATTTCTTCTACGATTTGGAAATGACATCGTGGGGACTCAAACCTACCAGCAAATTCTCGACATTCGAGAATCTTTTCAGGGCGGGCTAGGACTTGAGGATGAGGATGCCATGCCTGAATATGATGAGGATGCCTTTCAGGGAGGAGATTAACAATAGTCGGCTGGTTCTTATCCTCTGCATATTATTCTTCTTGTATTCAGACGTGCTTATTTACTGCCGTTTGGTGACCCTCTCCATCGAATGGATCCTCATGTAGGATTCTATGAACCGCATGACACATATTGACAATCATTTGCGTGTCTTGAGGCAACAGGCTGGGCTGTCTCAAACCGAACTGGCTAGAACCATTGGAGTCACTCGCCAAGCTATATATGCCATTGAGATGAATCACTATCTGCCGAGTACGGATATGGCTCTACGACTTGCTCGAGTCTTGGGCTGTCAGGTTGAAGATCTCTTTCATTTGGATTCCGCAGAAAACGTGATCTACGCTGACTTCATTGGAACAGTTCCTGAGGGTAGCTCGGCCATTCGAGCGCAGATCGCGCGAGTTGGCGATCGAACTATTGCCCGTCCTCTTGCGGATCTTGGAGAAATATTAAACTATGCGGTGCCTGCCGATGGGTTAATTCTGAGAGCAGGCCTTGAATCGCCTTCTCAGAGAGGGCAGGTGAAAGTCCAGGTCCAGCTACTCAAGAGTATTCAGCGTATTGAAGAGACGCTTATTGTTGGTGGGTGTGACCCGGCCATTTTTTTAGCTGGGAGTCACTTTTCGTCAACAAGCAAACCCCCGTCGGTTATCGGGTGGAGCATGGGAAGTGTCCAGGCTATTGACGCGCTTAAGCGCGGTGATGTGCATATTGCCGGGCTTCATCTCGTCGATCCGGTAACCCATGATGCCAATATCTCATTTTTAAAAAAACACCTGAAGCCTAAAGCCTATACAGTTGTTCGGTTTGCTGCGTGGGAGCAAGGCCTCATGGTTCGTCGTGGCAATCCCAAAGCCATTCGAGGTCTTGCCGATAGCACACGACGCAATGTGCGAGTGGTGAATCGAGAAATAGGCGCGGCTGCTCGGTTCTTATTTGACCAGCAGCTCACCATGGTGGGCATTCGTCCAGATCAGGTTCGAGGCTATGGTGATCTCGAACTGTCTCACCTTCATGTGGGAAAGGCGATTGTGGAGGGGAGGGCAGATATGGGAATTGGGGTCCGGTCTGCGGCCTTGTTTTTTAATCTTGATTTTTTGCCTTTACAAGAAGAAAAATATGATCTTGTGATCCCAACGGCCTTTCTCACCTCTCATCCCAGCGTTGCAGGGTTTCTTGACACGTTAGTGAGCCGGACGTTTCAAACGGAAATTGATGCACTCGGTGGCTATGATATTCGTGATATGGGCAACGTCATTAATTGGACAAAGGCTTCATCTTGAGGCGCTGCCGTTCACTATTTTTCGGAAGTGTTGCGTAAAGCATGACGAATTGTGAGTATGCACGGTCTCTTTTCGTTGTAACCTACGACCCCGCACTATAAACCCATCATTCATAATGGCTAGATGATGTGCGTTCAGCAATATTGAGGGCAGATCTTGGCGTGTTTCGTTGAGAGGGTGTCAGTAACCACTGGTCATTGAGAGCTGTGTGCATGTTGGAATGCCTTTGATAGGCAAATAGGCAGACAGATTATGACGACTGTTCAGCTCGACATCGTGAAAATCTCTTCTCTCAAGAAGTATATGCCGATTAGGAACGCGTGATCTCGACTTCGGTGGCAGTGGAGTTTCGGATTTGGTAGGCACGAACGATGGGCGTATCTTTTTCCATAAGGGAGATGATGACATGCAATGGTTCAGGGAGGTTCAGTTTTTCTCGATAACTTTCAAATTCCATGGCAATCGTAATGTCCGTGGTCGAAGGGCGTGCAGGGCTTGCCGTATGCGAATGATAAAAGGCTTGAAGCTGGAGGCTCTGTGTTCGAATGTCTTTTTGGGCCAGCGCCATTTCTTGTGCGTCCATTTGAAAGGCAATATCAGCCCGTTCTTCTGGCGAAAGTTGTTTCAGGTCAGAAAGTTTTGCTTGATCAAAGCGGGCCAGTTCCGTTGTTGTCAACGAGGCCAAAATGTTGGTGATGCGGTATTGCTTCCTCACTTCTCTATTGACGCCTGCTAAGATTCCGCAACATTCGTGTGGATCCAAGAGCCGCGCATGCTCGATCATGTTGTGAAGGATCGCCGAGGGGAGCAAAAGCATGGGGTTACAAGCTGCAAGACACGTGATGTTCTTCAAGCGTGGTGATGGTGGGTTGCGCGCTACATAGGGGACAACGGGGGTCTTTGGGGCGACCGACTCTGCGAAACTTCATTTCGAGTGCATCATAGAGCAATAAGTGCTGAGCGAGTGACTCACCAAGCCCAAGGATTTCTTTAATAGCCTCATTGGCTTGTAAGACGCCAATTGTGCCTGCTAAGACGCCTAAAACCCCTGCCTCCTGACAGTTTGGTACCAATCCAGCCGGTGGCGGTTCTGGATAGAGACAGCGGTAACAAGGAAAACCTTCATGAGGTTTGATGGTGGCGAGTTGCCCTTCAAACCGAAAGATGCTTCCGGAAATAAGAGTTCTCTTGGCAAAGAAACAGGCATCGTTTACTAAGAACCGTGTGCCGAAGTTGTCCGACCCGTCAAGAATGAGATCATACTCAGGAATAATGTCCAGGATATTCGATTCACTGATGTGTTCTTGATAGGTTTGCACATGAACATCAGGGTTCAATGCGGCCAGGAGTTGCTGTCCAGATTCAACTTTAGGTACTCCAACATTTGGGGTAGTATGCAACACCTGACGCTGGAGGTTGGAGAGATCGACGACGTCGCCATCGATGAGCCCTAGTGTGCCAACTCCTGCTGCTCCAAGGTAGAGGGCAGCTGGAGAGCCTAAGCCCCCAGCGCCGATGACCAACACTTTGGCCTGCTGGATCTTTTTTTGGCCTTTTCCTCCGACATCGGGCAGGATGATGTGCCGACTGTAACGCTGAATTTGTTCTTCAGAAAATTCCATGGTGCAAGGGTGTGTTTGTTCGTGCTCAACAACGTTTAATTCGATAGGATCAACGGAGACTCCTTTTTCACGAAGCCCTTCAATTGATCGTTCAATTTCTTCTGTTTCCCCGCAAAACTCTACATCGAGCCATCCCGTAGTTTCTCGAACGTCTGCTCGTCGAATACTGGTGATTACCTGATATTCATGACCAATTTGATAGATAATCGGCTCGGGAATCTTTTCCTCTGGAAACCGAATGTGAAACCGTAATTTTGCCATCATGCTCCACCCGCAATCGCGGGAATAATCGAAACCTCATCGCCCTCTTTTAAGGGAGTGTCTTTTCCCGTTAAGAAGCGAATGTCTTCTTCGTTCACATAAATGTTGATAAATCGTCGAACTTCACCGTGTTCATCACACAAACGATCTTTCAGGCCCGGATGTGATGTATTCAGTTGTTCAATCATGTCTCCAACGCTGTTCCCCGTTATCTCGATTTCGCCTTTACCGCCGGTCATCGGGCGAAGGGGCGTTGGAATTCGGACTTTAATCATGATTCCCCCTGTGTTCCAAATGTCTGATCAAATTTTGAAAGGCTTGGTGGAATCCGAATAGGGCGTCCCACAGCATCTACAACAGCTTCTTGGGTTTTTAAGCCATTCCCAGTGATATAAGCTACAGTCACATCATTCTTTTTAATGTGTCCCTGTTTGACAAGCTTGCGTAGGACTCCAATGGTCACACCACCTGCTGTCTCAGCAAAAATTCCTTCTGTCTGGGCAAGTAATTGAATGCCCTCGACGACTTCGTCATCGGTTACGGCATCCATCGCGCCGCCACTTTCATAGGCTGTTTTTAATGCATAATATCCGTCAGCTGGATTGCCAATAGCCAAAGATTTCGCAATGGTGTGAGGTTTTACTGGTTTAAAGAAATCCCGTCCTTCTTTAAACGCAGTAGAAATCGGTGAGCAGCCTTCAGCTTGGGCACCATTAATCTTCGTCTTTACTTCGTCGAGTAACCCTACCTTCTTGAACTCATTTAATCCTTTCCAGATCTTTGTGAGCAATGATCCAGAAGCCATCGGGACCACAACTTGATCGGGCGCCTGCCACCCTAATTGTTCAACTGTCTCAAAGGCCAGTGTTTTTGACCCTTCGGCATAATAGGGGCGAATATTCACGTTGACAAAGGCCCATCGACGTTCTCCCGCAATTTCACTGCATAGGCGATTGACATCATCATAATTGCCTTCAATTTCAATTACCTTGGGACGATAGATAAGGTTGCCTAAGACCTTTGCCGCTTCAAGATCACCGGGAATAAAGACATAGCATTGCATCCCAGCTTGTGCAGCGTGAGCAGCCACGGAATTCGCCAGATTGCCTGTTGATGCACAGGCCGCTGTTTCATAACCCATTTCCCTGGCTCGTGTCAGAGCAATAGCTACGACACGATCTTTAAAGGAAAGGGTTGGATGATTGACACAGTCATTTTTAATGTAGAGCTGATCGATCCCAAGAAATGCTCCCAGGTTCTTTGCTCTGACCAAGGGCGTCATCCCAGCATAGATGCCTATGGTGCCTTCTCCTTCAACTGGGAGGAGATCCTTATAGCGCCATAAACTATTCGGTCCAGCTTCGATGGATTCACGTGAAATAGAGGCTTTGATTTCCTCATAGTTATATTTGACTTCGAGGGGACCGAAGCATAATTCACAAACATGAATGGCTTCTGTGGGGTATTCTTTCCCACATTCACGACAAACAAGGGCTTTCATCTTTTTCGTCATCATGTCTACCTACTTAAAACCTTTGAAGTCAGGAAACGGCTACCGTTCCTGATGGGGGTAGTTGACAGATTTCTTGCTCGTGCTCAAAAAGTTCAGTGATTTCAGGGTGTAAGCCGCACAATGCACAATTGGGATTTCGTTTAATCTTTATTTCCCGAAACGTTGTTTTCCTCGCGTCAAAATCAAGAATACGGTCTGTCAGTGGTTGCCCGATGCCCAGAATCAGCTTCAGCGCTTCAGTGGCTTGAATGGTACCGATAATGCCGGCTACTGCGCCGATAATGCCGGCTTCCTGGCAATTAGCCACCAGGCCTGGCGGCGGTGGTTGTTTAAAGATGCACCGATAGCAGGCTGATTGCTTGGGTTTGATAGAAAATACACGACCTTCAAATCGTAAAATGCCTCCATGAATGAGTGGTGTGTCGGCAAAGTAACAGGCATCATTGATCAAAAACTTTGTCGGAAAATTATCAACACCATCAATGATGACATCATACTGTTTGATAAGCTCTAACGCGTTCTGAGCTGTCAGTCGTTCCTGATAATATTCGACTTGCACATCAGGATTAAGCACCTGGATTTTTTCTTCCGCGGACCTTACCTTAGGCCGTCCTACATCTGGGGTGTGATGGAGGACCTGTCGTTGGAGATTGGAGAGATCCACGACATCGCTATCAATAATCCCGATTCGGCCCACTCCTGCTGCGGCAAGGTACAATCCGGCAGGTGAACCTAACCCACCCGCACCAATAAGAAATACGCTTGCCTGGGCCAACTTTTTCTGGCCTTTGCCTCCAACCTCAGGCAAAAGAATATGGCGACTATAACGAGTTATTTGATCTTCATTGAAGTCCATGATGCTCTAGTGTAACAGGTTCACACGTCATGAATACATCAGCTGTTGTGTTCACGTGAAGGAATGACTAAATGTTGAAATATTTCTCGATGCTCAAATACCGTTCGCCCGTATCACAGAGGATGGTCACAACATTCTGTGCAGGACTTAATTCGGCGGCAATTTTTTGTGCGGCAGCGACGTTCGCTCCAGACGAAATCCCAACTAATAATCCTTCCTTTTTCGCTAACAGTTTTGTCGTTTGATAAGCCTCATCATCCGTGATTGTCAACACTTGATCAAGGATGGATTGATTTAAAATGCGTGGTACAAAGCCTGCCCCAATGCCCTGAATCTTATGAGGACCAGGGTCACCGCCAGAGAGAACGGGGGAGCCCATTGGTTCAACGGCGATCACACGTGTTTGAGGGTTGCGTTCCCTAAATACTTCGCCACAACCAGTAATTGTCCCTCCAGTCCCGACAGCTGCCACAAAAGCATCCACCTTTCCATCTAAGGCATCCCAGATTTCCAAGGCTGTCGTTTTTCGGTGCATGGCTGGGTTGGCCGGATTGGAAAATTGATCGGGCATGAAATATTCTGGATTTTGCTCCTTAATACTAACGGCTTCTTTAATTGACCCTTTCATGCCTTCCCATGCTGGTGTCAAAATGAGTTGTGCTCCATAAGATGACAGAAGGCTTGCTCGCTCTAAGCTCATACTTTCTGGCATCACCAAAACCAGCTTATAGCCACGGACAGCTGAGACGAGTGCCAGCCCAATGCCCGTATTTCCACTCGTGGGTTCAACAATGGTACCTCCAGGTTGTAGGGTGCCTTGCCGTTCTGCCTCATCGATCATATTGAGGCAAATCCGGTCTTTGACGCTTCCTCCTGGATTGTAAAATTCAACTTTGCCATAAATGGCAGCGCCCCCTTCTGGTGAAAGCCGGTTGAGCCGAACTAATGGGGTTCTACCAATACCTGCAGTGATTTCAGGAAATAACAGGGATTTCACGATCCTCCGCCCATATAAAACAAAAATTCAACCTGGTCACCTTCCTTGATAGACGTGGTTGCGAGCTGGTCTCGTTCAATGATTTGAGTGTTCAATTCTACCGCAACCATTTGGGGATCAATATCTTTCAATTTGAGGACTTCCAACACCGTAGAACCTTCAAGAACTTCGGGTTTTCCATTAATTGTGATTGTCATCTATCGCTCCCTACACAAGCATAGTTTTTAAGGAAATCAACGTAGCAAACTACTGATAACTGAGTCAAGAAAACGTTGGATTCTCTCACCACATTAAAGTAATAATACCTAAATAAACATCTAGGCAAATGGAAAGCAGGGAAGAAGCACTTCATCATCGATTTCAAGAGGAGAAAATGGATTCGTTGTCAAAGCAACGATTGTGATGTGGTGTTTTTGCTCAACGTTATCAGTACAATGTGCTTACGTATATTGAATAGAGAGGTTGAGATGCGGGTGTCCGGTCGTATTATTGGCTTGCTAAAAGAGTACATGCATGATTTGGTTGAGCAAGCTCGTCAGGATGAGGCAGCCGAGAAGACGTTTGGGCTGACCTCAGTAGCCTATCGTCCGGATCAAGCCATTTCAGATTTGTTAGCGATCTTGGATGATCGGATTGAATCGGAAGGGGTCCAAGTCGGACTGTCAGTAGAATTTCTGCATGAAATGTGGACAGCCTGTAATGAAGCCCAGCCTTATGTTAAAGAAATCGTGTGGTTAGAGATGAGACTGGGCACTGAGCCGGAATCGAAAGCCACGGTTCGAGAAGTGACTTATAAAGCACTCATTGCCTATTTGGAGGATCAGGCATCCTAAGAATGTCCATTTCATTTTTGAGTAAACCCCAAGGCCAACCACTCTTCATGTTCTTTTTTCTCTTCGAGATTGAATCGATATTGCTCAAATATGCGTTGAATGTCTTCGGCACCGTCCTGTAGGAGTCCTGAAACAAGCAATGTGGTATGCGGATGACAAAAACGAGAAAATTGATGAGCCGTCGATAGCAAGGTTCGGCAATCCAAGTTGGCCAGAATGAGGTCAAAAGGCTCGACGGTTACATCTTCGAGTTGCATGACCTGTAAGGTCAGCTCTTGGCTAAAATGGTTCGTCAGGGCATAATCCTTGGCGCAGGTAATAGCGATTGGGTCGTTGTCAATACCAACAGCGGATTGAGCACCAAACCGAATAGCCACCATGGCTAAAATCCCGCTTCCAGTACCAACGTCAAGGACACGTTCTCCCCCTTTGATGAGATTCGTGAGCCATTCCAACAAGAGAAAGGTGGTGGCATGATGGCCAGTGCCAAAGGCTTGTTTTGGGTCGATGATAAGCTCAAGACAACCTGGTGTGAGTGACACCGTTTCCCAGATTGGGCGGATGATAAGGCGAGTGCCGATCCAAATAGGTTTGACCTGCTGTGTCCATTGTGCATTCCAGTTCTCCCATGGAATTTCCTGAATTGTGATGGGGTGTGTCTGGCGTGTGGGTCGTAATTGATCGAGAGCGGCTTGAATATTTTGTTCGATTTCTGGTTTCCAGTGTGAGTGCTCCCAGTATAAATGGATACACCCATCTTCTTCCCATGATCCCATCAGGTTTGTATCGTTCAATAGTCCTGCGAGTTCAGTAGCCGAAACGGAAACAGAGAGGGTGGCCATTACATAGGATGGTCGCATGCGATTTGACGATCAGGTGATGACTCGGTAAGGTCCCTGCGCATCATGGCACAGTTGGAACAAACACAACGGATTGCGACGCTTGAACGTGGTCTCCGTCGCGTCAGGCACATGCTGGATCGAGGCATTGGCCGGAGTCGACAGGTGAGTCGTTGGCGGTTTGTGTTCTTTTTGATCGGTGTGGTTGTTTGTTTTGGTTTGTATAAGGCTGCCTGGCATGTAACGGGTAACATCACCCTTGGGGGATTCTTTGTCCTGTTTCTCTTTATTGCTCATTACCATACCCGTTTTGAGAGACGATTGTCTCGCCTTCGTCGTTGGTGCGAGATCAAGACCAAAAATTTGGCTAGGTCTCGATTAGATTGGATATCAATTGCGCCTCAGGTTCTTGCGACCCCTGGTGATCATCCTTATGCAAGTGATTTGGACATTAGTGGGACGCATTCGCTTTTTGGGTTGGTCAATTCCACCATTTCAACCAATGGTCATGAACGATTGTTTCAATGGTTATGTGCGCAAAATTCAGACCCACTCGATGAAACGCAGTGGCATGCTCGGCAAGCGCTGGTCAAAGAACTGGCTGGTCTTCACGGCTTTCGGGATCGGCTGATCTTGGAGGCAACCGTTGTTGATCCTGAAACGTTGAATGGGCATCGTATTGAGTCGTTGCTGCAGGATACTGTTGATATTCCGAGACTACGATCTACGTTCATCGTGTCGATGGGATTGGTTGGGCTGACAGGGCTGTTGGGGATAGGGGCAGTCTTCGGTGAGCTTCCAGGCTATTGGATCATCTCGTTTGCCATTTATGCTTGGCTCTTTTTTTCAATGGCGGGTCGTTTAGAACCATTATTTGGAAAAGTGCTATCACTTGAGCAAGAGCTGCAGAAATTGGGGCTGGTGCTTCGATTATTGGAAAAACGATCATATCGTGGGCTGCCTCATCTTGCTCTTCTCTGTGGCCCGTTCGTGAATGCCGAGTTTCAACCATCTCATGCGATGCATCGTTTTGCACGTCTTTGTGCCGGATTAAGCATCAAAGGGCATCCGTTGGTTCATATTGGGTTGAATGCCTTGGGCCCCTGGGATCTTTGGTTTGCCTATCGATTGCAAGGCGCATGTTCACAACTTCGTCAATCCCTGTTGGTGTGGTTGAATCAGTTGGCTACCCTTGATGCGGCAGCTTCATTGGCAGGGTTTGCGTACCTTCATCCACAGTATGCATGGCCTCTACGTCGAATATCATCTGTAACGGATCATGGGTATGGTGTTTCGGCTCGGGCTTTGGGGCATCCGTTAATTCCTCAAGATAAGAAAGTGGCGAACGATGTCTCCCTCGAAGGTGTAGGGCAACTCCTTATGGTCACAGGATCAAATATGTCGGGAAAAAGTACGTTTCTTCGGACTGTTGGTGTGAATGTGTGTCTTGCCCAGGCTGGCGCGCCTGTGTGTGCCGAATGGTTTGAATGGACGTGGATGCGGCTCTCTTGCTGCATCCGAGTGAGTGACTCGCTGGATGAAGGCCTCTCGTATTTTTATGCGGAGGTGAAACGACTCCGAACGGTGCTTGATGCCGTGGCTATTCGAAACGAAGCGCCAGTTCTCTATCTCATTGATGAGATTTTTAAAGGGACAAATAATCGAGAACGGTTGATTGGGAGTGAGGCATTCATTCGTGCGTTGGTCAGGGGAAATGGACTAGGGCTCATTACGACACATGACTTGGAATTGGCTGCCCTCGAAGGCGAGTTGTCAGATGTGATCAATGTGCATTTTCAAGAAACCGTTGCGGAGGGTGCCTTAGAATTTGATTATCAGCTCAGACCTGGGCCCTGTCCGACGACAAATGCCTTGCGAATTATGGCCCAGGAAGGGTTGCCCATTCCTACTATGGGTGAACAGCAGCCTGAGACAATTAAGGAAGAATGATTTGAGGGTCTTGGGTTTCTTGGTCGGTCTTTTCGCCGGTTGATGTTCCGCATTGAGCGCAGAAATATTCGTACAGATTCCCGGTCGAAAGCACGAGCAAGAGGCGTTCTCTGGTGGGTGTCGCCGTTTGGCAAGATGGGCAGTAGAGTAATGAAGCGCGAAAGGCTCCAAATTGAGATTGATCAGATGATTGCGGACGAGGACGTAGTGATTGCTCCATGCCTGGCCCCATACCTGTGGGTCTAAATGGTGATTGAAACATGGCTGATATCTTAGTCTGCACCTGATAAATGCGTCAACTGATTGTCTCCAATTTGCTGAATTGAAGAAGCTCTAGATGGTCCCATCGCCTGTTCTTCAAAAACGGGGCTCTGAAACGTCTGCGCTATGAGCCCCGTTGAATTGCGATGGTCCATCCATGTCGAGCTGATGCCTCGTTTCTATCGCTAGGTTGCCGTTAGGAGCGATTGGAATGCCGGATCAGTTTCAACGAGGCCTTTCAAGGTATCATTTTGAAGGAGATACTCCCAGGATTGTTGATTGGCCCCTGGAATTTGTTGGAACCAATGACGGGCTTGGGTAAAAAGATCAAGCATTGCTTGATTATCCCGGTTGGGCCGGAACGCTAAGCTATAGGCCTGCGCATAGGCAGCCGTAAATTTATCAATAGGATTCGTGGTCAAAGAAAATGCTTGCGCGGCTTCTTCGTAGCCTTTCATGATGTCAGGATCGTCAAAATGCCGATTCCATGCCACTTTACTAATGCGAGACCAGGCCAATTCTAGCAAAATACGTGCATGCAACTGGTCTTGATCGGCTGGGACCTCCGTCAATAATTTCTGAGGCGTGAGAATGGCTGTGATTTGGTCATTAGTCCATCGATAGGCAAGGCTTAAACGAAGACGATTTTCAAAATCGCCAGGTTGCAACGTCCGTAACGTCTCCATGACAGGGATCATCCGATACAAAAAATCTGCTGGTGTTGGTTCGGCCTTTCCACCCATTTCCATCCCCAGGGAAAGGTCCATCCGGTCCGTTTGTGATTGAACTGTCCAATATAATTCGTCAAGGCGCTGTGCCAATTGTGGATTAGAGACATTGATCCCATGAAGGCGCTGTCCATAGGTTAGGAGGCTGTCAAACAGTTCATGAGATAGGGATTCAATGGCAAATTGATGCGTGGGATGAATCGCCAAGACTCGATTCAGGAGGGTAATGCGTTCTTGACGGTCAGGCAGCGCATTTGCTCGGATGATCGCGGCATCTAAGACTTCCGAGAGGCCATCGGGTTCCCACCATTCCGTAGATTTGGGGCTATAGCCTCCTGGTTCAATGACAAAAGGAATTGGTGTGCCTTGCTCGGTTTGTAAGGGAATATTCAAGACCGCCAAATCAGTGGGAAACCCTAGTTGTGCCAAACCCGATAAGACAACCCACTTCACCGTCACCGCTTTGACGGGACGAACAGGCTTTTTATAGGGAACCGCCCAGTCTTTTTCTCCAGGGGCATTGGCGACAGGAGCCTGAATTGGATCGGGGTACACCACTCGTGTGCGAACCAGTGTGGTGGGGACGGCGACGACTTCATCATCCTTGTGAATGCGGAAGGAGGCATGAGGCAAGGGAGCCGTTCCTAAGAATTCAAGGTCAAAGCCCAACGAGCCAGTCGTTGATCCAATATGATCCATCACAAACACAGACGGGGGCAGTTGTCTCGCACCGGTTTCAGCAATAAGAAAGCGCTGGAAATCTGCAAAGTTCACTAATTGTCCTTTGCCAGGCCATAGCTCATCAAGAGCATGATCATGCTGGCTCACGACCCTGGCATGTGTAGTGGTTAAGCGATTCCAACACCATGGATAAGCTGGGTCTGTGGGTGGTGCGAAACGGCCATCCACTAATGATTGTTCCTGAACCATTTTGAGTAGACAGACAAAATCGCTTTGTGTGACACGAACGGGGTCACTGGTCGCCAAGGCTTGTGCATAGTGACGCACAACGTTGAAGGCGGTTTGTGCGCGGGGATCAAGTGTGGTCTCTGCACTGGCTTGCATGAGGCCCATTCCAGAGATTAGGACACAGCTAGCCAAAAATGTGCTGATTGGTCCGATGACTTTTCGCGAATAGTGCTGGCTTAAGTCATGAGAGTATGAGGCTGAATGTGTGTGAATGTTCATCGGTGTTTCAAGAGAAGACATCGCAGCTATGGCCCTCCAGATTTGAATAAGTTCATAAAACGAAGTCGCAAACCATAAGATTACTGTATCATATTGTTTTCCTTTTCTACCACGATGGATCCGTTCATGACATGGCCAGGCAAATCACAAAAAAACGGGTAGACGCCATGTTCCTTTGGGACAAATAGAATCTCCGTTTGTCCAGAAGATGGGATGAGAACCCGTCGAAGGCCTTCTGGGCCAAATTGAGGCGCACCATTTCCACCGATATTAAGCGTTCCAGCAAAAAGACCGACTGGGACAAACGCATGTAATTCAGCATCCTTGTTTTGAATGATGAGCCGAGTTTTATGACCAACTTGCAGATTGAGAGTTGTTGGGTAAAAGACTCGACCTCGAATGTCGATTCTGGCTTCATGTATCGGTTGCGGGTCAGAAGGGGACAATGTCGGAAGTCCAAATGACAAGGATGGTCCACCGAGTAGCCCTAAACCACTCATCATGATGAAGGCACATTGGAATTGACCCCACAAGATCCAGAATCGAAGTCTTGCGAAATAGCGCATGCGTGTGTCACTCCTCGCACATTATCAAGGTTTTTCGGAGAAATTTTCTCGTCCCAGGATCTCAAAATACCTCTTTGAGACGCAACGGCTTCATGGTAGCCTTCTTTAGCCAGGGTTTGGTAACCTGGAAGTTATGCCTATGATTGACACGGGAGGGGGCATGGTGTGGAAACCATAAAATTTGGGACTTCTGGGTGGCGCGCTATCCTGGGAGAAGAATTTACCTTTCATAATGCCAGGACTGTGTGTCAGGGCATTGCCCAATACCTTCGTCAAGAAAAACTAGGTGGGCAGGGGGTGCTTGTTGGGTATGATGGCCGGTTTCTTGGTGAAAATTTTGCCAAGGCTGCTGCAGAAGTGTTGGCAGCACATGGTATTCCTTCCTTGCTCTGCGATCGAGAAACTCCAACGCCCACGATCGCGTTTCACGTTCTTCGCCATCAATTAGCTGGCGGCATTAATATTTCTGCTAGTCACAATCCACCGGAATATAACGGCATTAAGTTCACTCCTGCTTGGGGAGGGCCAGCTCTTCCCCATACGACACAGGCTATTGAACAACGCATTGCGCCACTTCAACATGGAGGCGGTGCGATTAAATGGATGCCATGCGAAAGGGCGGAACGTAGCGGACTTATCCGAATGTTCGATCCACGACCGGAATATCTCGTTGGCTTAGAACAACACATTGATGTTGAGGCTATTCGTCAAGGCCAACTGCGTTTGGTCATGGATCCGCTATATGGCACGTCTCGTGGCTATCTCGATGATTTTCTTCGAAAAGCTGGAGCAAAAATGGCGGTGTTACATCACTGGCGAGATCCATACTTTGGTGGGATACGGCCGGAACCCACAGTTGAGACGACACAAGAACTTCAGGAGACAGTAAAACGAGAAGGCGCTCATTTAGGCTTGGCCACTGATGGCGATGCTGACCGATTTGGCATCATTGATCGGGACGGCACGTTTATTGATCCGAATCTTATCTTGGCGCTCTTAGTGGATTATCTGGCCGTGACACGGTCATGGACCGGTGGTATTGCTCGATCCGTTGCCACGACCCATCTCATTGATGCGGTGGCGTCGCAATACGGGCTTGCCATTCATGAAACGCCGGTTGGGTTTAAATTTATTGGAGAACTCCTCTCTAAAGGGGAATGTATCATGGGGGGAGAAGAAAGCGCTGGCATGTCTATTGCCGGACATGTTCCAGAAAAAGATGGAATGTTAGCCTGTCTTTTCGTTGTGGAGATGATTGCGAAAACCGGAAAGAGCATCAAAGAACTTCTTGAGGATTTATTTCGTCGCGTTGGTCCGCGTTACACGAAGCGTGAAGATGTGACCGTGACCGAGAATATGCGAGAAACTTTAGCTAAAACAATGAAACACCCTCCCACATTGTTTGCTGGAAAATCGGTAGACTCAGTCAATCAACTGGATGGGTGCAAATTACTTCTGGGTGATGGCAGTTGGTTTTTGATACGGCCCTCGGGGACGGAACCCATTGTGCGCTGTTACGCCGAAGCCTCAACCCCTGACCAACTTCAGGACCTTCTTTCGGCTGGTCGAGAGCTCTTGCACGTACACCATGAGAATGGTGAACCACATCCGTAGGCACAAAACTTTCTCAAAAACCCATAGCGTACTGGTTTAAAACGACAGCGCCTGCGCGAGAAATGCTACCATCTTCGGGTTCCCGAATAAGGCATCGACTTTATTGAACATAGCGGAAGGGCGAAGGAGCATAGTGCCACCGGCTTCTTCTACTAATACTTGTGTTGCCTGAACATCCCAGGGGTTTAAGGATGGGTCGAGCATGGCGCCAATTGCTCCATTAATAACCAATGTATGGCCAAAGCAGTCGGTATAGCCACGAAGGTACGGACAGAGTGTCTGTAGCTGGCGGTAAGCCTGTCCCTGATTGGCGGTGGCGAATTGAGCTGGATCTCCGACGGCGACCATGGCTGTTTCAATCGTGGCATAGGGCATGACATGTACGGGCGTGCCATTACAGGTGGTGCCTAATCCGCGACCGGCAGCATATGTCATATCCAAGACCGGCAAGTGAATAACGCCGACTAAGGCACGCTGTTCTCTGGTATCTTCAAGGGCAACAATTGTTCCAAACAAGGGAATGCCATTGATAAACGATCGAGTGCCGTCAATAGGGTCAACCAACCAGCGTAAGCGGGTTCCTATTCCCTCCAACCCGTGTTCTTCGCCGAGAATATCGATTGCACAGGGATATTCTGTATCCTGCAGGATGTTGCGGATCGTTGTTTCTGCTTCGCGGTCAGCAATGGTGACAGGAGAGCCATCGGATTTGTCTTCGACCGAGAGGGACCCTTGTCGAAATCGCTGGAGAATCTGAGGAGCAGCCATTCTTGCTGCACGGACAGCGGTTTTAAGGAGAGACTGCAGGGTTGGAGGATCAAGAAGAGGACGTGCATTCATAGGTAGGAAAGATGTTGATTCGCTCCCTCACATCTGAAGAATTCCTCTTTTGCCGTGGCGCCATGGTGTTCAGAGACAAAGATCCTGGTGTGGAAATTCCACTCAAACAGTATGCCGGATAATCTTTCCTTCTACCATGTAGACGACGAGTTCGGCAACGTTCGTGGCGTGGTCTGCAATGCGCTCGATATATTTGGCTATAAAGGAAAGACGAATGGCGCGTGAAATTGTCTGAGGCGTTTCAATCATAAATGACAATAACTCTCGAAATAGTTGTTCGGTTAAATCATCAACACTATCGTCATCTCCTAAGACTTTGCGTGCCAAGGCCGCATCGCCTTTGACAAAGGCATCGAGTGACTCCCGAACCATGGCCATGGCCCGTTCGGCCATGATGGGGATGTCGATATACGGCTTGAGTTGAGGCTCAGTATTGAGCTCGAGCGCGCGTTCACAAATGTTTTCAGCGAGATCGCTCATCCGTTCTAACTCCGTAGAAATCTTCATGGCTGTAGTAATGAATCGCAAATCTCGAGCAGCTGGTTGGTACAGTGCCATGAATTCCAGACAGGCTTCATCAATCTCAACATCCATCGTATTGACTCGCTTGTCATTTTCGATGACCTGTCGAGCCAGATCTTCGTTGCGTTCGGTCAAGGCTTTCATGGCTTCCGTAATTTGCTCTTCGACCAGGGCGCCCATCCGTAAGATTTTGCCCTTCAGGTCAGCGAGTTCTTCATCAAAATGGCGTTGCACAAATCCTCCTTGAGCATGCTGAGATCGTATTTGTCATCCAAATCGTCCAGTCACATAGTCTTCCGTGCGCTGATCGCCGGGGTTCGTGAAAATCTTCTTTGTATTATCGTATTCGATCAGTTCCCCAAGAAGAAAGAAGCCGGTGTAATCCGATACTCGAGCCGCTTGCTGCATATTGTGCGTGACAATCACAACCGTGAGTTGCTCCTTTAGGGTATGGAGTAATTCTTCAATCTTAGCGGTGGAGATTGGGTCCAGGGCTGAGCACGGCTCATCCATCAATAAGACATTGGGGTTCACGGCAAGTGCCCGAGCGATGCAGAGTCGTTGTTGTTGCCCACCTGAAAGACTGAGTGCGCTGGCATGTAACCGATCTTTGACTTCTTCCCATAGTCCAGCACCCTGTAAACTCTTTTCAACAATGTCATCAAGAGTCGCACGACGGTTGACTTTCTGGAGGCGGGGGCCGTAGGCCACATTCTGGTAAATAGTTTTTGGAAAAGGATTCACTTTTTGAAAAACTATGCCGACACGAGTTCGCAAGTCTGTCACGTCGACATCAGCCCTATAAATATCTTGTCCATCTAACAAAATCTGTCCTTCCAACCGTGATCCGTCAACCAGATCATTCAGGCGGTTTAAACAGCGAAGCAACGTAGACTTTCCGCATCCAGATGGGCCAATAAAGGCGGTGATCTGCTGTGCAGGCACCTCTAAATTGACATCAAAGAGGGCTTGGGTTGCCCCATAAAAAAAATTCATATTTTGAATGAGAATCTTGGGAGTCATCTTCGTGGCAGGGGCTTTTGAATAAGGAGGCATGTGCAGGTTCATGATTCTGTGCTTCTCAGTTCTCTATAGCTCTTGTTACGAAAAGTGCGAACGTGCGTAGGGCAGAGCGAATGCTTCCGTATTAGGGTCTTTCCATTACACCGTTGATCCTGAATATTTTCTTCGCATTCGATTGCGCAAGGCGACGGCCGTTAAATTCAGGATCACCACGATGGCCACCAACACCAGGGTTGTGACATAGACCATAGGTTTAGCCGCTTCCACGTTGGGAGATTGAAACCCGACATCATAAATATGGAAACCCAGATGCATGAATTTTCGATCAATATGCAGAAAGGGAAAATAGCTGTCTAATGGCAAGGAAGGGGCCAGCTTCACGACACCCGTGAGCATCAGTGGGGCAACTTCGCCAGTTGCGCGAGAAATAGCTAGGATTAGCCCCGTCAGTATTCCTGGCATTGCACATGGAATCACAACCCGAAGAAGGGTTTCAAGTTTGGTGGCGCCTAACCCCAATGAGCCTTCGCGATATTCTCGAGGGACGGCAGAGAGTCCTTCTTCTGTAGCAACAATGACCACTGGAACGGTCATGAGTGCCAGCGTCAATGAGGCCCATAATAATCCTCCGGTTCCAAAGGTAGGTGTGGGCAATGACTCAGGAAAGAACAGGGTGTCAAGCGTTCCGCCTACGGCATAGACAAAGAAGCCCAAGCCAAACACGCCAAAGACAATCGATGGCACACCCGCAAGATTGTTGACGGCAATACGAACAAATCGAACTAAGATTCCCTGATGAGCATATTCATTCAGATAGATTGCCGCGAGGATGCCAAAAGGGACTACAGCGATGCTCATCATCAAGACCATCATGATGGTGCCAAAAATAGCCGGGAAAATTCCACCTTCAGTATTGGCTTCTCGGGGTTCTTCGCTTAATACCATCCAGATATTAGAGAGATAGACCAAGGCTTTTTCATGCCAGGGCATTTGGTTCGGATGTAGAACACGAATGATCTGTCCGACAGGAAGGGATTGTGCTTGGCCGTTGGCGTCGATGAAGACCACGGAGTAATCACGCAATGAATCGTAGAGAGTTCGTAACGTTTCGGCTTCTTTTTCATAAATCGATTGTAAGGTTTCCAATTGGGCGTTCAGAGAGTGTTTTTCCTGGTCATCTGGATGCTCCGTAAGGTTCAGACCGCGAAGCTGTAACCGGATGTCTTCCATCTCGTAGTTAATCTCTCCAATGACATCGGTTTCCACATGTTGGATGGTTTCATGGATTTCATTGGCATGGTGAACCAACGGTTGGAGTGCATTCCATCCGGATTGGCTGCCTGAGGCCAAGACCGTTGACCCCTTTCGGACTTCTAGAATCTTCCCAAAGAAATTTCCCCACTCACGTCGTTCGACGAACACGGCGTCCTTGGGGTATGACCGAGCTTGGATGGCATCTTCATCGATCCAACGGAAATCCAGTCCATAGAGATCACGGTTGCCAACCTTCAGCTGAATACGATGTTTCCCTTCTGGTGCATCAGGTGTGTTGGAATAGGGAATCATTTCTTTTGCATTCATCTGTCCCAGAACCTGTGTGCCATCATTGAGAGAAAGTTGGACTAAGGCTTTTGGCCAAAAAAAGCCTAACCCATTGGCCATGATCAGAAGTAACAGGCCAGCAATCATCAATAACGAGAGTCCCAATCCTCCTCCACAGAACCACACGAAGAGGGTGCCGGAATCCCAAAATTTTCTGAATGCGTGATATGACATGGTTTTAATATTGACTGTATTTTGCTCGTAGACGTTGCCGGATGATTTCAGCAATCGTGTTGATAGAAAACGTAAAGGTGAATAAGAGTAACCCTGCTAAAAAAAGCACTCGATACAGCGTTCCACCGTGGGGGGCTTCTGGCATCTCGACAGCAATATTCGCCGAGAGTGTTCGAAAACCATTGAAAATACTCCACTCCATGATAGGAGTGTTCCCCGTGGCCATTAAGACAATCATCGTTTCTCCAACAGCTCGGCCAAATCCAATCATGAGTGCAGAGAAAATGCCGGGGCTGGCTGAAACCAGAACAAGCTTCGTGAGTGTTTGCCACGGAGTGGCGCCTAAGGCCAAAGAGCCGGAAAGCAGATGTTTGGGAACATTGGAGAGTGAGTCTTCCGAAATACTAAAAATGATAGGAATGACAGCAAACCCCATCGCAAAACTGATGACTAATGCATTGCGTTGATCATATTGAAACCCAAAAACCGTCAATAGCCATTCTTTATAATTTCCATCAAACCACCATGATTCAATTATGTGATTGCTGCTCAGACAGACACTAATGGTCCCGACTAACACGATCATGAGAATGACCAGGTCAAGCCCCCAACGTTGTCGAGCTTGGAGAGATTTTGGCACATACTGCCACCCCAGGCAGGCTGCCATCACGCTCAGTGGTATCGTCACACTCATGGCAAGAAGAGCTGGGAAAATCTCTTCTAATAAAGGGGCAAACCACAGCCCAGCCAGAAATCCTAAGACAACCGATGGTAAGGCAGCCATAATTTCGATCACGGGTTTCACAATGGCGCGCAACTCTCGTGACATAAACATCGCGGTATAGATAGCCCCCATCACAGCCAACGGCACAGCTAGCAACATGGCATACATTGTCCCTTTCAGGGTTCCAAAAATGAGCGGCCACATGCCGAATTTTGGCTCAAAGTCATCGGAGCCACTTGAGGATTGCCAAATATGCGCTGGCTGGTCATAGCCCTCATAGAGTACCGGGGTAAACAGCGTGTTCATCGTGATTTCTGGGTGTGGATTATCAAGTGCATACCGTGTGAGTTGCTGTTGGGCATCAAGGGTCACAAGGCCATTGGCTTTGGGGGCAAACACCAAATCCTGAATAGGTGACTCATATCCATGAAAAGCAAGAATGGTCTGTGCGGCAGTTGAGTGATGCAAAAACACATGACCTTGATCGTCAGCGGTCACAAACCCTTTATCTCGTTTGGATGGGGAAATGGCCGTAATGGCACCAGGATGTGTGACAAAGTCACGTACCTTCGTCAATTGTGTGCCGCTCTCTGTATTAGAGGTGTGCATTGGCATCCACGCGGACACCGTTCCCGACTGGGTCCCGAGAATAATGGTCCGGTCGCCAATGAGATACGCAAGGCTTGTAATGGAGTCTTTCGTATGTCCAATGTGTGTGGTGCTAAGCAATTGAGGGTTCTCAATATCTTGAAGATCCCAATGGACGAGACGTCCATCGTGTGTTCCAAGGAACAGGGTTTCTCCTAATTGATCTAATAGAAGGGTAGAAACCGTTGTGGCGTCAGGTGTATGTAACTCCATACGTCGTACCATGGTTTCATTTTCCGACAACAAGCCTCCAGCCTCTTCAATCTTTGCAACCCAGATTTTTCCGGCTTTAGTGACTATGGCGATGGTTATGCCCTCATCACTAGGTTGACAGGCAATTTTTGTAATTGGTGACTGGTCAGTATCTATCTCGATGGGGTCTCCCATCGAAAAGCTTGGCACAATTGTTCGGACACCATTCTCGAAGACAGATCTGAATTGGACCATAAGAAAAAGGACTCGACCGTCCTGCGTGCCCATAGCGATATGATGGTTTCGTCCGCTGGCCCTGCCAATGGCCGTGATCGGTGTCTTGCTTACAGAAACCATGCCGGGCGATGGACGAAGTTGAGACGTGGCCAGATCATAAAACCCTAGTTGGCCCTGATAAAGCACATAGGCAATTTCTTGATATTCATCGATGCCAATGGCCAGACTGTCAAAATGGTTTGAGCCCGTCGTATCTATAGAAAATGATGTCTGTTCTGAAGATTCTGAATGGAGGAACAGAGAGACGACTTCTAGGAGCAAGTAGATGAAAATCCCCATAATGCTCAGAATTGTGGCGAGGCCACCTACCCAGACAATGACGGCTGCACCCCGATCCGCCAAAGCCCGAATGCGCCGAGAAGTTGTGCCGGAACGACGCAAAGGCGATGGGTTGAGAGAGGAATGATGAATGTTTGGAGCCTGGGAAGAATGATTTGCTGAAGCCATAAGGTTTTGAGGGCCCGGGGAGCGTACAACAAAAGTCGTCATCTGACGATTTTCTTCGCAGAAAACCGTCAGACGAAGGTTGATAGGTTAGTCTAGATGCGTAAGCTGTTTGTTGATGAATTTTTGGGGGATCGGAAAGTACCCATCTTTAATGACGACCTGTTGCCCCTCAGTACTATAAATGTATCGAATGAACTCTTTGACCAATGGCGAAAGTGGCTTTCCCGGAGCTTTATTCACGTACACATAGAGAAATCGTGCAAGCGGATACGTTCCGTTCGAGGCGTTATCGAATGTCGCTTTAACATAAGGCGCACCATTCTTTTTAGCTAAGGGAATCGCTCGTACCCCAGAGGTTTTATAGCCGATGCCACTATAGCCGATACCGGCGCGATCTTTTGTGATTCCTTGGACAACGGACGCGGATCCTGGTTGCTCTTTGACTTGATCTTTATAGTCTCCATTTTTCAAAGTATATTTTTTAAAGTACCCATATGTGCCAGAGGCTGAATTTCTTCCATAGAGACTAATCGGAATATTTTTCCATGGTCCATCGGCTCCAAGCTCGCCCCACTTTTTGATGTCCTGTTCGTAGCCTCGTCGCCTGGATTTTGAAAAGACCGCATCGATTTGAGGCATTGTCATTCCCTGAACAGGATTATCCTTGTTGACATAGACGGCCAACGCATCAATGGTAACTGGAAATGGTATGGGTTTGTAGCCAAACTTTTCCTCGAACTTATCGATTTCTTTCCCCTTCATTTTTCGAGACATTGGGCCCAGTTGTGCGGTCCCTTCAATAAGTGCTGGGGGAGCGGTGCTCGACCCCTTTCCTTCAATCTGAATTTTTACATTGGGGTATTGCCTCCGAAATCCTTCAGCCCAAAGGGTCATGAGGTTATTGAGGGTATCAGACCCAATGCTATTAACATTTCCGGATATCCCACTTACGCGTGAATAGGGTTTCCAGTTCGGGTCGACCATAGAACCAGCACCTGCGTATACCGTACTCACGAACAAGAGTGTGAAGGCACAGGCTAGGCTATAAGAAGTATAGCGAAGGATTCGCGCGCGTGCGTTCTGTGTTAGGTGGAACAGGGCGGCGGTACAAATTGTTGGCATAGGTGGCCTCCTTTACATGTGAAAAATAATGGTTGAATGTAGCCTGCAGGTAACAGGTATGTTACGAACATGTTAAATATGATTAAAGAGTCCTTTAAGATGATGTTGAGCATGAGCAATTTCTATGCGGCTGTCTCGTTGATAGAGCGTAATGATACCCGCATCCTTCATCCGTTCTATCGTGGGAAATATTTCCTTCCAAGTAAATTGGGGCAAGGAGAAGACCAGATGCTCAACACGCATCGGTACGCCGGATCGAAGGGCAAAGAGAATCGCCTCGTCAATCCGACGAGTAGGCTGAGTCTTGAAGTGTTTCTCTATGGAAGATATGAGCATGTCCTGAACATTCTGGTAAAAAGATGCTGGTCTTGTTTGTCTTACTCTAGCGAGGCAGTATTGCATTCGGGTGCTTATTGGGTTACAGCTTTGTAACATTTCTTGGGAGTGCATCTGAGGTCTTTTGTAAGGAGAACAATCATATGGAGATGGATCTTGCGAGTTTGCAAAGAATCAAAATATTTATGGAATTTATTCAAGGAGCCAAACAGACGGGGACAAAGCTTTCGTTTGTGAGTACGCCCACGGAGCATGGCGATAACATTACCGCAACGGCCATCATTGATGGAAAATTTGTGAATACAGGAATTCTCTTTTGGGACGTGAGTCTGCTTCAGGAACAGGGGTTTGTGGATACGTTGGATGAAGACGATCTTGCGTTAGGGATGAATCTCACTGATGGCATGGTTGAGGATGCCGAACAAATCTTGAACTTCATTGAAGCGCAGCTGAGACAATTTGAGGCCTCATAAAGAGCCTGAGCCGGTATCTTGTGAGGAGTCTTTCGTATTGGAGAGGAAGGAGTTTGGTATGCCACACCTCATTGAACAACCGAGCATCATCACACCGCTTGGCAGAAAGCCAAAACTCATTGAAGAGTATGTCGGAAAGATTTCGACACAAAACGATGCCGTCAGTATTGCCAGGATTGTGTGTCCGCCTGGCTGGTCAGAAGTTGGACAGCGTCCTGATTTTTCCGAAACGAAGATCATGCTGAAGGGGCAGTTGCGAGTGGAATATGAGGACGGCGTATTAGATGTGCATGCCGGCCAGGCTGTGGTTTGTGAGCCGGGAGAATGGGTGAGGTATAGTGCCTCTGAATCAGATGGAGCAGAATATGTCACGATCTGTGTCCCCGCGTTTTCTCCAGCGACCGTCCATCGTGATGCGGAATAATATAACTGGTATCGGGGAAGGATTGTTCTTCAGTTTGGGGTGGTCGTTGCGAAACCTCGAACTGCGGATAACGATAAGAAACAATTAAATCGTTACTGATGCCATTTCAGTGCCGCAACGACAATGGGTTTTGCCCAATCAGGTGTGGTGGTAAAATCCAACTGTCCAACGATGCTTCCTTCTTCCATCGAAAGAATCAATCGCAGCTTCGGCAATTGGTCAACGGCTGGATTGTCTTTTTGACCCTATTAGCTATTTATGATAGTTCATGCTTGGTTCCTTAAGCGTCCTGTTGCAATCCGCATGGGGTTGAAATTGAACTTGAGGAGCGAAGAGATAAGGCAAACGACAGAGCGAAAACATAGTGTATGGGTGCATTAGTCAGCGGGTGCCATGGAATAATCCTGAGGGTTTGATGATGAAATCATTGGTCTTGCCTGAAATTGAAGCATATGCAGAAGCTCATTCGATGATAGAATCGGATGTCTGTCGGCAGCTTCGAGAGGAAACCTACCGAACGATGGAATGCCCACAAATGGTGGTGGGGCCATTAGAAGGGGCATTTCTCAAGATGATGGCGCAACTTGTTTGCGCGCAGCATGTCTTGGAGATTGGGACGTTCACAGGGTATAGCGCGCTCTGTTTCGCCGAAGTGCTCCCACATGACGGGAAGATCGTTACCTGTGATAGTGATCCCAGTTCGACGGATCTTGCTAAAACATATTTTAGGCAAAGTCCTCATGGGCACAAGATTACCATACAACTAGGTCCAGCTTTGGAAAGTTTGGCAAATATGACGGGACCGTTTGATGTGATTTTCATTGATGCAGATAAAGTCAACTATGTGAAGTATTACCAGCGGGCCGTGGAATTGATCTCGCCACAAGGCGTGATTCTCATCGACAATGTCTTATGGAATGGTGATGTTATGTGTGACCCTCCACTGGATGCGTCCACAGCAGCCATTCAAGAACTCAATCGTGTGGTCCGGGCTGATTCACGTGTGTCCGTAGTGCTCTTGACGATTCGAGATGGAGTGCTTGTGATCACACCTAACCGGGCATACAAAGCGTCGAGATGATAGAAGACCTGGTCGTCACATCGTTGGTTTTGGGGTTCACGCTTGGTCTGGCGCATGCGTTTGATCCTGATCATTTGGTTGCCGTTGGAACGCTGGTAACAGAATCAGAGAATGTTCGGGACTCTTCACTCTTAGGCCTCTGGTGGGGAGTGGGTCATACATTGTCCTTGATGATTGTTGGTGGGGTTGTGCTTTCTTTCAAATGGGTCATTCCAGATCGATTGGCCACAGGATTAGAGATCATCGTTGCAGGAATGATTATCGTCCTTGGTGCGAATGTCATCTGGCGGGCTTTTCACTCGTATACGGTTCATTGGCACCCGCATCAGCATGAGGGAACTATGCACGTGCACCTCCATGTTCATGAAGCAGGGAGCCCAGAGCCTCACCATCATGCGCATATGTCTAAGTGCAAGGCGTTGGTTGTTGGTATGGTCCATGGCCTAGCGGGGAGTGCAGCACTCAGCCTTGCCATCATGACGACAATGTCAACGATATCCCTAGGGATGCTGTATATCTTCTTATTTGGTTTGGGGGCCATTGGAGGAATGCTCCTGATGAGTATGCTTATCAGTGTGCCATTTCTGCTATCAGGCCAAAGACTTGGTCGATGGTCCACAAATCTTAGACTGGGGGCAGGCTGCTTTGCTATTGGGTTTGGGGGATACCTGGCATGGTCGCATATTGGATAACCACCATTATCGAACAACAGGGAGGTCCAAACGAGAGGGATGTGTCTCTGAAAACAAGAAGGTCAATGTCGATGGTGGCCCAGGTAACGAGGTGAAATGGTCTTGGTCTGCTCCGCTTAAGGTTAAGCGAATCTGATGTCCCTTTTTAAATTGATAGGAGATGGGAAGCATATCGAAGACAAGCCTGGTGACATGATGTGGTTGGAGTGGACTCCCTGAATTTTGTGTATAGGTTCGATAGGGAAGGTCCGTTGGATAGAAGGCTGGTGGATTCTGGAGTTGCCGGTGCAATGCGCGTAACATCCCTTCTGTGACATAGGTGACATTTCCTGACTCATCTACATCATCGATATAGGCAAAAAGTGTCGCATCAGGTGTCGTCGATTTTATGAAAAGCGTCAGGATCGGATGGCCTGTGACCTCCATATCATGTTCCAGCGAAGGAGAGGTATAAGCCAGAAGATTGGCAGTGCGTGTGACTCGATTGGGGTAAGGCGTGAGCAAGGGTTTCCCCACCAATGTGTTCCATCGAGTGTGAGGTCCTGTTCCAGCTGAAGGATCGACTGGATAGCGATCGAACCCAGGATGAGCTGCTGGCAGGCCTTTTGAAAGGCTGCGATGCGCATCCAGGTAGTAAGGGGTTTTTGTCGATGGAGGCGGCCAGGAATTTGCAGACTTCCAGCGTTCTTCAACCATAGTATAATAGTGAACAGGGGAGTGTTCATCACCGCTGCCAGTGGATGGTTTGAGATGCCGATCAAAAAACGAGAGAAGTTCAGCTTGATGATCAAAATATGCAGGGCCTTGATTGATCGGGCTAACATGGCGTTTGCCCCCATGATCCCAAGGGCCAAGCGTTAATTGGTGGCCAGGCTTGTTGTGAGCCCAAAACCGTTTGATTGCTGCAAATGAGTATCCTCCGTCAAACCATCCGCTATAGCCATAGATAGCCGCTCCCGATTGTGAAATGGTCTCCATGTACGTTTGGGGGCTTAAGCAGTCAATACTCGTCGTGGCATGGGAAGGTGGTACATCGTCACGAAATGTGAGCCCCAAGGCTTCTTGATGGGGACTCCAATTAGGCTTGTGCTCTTTGATCGCTTGCTGGAGCAAGGTGGAGTCGGTGTCCTCATCAACAGGTCGAACACCTTGGACAACAAGGTCTGTGAGCCAACTGCTAAAAGGCAACTCATTTTGATCCAATTTCCTGTTAATAAAGCTCCATGTTTGCGTAAACCAGGAAAGATGAACTCCACCGGGAAAGGCAATTTCGGAATATAAATCAAATCCTGAGAACATGGGCGCAACAGCCTGCACCGCTGGATGTTGATTGACTAACAAGAGTTCTGCGGCTGTTCCGCCGTACGAAATGCCTAACGCTCCGATCTTTCCATTGGACCATGGTTGCTGAATAATCCACTCTACAATTTCTGCGCCATCTTCAATTTCTTTCATCGAAAAAGCATAGGGTCGAGACCCAAATGATGCCCCAGAGCCTCGTACATCCATATCAACCCAGGCATAGCCTTGCTCCAAGAACCGTTGAGCATAGAGAGCCATGAGGCCACGTGGAGTCTGGTCTTTGAACCAAGACCATGGCCATCGATAATCAAGAGATCGCCAATATCGGGTTTGGTGCAAAATAGTTGGGAGGAGTGTGGGCTTTTTCGGTTGCGCGGGGAGGTAGACATCAATGGCAATCTTGATCCCATCGCGCATTGTGAGGTATTGAGAATTTCGAAGAAATGTCTGATTAGTCGTGGGAGTTGCCGTGGAAGGAGTTGACCACGAGTTTTGATATGACTGATTGCATGCCGTGAAAAGGACAAGCACCAAGTCTGCCCATAATGAAGGCTTCTTCATAAGTAGCAAGGGAATGTTTTAACTATCAGAAGGTCATGTCATGAGATTATAGTCTGGTAGGGAAAATATGAATGATTAATCACTGTCATTGTCGTCGATCTCGACAATGACAGGACAATGATCGGAAAGTTGGCGATAGGCGAGGGGGTACGCGCCTTGTATTGGTCGGCACTGTGCGACACTGCAGTAACCAGTAACACGAGCTGTAGTTTCCATTATTTCAGTCATGCCACTTGCTGCCAGGATATGGTCCAACTGCCCCCCTCTCCCACGGAAATAGTGTGTGCATTGAGGGGTAAGCGAGAGATCTTTAAATCCAGGAGACTCTTTCCGCACCATTCGGTGAATGGACTTGAGCTCATACCGGAGAGAACGGCGGTCGCCTGCTCCCATCGAATTAAAATCACCTAAGATCATCACATCTTGGTCATGTGGTAGTAGAGGAGCGACGGCCTTGTCAATTTGATTCAGCGCTCGATGCCGATCTTCAACGGCAAAAACGGTAGGACCAGATTTTGAGTGGAGAGCGATCAGATGAAAGTCTGCTCCATGTGGGCTGCGTGATTGCACCCATGCATAGTAGCCTGGTCGAAGGCCTTTGGCGCATGGGTCATTTTTTGATGTCGCACGAGCATTCAATTGCCAAAGACTATTGAATTTCGATAATGACACCTGCGAATCATTCCACAAATAGCCGATATGGGGGTGGTCGGGTTTACCGCAGCGTTGACGAGACCACAGCCACCGGCCGCCAGTTTTTTGCGTAAGAGAGTGAGCACATGATCCCAGGCTTGGTTTGCCTCGCGAGAGGCCAAACTTTCCTGGATAGCAAGAACATCGACGTGCATCCAAATAATGGTACACACGAGCCAATGAAGATCGGTTTTTTGAGAAGGTCGATCACGTCGATCGTCGGGTTGACCATTCGGAAACCAGCGAAGGTTCCAGGTCGCAAGACGAAGTGTCGATGGTGTGTCTGCAGCCATCTGTTCCCCTCGTTTCACGGCTTGTTCACATGCTTCCGGAGAAGACCATACGGCAGCTTCAGCTTGTCCATCTGAAACCCCTTGCGAAAGTGTGGCCCCAAGCACGATAGACGGGCAAAGAACGAAAGCTCCTATCAACAACCAGATGATCTTCATGTCTCTCTTCTTAACAGAAGCCACGAAAAATGCCAAGTTTATAAGGTATCGTTTGGAGGGGCGGTCTTTTCAAAGAGTGCTGTCCGAAACAGCGAACACCGATCTTAGCTCAAAATGTGTTGGCAAGATACTCCATCAGCAGTACTATCCCATATCCTCCTGAAGGCAAAGCGATTGCGCCGAAAATCGGGTGTGAGGTAACGGGTAGAAACGCGCCATCATGATTATTTTTTATCGCGTTAATGGCCCTCTCAATTTGGTGTTTGGATTCTTTTTCAGCTGGGACTTGATCTGACAACGGCAGTAGCTTGCTCTTTAATTGAAAAAGAGCCGCTCGTTTAGCATTTTTAGCTGACTGTCGTAGGGCCACAGCGTTTCCGAAGGCATAGGCGACATTAAGGGTTAAAAGAATAACGAGGCCAATGGTAAAGTCCCAACGATCAAAATACGAATGTCGAGCTACATACATGAGAAACAAAATGATAAAGGGATAATAGATGAGCTGGCCGATGACGGCCGTTCGTTGTGCGATAAAATCGATGCCAAGCCATTCACGCACAAAGGATTCTTGAACACCTCGCTTTTTGGCCTCTTGTTTGAGGAAATCCTCAGGCCATTGGACTGACTCTTCTACGAGATGTTTGATCAATCGTCGGCAGAGCCGAGTCGCATCCACGACAAAGAAAATCAACAAAACCATGCCCACGACGCTCGCTGCCAGGATTGCATTACTAATGTCAAAGCACACTTCGCCACGGCAAGGGGTATGGGGTTGGCCGAACAATCCCATCAACAAAACACCAAAACAGAGGTACAGGACCGCTTGCGGGCCATACCGTATCCACCGATTTTTCCAATGGCCAAGTTGCAAATAGTCGAGCCACAGCTGCTGGATGGTAACGTGCGGCGAGGATTGGGACCAGTCGTGGATGCCTTTCACGCGTTGAAACAGTGAATCTTTGGGACAGTTCTCTTGGATGTCAGGAAGTCTAAAGATTTTTTTTAACTCTCCTTCATTTTTTCGCAAGCTCCATCCTGAATAGAGAAAAAATGTTCCGGATAAAAAGAATGAAAGTAAACGGATTCCCTGTGTTGGCCAGACACTAATGCCTTCTGTCAGGGTAAAAGGCTCACCGTCAGCTCTATCGCTTATGCCCCAAAAAGTCAAACCAAGCACGATGATCATAGCGATCCCCGTTATAGCCCAAAACCGACCATTGGTCATCAGATGAATGAGTGTGGTCCACACTCGGCTGCTAATCAACATGGCAAGGATTATGATGAGGATAAGCAGAATGACTAGAATGAGGATCGAAGAAAAATTGACTTGACGTGGATAGCCCGTTAAAGGATTCAGATCCAATCGCTCAGGATGGATGCTGAATGGAGATTCCGGGTTATCAAGCGCGCTCAGATCAAAGGGGCCCTGACGCCCAATCTCATACATCCTCGGCGGGACCTCAGTGATAACCTTTCGCTTGTCTATATCTTTTAAGGCCTGCAAAACCGAAAAGAGCAGTGCTGTTTGATAGCTGTCCCGAAAAGGAGGAATGGGTTTCTGGAGGTCTTGTCGTAGTTGAAGACCGAAGTGTGATGCAATAATCAGATTGCGTGTCCATGGCCACTGACCGGAATGCGTTAATTGAGCATCCAAATCGGTGGTGAAAAAGATAGCTTGAGGAAAACTCTTCTTTAAGGCTTGGAGAATCAATAGTTTATCGTAGACGTCACTGCCCAGAACACCGATAGCGCGATACCCTCCAGGTACATCGGCCGCGTCTTCCTGTAAGGTTTTAGCTAATCGACGAATGTAATCCAGTTGTCCTCGACCTTCGGGGAGTTCCATCCCCTGGGCAACGCGCTTTGTTCTTTCCTCTACCTTCTTATTGAGTGAATGCTCTGATGTGCTTTTGTCGTGGTCCTTAGGCGGTAGCTCACCATCAAGTCCAGCCAAGTAGGAATAGTGATGTGTCCATGAAGGCCAATTGCCTCGACGGAGAGTATTGATATGTCGTTCCAGTTCAGAACTAGCTTGCCCTTTCCCGTTATTCTCGGCGACCGCAACAAAAGTGCGGGGCAAAACTCGTCCGTACAACGTATCCCATTCTGAAATTAATGCGATATGATGGGGACTTTCTGAAGTCGAACAAACAGCGCCAACATTAACGTTCCGCAGACATAGCTCTCTGATCAGTTGCTCTGCTAGGATTGCGTCGTTCTGGATAGTGCGGTACAGCGTGATACCTAATTCCGAAAATCTATCCTCTATCGTGCTGGGTTCTGGTGAGGCCTTTGATGCGTTATCAGGTGGGTCGCCTATCAAAAAGGTATCATGAGCTGTGGCCCAAGAGGAAAAGATCTCCACTCCCTGCAGTGGTTTCAAAGCATCCGAATGGTTGTTCGCTTCCTTGACCATTGTGCCAAGAGTGCCAGATCCACGTGGCCCAAGAATTCTAAATTGAGCCTGCTGAAAAGAATTCCTAAGATCCTTAACGAGGTGGGCAAGTTTTGCTAACGGTTTGTCGCTAAAGTCTTGATCCTTTAGCCAGATGATTATGACCTGAGGTGCTTTTTCCCCAAGACTAGGTTTTGGCTTATACCACTCAACTGGAAGGATCAATGCGGGAGGGTGCGATTTCCTGCTGTGCGCCCACTTGATAAAGCGAATATATTCCGCGCTTTCGGGGAGATACTCTACGCCTTCCAATGCAGAGACAATGGCATAGCGATGCCGCAGACGTGACTCAATCCCATTAGAATATGGACTGCCGTCTACCATAATCGGCATAATGGTAAACGATGGCTCCTCTTGTGCAAGCGAATCATGGATCTCGTGTGCCAAATCTTTCAATTTGTGATCGTGATGAATAGGCATGTTGAGCTCGTTCGCGCGTTTTCTCTCTTTGTCGATATGGGATTCAATCGCTTCAAACGGGTCCTGCCAGAGGCGTGATTGCACGCGATCGTCAACTACAAAAAGCTGGCTTTTTGCTTCCTTGCCGATAGGCCGTGAGGTTTCCAACGGAACTTGAGAAACTACGAGACCGCTTATCATAGCCATCATGGCTAACATACTGGCCACTGGGAATTTGGGTTTATCGTCTTGCTTGTCAGTCATAATGATCAGTTCCGTGATACCCAAGGAGAGAATTTATGGAATAAAGCTGGGTACGGACTAGGCAAGAGGGAAGATCAGAAGGTCCAAGTTGCATGCCATCCATAGGCAGTCGACCTTTGGTATTCTCTAACTCCGAATGCAAGTGTTGGCAGCGTATTCGACAAAAGTATAGCCTTTTTGAAGAGCCCTGCCAACTTTTTATAGACTCAATGCTGATTCCAAACGAAATTGAGCAAACAGTATAGTCAACTTAATAGCATGTCTAGTTCGGCTTCTCGTCGTGGTGAGATTTTCCTCCATCGTGGAGACCTCTCAAAGGCGCGGTTGTGGTACGAACAGGCTGTCAATGAGGCGAGACAAGAACAATTTCCGCAGGCCTTATCCGAAGCGTTAGGCAATCTTGGGAATGTCTGTGCGCTGTTGGAAGATGTTGAGCAAGCAGAGGCCTGTTATCGGGAAGTTCTTGAGATCCAACGAACAGTACAAGAGGGCAATGCCATTGGCGAAACACTCGTCAATCTTGGAAATCTCAAAACTGATACGGGCCAGCCGGAGAAGGCACGGGCCTTTTATTTAGAAGCCATTGATGTCTTGACACCATTGGATAATACCCGGGCCTTAGGCATTCTCTATAGCAATCTCGCGCTCCAAGAACTTCAATTGGATAGACCTGAACGGGCTATTGACGCGTTTCATACAGCCCTCGAATACCATAGAAAAATTGGGAATGAAGATGGTTTAGCCACGACCTATGGACAATTGGGGAAAACGTTTCTCCTCACTGGTCATTTTCAAAAGGCGGAAGCCTGTTTCAACAATGCGACTGAACATTTTGCAAAATTAGGAAATGGGGTTGGAGAGGCCGGAGCACTTCGCTTGTTGGCCGATGTGTATGTTGAGCGAAAGGACTCACTCTCAGCGCTTCGGTGTCTGGAACGAGCCATTCAAATAGATCAGGTCTATCGGCTTCCTCAATATGAGGAAGACCGGCAGCGATATGCCCAGTTGCGTGAATTGTCAAGAGGGACGAGGTAACTGGAGTGAAGTGGTGGATGTCATGACATAGCTCACAGAATTTTGTGACGAACATGGTGAAGAAGCTCATGCTTTGTCTTTTGTTGATCAGGCAAGTAATGCGTAAGTTGCATGAGCGAAAAAGGGTTTCTTTTACCCCGGCTGAATCTGGCTGGCGATTTCCAAAAATGTCATCAAATTCAAGTGGCTACTAAACCGGTGGTCGCCTGTCTTCAAAAGGAGTTCAATGGGGTAGTGTGGATCATGTGTGAGAAGATGTTCTACGAATTGCCAGCTTCCTGATGGAGAAATGACATCGTCTTGAAGGCCATGCAGAATGCGTGTGGGGACCGGCCTGGGTAAGTCAAATCGGCGAGCCCATAAGGTTTCGCTTTCTTCAACCCATTTCCAGGAAAGCGGAAAGTCCCGATGAAGGGTATCATCGGCCCAAGGCATCCAGCCGGTTTCTTCCCATTGTTGGCGCCGAGTTGAAGAAATGACCTGCGCTCGTTTCCCCATCATATTAAACGCTGGAGCGAGGAGGACAAGCTGTTTTACGTGAGGACATTCTTGCCCGATGAGCCACGCGAGCCATCCGCCTAAGGAAGAACCGATAATGGTCAGGGGGGGGCCGTCGGCAAGCATAGTGGTGATGCCTCGAGCGTCGTCTAGCCAATCACAAAGCGTATAGTCGCTGAAGATGCCCTGTGAGTCGCCGTTGCCACGAAAATCAAAACAGCAGAATCCCCAATGTCGCTGACGACACAAGTCGGCAAGGGCTTTGCTTTTGTTGCCCCACCGTTTGGAAAGAAATCCGTTCACAAAGAGAATTTGTCGATCTTGCCCCTGGAGACGGTCACCGACAATACATTTTGAATCTGTTCCAGGTACGTCAAAATGGGTTGTGTGATTCATCATGACGATCTCTCGTCCCTTATGTGGATGCCTAATGCGTGGAATGGTTGGAAGGACGAGGGTTTCTAACTTTCCATCATCTCCAACCGAGTATCAAACTCATGGCCGCAGGACACACACCGGATACAGTCAGATTCGACCATTGGTTCATCATCTCGGATGCCCATGCCGCCACAATCCGGGCATCGTGCTAAGTGCAGCACTTCGTCTTGGAGGTTTTCATAACGAGTGCCTCGTAAACAATAAATTGGTTGGCCATCGAGCAACCATGGTTGGCAAGTTTTATTCACAACAGGAAGGACAATGTAATGATGGGTCGCATAGTCCTGAATGGTCTCATGGGTCGTGAGCCCGTCCTTGATAAGCATCCCGGTTTTTGCATTATAGATACCGCCATCTTTGACAATAGCTTTCGTTGGTCCCATGGGATACCTCCTTGTGACAGAATGGATCTATTCGTCAACGGATGTGCTCTAACAAGTATGCCATAACACCTTGTCGTCAGAACAGGATAGACTGTCTCCCTCAAGCGCTTTTCTCGTGTTTCACCATATGCTCATGGAGATAGGTATAATGCACTTTCTAGAGATACGGTGAATGAGAAAGATATTGCGTGTAGAGATGAGACACCATTCTCCTAAAGGAAAAGCGAGCTCCCAAGAACTAGCGTTCTTCTCGTATGGATTTCGCCCATTCTTTTTGAGTGCGGCCTTATTTGTGGGCGTCGCCATTCCTATCTGGGTTTTCATCTTTGCTGGATCAGGCAACATGGCGTTTCTCTATGCGCCGCGAGATTGGCATGCCCATGAAATGACCTTTGGCTTTCTGCCCTGTGTGATCGCGGGGTTTTTGCTAACCGCCATGCCCAATTGGACTGATCGTCCTCCAATCCGAGGGTGGCCGCTCATGCTGCTTGTGACGCTATGGTTAGCAGGACGCCTCGCTATCGTGCTCCCGTGGTTTTCTCCTCTCGCTTCGGCCATTGTGGATGCAGCATTTCTGGTTGTGATGGCAGGGGTGGTGTGGCGAGAAATTGTTGCCAGCAAGGCCTGGGATCGGTTGCCGATGGGGATGCTCATGAGTCTGTATGCGAGCGCCAACATTCTCTTTCATGTTTTATGGCTCAGTGATGCCGCAACAAACTTCGCTGAGCGCATGGCGCTTGCGTTGGTTATGGTGCTACTTGCATTGATCGGAGGACGCGTGACTTCTGGTTTTACCGAAGATTTTTTAGTTCAGCAAGGCATGGCGAAACGGCCCGTGCCTTTTTCTCCTTTTGATGGGATTGCGCTCGTGTCGATTGGTATTGCCGCGATCGCATGGATGCTTGACCCACAGGCGATTATGACTGGCTGGATGTTAATAGTTGGTGGTGTGATCAATCTCGTTCGTCTGATACGCTGGCATGGCTGGCTTACATGGCGTGAGCCGTTAGTGTTGGTGTTGCATGTGGGGTATGGTTGGCTGGTGATGGCACTGCTGGCCATTGGCGGGGCCAGTCTTGGGGGAGGCCTGCCCATGGAAGATGCACTACATGCGCTGACGACGGGCGCTGTGGGGGTGATGACCTTGGCGGTGATGACTCGGGCTAGCCTGGGTCACACGGGGCGAATTAAGCATGCAGGACCCTTGACCGTGATGATCTATCTTCTGGTCAACTTGGGGGCGATACTACGAGTATTCGGTCCCGGCATAGACATATCGAGTACCATCGTCCTCGGTGTGGCAGCGTTATGTTGGAGTGGAGCTTATATGCTGTTTGTCGTAGGCTACGGATGTATTCTCCTTGGACGAAGTGTAGAGGAGGCGTTACCACAGTGACCACCGTTGACGTGACGGTACAGACATATTGTTCGGTAACCCAAGAGAGAAAGCGTTTTTCATAAGGGAGCCCTTTGCCCATGTCGATACAATGGTTTCCTGGTCACATGAATAGGGCGCGCCGAGAAGTGGCGAAGACGATGGAGGCGATCGATGTCATCGTCGAAGTGTTGGACGCACGTGTGCCGGAAGCGAGCAGCAATCCGATGATCGCCGAACTGCGGCAGCATCGCCAGCGTCCTTGTCTCAAAGTGCTCAATAAAGCCGATCTGGCTGACCCTGTCGTTACCCAAGCCTGGTTGAACAAATACAATCAGGAAGATCACTTGAATGCCATTGCCCTTTCTGGCAAGCGTGCGGGACAGGCTGCCAAGATACCTAGCTTCTGTCAGCCTCTGGCTCCGTCTCGCAACAGCGTGACAAAGCCGTTACGGATGCTGATCATGGGCATCCCCAACGTTGGTAAATCCACACTCGTGAATACATTACTTAAGCGCCGCCTGGCACAGGTGGGGAACGAACCGGCCGTAACCAAAAGCCAGCAGTGCCACATCCTCAATAGCCGTACGACATTGATCGATTCACCAGGCCTATTGTGGCCAAAAATCAAACATCCAATCGTGGGTCTCATGCTCGCGACCATCCATGCGATTGGCGCCAATGCAGTCATTGATGAAGAAATCGCCGAATTCCTCGCCACCACCCTTCTTGCGCGCTATCCTGGTCTGCTCACAGCGCGCTATGGGTTTATAGAAGATGGGCTCGATGGTGTGGGCGTGCTCGAAGCCATCGCGACAAAACGAGGATGCATGCGTAAAGGCAAGGCTAGAGAATTGGATAAGGAAAAAGCAGCCAGAATCTTGCTGACAGAATACCGTAACGGCATCCTGGGTCGCACCAGCCTGGAGCGACCAGAACCATGCCAGCCTCTGGTCTAGGTTGCTTGACTCGGCCTTTGGTTTCTATTCAACTGTTGCCAATATCTTTATGAAAAATAGGGAATGATAGGCATTCATGGTAAGAAGGATTCATTGAGACGATGAACACACAATCGTATGACAACACCATTGCGTTAGAACTAGGGATTTCGAATAGACAGGTGCTGGCTACGGTAGAACTTCTCGATGATGGTGCCACGGTTCCTTTTCTCGCACGCTATCGAAAAGAAAAAACAGGTGGGTTAGATGAAGTCATCATTACGTCTATTCGGGATCGAGTCGTCCAGCTGCGAGACTTGGATAAACGGCGTGCTGTCATTGTGGCTTCACTGGAAGACCAAGGTGCTCTCACTGATGTGCTGCAAAGGCAGGTGCACGCGGCCACGTCGATGACAGAATTGGAAGATCTTTATTTACCGTATCGCCCCAAACGCCGCACGCGGGCTCTCATTGCTAAAGAACAAGGGCTTGAACCGCTGGCACAGAGTCTCTGGGCTCAAGATTCCCAGTTGGATGTCGAAGCTGAAGCCAAGAAGTTTCTCAATGTGGAACAGGGAATAGCGTCGGTGGAAAAGGCGTTGAGTGGTGCGCGAGATATTATGGCCGAATGGATCAATGAACATCCGCAAGCACGCGCCTCCATGCGGGGACTATTTGAGGAACAGGGGATAGTGAAGACCACAGGGATACGAGGGAAAGATGTCCAAGGCAGCAAATATCGAGATTATGTCGAATGGGAAGAACCCGTGGCGACGGCGCCCTCACATCGTGTGCTGGCCATGCGTCGGGGGGAACAGGAAGGCTTTCTGACTATTCGTATCGTGGTGCCGGAACAGACGGCGTTGTCTCTTTTGCATCGCCTGTTTCTGAAAGGGAGTGGGCCGGAATCGGTTCAGGTGATCATGGCCATCCAGGACAGTTTTACGAGGCTTCTTGCGCCATCTATGGAAACGGAAACCCGTCTCTTCACAAAATCCCGTGCTGATCAGATCGCCATTGAGGTTTTTGCACAAAATGTCCAACAATTGCTCATGGCGTCACCCTTGGGGCAGAAAACGGTACTGGCTATAGATCCAGGGTTTCGCACTGGATGTAAAGTTGTCTGTCTTGACCGGCAAGGTCATTTGCGTCAGACAGAGACGATCTATCCACATCAGGGTGCATCGGCTGCTTCCAAAGCGAGAGAAACGATTGTGGCCTTGTGTCAACGTTTTCAGCCTGAGGCCATCGCTATTGGTAATGGGACGGCAGGGAGAGAGACTGAAACCTTCCTGCGCACGGTCCCATTGTCCTCGGACATTCCAATTGTGATGGTCAATGAAAGCGGGGCATCGGTGTATTCTGCATCCGCAATCGCCCGTGAGGAATTTCCCGATCAGGATGTGACCATACGTGGGGCTGTCTCAATCGGACGGCGGCTAATGGATCCCTTAGCTGAACTCGTGAAAATCGATCCCAAGGCTATTGGGGTAGGGCAGTACCAACATGATGTTGATCAAGGAATCTTAAAGCAACGTCTCCAGGATGTAGTCGTCAGTTGCGTGAATCGGGTTGGGGTGGATGTCAACATGGCAAGCCCGCAACTCCTTACCGCCGTGTCTGGTGTAGGGTCACAACTCGCCATGAACATCGTGGCATATCGACAGGAACATGGCCCGTTCCAGAGTCGGATGGCTTTAAAACACGTTCCCCGCTTAGGACCAAAAGCCTTTGAGCAAGCTGCAGGATTTTTACGTATCACGGATGGAGTCCATCCGCTCGATGCCAGTGCCGTGCATCCTGAGCGATATTCCCTGGTTCACGTGATGGCCAAAGACTTGGGCTGTACGGTGAAGGAGTTGCTGAACGATGCTGATCGACAACATACCCTCGATCTTCATCGATATGTCACGGAGGAAGTTGGCAAGCCAACTTTAGATGATATTATGACCGAATTGGCCAAGCCTGGACGTGATCCGCGTCAGCAATTTGCACCGGTACAATTTCATGAAGGCATACACTCTCTCGAACAGGTCGAACCCGGGATGATCCTGTCCGGGGTTGTGACCAATGTGACGGCCTTTGGCGCTTTTGTTGACATCGGGGTGCATCAGGATGGCCTTGTCCATATTAGTCAGCTTGCCAATCGGTTTGTCAGTGATCCCAACACCGTTGTACAGGTAAACCAACACGTCAATGTGACTGTGTTGAAGGTCGACATCCCATGCCGACGCATTGCACTATCCATGAAAACGGGCTCAAGTAAGAATTCCTGAGTCTTCCCGATTCGTGAATGTCGTATAGAGAGCTCAACAGGAGTCCGCCAGCCTACGTGTCCTCAGCACCGTCAAGGCAGGTGGTACATTCTTCTAAATTTGGATCGCCATGGCGACTACAAAAATGATACGCGCATCGTCCGCAAACCATAAAGCTCATGCGTATGGACCCACCATCTTCGCATGTCGCACAGTTTTTTTCTCGTTTCGCCTTTGGCATCGTTCTTCTCCTTACTATCGTAATTGTGTGAAGCTATTCTCATGTTTGTAATGGGCAAAGGGCTTACGTGTATTCCTCTTTCGCGTGGAAAGCGATCTAGTGACAAAGAGAATTGGTCGGCTTTGCCTCGTTCTCAGTGATTGTTCCATGATGTAATGTAAGTCATGCGTATTTTGGAATAGATGCCTCAGTTGTCTTGACCTCAGGTGTTGGTGGTTTGTATCCCAAAGTACTATGAGGATGAGCCGCATACCGTTGGGTTGATCATGGTTGTCTCAACACCTGACATATGCGTTATTTGGCTACGCCTAATTGTTGTCCGATGGTCACGCCCCCCAGCCATCGCCGGGTGGGGCTTAGAAATTTCTCTTGGCCGCTTCCTTGAAAATTAGCTTGTTGAGGGTCAGGTCGGTGACGGCTAGCTTCAATCGAATATTCTCTCGCTCCAAGTTCTTTAGACGTTTCGCCTGATCGAGTTTCAGGCCCCCATACTCATGACGTCAGCGATGGTAGGGGGGCGGTCATAGCTCATTTCCGATAGAGATTCTTGCTCGTTTGCCCTTGAGCAAGCCATACCTCTGCTTTGCGGAGTTTGCGGATGCTGTGTTCGATAGAAAATTTCACGCGTAGCATAGGCCTCTCCTTTAAATTGTTCTAAGCCTGTTACATAGACAATAGCGTGGTTTAAAGGGGGCAGATCACTCTCAAAACCGTTTATTCACGTATCTCGAATAGCCCCTAGCTGCTTTTCTTTGACTTTTTGTCAGCGCGCTTTTCTTTCATGGTTTTGGCTGGTTTCTTTTTGGTTTCTTTACGAGAATCCTGACTTTTTCCCATCGGAATACTCCTCGTGCATATGGATGATTATGGATACGTAGAGTTAGGGTGTGTCTTTTTTAGCGGCGACTTGTTGCTTGTAGGCTTTGTCTTGAGCTGCCCAGTCTAACCGGAGTTCTTCAGAGACTCTTTTGGTCTTCTCCTGTTGCTCTCTGACGAATGTGGCGCTGAGGGCTTGTGCTTCAACGGCATGGCTCAAGGCTGGTGAATGATATTGGGCATGTAACACGCGGATGGCTTCAACCGTTGGTGTGGAGAGCCCTCGTTTCTGACAAAACTTGATGCCTGCTGGTGTGAGAGTTGTCCCATCTTCTTCCACGAGCGCAATGGTACCGGCTGGGGCATCCTTTTCTGTGTATCCGTGCAATTCCCCAAAATCTCCCTCGGAAAAATGTTTGTATTGCTGGGCCATGTGTGAGGTGTCCTTTCTTGAATCGGAAAACAATAAGTCCTATGTGTCTATTGAGAATAGGTTAATGAGTTTCTGGTGTAGTGTAGTCAGTTTGGAAGCGTTTGACTACTAGTTTTTTAATTGGGGATCAAAAAAAGAAGAAGGGTACAGAAAAAGGGAACGTGTAGAGCTCTCAGCTGTGTGGCGTGCCTGGCATAAGAGGCACAGGATTTTTTGCCTATAAGAGGCATGGTGCATCATTCAAAAATATCTCGGTTTTGCCTGACACACACGTCCGTACGGACCCAAAAGAGCCTAACGGCCGTTGAATAAAGCTGAAGTCTTCGAGGCGCACAAGGCATTCTGGAAACGCGGCTAGCCGACTCTTGGAGAAAGACACAAGATAGGATTTTTCACGAGTTCTTCAAAAGTGCTTGAATGGCAGGGGCTATGGCCTCTGGTTTGGTAGTCGGGGCAAAACGTTCATAGACCTTTCCAGATTTATCGACAAGAAATTTGGTGAAGTTCCATTTGATGGCTTCCGATCCTAGCAGGCCTGGGGCCGCGTTTTTAAGATATTGGTAGAGTGGATGGGCATGGGGGCCATTCACGTCGATCTTTGCAAACATGGGAAAACTGACACCGTAATTCGTTTGACAAAAGCTAAGAATGTCTTCATGGCTGCCTGGTTCTTGACTGCCAAATTGATTGCATGGAAATCCCAATACGGCAAAGCCTTGCGCGTGATATTGTTTGTAGAGAGCCTCAAGGTCTTGAAATTGTGGAGTGAACCCACATTGAGAGGCCGTGTTGACAATCAATAATACATGGTCTTGATATTTAGAGAGCGATTGGTCCTCGCCACTGATGGTTTGGCAGGGGATATCATAGATGGTGCTGATAGAATGCCTCTTTTATTTGAGTGTGAGTGAAAAGAAAAACTTTATCAAACGCACGCCCTCTTCTCACACATCAAAAAATGAAATTGAAAATCAAGGTAAAACTGCAAGAAACGTTGATAAAGGTAGATAGGTGATATACATGGCCATATATTAAAAACATCTTTTTAAGATAACATTTTCTGCATTTTAAAATTTTGAAGCCTTCTTGTAAAACTCATTGATTTCATTTGTTTTTCAATGCGAGAATCTCTCTTCAATTTAGCCATTTTAATGATGAATTCTAAGCACAAATTTCTTGCTTGAATAGACTATTCTTTATGGATTATCTAAAAGACCGTCCTCGAGTTTTTCTTTCATATGCTCGTAGTGATGGAGAGGCGATTGCCACTGAATTGCGAAAGCGTCTGCAAGAGAAGGAGCCTGAAATTACTCTTTGGCAAGATCGAATTTGCTTGGAAGGTGGAATCAGTTGGTGGAAACAAATTTCCGAAGCACTGGATGTGGTTAAATTTCTGGTGTTGGTGATAACTCCTAACGCCCTAAAGTCTCCAATTATCGAAAAGGAATGGCGTTATGCTCGGGAAAGGGGAGTTTGCGTTTATCCAGTAAAAGGAGTGCCAGACAAAGATTTAGCTTTTTCTAGATTGCCTTTGTGGATGAGAAAGTCTCAATTCTTTGACTAAGCGAATGAGTGGGATACGTTCGTTAATTATTTGAAAAGTCCTTGCCGAGCACCGCGTAGGCCATTCATGGCCCCTGACTTACCCAAAAATCTGATTGAACGCCCTAGGGAGTTTAACCAGCTCCTTAATTTTCTTCTGGGAGAAGATAAAGAGGAGCCAATAACAATCACGACATCTTTTCGCGGTGCCGGAGGACTAGGGAAAACAACGTTGGCTTCTGCTATATGTCATCACGATGATATTATTACAGCCTATGATGATGGGATTCTATGGGTTACCTTAGGCCAAAGACCTCAGATTCGAGAAGAATTGACGAAATTATATGCGGCACTCACAGGTCAACGTCCGGGTTTTATCGATGAAGAAGATGTCACAATTCATCTAGCCCAAAAGCTAGAGGATCTGAATTGCCTCATTGTTATCGACGACGTCTGGGATTTAACACATCTACGTCCCTTCCTACGAATTGGAAAACACAGTGCTCGACTTATTACTACTCGCAATTTTTCTGTTGCTGCTGAAACCAAAAGTGTAAACGTCAATGAAATGACAAATCCAGAAGCTGTGGAAATGCTCACAAATCGGCTGACTTCAGGGAACGAGAATGTTCAATTATTTCAACATCTGGCTCGTCGATTAGGCGAATGGCCGTTGCTTTTAGAACTGGCGGGGGCTGCATTACGGCATCGTCTTGAGAGAGGAGACACCATTCGTGGAGCGGTCTCATATCTCAACCGTAAACTAGATAAACAAGGTGTCAGTGCCTTTGATCAATGGAATCCACAAGAACGCCATCAGGCAATTACTCGAACTATCGAAGTAAGTCTTGATCATTTCAAAGAAGCAGAACGGATGCGTTACTTTGAACTCGCCATTTTCCCAGAAGATGAACAAATACCTCTGAAAGAAATTAGCATGCTGTGGGGCTTAGATGATTTTGAGGTAGAGGAGTTGATTCAGCAATTTGATAATTTTTCTCTTCTTGTTTTCAACTTAAGAACTTCGATGTGTCGTGTCCATGATGTTATGCGGGCCTATATGGCGGGCCAAATTATAGATTCCCCGGCTTTGCATGGTCGCTTATTAAATTCTTGGGGTGACCCTTTAAGGCTTTCGAGTAATTATGCCTGGCATTGGTTTTCCTATCATTTGGTAAAAGCAGAAAGACAGTTGGAATTAAGAAATCTTCTTTTAGATTTTCATTGGTTGCAAGCCAAACTTGAAGCAACAAATATAAACAGTCTCTTGAGAGATTTCCTCCTTGTACCAAACGATCACAAATTACGAGTTGTAGCCAGCACTCTTCAACTTTCTGCGCATGTCTTGGCGGAGGATAAAAAACAACTTGCTAGACAATTATTGGGCCGTCTCCATGATGATCATTCTCCAGAAATTACTATGTTGCGTGAAAAAGCAATGAGTTGGCGGAGTGCCCCTTGGTTAATTCCGTTAGAACCTAATCTAACGCCTCCAGGTGGGACTCTTATTTTGACTCTCAAAGGCCACCATGGACGAATCCGTTGCCTAGCAATGGTTCCCCAATCGTCCTTGGTGATTTCAGGGTCTGATGATTGCACATTGAAGTTGTGGGATCCAAAGCAAGGTAAGGAAGTAAGAACGTTTGCAGGACATAAAGATTGGGTCAGAGCTGTGGCCGTGTCCTTTAATGGACAGCAGGCAGTATCGATCTCCGACGATAGAACATTGAGGATCTGGAACCTAGCAAATTCGGAATTAGAAAAAACGATCTACCATAATGTGGACCGGCCTTTAGCGTTGGCAGTGACCCCTGATGGTCAGTATGCCATTTCTGCTACTGATGATCACTCATTGAGAGTTTGGGACCTTAAGAATGGAGTGATACAAAGGACTCTATTAGGGCACTTAGCCAAAATTAATGTGTTACAAGTCACCTCATGTGGTAACTGGCTGATTTCCGCTTCAGATGATCGAACCATTAAGGTATGGAACTTGAAGGATGGGACAGAAAGGTATGATTTAAAGGGACATACTCATCGCGTGAATGCACTATCTATCATGCCGGATAATCAAAATCTAGTGTTTGCATCGAGTGATGATACCTTACGCCTGTGGGATTTCCAGAAAGGAATTTTTCTTAAAGTATTAAGGAAAGCAATCGGAGTAAAGGGATTGGGTGCGACACCAGATGGAAAGTATGTGTTGGCCTCTTGTGAAGATAATAAGATCCAGATGTGGTCTGTTCGCGAGTGTACACTAAGGCAAACTTTCATAGGACATAATGCGTGCGTCAATTCCGTGGCGTTATCTTCGGATGGAACCTTTGCTGTTTCTGCAAGCGATGATCACACCTTAAGAGTTTGGGATTTAACAGAGGAGACCAATACATTTCCTTTTAAAGGTCACTTTGAACGTGTCAGAGCAATTGTAGTTTCTCCTGATGGAAAACGGGCGGTATCCACTTCAGATGATCGTACAATGCGATTCTGGGAATTGGATAATAGAACACAAACTCATGCCCCTATTGAAAGGAATCATTGGCCGATTGCATTCACGTCTGATGGAAAAAATATCCTTTCCTCTGCTGGGGATGCCACTATAGCACTGATTAATTTGGATGCTATGCTACCCACTAAGATCTTTTTTGGCCATACTGACCGAATACGAGCTTTGGCATCAACGGATGACGGGAAATATCTCATTTCGGCTTCAGACGATCGAACTATAAAAATCTGGGATTTAGAGAAAGTAAAACTTAAAATGACTATTCCGATTCAAGGGCGTTATTGGGTAAGAGCCTTGGCTGTCACACCAAATTCTCAGTTTATTGTTTCCGCAGTTGATAGTCAGACTATAAAAGTTTGGAGTTTTGAAAAGGGAACAGAATATCAGTCGATCTCTGGTCTCACAGCTCGTCAAAATTCATTGGCAATATTTCCCAGCGGACAAAGGTTTATTTCTGGGTCTGATGATTGCACGGTAAAAGTGTGGACAGTTGGTTGTGAGTCAAGTGACTTAATTCTTAAAGGACACATTGCCAGAGTCAATGATGTTGATGTACTTAGTGAAAAATACGTCATATCGTGTTCCCATGACCATATGTAAGCTTCCAGAGGGATGCCGGCCCAGCGTCTCGGCGACGTGCTTTTGCGTTTTTCCCTCCCGCCGGGCTTGCCAGATGTAAAATCTCTCTTCTTGCCGTAACTGTTGATACGATTTCATCGAGACTCCTCCTGCTGTGACATTGATTGCGACAGCCCACCATCGTACCCGAGGCGAGTGGCTCGAGAAATTGCACTTATTATATGAATCCGCGAATGGCTATTTCGGTAATGAGCTTAACATTTCAGATTTCAAGGCGTGAACGAATGCTTCTTTTAAGTATCCTCTTCGTAAAGTGAGGTAGACCGTACGTTGAGGTTTTCTATCAGAGAATGTTCGTAAGAGTCTCTTTTCTTTCGGGTTGAGTTTAAGCGTTGAAAAATAGGGTAACAGGGTATAGCCAAAATTTTCTTGCACCAATAATCGAAGAGACTCAAGGTTCCCAATTTTAAAATTCAAATGTCCTGGAAGTTGTGAGACATCTTGTCGAAGGTTGCATGTCGTGATAATGGCGTCGCTTAAGCAATGGCCTTCTTCTAGCAACCAAAGATCTTTCAGGTTGATGTCAGAAGTTGAAACCGTTTTCTTTTTCAGTAAGGCATTGTCTTTATTCGCAAACAACATAAATTCTTCATCGTATAACTTTTCCTGAACAAACGGCTTTTCCTCTTCCTTTGTACCAAGGATGGCTACGTCAATGTCTTCCTGTTCTAAATGCTTAAGGCAGGCATGCGTTGTGAGCTCAGAGATGTTGATGTCGATGTGAGGATATTTCTTGTTGAATGATTTGAGGAAGAGGGAGACCAAATACGGAGAGATGGTTGGAATGATGCCAACGCTCAATTCACCGACAAGCCCGAACTTTTGAGTCTGAATGATTTCAGGAATTCTCATAGCCTCACGATACAACACTTTCGCTTGGTCGATAATAAGTGTGCCAATTTTTGTAGGAAGGATTGGTGACTGTGATCGATCAAAAATCAGTACTCCCAATTCATCTTCCAGTTTTTGAATTTGCATGCTCAGTGTTGGTTGAGTGACAAACCGAGTGTGCGCTGCACCACGGAAACTTCTCTCTTTCGCCACCGCCAAAATATATTCGATTTGGGTTAAGGTCATTGCCCCTCCTTATTGATAGAAAATATCTATCGATATATAAAAAAAATAGTATTTTACTTATCACGTAGCCTTTGCGATAACTTCTATTATCGATGAGGGAGAACCGAAGAACAACATTTTAAGAAAGCGAAGGAGGATTTATGGCAAAGCACTTACTCACTACATCATTTGGAATGCCTGTGGCTGATGATGAAAATAGTTTGTCTGTTGGCCCAAGAGGCCCGTTAGCACTTCAAGATCATCATTTAATTGAAAAGCTGGCCCACTTTAACCGTGAACGTATTCCCGAGCGGGTTGTCCATGCTCGAGGATCTGGGGCCTATGGAACCTTTACCTTAACGAAGAGTCTCAAAGATTTCACGATTGCGAGTTTTCTGCAGCATGAAGGTGAAACAACCGATCTCTTTCTTCGCTTCAGTACCGTGGCAGGTGAACAAGGATCATCCGATATGATTCGAGATCCCAGAGGGTTTGCCATGAAGTTTTACACGAAAGAGGGGAATTATGATGTTGTTGGCAATAACACGCCGGTTTTTTTTCTGAGAGATCCGCTCAAGTTTCCGGATTTCATTCATTCTCAGAAACGGTGTCCGATGCGAAACGTCACAAATCCTGATGCCGTTTGGGACTTTTGGTCACAAAACCCTCAGTCGTTACATCAAATCACCATTCTCTTTAGTGACCGAGGTATCCCTAAAAGCTTTCGACATATGAATGGATATGGTTCTCACACCTTTAGCTTTTGGAATACAAAGGGAGAGCGGTTTTGGTTTAAATGGCATTTTAAAACCAACCAAGGGGTCCAATGTCTGACAAATGAAGAAGCGGGTGAGATTGTCAAACATCGTCCTTGGGCGGCGCAAGAAGACCTTTTTGATCATATCGAAAGGGGGGATTATCCTTCTTGGACAGCCCATGTTCAGATCATGCCAGAAAAAGAAGCTGAGAAAAGTCCGTGGACCTTTGATCTCACGAAAGTGTGGTCCCATAAAGACTATCCGCTGATTGAGGTCGGCCAACTGGAGCTTAACAGGAACCCAGATAATTATTTTGCCGAAGTGGAGCAGAGCGCCTTGTCTCCGTCAAACTTTGTTCCGGGTATTGGCCCAAGTCCTGATAAGATGCTTCAGGCACGATTGTTTGCCTATCCCGATGCCCATCGATACCGGCTTGGCACAAATATTATCATGCGCTGGATGTCAATCGACCTCGTGCAGGATCTGTTAATACCTATCAACGGGATGGACAAATGTGCCCCTACCAAACGGGAAAAAAGAATTACGGCTCATACGACAATACAACTTTTGATGGTCAAGCACATCCAAGCAGTGATGCTACATACAAGGAGCCCCCAGTTAGGCTTTCATCGGCATCATTGGATCGATTTGATCATCGTGACGGTAATGATGACTACAGCCAACCAGCCAACCTGTTTGCGATCATGGATGGTACTCAGAAAAGGCAGCTGGTCATGAATATTGCCGCTTCACTCAGCGTGGCGAAAAAAGACATTCAAGACCGAATGTTGCGGCATTTCGATAACGTGAGTGAAGAATACGGTGATTTAGTAAGGAAAGCGCTGAACAACCAATGAAAAGTGTGTCAATTTTCATGATTGCCTTGGCTGCCCCTTCCTCAGAAAACTAGAGTGGTAAGGGGAAGGCAATTTTCTAGGACACAGAAACAAGAAGAGAGGGAGGCCATGTGTTTTTCCGATGATGTCGGTTTTTCATGGCTTCCCTCTTCCACTAGAGTTTCTTGGGCCAAGTTGGTTTCAACATGGTGAATGCCGGTGCCTGCATAGTGCTTCCCTTCAAACCTCTGTGAAATCTCACTGTATTTATCATACTAGGGCAATAGCGATATGGCGCCTGATCTGTTGCCGATTAGCTTCTGGCGTTCGTACCAGCACATGATAATACTGGCCAATGTAGTATTGCCTTAAAATAATAAAACTAGACTTGACCCCTCTCACTCACGATGCTTGAATTCAAGTGACGGCGATCTGGGTAGTTCTTACGGTGATGAAGTGTACTCAGGCCGCTTATTCTCAAAGGCGAAGAGGATCAAGAGAGAGATGACGCCCACACTGATAGCGCTGTCTGCGACATTGAAGGCTGGCCAGTGGTAGCCTTTGACAGAGAAGTCGAGAAAGTCCACCACTTCTCCGTACCGTAACCGATCTAGGAGATTCCCAATTGCCCCTCCTAAAATGCTGATGACGGTCAGTTGGCCCCACCAATCTTTTGGGTGGAGCCGATAGAAGATTGTGCCAAGCAAGGCGAGGGCAAAGAGTGAGGTAAGGAGAAAAAACACCATGCGGAAGGCCCCGCTACTACTGGCAAAAATGCCAAAGGCAGCTCCAGGATTTCGAATATAGGTCAGGTTGAACACCCCGGGGATGATCGAAATCGATTCATGCAAGCGCATCGTTTGCATGATGTAGATTTTGGTTGCTTGATCAAGGGCGACGATAAAGAAGGCTACTCCAGCTAAGATTGCGTGCCGACGTCTCTGATTCACTGAATGGCCTCTCGGCAACGATCGCAGATGGTGGGATGTTGGCTATCTGTTCCGACCGTGGGCCGGTAGTTCCAACATCGTTCGCATTTTTGTCCTTCGGCCTTTTCTACATCAACCATAATGCCCAATGAAGGGTCGGAGGTGAGATGCTGGTTTTTACCATCGAATGCCTGTTGGTGAATGGTGACGTGGGAAACAATGAACAAGGCAGGGAGGTCTAATGCATAAGGGTGAAGCAGGGCATAATGGTCAGCATCGGCATAGAGATCCACTTTGGCCTCTAAGGAAGAGCCAATGATTTTTTCACGCCGCTGTTGTTCCAAAGATCCTTGCACGACGGTTCGGACTGCGAGCAAATATGTCCACCGTTCATCAAGCGCCTGTCCATGAGCCACGACGGGTGGCGAAGGAAAGGCAGTTAAGTGAATGCTGGAGGTCTCTGGATTGCCTCGAGCAGCGGTGGGCAACATTCCCCAAATTTCTTCAGCAGTAAAACACAGAATAGGGGCGAGCAGTTTGGCTAATGTGACTGCAATCTCACAGAGGACCATCTGGGATCCCCGTCGAATCGATGAATTTTTGGGAAAGGTATACAGTCGATCTTTCAAGATATCCAAATAAGTGGCACTCATATGGACCGCGCAAAAATAGTCAATTTCATGGATGATTTGGCGAAAGTCAAAATCCTGGTAGGCTTTTCGTACTTGATCGACTAAATGCGACAGACGAATGAATGCCCAGCGGTCAAGTTCGGACAGTTGGTCAATAGGCACGACATGGAGCGTGGGATCATAGTCGTAGAGGTTACTCAGTAAGAAACGGGTGGTATTGCGAATCTTGCGATAGGCTTCGACTAATTGTTTGACGATGTTTGATGAAATACGAAGGTCTTCTTGATAATCTTGTGCGGCAACCCATAAGCGAAGAATGTCTGCTCCATGTTGGGTGATGATCTCTTGAGGGGTGACGACGTTGCCTGCTGATTTGGACATTTTCTTTCCTGCCCCATCAACGACAAATCCATGCGTTAAGACAGCTTTATAGGGAGCTGTACCTTCAGTCGTGATGGATGCCAACAGGGCGCTGTGAAACCAGCCTCGATGTTGATCTGATCCCTCCAAATATAAATCAGCTGGCCACCATTCTTTGCCATGTGCCTTCACAACGGCTGCGTGACTAACGCCTGATTCAAACCAGACGTCCAGAATATCCTCTTCTTTTTTAAATGCGGTGCCATGGCACTCCGGACATGTTGTTTCTGGTGGTAATAATTCGTCTACAGATCGCTGGAACCATACGTCCGCTCCATCGTGACTCGCCAAATCTGCAATGGCGGCAATGATGGTCGGGTCAGCCAAGGTGGCGTCACACGAGGTACAGATTAATGTCGGGATGGGTGTTCCCCATAGTCGTTGTCGCGAGAGACACCAGTCTGGGCGATTTGCAATCATTCCATGGATTCGATCGCGGCCTTGTTCAGGAATCCATTGTACTTGCTCAATGTTTTTGAGTGCGCGATTTCGTAATTCCCCATGTTCCATTGAGACAAACCATTGTTGCGTTGCCCGGAAAATGAGGGGGTGTTTACATCGCCAGCAATGGGGGTACGAATGGTCCACGGTTCCGTGACCGACGAGAAGGCCAAGACGGTCGAGTTTTTCGATAATACCAGGATTGGCTTTAAAGACTTGTTGCCCCGCAAAATCTTGGACTTCTTCCTTCAATCGGCCTTTTTCATCAACGGGGACAACTATCTCGAGCGGGTTCTCCAGACTGTTTCCCTCGCGCCTACTGTTATAGGCCAATGCCAGGAGATAATCGTCCATTCCATGACCCGGGGCAATATGCACGCACCCCGTACCTTGCTCCAATGTGACAAACTCTCCAAGGAGAATGGGTGAAAGGCCATGAGTGAGGGGGCGTGTACAGGTCAAGCCTTCGAACCCACCCTGGGCGTCTCGGCCCTTTTTCACAGCGAGTGTTGCGTATGCTGTCCACCCACAGGCCTTGGCCACCGAATCGAGCAGCTTTTCGGCAATGACGAAGACTTCTTGTCCGATTTGGACAAATGCATAGTCGATATCTGGATGTAGACAGATGGCTTGATTGGCTGGTAGCGTCCATGGGGTTGTTGTCCATATTACCATGGATACACATTGCACGTGGGCTAAGGCCGGAATGCCTAGGTTGTCAGGCTTGGCTAACTCTGCCGGGCTTTTGTAAAAAGGGAATTTGACAAAGATTGAAGGCGATGTGTGGTCTTCATATTCCACTTCGGCTTCCGCCAGTGCTGTTTGATCAACTGTGCACCACAACACCGGTTTGAGCCCTTTGTAGACCCCGCCTTTCTCCACAAATTTTCCAAATTCGCGAATGATCGAGGATTCATATTCCGGACTCATGGTGAGGTACGGATGTTCCCAGTCACCCAGGATCCCCAGTCGTTGAAATTCCTCACGTTGAATACGATAAAACTTTTCAGCGTACTCTCTACACAACCGTCGTAATTCTATGGCGCTCAGGCTTTTCTTTTTTTCTCCGAGGCTCTTTGTGACTTGATGCTCGATGGGCAAACCATGACAGTCCCAACCTGGAATGTAGGGGACCCGATAGCCTGCCATCGTCTTAGATTTTATAATGATGTCTTTGAGGATTTTGTTGAGGGCATGGCCAATATGAATATGCCCATTGGCGTAAGGCGGGCCATCATGCAGGATATAGAGCGGGCATTCGGCTTGCGCTTCTTGAATGTGTGCATAAAGATGCTCTTGTTCCCATTTGTTTAACATGCCAGGTTCCCGTTGAGGCAAATTTGCCTTCATGGGAAAGGGCGTTTGAGGAAGATTCAGTGTCGATTTATAATCCATGAAAACGAGACAATCTCTGGGGGTACACAGCCATGGATGGCGTTAGCTGATGGCCATCATCCGGTCTAACGCAACTTTGGCCAGAGCTTTTTCGTCTGCCGGAACACGAATCTGATTGACGACCTGCCCTTGGGCAAGATTTTCCATAGCCCAGCACAGGTGAGCGGCGTCAATGCGAAACATCGTGGCGCATCGGCATACGGTGGGGGAGAGGAAAAAGACTTGTTTGTCCGTCTGTTCATGTTTGAGGCGATTCACAAGATTGAGTTCAGTACCCACGGTCCAGCTTGTTCCCGCAGGAGCTTGGCTAACTGTTCGAATGATTAATTCTGTTGACCCTACCACATCCGCCTGATTCACTACATCCTCATGGCATTCTGGATGGACAATAACCTGAATGCCGGGGTAGGTCTTGCGGAAATATTGGATATGTGTTGGTTGAAACATTTGATGCACGCTGCAATGGCCTTTCCACAGAATGAGGCGAGCCTGTTGAATGGTGTCACGGGTGTTGCCTCCATAGGGGAGAAACGGATCCCAGACAATCATCTGTTCCCGTGGAATTCCCATGGTATTGGCCATGTTTCGCCCTAAATGTTCATCGGGGAAAAACAGAATTTTCTCACGGCGAGCCCAACACCATTCCATCACGGCTCGTGCATTCGAGGATGTGCATGTGATGCCTCCATGTTCTCCGCAAAAGGCTTTCAGGTCAGCGGCGGAGTTGACATAGACGGCTGGGGTGACTTCCTCTTCTACCGCCAGCACGCGTCCCAGTTCGTCCCAACATTGATCAACCTGTTCAATTGCAGCCATATCAGCCATCGAACAGCCTGCTGCTAGGTCTGGGAGAATAACGGTTTGGTTTGATTGGCTTAGGACATCCGCTGTTTCGGCCATAAAATGAACACCGCAAAAAACCACATAAGGATATGTTGATCGTTCAGCGGCTAATTTTGATAATAACAGCGAATCACCCCGGAGGTCAGCATGGATAATGACCTCATCGCGTTGGTAATTATGCCCTAAGATCAAGACATTATCACCGAGCATGCGTTTGGCAGCAGTAATTCGCTCTTGGAGTTCGTCTTGCGAGAGATCCTGATAATCTGAAATCGGTAATTCTCTAACCTCGGCTGCAATCACACGCTCACCTCTAATGGAAGACCAATATGATGGAGTAACAGGTTTTCCTGGAAGAAAGACTGACTCGTCCTTAGCTCATAGTCAAATTTTAACAAATATCCAGGCTCTTGCAATAGTAGGGATGATAAGAAACATTCTCTCTGGATGTCTTCCCGCTTATGGACTCTACTCTCCATTATTTGCCTATCTGATCCTGACTAGGAAGGGTAAGGAGGGCGTACTCTGAAAAAGAAGAATTGACAATCGAAAAAACCAGGGAGTACGATCATCTCTTACTCATAGCTAGGGGAGTCGATAGGCTGAGAGTCTCTCATTGAAGAGACAACCCTCATTACCTGACCTGGATCATACCAGCGTAGGGAAGCGGCATGACAGAACATGCGTTGTGATGAAGCCGCATCATTACCCTGATGTGGCTTTTTTATTTTGAGCACGTCTTTGACATGTGACCGGTCCTGGCCTTCTTTTTGAAAGGATCTTGAATATGAACTCATCCGATTCTCTCTCAGTCGTCAATACAGAACAGCCCACCACGCCCTCTTCTCATGGCAACGGCGGGGCAACGGCTCCATTAACTACCATGCCATTTCCTGCGTCGAAGAAGGTCTATATCAAAGGCACGCAACCACATGTGAATGTTCCCATGAGAGAGATTTCCTTGACACCCACGAAATATACTCATGGCGACGCGTCCGAACCAAACGCGCCTGTTTTGGTCTATGATACGTCTGGCCCATTCACGGATCCCGATATCGAGATTGATATTCGGCAAGGGCTTAATCCTCTCAAACATGCATGGATTCTGGGGCGAAACGATGTAGATGTGCTTTCTGCTGTTTCTTCGGAATATGGAAAACGTCGGGCAACAGATCCAAACCTCCAACATTTTCGATTCCAGCATGTTCGGCAACCGCTTCGTGCAAAATCTGGTTCGAATGTGACACAAATGCACTATGCCCGTAAGGGAATCATTACACCAGAAATGGAATTTATTGCTATTCGGGAAACCCAACGCAGGGCAGCCCTTCAGGATCCATTGGCCATACACGAGCCTCCACGAGGCGTAAGTCAACATCTGGGTCAATCATGGGGCGCGCACATTCCGGAGACCATTACTCCAGAGTTTGTCAGAGACGAGGTGGCGCGTGGACGAGCGATTATTCCTTCTAATATTAATCATCCCGAAACGGAACCAATGATTATTGGTCGTAACTTTCTGGTGAAGATCAATTCTAACATTGGCAATTCAGCAGTGGCTTCTTCTATTGAAGAGGAAGTTGAAAAGATGATTTGGTCAATTCGTTGGGGGGCCGATACTGTCATGGATCTTTCTACAGGGAATCATATCCATGAAACCCGTGAATGGATCATTCGCAATTCACCTGTTCCGATTGGAACCGTGCCCATTTACCAAGCCTTGGAAAAAGTTGGCGGGAAAGCTGAAGCCCTCACATGGGAAATTTTTCGAGATACCCTCATTGAGCAAGCCGAGCAGGGTGTGGATTATTTTACGATTCATGCGGGTGTCAGGCTTGCCTATGTGCCGATGACAGCCAACCGCATGACGGGGATTGTTTCCCGTGGCGGGTCGATTCATGCCAAATGGTGCTTGGCGCATCATCAAGAAAACTTTGCCTATACACACTTTGAAGAGATTTGCGAGATCATGAAAGCCTATGATGTCTCATTCAGTTTAGGCGATGGACTCCGGCCAGGGTCTATTGCCGACGCGAATGATGAGGCACAGTTTGCGGAATTAGAGACACTCGGAGAGTTAACGGATATTGCGTGGATGCACGATGTTCAGGTCATGATTGAGGGCCCTGGTCACGTTCCAATGCAATTAATTCATGTGAATATGCAAAAGCAGCTGGAAGTCTGTCATGAAGCCCCATTTTATACATTGGGCCCCCTTACCACAGATATTGCTCCAGGGTACGATCACATCACTTCAGGCATTGGCGCAGCCATGATCGGCTGGTATGGATGTGCCATGTTGTGTTACGTCACGCCGAAGGAGCATCTTGGGTTACCTGATAAAGAAGATGTCAAAGCAGGAGTGATTACCTATAAAATTGCGGCTCATGCCGCCGATCTTGCCAAAGGTCACCCTGGCGCGCAGCATCGGGATAATGCTTTATCCAAAGCGCGCTTTGAATTTCGGTGGGAAGATCAGTTTAATCTCTCCTTAGATCCGACGACGGCGACCCAGTATCATGATGCCACGCTTCCTGACCAAGCAGCAAAAGGCGCACATTTTTGTTCCATGTGTGGCCCTCATTTTTGCTCAATGAAAATCACTCAAGATGTCCGTGATTATGCGGCTCAAAAGAAACTTGACGAGCAAACCGTGATTCAGGCGGGTTTGCAGGAAAAAGCAGAAGAATTTAAACAAACTGGCAGTGAAATCTATACCTAGGAATAATGTAGTCATGAGGAATCTCACTCCGGCCCCTCTTCGAGAGCGGGACATTACTCGGCATATTGCCAGAGAGTATTTTAAGGAATTTGATCAACTTATTGAGAGCGACGTCATCATCGTCGGGGCTGGCCCTTCTGGGCTGCTGTGTGCGCATGACTTGGCTAAGGTCGGATACCGCACGTTGTTGATTGAGCAAAGTTTAGCCCTTGGGGGTGGATTTTGGTCCGGGGGGTACCTCATGAATAAAGCCACCCTCTGCCACCCGGCGCATGAAATTCTGGAAGCACTTGGGATTCCTCATAAACCCATTAAAGAATGTGAAGGGATGACGATCGTTGATCCTCCCCATGCCACAGCCCGCCTTATTGCCGCTGCGTATGATGCAGGTGTCAAGGTCTTGAATCTAACAAAGGTTGTGGATTTGATTTTACGTCAAGACAGGAACTTAGAGGGTGTTGTGGTGAATAATGCGACCGTCGAGATGGCTGGCCATGACCATATTCATGTGGATCCTATTGCCCTGGAAAGTAAGGTTGTTGTGGATGCTACCGGACATGATGCGGTTGTGGTTGATTTGTTGCACCGACGTAATCTGGTCGCAACCGTCCCGGGGAATGGTGCCATGTGGGTTGCTCGTTCGGAAGCGATGGTTGTGGATAATACGCGGGAGATTTACCCGAATTGTTTTGTGGCGGGGCTTGCTGTTGCGGCGGTTGACGGGTCACCACGAATGGGGCCGGCGTTTGGATCCATGTTATTATCAGGACGGCGAGCGGCCGAACTGGTTCATGCCAAATTTAAGGATGCCTAGAGAGATCACGGCGGTATCCTTGGTGAATTTTTAGGAAACACACGATGGACTTGCAAGATTTTGTTTGTCAGGGAGAAGGCCAGGAAGAAGACAAAGTCACTGCGTGGCATTTGTTCCAACAGGCCTATGAGATCCAAATGAAGGGGCAGTTGGATGATGCTGTGGAGTTATACAAACGGTCTATCGAGCTTTTTCCTACTGCCGAAGCCTATACGTTTCTTGGATGGACGTATAGCTTCATGGGACAATTGAATGAAGCGATTGAAGAATGTCATCGGGCGATTCAAACCGATCCTGATTTTGGCAATCCCTATAACGACATTGGCGCCTACCTCATCAAATTAAATCGATGGGATGAAGCCATCCCCTGGCTTGAACGGGCCATGCAAGCCAAACGCTATGAAAGCCCGGCTTTTCCCCATATGAACTTGGGACGAATCTATGAACGAAAAGGCGAATGGGAGCGGGCGATTGAATCGTACAAGCAGGCGGTGACGTTGAATCCAGAGTACACATTGGCCAAACGGGCTATGATGCGCTTGATGAGCTTGATGAATTGACTGTTGTTGATAAAGGAATAAGTGATGGCTATAACAAAAACCATTCTTGTGGGTGTTAGTGACATCTTCTTTTATACAAAAATTCGTGATGCATTTCGTCCGCAGGGCTATACACTGGAACGCGTGCGAAAGCAGGAAGACGTCGTGGGGCTCCTCTCCAAAATGGAACCCATGGCTCTCATCGTCAACATGAATGATGATCGGCTTGATGCGACTCAGATTCTTGAAACAGTGAGAAGCGATAGCCAAGCACAACATCTTCCTGTGTTGGCCTTTGCTAATCATGAAGAAGTGCAAGCTTGGAAAGAAGCCAAACGTCTTGGCATCAACAAAATTGTCTCCCGCAATGAGTTTTCTGCACGCACGCTTGCCCTGTTGGAAGAAATGATCGGTGCCTCGAATGGTTCTGCGTTATGACCCAATCTATTCTGCACTCTCAGCATGAGTCCCTGGGCGCGCAATTCCAATCTATCGAGGAGTGGGAGATTCCCGTGCATTATGGCGATCCTGTCGCGGAATACCTAGCCGTCCGTCAGCATGTCGGCATTGCCGACCTTTCCCATCGCGGAAAAATTTTGGTCACTGGTGATGACCGCATTGCGTGGTTGCAGAGTATTATCAGTAATGACCTTCTTCCCCTTGAATCTGGACAAGGGCTTTATTCTAGTATCATGAACCACAAAGGGAAAATGTTGTCCTATTTCCGTGTCTATCGTTTAGAAGAGGCACTTCTCGTTGAAGATGTGGGAGAAATTGGCAATGCCACATTTCAAACTTTTCGGAAGTTTCTCCTATATGGTACGAAAGCCAAAATGAATGATTCTCGAGAAACCTTGGGGCAGTTGCTTGTGAGTGGTCCGAAGGCCGGTCATCTGATTCAACAAGCATTAGGTTTTGAGATAGAGCATCTGCCGGTTCTTCATTTCAGCAAACAGAATGTGAATGGGCATCAGGCTATCTTAGCGCGAACTGAAGAAACGGGTGAAACCGACCTCACCGTTTTTATTCCACGGGACGGGTTTGTACCAATATGGGAAAAGCTTTGGGAGGTGGGGAAAACTCTGAAGCTTCACCCTTTTGGTACCGTTGCACGGAAGTCGCTACGCATAGAGGCTGGTCATCCTCACGTTGGCCCAGACTTGAATGAAGACATTGTTCCACCAGAAGCCAATTTGGAAGGAAAAGCTTTTAGTCTTAGTAAAGGGTGTTATCCAGGGCAAGAAGTGGTCGCGCGTATGGATACGTATGGAACGGTCAAGCGGCGACTCGTGGGCCTCGTGCTTGAGGTTCCCTCTGATCATTTGCCTCTTGAAAAAGCCAAGCTTTTCAGTGGAACGCGTGAGGTGGGGTGGGTGAGCAGTGCGGTGCATTCTCCAATACTCCAAAAGACCATTGCGTTAGGATTTTCCCTTCGAGATTTCACCAAACCTGATACCGCGTTGACTGTTGAGAGCAATGGCACTCACTATCCTGGGGTTGTTCAAACTCTCCCTTTCTCCTTCAGCCCCTAAAAATCCATTTATCGTGAAGTCTATCTTTCTCCTTTGTCGATGGGCTGCTCAATCATACAGAAAAAATAAAGTTTAAAATTTTATCGTTCTGTGGCATAATTACATCGTTTTGATTTGAGATCAGATAAATGCCCGAACGACGTTTCAATCATGAATGGTAGCGGCCTAGACATTTGTTGTGAAAATTACGTAACTTTCTTGACTAAGTTCTGAAAAAGTCGGTTGGGACGTTTGAACTGTTAGGCGCGTTCTACATAGCATGATGGATATTCTGCGCATTATTTGGATAACCTGTTTTGTCATGATGGGTTTATCATGTCTGTTACTCTTTATCTTAATTGGGCGGCGGTTTGTGTCTCGCTATTTGGATCAGCAAACAGCAGAACGCCGTCAACGTCTCTTCGCGCAGATTTTTGCCTATCTGCGAGGCACTACGACGCGAGATGAGGTGAAACAGACGCTGACCCCCCCTGATCTGCGCTGCCTGGTACAGAATACCTATGAATTGCTCAAGAGTATTCAAATCAAGGATCACCATCGTCTGACAGACCTACTTGTCTTTCTAGGGATTCCCGATCATGTTGCGACCATTGCTCAGCAGAGACCGCTGGTGGAAAGGCTGGAGGCCATTGCCAGCTTAGCGTATTTTGTCGATCCTCGTGTCATCGCCTTTCTGCACACGCTTCTCGATGATCCTGTGCATGATATTCGAATTGCTGCTGCGCGCACTCTCATTGAGACAGAGTCGTTGTACTCTGTGGATCTGCTTTTTGAGAAACTCGACTTAACATTGGGTCCGCAGGCTTTAGTGCTTCAGAATATGTTTCGGCGCTTAACGGTGACGGCAGCACCACGTCTGTTAGAAATTCTGGCGGCAATGCCAGCAGGACCAACTGCAGAGACAAGCAAGGTCCTGATTATGGAGACGTTAGGGCATCTGCGTTACACCAAAGGTACCTCGTTGTTGCTCCCGTTGGCTCAAGATCCTTCGCCTCAGGTGCGTATGGCATTTTTTCGGTGTCTGCCGGGTTTCTGGACTCCGCGTGCGCTGCCAATGATTTTCGAGGGGCTAGAAGATTCCCATTGGCAAGTGCGAGCACAAGCCGCTCGGTGTGCAGGGCAGTTGTGTTTAAGTGAAACAATCCCGTCGTTAGTCCGCTTAGTAAAAGATGAGACGGACTGGGGGGGGCAGTATTCTGCCAGCTGTGCCCTTGTGACTATAGGAACGAAAGGCGTTGAGGTCTTGGAGGACTTGGCGCAAGGAACGAGTCAAGGAAAAGAGATGGCAGAAATGGTTTTGATTGAAAAGCATATGAGCGTGTAATGTCATTTTTCAGTCAATGGTTAGGTGTATTTCAAGAGAAATTCACCATTTTTTCTGATAAGGTGTCTGTAGATGCCCAAGAAGGTATAGAAAGTATTGGAGGAGGCGTTCAAGGCGTCTCTTCCCTTACGGCTTATCTAGAAGGGGTCTTTGAGTATCTGGAGCCCTTCCTGTATATCTTTGGGTTAAGCATCTCTATCGGTATTACCGCATTAGGGTTTTTTCAAAATCTCATCTATTTATTTCAACTGATCCTGGTCTATTTCGTCCAACAAAGCCGTCCACCACTGAAAGAAGACATTGGTATGGAACGGTTGATGACGACGGATTCCAGTCTTCCGATATCCATATTGATCCCAGCCTATAATGAGGAAGCGACAGTTGTCGAAAGTATTCAGTCTCTCCTTTCTCTCCGATTACGAAACTTTGAAATCATTGTCCTGAATGATGGGTCAACAGATGCAACCTTACAGGTGATTCTTGATGCATTTAAGCTGGCGCGTATTTCCCGTCATTATCAGCCAGGGTTGAAGCATACTGCGATCCGAGGGATTTATGGATCTTCGCAGACCCCGAATTTATTCCTTGTGGACAAAGAAAACGGAGGCAAGTCAGATTCGCTTAATGCGGGCATTAACTTGTCGCGCTTTCCGCTGTTTTGTGTCATTGATGCCGATTCGCTTTTAGAACCAGATGCCTTACTGCGAGGAGTCTTACCGTTTAATCAAATGCCTGATCTTGTTGCGCTGGGTGGGATGGTGCGCATTGCGAATGGTTGTACTGTCAAGGAAGGGAAAGTCCAGACCGTGGCTTTGTCGCGCAAACTCTTAGTGCTTCTTCAGACGGTTGAATACCTTCGTGTCTTTGTTGCGGCGCGCCTGGCCTGGAGTTATATCGGAGCTATCTCTGTTCTCTCTGGAGCCTTTAGCATCTTTCGCCGAGATGTCGTGAAAGAAATTGGTGGATATAGCCATGGGACGGTGGGTGAAGATATGGAAATTATCATGAAGATTCACCACCTGATGTATCGTGAACAACGGCCTTACCAAATTAGTTATACCCCAGAACCTGTTTGCTGGACAGAGGTTCCCGAAAAAATCGATGATCTTGGACGACAACGGACTCGTTGGGCTCAAGGGGCGATGGAAGTGTTTAGTAATCACTTGTGGATGTTATTTAATCCCCGTTATGGTCGGATTGGTTTTTTGACCATGCCTACCATTCTTATTGCTGATGTCCTGGGGCCTATTCTTGAGGCTATGGGCTATGTGCTTATTCCGACCTTCTGGTTTCTTGATGTCTTGAGTTTAGAGTTTCTTATCGCCTATGTGATCTTGACGTTTGTCTTTTCCACATTCATCAGTATTGGATCGCTTATTCTTGAGGAGTTAAAGCTTAAACGATTTCCTGGTGTGCAGGATTTGCTCATCCTGACGGGTGTGGCTATTATCGAAAACTTTGGCTACCGCCAAATTGCGACCTACTGGCGGGTAAGGGGGTTATGGCGATTTTTTATGGGGAAAAAGGAATGGGGTAAGGTTGAAAGGAGAGGATTCTCAAAGTACCGCCCGAGTTCAACGCCATCATAGGTGTCTGGAACAATAGAGGGCCTTTTGCTATGTCGGTTTAGCGTATTGAAGGCCTAAGCTCCATATCTCGTTGACCACCTTCTTGATGGTCAGCCTCCCCTCTGCGTTTCTTCTTACTGAGTGAAATGACCAGTTTGTTTCTCCTCTTCGGTTTATTCTGCTGTATTTCACCAAATAATCTGGCTCCTGTGGTAAAAAGGTATTCCAACTAAAATACTTCTTTGGTGTGCAGAATGTGAGTATTTTGGCTGGCTATGATCGAAAAGATTGGCGATCAACCGCTTGGAATAACATTGTAGGTTTTATCTGGAAAGTGAATAAATGAGCTGGAGACCAATTTTTTAGGGGGACATATAATGCTTGGGTCCAATAAGTACGACCATGATCTCCTGGCTAATAGGAGCAATGACAATGTACATTTCAGGGAAGTCAACTCCGTGAGATTCAAAGGGGTAGCACAAACGAAATCGTTTGTAGATGGCTTTTTTGGGAATGGAAATATCAATGTTATCAGAGAATACCGTTGTGGCATCAACATTGGTAAGTGTGACATCAAATTTTAGGACAGCACTCGTTGATTCCTTTTCCTTCAATGCCACATTGGCGCAATAGGTTATCCCCTTGTGAAAGGTCCCTGTGCCTCGTGCCAATTGTTTGTGGGGATGGATAAGGGCTGTACCTGCTTCATAAAGCTGTCTGGCATTATAAAGATAATAGTTAATGAGAGCATTGTAGTGCTTCTCTTTAATTTTTTTGGATCCAGTGAAGTTTTGAAGGATGAATAATCCTCCTATCGCAATGGAAACATAAGGAAGGTAGGGCCATACCAGAAGACCAACAAGAAATTGGTGAAATGCATGAAAACGCTGTGGCTCATGAAACCATTCGGCAAATTGAAGAAGGAATGGGTGTTGCGGCCTCTCCCCGTTCTTTATTTGCTGTAAATTCGTATCCACAAGTACATGAAGTTCAGCGGTGTTCCAGACTCCACTCTCTTTCCAGGAAATTATTTGTGACGTCAGAAGACTGACTCCCAAACAGAGAAGCCCCAGGCCAATCCCACCCCAAAATCCGATAAAAAGGATTCGCTTAACCAAACAGTATATTTTATATATCTTGAATTTTAGCTTCCCATACCCGTCGAATAGAGACGTCTTGATAGAAGAAGCACGGAAGGGATGAGTTTGCGTGCCCGTGGATGGCATGATGTCTTTGTCAAACAACAGAAGCAAAACTAGTCCCTTCTTGCCTTGGTGTGTTCGCTATGGTTTGTTCGACGCCTGTTCGTTATAAAACTGGTTCGACATCAATAGTGAAGATAGCGGTTTCAGGTGTGACAGGAAAATTAAAGACCGCCTGGCCCTGATCATTTGTTGGGACACAGGTTTGGTTCGCGATGTCCTGGTTGATCGTAAAGCAAATATCTTTGCCTGATCTTGATTTGCTTGAGTTGGTTGTGAGAGTGGTGATGAATTTTATGATGGTTGTCGTATTGTCGGGTTTAGTAAAGACTTTTTCTTGTTCCACAACCAGACTGAAATTCGAAAAACTAATGTCATCAACAAGAATAGCACGACGGATTCCACTCTCTCCACCACTATGCATCACAATGTTAACCCCAGTTATTTGCTTTAATAACTCACTGGTTAGGTTTGTGTGAGTTGTTTTGTCTGTTGGCCCGATGATGCGTTTAAAGCCACCCTTTATGCCTTTGATTGATCCGTTGAGTGTCAGGTCAATTCGCTCAAATTCATTATACTCACTGTTGCCTTTGATACTCGCAATAGGTTTTGGTGCCGCTTGGCCCCAGACGCTTCCGGTAAATTTGTCCTCGTTATCGGTAGTTGTAACATCACCTCCATCGCCAATCACAAGCTCCAACGAGACGGAAGCTTCGGAATAGCTTGTGTCCCCGGCATTTTTTACAAAATATGAAATCGATTTAAATCCGCTCGCATCGATGGTATTACTGGAGAGTTTGCTTTCCAGGTTTGTGGCTGTGGCAAATCTCTTACTGAACCCGATGAAATCCTGGTTAGAGCTAGCCCCAAATCCTTCATCAATGGTGGATAAATAGGCCGCAGTGTCAACTCCGGTCACAGAGTGAGGTTTCAACCGATTGCCTACACCGTCCTGAAGGACAAATTCGCCAAGTACCTTGCCAAACGGTCGTAATTCACCACCTGCCTTAAGGCCAAAATTAAAATTATCAACATAGTTTTGGAGGACAAACACCCGTTTGGGTGCCATAATGGGGACATCAATCGTTTGCGCAGGCGCAATAGAAGCGACAAGCAGGATACCTAATGTCGCAGGCAGGATACGGAAGGAAGAAGGCAATCTTCTCATTTTCAGTCTCCCTAGGTGATGACACGTCATATATGTGAATAGAGAGGCGTAGCCATGGTCTTTATCAGGCAGAACGTTTCAGCTTTGATCTCATGAGGTACCATAAGGGACTAGGAACGGCTTGATTGTGCATCACTATATGATAACTAAACAGAGAAATTCAACATGGGATGGTATCTGATTATATGAACCTGAAATGTCCCTATATGATTTAGAGTACCAATTAATTTAATCGTAGCAATGATCACATCGTTAGGAGTTGTTGTTAGCATTGGTATAATATAGGCCTACGGCCTTTGCCGAATCTAAGCTTAGCTCTATTGATGTGCAATGTGTGATTCAGTCGACAAAAGACGCAGGAAAAGCTAAAAGAACGATAGCGGAAAAGATAAAGCGCTATGAGAAGTAAGTAGCTGCTAGACAAAAAGAACTACGCAACATGGAGAACGGTTTCAAAGGCTTCCTGAGGCTGAGCTCAAGATAATAAAACGAGAGGAACAAGCGCTCGTACAGTCGATCATTCAAAAATTACAAAACATTATTGCCTTTATTGCTAAAGAGGATGGGCATACAACGTGTGTTGAGCTCAGAACCGAATTGTAGTTCCAAGTACGGCCGTGTGGGCGATAGTGTTATGCTGGCTGGGGCGTCCACTGCCTTTCTCAAGGTCACGATGGTCACGGGAGTAGGTTAGATTAATTCCAAAGCGAGGTGTTAGATCATAAACGAGTCCGCCTAGAATTGTGCGTGTGCGTAGGATGCGGGCGATATTATCGCGGGATTCCTGTGCTTGTATTGATGGTTCAGGGGCATCTGCGTATCCAGCATATAAGCGAAGGTGGTCAAGCAGTTGCCAGTCACCCCTAATGAAATACCCCCAATCAAAAAGATCATTTTTGAATTCCCACATGTTTACTGCACGAAAGGTTACCCAGAACCTTTTTCCAATATACTGTATCAGTCCAGGGTCTATTCTATAAACGCTACTGACCCCCCTTCTGTCGAAGCGACTGATGTAGTTCTCAACGGTTAGGAATGTGGGGCCGATAAGCTTCTGTCCTAGTACCTTACTTTGACTACCTTTCCAGAGTCTAGCCGTACCTCCTAGTTGATAATACTCCTTGCCGAGGTAGGGGGCTCGGGGACCACTAATCCCTATTGACGCTCGGGCCTGGAGCCAATCGAGAACTTGGTGACTGCCACCTAAAGTATACAGGTGTCCATCATCCTTGAAGCGTTCAAAGAACTCGTAACGAAACCAGGCATTGGTGCGAGGGGAATACGTATAGGTTGTTTGCATGTTGGTGTGATACCAATCGGCTTGATTCTCCTCAAAAAATGTTCCTTCGACATTGAGATCTACGCGCCAACGTGTGGGCCGCTCCCGGCTTGCCCTTAATTTTTTATCAAGCCCTTTGGCATCAGGGGCTACTTTGGCTGCCATGGCATAGGTCTTTTCGGCATCTTTGTAACGACTCTGAGCTAGGAGGACGTCTCCCTTGCCTATGAGGGCTTCGACATTTTCAGGATCTATTTGAAGGGAACGCGTATAGTAGGTGTACGCACGATCATAATGATTGAGGAAATAATTCAATCGTCCTGCAAGTGTAAGCGCTTCAGCATTGTTGTCTTGTTTTGCAAGAAACTGTGTGATTTCTGCCAAGGCTGACTCATGGTCTCCGCCCCAACTTATGTTTCGAGCAAGAGCCAAGGTCGCATCTCCATAGTGTGGATTGATGGCTAGGGCACGTCTAAGTGCCGCTTGGGCTTTTTGATATTGCCCTGAGAATCCGAGCGATGTTCCAAGGAGGTATTGGATTTCGGCATCGTCAGGACGAATGTCCGCTGCCTGACTCAATCGGTCAATAGCAACCTCCCAAATTTTCTCTGTTCGAGCCTGAATCCCTTCCTGCTTGAGTTTGAAAAAGTTCTCGGCCCCTATGGCGAATGAGTTTCCTAGGGCGAATGTAAGAAAGAGGGTGACGCTAGCAAGCAAGAATCGCATAATAAGCCTATCCATTTACGATGTGTTTTTGCGTTGAGATACGATGACTCTAGAGGTTTCAGGCATGGAGATAAGGTACGATGATAGAATTTAGTTGTAATCGAAGGTTCAGCTTCTTACCAAAAAATAACCTACTTTGCAAGTAGCTTAACACATGGAATGGATGGGTGTTACCTTTAGGCTTTTACGTTTGTAGTATGACTCTTGAATGAGATGAATACCCGTTATGATGATGTCGTGGGATCCATAGCACATCGAAAACCGATAGTTAAGTCATTGGCTTCTTCCGGAAAATTTGGCTCAGCTGACCCGCGAGCGGTGACTTGTAATCGCTTAGGCATATCTTCCCATGACCCACCACGCAAGACCTTTTTTTCTCCAGATTCAGGACCTGTTGGATTGCGCGGTGGGCTTTGTTCATAGTAGTTGCGATCGTACCAATCGACCACCCATTCTGCGGCATTTCCAGACATGTGGTATAGGCCATACGGGCTTTTCCCACCTTCTTTTAAACCATGTCGAATGCTCATGCCTTTGATGCCAGCTGTGACGGATCTGAGTGTAATCGCATAATCGACCCAGACTCCGCGATTATAGTTGGCAATGTCGACAAAGGGTTGCATATGGCCCCAAGGATAACGTCGCCCATCAGTGCCTCTGGCAGCTTTTTCCCACTCGGCTTCAGTAGGCAGGCGTTTGCCTGCCCATTTACAATAGGTGAGAGCACTTGACCAATTCATTCCTACTGCTGGGCGGTCACCGACTTCAAAAGAGGCCCCGTCATCCCACAAGGGAGGAGGATCATGATCAGTTTCATCTAAAAATTTTTGATAGCGATTCATCGTGATTTCAAATTGATCAATGAGGTAGGTATCAAGCCAGATGGTATGTTCTGGCCGTTGATTCCGAGGTCCTTCATAGGAACCCATGAGAAACTTCCCTTCTGGGATTGTGACCATGGGCGCGCCATCTTGTCCAATAAACACGGTTTCACGGTCCGTGGGTTCCGGTTCGGCTTCGCCGTCCCCAGCCGTAGAGAGACTGTTTAGGCTCACAAGGATCAATGCGGTTAAGACGAACAGTGAAAAAGTGCGTCGGTTTTGATGCGTAAACGATTTCCCCATCAGCGTCTCCTCTAGCGTTTTTTCACCAACTCAGCAGTGCCTTGTTTGAAAAACTCTTACTCTTCACGGAGCACATTGTACATAGATCATGTCAAAAACCTCAATTCATAGCATGGGTATGGTTCCTGCATGTTGCGTGGGTGTTGGAACTCTGGCAAGATCAATTTGCCATGTTGTCTGGTCATGGAGGAAGTGACCATGCATCGTGATATCTATGTGCATTCATTGGATACAAGACTATCAATTGGCAAAAAGGAGAAGGTATGGCGGACAAAGCATTTATCCTGAATCTTGGGAAACTCCTGATCGGAGCTGCGTGGGTGGATGGAACCTTACATCATAAAGAAGTAAATGCCTTGAAAGAGTTGCTCTTTCTCCTGCCGGATATTTCCGGTGAAGACTGGATGCAACTGGAGTTATATCTGGTTGCTCCGGTCAGTGAAGAAGAGCGACATCAGTTGCTTCAGCGGGTTCTGGATGGCATGACCTCTGCTGCCGATAAGACATTAGTCCTTGAGACACTTTCTAACCTGGTTCAGGTTGATGGTCAGATGGATGAGGCAGAAGTCGCCATGTGGGAGACGTTACGCCGGGATATTGAAGAAAAACGAGTGGGGTTATTCTCTCACCTTACGAGGCCGATTCGACGAGCTGTCCGGTCACGCATGGCTCATTATGAGGGGGAGGGCCGTCGGGAAAGTCGTCTAGAGGATTACATTAAGAATACGGTGTATTTTCAGCTCGTGACCGAGATGGACAATCAGGGGACTCCTCTTGTGCTCTCTGAACAGGAAATTAAAAAAGTCTGTTTGGCTGCTGGGTTGCTCGCACGAGTGGCATGGCTGGATCAAGAAATCTGTGAACAAGAAGAAAAGGCCATGGTGCAATCGCTGGTCAAGATTTGGGGGATTTCTGAAAAATTAGCTTGCCTGGTTGTCCAAATTAGTCGCGTCCGAATCCTCAAAGGCTTGGATGTTGTTCGGTTAGGTCGAGGCTTGCGTGATTACACGACGTTTGAGGAACGAAAGACGTTTCTTCGATGTCTATTTATGGTTGCAAATGCAGCGAATAAGACATCTAACCAGGAAATTGAAGAAATCAAGATGATTGCGAAGACCCTTGATCTTTCTCACCAGGATTTTATCGATGCAAAATTAACTATTCCACGCGAAGAACGAGATGGACTGTGAATAGGGGATAGACCTTGAGGCATCACAAACGAGCGTTCAAATTTTGGATTTCGTTTGGTATGTTGTGCCTATGTGGTTTCATGATGATTAGTGCAATCACGTCACACTCATAAATTAAGAAAAAACTTGCGAGAAGGCCATGAATCAAAATCATAAGAACGCTATTGTTTGGTGGTTGGCAGGGCTTTTGGTGGGTTGCAGTGGTCCATTGGTTGGGGTGACCGTTGTTGATGAGCGTACGGCTCTTGAGAATCAGGTGCTTGGCACATATCAGGAGCTCAATCAAGAAGTTCTATTGGTGGCCTCGGTCCGATATATTGATCCGAAAGGGAAGCTCAAGAAAACTCCGGAAATCCCGCCGGGAAAAAAGAAAGTTATTCGAGCCATTCAGCGAGCTTCCTTTAACAAAGACGATATTGATCGACTCAAAAAGCTTAAGGCGCTTGGGGAAAATAACGAAGGGATGATCACGCTCTTGTCTCCAGATCTGGTTGAAGCGGGTCAGATGCCATTTGTAAAGAACCTGGTGGAAGAAGAAAATGCAGATCGTGAGGTCGTGATGCACCGGGTCATTGAAACAAATGAAAAACTTTCTGATAAAGATTTGCCTCGCATCAGGAAAATGTTTGCCTCATTGAATCGTGATAAAGCTCGATCTGGGGACATGATTCAATTGGAGAATGGCGAATGGGTCAAAAAAGCAGTCAAGTGAGATTACTTCATGCCTTTTTTCTTTCAGGCCTCGTGGCTGTAGGGTGTGTTTTGTGGTTCTGTCATGATCTGGTTCTTGCCAGTACGCCTGAAAAAATAACCTCTCATCCGGCTATTGACTACTTCCCGGCGCCTTCGCAAGATGGACGGTATCTGGCCTTTGTCTCAGAACGAGCTGGGAATGCGGATATCTGGCTCAAATCGTTATCAGCTAGGGCGATTTCCCTCCCACGCCAATTGACGACCCACCCTGCCGTAGATGGAAATCCATCATTAAATGCGGACGGGAGTCAGTTGCTCTATGTCTCCAACAAAACAGACCCTCGAGGAGACATCTATCTCCTGGATGTGGTGACGGGTGAAGAAAAACGCTTAACGGACTTATCTAGTGGCGATTCCCTCCCGCAATGGAGTTTGCAAAAAGATGTCATCTTTTATCTCAAGCAAGACCTTGTCAGCGAGAAACGGGGAGTTTTTCGTCGCTCGCTTCTTGATGGCGCTGAACAGGAAGTGGTCACTCATGCTTCTACCTTTTCAATCACACAGGATGGTTGGATTGTCTATGCCCATGAGGGCAATCTCTATGCATTACCTGGTGCGGAGTCTGAAGATCGTGTTGAACTCATGGTGGGGACAGACTTGGATGTGTCTCCAGTCATGACGGATACGGGAATGCTTGTCTTTGCCAGATATCAAGAAGATACAAATGAAGATGGGGTCGTAAACACAGATGATCAGTCCTCAATCTGGACTGGGCAGATGAATCAGGCGACCCATCAGTTAGACTCATTGTATCAACTGACGCCTGCTAATCATTTTCATCTGTATCCTGTGGAAACCCAGGGGGTTGTCTATTTTTCTGATCTTCGGAACGGCGATATCTTTCGACTGACTCTCAAGCGTTTCCTGAATGGATATGCGTCGTTTGACCAAGCTCATGAGCAGGCCACATGGCATTTCGACCGGGATGAAACGGACCTTGGGATTTTGGGGCTCACCAACATTTCCCGAAATCTTGCGCCTGACCTCCTCGTAACACAACGAGCGGAATTTGATTTTGCTTATGTAGAGCAACTAGTCGAGGCGGGACACTTTACCCTTGCGCAACAGGTTCTGGAGCCTTATGCAGGAGAGAATGGCCGCATCGGTGCCTTGGCTCGGCTTCAAACGATTGTCTTGAATCTTCGCCAGCACGTAGGGCAACTCAGTCAAGCAGGATTGACGCGGCTTATTCAAAAGCACGTTGCAGACTTGCTGGTAATTGGGGAAAACCATCGATCTGACGATATGGTGTATGGACAAGCACTCATTGAAGTCGGGCGGTTGCATTTGCTTGGTGGTGATTTTCTGTCTGCATTGGATTATCTGGCGAAAGTTGACGGATTGGAGAATAAGGATGTGAGGGCTAAGGCCCTGTTTACACGTGGGATAGGGTACCGAGCGCTGGGTGATGAGTCGAGTCTGCTCCAGGTGTTTGTGGATGTCATTACTCTCTTTGGAGAGAATAGTTCCTGGGGGCGACGTGCCGTGACTCAAGCCATTGCAGTTTCAGAGCGGGGGACGGATGTGCATCAACAGACCGCTTCGCTCCAAACCTTAGTTGATGCTTACTCGTCGTTGCCATTACTGATCGCATCGGCGCGTCTTCGCATGGCTGAGTTGTATGAAAAAAATGGGGAACAACTCAAAGCGATTGCTGTCTTGGATCAGGTGTTGACCATGCCGCTGCCTTTTCCTGAAATGGTTGAGCGAGCATACACCCAAAAAGCAGAAATTCTTTCGGCTGCAGAACGTTATGAGGAAGCAGCCGATGTCTATGCTGCACTTGTGGAACATACAGGGACTAATCAGCTTGAGCTTGATCGAGTCAAGCGCCTCATGGTGCTACAGCTTGTGAGGAAGGCTATTAAAAACCGAGCAATCGGTGAGGTGCGAATTGCCGCAAAAGAGCTTTTGGCTATAACGCAAACCTATCCGGAGTCGGTGGAGGCACATCGAGAGTACATCAATACAAAGGTGATGTTGAAGGAAATTCCTGCCGTCCAAGCTGTGTATAGAAAACAGGTTGAGGCTAATCCCGAGCATGCGGTCTATCGATATAGTCTGGGGCTGGCGCTTTCATATTCGAATCCCCCGGATTTTTTCAGCGTCATCAGTTTGATAGAGCAGGCAATCGGACTTGATCCTGGGATTCCATATTTTTATCAAACGTTGGGGTGGGCATATGAACAAGTAGAACAAATTGATGGGAAGTATGGATATTTGGAGAAAGCGGAACAGGCATACCGTATCGCCTTGGATCTCAACGACGAATTTCAATTTCCGATAGTAGAATCTAACTTGTTGTTGAATTTGGGTAATACCTATATGGCCTTAGCTAATTATCCTGAGGCGTATCGCCATTACCGGCAACGTGACCAATCGCACAGCATCACCCGGGATCCTACGACGGAGCTGTTGTTTCGAAAAAACTTTGGTGAAGCTTGTTTCAAGACAGGACATAGCGAAGAGTCGATTGGCCAGTATCGATTAGCACTGAAACGAGTCCCTGACGATCAACCCATTCTCAGGGCTGAGCTGTTGGAACGTTTGGGGCTTTCGCAACAGGATTTAGGGCGGTATTCAGAGGCCGTCCAGTCGTATTCTCAGGCGATGGAAATCAACCTCGAGTTAGGTAACCGGAAAAACCTTGCGTTGCTCCAACGCAATATCGGGGTGAATCTCTACAATCTCGGTTCTTCTGGAAATCAAACAGAACGAGAGGCTTTAAAGAACGCATTGAAGAGTTACTTCGCTAGCTTGGATTCCATCCAACAATTTGGAGGGAAGCAGAAACAAAAAGGTTCAGGATTCTTCAATGTCGAAGTTCCGCTTGGGGGTGGTGGGTCAGAAGCCGCGAGTGGATTTGATGCCATCGGCGAAGAAAAACTCATGTTCAGTTACATTGCGGGGACCTATGAAAAACTTAAGGAACCGGCGCCAGCACGAGAGTATTATCTCAAAAAGCTTGCGTTGATTGCCGCCAGCCCTGATGCAGACACGAATGTTGCACGGTTGACAGAAAAAGCCGTGGTGCTCAATCGGATTGGATTGTTGTCTCATCAGCTTGAGTTGCCTGTCGAGGCCATTGATTACATGCGTCAATCTCTAGGCTATACGCAAACGCTAGACTTGAATTTTGGAACACGCATCAATGTGTATAACCTTTCTCGCCTTTTCGCTGAACAGTTTCTCACAGGGGAGGAAATTGAATGGGATATTGTCGCCGTGTTGGTTGAGGCGCTAGATGAACAGATTGCTGAAGAACAGAAAGATCCTCAGACGTTCTATGCGCTGACAAACGTGGCCTTTCTCCTTTCAGCGCTTTCCGATTCATTCGCTCACAGCTCAGACAATATTGAAGACGCAGTTGAACATCTCCACATGCTGTATACCCTCAAAACACACGCTTGGTCTTATTATGTAAAAGCCAGAGCGATGCTGGAGGATCACACGATTTTTCCTGATGGGCCTAACGCTTCTTTGTTGCTCATGCTTGATTTGAATATGAGAGATATTGCGCTGGCTGGGAACAATCAGGAGGCCTCTGCGCGACTACAGAAAAATCTGAACGGATTGGCTGAGATGGTCGGGGTTTGGAATAGTTGGTTATGGTCTGTCTTGCAAGCTGAACATGCTGAAAAACCGGATGAGCGTCAGGTATGGCTTCGTCAAGCATTTGACGAATTGATGCGGTATCCCCCTCAAGCATTGCCTCGTCAACATATTAGCGCAGTCATGCCATTCTTGGATCGGTTATCTGCTCTTTATGTTGACGGGCTTGTTGAAGATGGTCGATATGAGCAAGCTTTTATCATTGCAGAACAATTAGCCATGCGGAAAATGAGCCTCATGCTGTATGAGGTGATGGGCGAAGAGTTTTTTTTAACGGGAGTAGGCGAGTATGCGGAAGATCTTGGCAGTTTGATCAAAGAGATTCGCCATGGGTTGAGCCAAGGCCAGCCGGAGCAGCTCGAGGCTCTTTCGGCTGAATTGGAAGAGGTCCTATTTGCCTTATACGAAGAATATCCGTGGGCGGTTTCGTATTTTTGGCAATACCCACTGACGGCAGAAACTCTTTCTGTCGCGGTTAATGCGGAACATCGCTACATGAAGGTTGTTCCTGGTATCGAGCAGAGCCATGGGTTTATCCATCATGGGACGCACGTACAATATTTTCCTATAGAAGGGAATGTTACACAGGTTCAGGAGATTCTTCGCCAACCGGGGTTAGGCTATCTGTCGACCGCCGAATCACTTCTCACGCAAGCTCAGGCGTTCTTTCCGAATACGATCCCGGTAACACGAGTGTCGAATAGTTATGAGATTATCAATGGGTTCCACCAAAGAAGCCTGTTTTATACAAATGTCACCGTTGCCAGCAAGCGTTCTGCTCTTCTGATGCCAACAGCAGGTGCTGTCTCATTTTCTTTGCAGACTCTGAACGGTGACCCTGTGAGCGACTCCAAACTTATTGAGATGACAGATGTGTTTGTTACGATGAATCGTCAAAAAGATTTAGCCTTTACGGTCAACGAACAGTTACGAGTTCGTGAGTTTATTCGTGTGCGAAATCTAGCCGGATCGACTCATCATACGGCCATTATCTTGAATAGTACGAAAGAACATGAGGCATCTACAGCGTTACTGGTGAATGCATTGATCCGGTCGGGCTTTCCCCATGTCATTGTAGGCCATGGGAGATATGATAAGGAGACGGCTGAGCAATTTGTCGGACAATATCTGGCCCGTTTGACTGACATGCCTCCGCATGAAGCGGTTGCCCAGGCTTCGGCCAAGGTCCAAGACGTGAGTGCCGTGGCATCGTCCTTTGTGCTGTATGGCTATGCGGGGATGAATGAAGAAGAAAAAATGGCATTTGCGTCGGCCATCTATGCGGATCAACTGAACACGGCGGTGTCGCTCTATCAGGAGGGGCAGTATCCTCAAGCGCTTCAACATATGATTCATGCCCTGTCCGTGATTCACTATGCTGATAAAATGGAAGATTTTCGCGAATTGACAAAGTTGGTTGTGGATGCGGCTTATAAAATTGGTGAGTATCAAACTGCGGTGTTTCATCAAAACCAATTGTTACAGGCATTGGGTGAAACGGCAACGTCTGAGGAACGGTCAGAAGCATTCTATCAATTGGGCATTCTCTATTCGAGGTTGGAACAGTTTGATGTCGCTATCCAGCACCTAGAAAGTGCGAATGTGCTGTGGTTGCAAGCAGAGGAACTCGATAGGCTTGCTGAAGGAATCGCCACACTTGGGGTGGTTAGGGAAAACATGGGAGCTTACTCCGAAGCTTTGTTGGACTTTGGCCGCTCGTATGCGCTCTATGAGGAAATTGGCGAAGTTGGAGATGTGGCGACCCAACATCGCCGAATCGGTCGGATTTACTATCTTCGCTTGGGACGTTATGAAGAAGCTAGAAAGAACTTTTCTGTGGCATTAGAGTCTTATCGGGAGCTTGAAGATCGTCGTGGAGAAGCGGAAACATTGTATGAGATTGGGCTGACCTATGAAAAAATAGGGTTATTTGAACAAGCTGACCAATATTATCAGCAGGGAAGGCAAATTGGTAAAGAGCTGGACGATCCTTTTCTGATCGCTTCAGGGTATTTGTACCTTGCCAATACCTCCTGGTTTAGAGGCAGCTATCAAGAGGCATTTCAATTCTTATCGCGAGCTGACACGCTGGCGCGAGACGCCGGAGATACCCAGTTAACGATCATGGTTCACAACACACGAGGTCTGATGTACTGGACTTTGAATGATTCGGAAAAAGCCTTGTTGTCATTACACGAAGCGGTGACTATGGCCCAAGAGGCTGATATTAAGACGGAGTTGGCATCATCACTGAATAATGTAGGGTTAGTCTATCGGCAACAAGGGGATTATGTGACCGCTCTTGAGTATTTTGAACAGGCCAAGCACATTGACGAAGTGCTCAATAGCCGATGGGGCTTGGGATATGACTATCGCAATATTGGGATATCCCAACTCAAAATGGGCAAAGTTGTTGAAGCTGAAGAGAACTTTATTCAAGCGGAACAAACGAGCGCAGCGATTAAGAATGCGATTAATTGGGTGAAGGCATTACTGGAATTGGGCAATGTGAACCGGACGCTCAAAAAATCGGAAAAGGCCATTGGTTATTATACGCAAGCTTATGAACGAGCCAAACGATATGGCATTAAGGAAGTGGAATGGCGCGCAGCAAAGGGTAAAGGTGGAATCTTATGGGAACAAGGGAACCATGTCGATGCCTTTTCCTGGTATGCCAATGCAGTGACCGTAGTCGAGGGGATGCGCGCATCTTTGAAAATTGATGAATTGCGGAATAGTTTCCAAGTCAACAAACAGGATCTTTACCGGGAAACGGTTAGGCTTCTGATTGAAATGGACCGGATTGATGAGGCGTTCAATTATTTAGAACGGTCTCGGTCTCGAAGTTTTATCGATTTATTGGGTAATCAAAAGCTTACGTTGAACAATGAAGCCGATCAGCAGGCGTTAGATACCATTTCTGTCATGTCCCGTCGTGTCGAGGCCTTGAAGACTGAAGTGGGGTCATATGAGGAGCCACCGGCTGATGTGGTGGCACGGTATAGAGATGCCAAAACACGGTATGATCAAATGGTCTTGGAACTGAAGCAACAGAATCCAGGGCTGAGTTCTTTTGTATCCGTGGACCCGCTCACGCTGCAAGACGTGCAACAGATGATTGCGCCTGATGTCGGGCTCTTATCGTATATGGTCAGTACCCAGGGCAGCTATGTCTGGCTGATTCAAGAATCTGGTGTAACCTTTTATCCCATTCCTGCTAACGAAGAAGCGATTGCGAAAATCATCGGACGGTACCGCCAAGCCGTTCAGCAGGTAGAGTCGGTGGATGATGAGTTGCAGGCTCTGTATGCCTATCTTATTGCTCCAGTTCGCCAAGATCTTGAAGACATTAAATACCTTGGGATTATTCCAGATGGCCCACTTCATTTTCTTTCCTTTGCGGCTCTAAAACATGCAGAAGAATATCTCGTTGATCGCTACCCGATTTTTTATACGCCAGCTGCTTCTGTTTTGAAATTTACCTTTGCGCAGCGCCGAACAGAAAAAGCCACAAAGGTATTAGCTGTGGGGAATCCGGACCTGGGAAATTATAACTATGATCTTCCCTTGGCAGAGCTGGAGGCGCAGAGTATTAAATGGAACTATCCGGATATGGATATTTTGACCGGAGCCAAAGCTACAAAGGAATGGTTTGTTGAACACATTAAGGATTATGGGGTTATTCACCTTGCCGCGCATGGTGAGTTTGATGAATTCAATCCGTTATTTTCCTCATTATGGCTAGCCTCCAATGCTCCCACAAATCGTCGGTTAACGGTGAAGGAAGTCTTTGGATTGGAGATTAATGCTGATTTAGTGACATTGAGTGCCTGTCAGACAGGCTTAGGGAAATTGGAAGCGGGTGAGCTGATTGGGTTGAACCGAGCCTTTATCTATGCCGGGACGCATGCGTTGGTGTCGGCTTTGTGGCGAGTTGATGATCTCTCGACGTCTGTCCTGATGAAACATTTTTATCGGAACTATGTCACAATGGATAAGGCAAAAAGCTTGCGTCAGGCTCAGTTACTCGTCAAACGAGACTTCCCACATCCTTCATATTGGGCAGGCTTTAGTTTGGTTGGCGATTATCAATAGTCAAAACACTATAGAAAATAGATAGACAAGATGCGTATATCGCTTAGGAAATATGAAGGATGTGTCTAGGTATGAAACAGGCAGAAGCCATGATGCAGAGGCATTATTATTGGCAGCAATGGGGGAAATCATGAAACGAGTAGGCTGGGTTGCAGTGCTTGCGGCGGCTATCTGGTTCATGGGAGCCGTGTCCGCATTCGCAGAAACAATGTATGCGAAAAAGAATGGGGTTAAGGTTACAGCTGAGAAATCACCCACGTCATCTGTGGTGACGACGCTGGAAATAGGGGATCAAGTCGAAGTCATGAAAAAAGCTGGTCGTCAATATTACGTGATATTGAGTAATGGCAAAACCGGCTGGGTCTTCAAATTTAAAATTTCCAAAACAAAGCCGGCTGGGAAAAGTGGTGGCAGTGGGTTATCAGGCTTAACGGGGAATAACAGGATGATGGCCAAAGAAGCCCGTTCTGGGGGGAGTATCCGTGGTTTGAAAGAAACAACCAATCAGTATGCCCAACATAAACAGATTGATCCGATTCATAGGCAATCTGTGGAAAATATGGAACAACTTGTGATCTCTAATGAAGAATTGGCACGGTTTCAACAAGAAGGTGGGGTCGGAGAATACGTAGGAGGTGGACAATGAAGAGAGCCTATTTAACTGTAATGTTGATGGCCCTGACTTTTCTCGGCACAGGACAAGGTGCCAGCGGGTTTTTTGATGATTTGCTCAAACCGGCACCACAACAGAAAAAAGAATCCTCTTCTCAAGGCCAGGCTTCGCAAGAAGAGCAACCTGGCCTGATCGATGGCCTGGGCGGAATTTTTGGTGCGAAGAAAAAAGATATTGACCTTTTCAAAAAAGGGTTGGGTGTCGTCCAGGCTTTGCAACCTATTGGCGAGGAAGAAGAGGCTATCATTGGTGAGGCCGTGGCCGTAGAAGCCTTTAGTCGATTTGGTGGCGAATATCGCAACGATGCGTTGACGCGATATGTGAATCTGGTTGGTAGGACCATCGGCGAGGTTTCTGATCGTCCGAACCTCACGTACCGGTTTGCCATTTTGAATGACCTGGACCAGAATGCATTTGCTGCGCCAGGAGGATATATTTTTATTACCCTCGGCCTACTCAAAACGCTAAAAAACGAAGCCGAATTGGCGGGTGTGTTGGCTCATGAAGTAGCGCATGTGACACAAAAACACATGCTGAGTACCATTCGTCGAGGGGCGGTGCTGTCCAATGTCTCAGAACTGACCTTGTCCGCGATGAAAAAGGATTCTCAGATGTTTTCCAATGTGATTGATGAGATCACTGATAAGCTTTTTACGAAGGGCTTAGACAAAGATTTAGAATACGAAGCGGATGTATTCGGGATCGAATTTGCCTATCGAGCAGGTTACAATCCCATTGGTCTTCAAACCTATTTGAAAACATTGGAGGCTCAAAAAGAATATACGCAGTCTCGCTTTTTTTCCACACATCCAGCAACGGGGGTGCGAATCGAGAAAATTAGTGAAACGCTGGGGCAATACGAAGATGGCATGTCTTTGCCTTTCGTAACTCAACGGTTTCAGCAACAGA
>JAALKI010000041.1 GCA_011088105.1 Nitrospirota bacterium | reverse complement strand
AGTATCGCAATGAACAACGATCACAGGTGGCTTGATTTCAGGGGAGCACTACAGTATATCGATAACGGTCATTAAGCTGTTGCTTTCTGAGTTTCTCAATAGCTATTGCGTGTGAGTTTGCCAAGAAAGCTGCGGGTGTGTTTGCTCATCTATTCATACAACTCGCATATAAGTTCATTGAAGGAAACTTCAATGGACCAATAACACCGAAAGAAAAGTCAAAGGTCTAGATAGTTCCGATCATTGGGGAAACCCTACGATATCGTAAGAGCGGAATGAATCTCAGATAACAACTTGTTTAAAGGATAAGCATCGTTTCTATCAAGGCATTGTTTCCCATCAGCCTTGTTCGATTATCCAGAATGGTCAATTGAAGAGAGAGTTGTTTCTTTTTGAACAATGGGCCTGTTGGCTCAATTGTCAAAGAGATTCATTTGCACGGGTTGGGACGGTTCTGGGGAGGTAGGTTTGTCAGGTTCTTTGAGGGCGTTTTCTCGCATCTCATCCAGCACCGTTTTGAGTTTGTGGAAGTCTTCACGGAGAGGGGCTTGTAGGTTCCCCTGATGGAGAGCTGCGGCTGGATGCAGGAGGGGGAATAGAACGAATTCAGGCAATCGAAATACCTGTCCGCGAACTTTGGTAATCCCAACTTTTCTATTTAACAACGTTTGTGTGGCAAAGTTCCCTAAGGAGCAAACCAGGTGAGGTTTGATTAACTGAATTTGTTGGAGCAAAAACGGTTTGCAGGTTTCGACTTCATTGGGCTCGGGATTCCGATTGTTCGGAGGACGGCATTTGATGACATTGGCAATATAAATTTCTGATCGTAAAAGGCCAACCGACTCGAGCAATGTCGTCAAGAGTTTACCTGCGGCCCCGACGAAGGGGACGCCTTGTTGATCTTCGTAGAACCCTGGGGCTTCCCCAACAAACATGATCGTGGCGTGAGGGTTTCCACTTCCAAATACCACTTGAGTCCGACCTGCAGACAATTGGCATTGTTGACAATCATGAAGGCTGGTGGCGAGGGTATGAAGGTCCATGAGGTTGGGATCTTAGGGGGCGTGGTTCGTGTTGTCAATGTTCCTACGCGCATTCATGGCCACGATGGATGCACTGCAGCGATTTCCACTGACAATCGCGCTTTCGACGCCGGCAGAGAGACCAGTTTCTGTCCAATCGCCAGTTAAGAACAAGTTTGGCAAGGGACTCTGTTGAGACGGTCGGTATGCCGTGATTCCTGGTGCAGGGGAAAGGAATGCACGATGGTGCCGAAAAATTTGGTGTTCCAAACTGTCAGAAGAGGAAAGACCATCTTGGTGGGGAACTATCTGATGGATTTCTTTCCATGCACATGCGAGAAGGTCTTGATCTGATTGTTCAAGACGTTGGGTATCCGCTGTCGACATGCAAGAAATCAGGCAGGTGTTTATTTTAGCTTCGTTTCGGAATGTGATCCATTGAAATGTCCCATTTGATAAAAACAGGCGTGGGCGGATCTGTGACGCCGCGACTCTGATGTGAATGGTCAGGGCTGGCACCTGCCATAAATGGTTGAGATGATAAAAATATGCTGATTTTGCCAATACTCGTTCAGGAAGTAGGGCTGTCAGGGCATATGGTTCCATTGCCGCAACGTACCAGTCGGCGTTCAGAGATGTTCCGTCTTGTATGTGTACGCCTGTGATATGAGTACCGTTCACTTGGAAAGAATGGGGTTGGGTTTTGACTCGAATGATCCCACCATGTTCCCGAATCTGTTTCCATAAAGGAGTGAAGAGCGATTCCTGGACATTGTGGGCAGGAAGATTCACATACGCATGAGACCGCTTGGATAAAAATGATCGTGTTAAGGCTGAGGTGAAATGATCTGCAGATGTGTTGCTCAGATGGTCACCGAGGAGAAACCGACATAGGGGGTTCCAGACTTGTTGGAGGGCGAGCGCCGGGTGCCCTGTGTTAAGGAGCCAGGCGTCTGCTGTTTGTTGGTCTAATCCAAGAGGGAGTGCGATGGTTTCCTCCCACAGTTTTTCAATGTGATTCAGGATATGAAGGCGTGCCTTGAGTGAGAGACCTTGAAAAACGAGTAGCCCCAAAAGGGAATGAAACGGGGCAGGAAGGCAGAAAAGAGGAAGCCGTCGATGACGCCCCAAAGAGGAGACAAAAAACAAAGACATATGTGATGGCCAGGAGAGCCGATGAGAAGATCCTATTTCTTGTAATAGAGAGAGTGTGGCCTGTTGAAATCCTTGGAGGATGAAAGGCCATGGTTCATCAAAATGCGTGAGGCGGAATTGTTCATGTTCCGGTAATGAGGCAGCGGCATGAGGCATGGTGGTCAAAAGATGAGGCGGGGCTTGTGGTGGTGGGCAGAGGATGGTGACGGAAAACCCTTGTTGCAGAAGGCGAAGGGCTGTTGTCAGACCAGCAAGATTACTGCCAACGATCAGAACATGACGTGAGGTGTTCGTAGGCTTAGTCAACATGCTGTGCAGGTTTACGTTACAATAAATTTATGGATTATGCGTGCCTAGCCATCGGTATAGCAAGGCTCAAGAGGCACAGCGGCCCCTTTAGAAAAATGATAAGTCTTGATCTAAGCAGGCTAGTAAGACTTTGGTAATGATGAGCTGTTTGTGTGGGTTCTCTCAAGAACGCGAGGGGTTTTGTAAGGATAATTGGAACCAGGTCATGACGGCGATAGCCAAGCGTTGTGCTGAGGAGACCCGAATGCGGGGACCAAACACGTGAAAGTTGAGAGTCGTAATGCGATTCAACAAGCTAGCATATACCCCACGCATAATTTCGGCGGCAATGAGTGCTTGGCGATCTGCCCGAGGTAATTGGGAAAAGATCTCTGCGGCTTTGTGATAGTACTGACGGGCTCGATCAGATTCAAAACGCATCAATTCCAAAAACGCCGGTGACAGCGTTTTGGCAAACAGCTCGCCTTCAGTGTACCCAAATTGCTGGAGGTCTTCTTGGGGAAGGTAGAGCCGGTTTCGATCGGCATCGGCTGAGACATCTCGCAAGATATTTGTCCATTGAAACGCGACGCCAAGGTTTTCGGCGTATTCTTTGGCTAGAGGTGACTGCGTCCCGAAAACGTGCAAACAGATGAGTCCCACAATTGAGGCCACGCGATAGCAATATGGATAGACATCTTGAAATGTGGCATACCGAGTATTGGTGATGTCCATCTCCATGCCAGTAATGAGTTCTTGAAAGTATTCTTGTGGGATGCCGAAGCGTTGGACATGTTCTGCTAAGCTGATTGTCACAGGAAATTGTGGGTGGCCTGTATACATGGCCTTAACCTCTTCTCGCCATTGGACAAGTTGTTGGTATGGATCTACTCCTGGAGGAGAGTGGTCTACGGTGTCATCAACTTCATGGCAGAATGTATAGATAGTGTACATGGCTTCCCGGCGAGGCCTGGGAAGAAAGTAAAAAGAATAGTAAAAATTGCTCCCGCTACGCTTGGTGGCTTGAATACAGTAGGCATGAGCGTCTGACGTATGCATAACATGCGATGAAATGACGGGAAAGGTGATGGTGTGGATGGTTAATGGGGTTGGGTACAAGGACCTCTATGAAGAACGGGCCTTGAGGTGTTGTCTGGTAATCCAACCGGAAGAGCCTGATTGCGTAGTGACTTGGTATACCCACTGGTTATTGATATAGGCGCCATCGACAATGGTCAGGGATTCTCCAACTTGAACAGACGGCCCTGACTGAAGGCCACCAGGGTTTTTGATTAATCGAATGATTGATGTCGTTGATCCTGGTGTTGATGCGACGACCACGATTTGACCTTCCGTAAAATGAGGTGTTGGTGCTGAAATATGGGTGGATGTGCCTTGGGTGTTTCTTGTCGGTAATTTGACAGGAGGCGTTGGGTCTTGCTGTGTTGTTTTTGTTGGGGAAACAATCATGTTGCCGATCGAGGAGATCAGATTAAGGTCTAGTGTGAAATAGAGGAGTCCGCCGACAAGAGCGATGGCGAGGATTAGGAGGTAAGGACGTTTGTTTGGTGGCTTTCCATCTTCCTCAAAATCATCATCCTCAAATGCGTCATCAAGGTCGAGATCTTGTTCATCCTCACTGGCCAAAAAAACTGGCCATCCTGAAAAGTCTGCCGTCAACGTGTTGGAATGTGAAAAATGAAACATAGATCATAGACTCATAAAAATGTTTCCTTTTTCATACCACTCCCCATACGTCATGTCAAACTCATGGAGAAAGTTCATGATAGCCTCAAAGATGAAAGCAAATCATCGACTTGTCTTGCATCTCTTCTCCACCTTGTGCAGAATGCCGAATATCTTGTCGATGTGAACCACTGCAATCATGATGAAATCGTATCGAGAAGAGCTCTGGTTTGAGACAAGCACGCGACGTGCCTATCTGAATATTACCCCTCAGATCGAGTCAGCCTTACGGAATAGCGGAATTGCAGAAGGAATGATGCTGGTGAATGCTATGCACATTACGGCAAGTGTGTATATCAATGATGACGAGCCGGGGTTACTTCACGACTATGATGAATTTTTAGAACACCTTGTCCCGCAACAAGGGCGGTATCGTCATAATGAAACCGGTGAAGACAATGGCGATGCGCACATCAAACGGCAGCTCATGGGACGTGAAGTTGTTGTGGCTGTTACAGAGGGTCGTTTAGATTTTGGTCCGTGGGAACAAATTTTTTATGCTGAATTTGATGGCCAACGACGCAAGCGCGTGCTGGTCAAAATTATCGGAGAATAGTGATGGTAAGGCACATTGTGCGAATGGAATGCTACGATGGCTAGTTGGTATCGTCCCGATCCCCTAACACGGGACCTGATTCATCTGATTAATGCGCGTCGGCATGATCATAGCGATGCCGAACTCGCCATTGATGTGTTACAAGCTCTGCTGATCCAAGAGCGTGAGCATGACATTCTCACGGTTCTGGCGGCCTTGGATGAAGAAATGGCTGAATGGCTGTTTGATTTGCTGGCTGAAGCTGCCTGTTCGGTGATGATGGAAGGACATCCAGATGAGAAAGTCGCCTATGCCGTCATGGGCGCGCTCGAACTTCCTCTCCAGGCTAATCTTAAGCCTCCGCTGCAGTTGAAAATTGATCCAGTTGCCACTGCTGATCTTCTCCGAACTCACTTACATGTACAACCGGGAACGGCGATTACTATTGAACCACGCTTGCCCACGGATACGACCTTTGATTTTCTGACGCTTCAAAAGCTGCATGCCCATATTGCTGGCATCGCAGACTCTGAACGTCGCCGTCCGATTGCGGCTCGATTACATCAGCCGGTGGAATCAACAGCATTTCTGTTGTTTGAACTGATTGGGTCCAGTGAGTCTTCCTTGCCAGATTCGTTTAGTCCTGAAGATCGAGAGGCCTTCCTGCAAGGCTTAATGACGCAATGTTCGGAAATTGCCCCGGCTCCGCAGATGTTAGAAGCCCCCGTGTTCGCTGCCTATGCCATGTTTGACGCTCAAAATGCGGTTCGGCTCCATCGACTCGCCGATGAAACAGCCGCAGTGTGGCATGATTTAGAAGCCCGTATTCGCAGCCGTACCATTGTGCATTTACACACCCAATGTGGAAATGGCGTCTATATGCCTGTTTGGACAGATCTTTTTGATCCAGATTTACCTGAAGATCATGGACCGATTTGGACGTCGCCGGACGTCTGGGTCTTTACTGCGGATCTCCCTATTGAATGGCCTGGAGAGATGCTTACCAACCGTCTCTTAGCCGAAGGCTGTACACGTTTTGAAAATCATATTGTCGAGGCGCCAGACAACTAACTTGCTGCCATATCGCTCTCTTACCTTAGACCTTGTCCCCAACGATTGTTTGACAGTTACACCCCCGCGGCTTTTTTGAGCGGTTCTAAAAGTGCCAGGGGGACTTTCAAGTTGCCTCGGCCTTTTCCTACCTGTACGGTTGGTGTCGCATGTCCATGGAAATCACTCCCGCCTGTGGCTAATAAGCCAACCTGACGAGCGACTTCAAGGCAGATATGCATATCTTTGGGTTGGTGGGAGCTGTGAAAAACTTCAATGCCTTGGAGTCCTTGGTCTTTCAACTCTTGACAGAGCTTCCGAATATTCTGTGTATAACGTTTGACCCAGATTGGATGGGCAAGAACCGGAATGCCACCGGCTTCACGAATCCAAGCAATGGCTTCGGCTGTTGATGGGCAGTCTATTGGGACATACGCAGGTTTCCCGGCTCCTAGGTATCGATCAAAAGCATCTTTTAGGCAGGAGACGTACCCTTTTTCCAATAAGACCTTGGCAATGTGAGGACGTCCTATTGAGTCAGATCCAGCTCTAGCTTTGACTTCTTCATAGGTGACAGCGAGCCCAAGCGTCTTCAGGGTTTCGAGTATGTGATAATTTCGAGAATGGCGGGTCTGTCGTTGGTTGAGCAAATGCTGTTTCAACTCCGGCTGGTTCCAGTCAAAAAAGTACCCAAGGATATGCGTTTCTATTCCTGCTGTTTGTGAGCTGAGTTCGATGCCAGGGATCACTTCGATCCCTCTTTGTCTTCCGGCCTGGATTGCTTCCGCGAGGCCGTCGACCGTATCATGGTCAGTAATCGCCATGGTCGTCACGCCAGCCTGCGAAGCTAACGCAACGACATGATCAGGCGGATAGCTTCCGTCGGAATACGTGGTGTGAAGATGTAGATCAAGCCTGGCCATTAAGGGGAGTCTTCGGTTTTTCTGCAAGGAGACGTGCGGTCAATATTGATTTACCCAAGATAGACCCTTCGCGTTCTCCTTCATCAAAATGAAGGATGCGTAGGCCAGGAACCAATTGCAGCAGCTCATTGTGTTCCAGGCAAAACTCTCGGCGTCGGGGATGATTGTGAATCAGATGGTTGTCAATCAAAAACGTTTCATAGAGCAATTGGCCTCCAGGTTTGAGTGCAGACAAAAGAGACGAGAACAACGGTCGGTATAAATAAAAGAATACAAGGATGACATCATATTGCTCCACTCCGAATGAAGGGGGAGGGGAGGCCTGTGGTTCGAGGTCAAGCGTACGGACTGTGAGATTGGAGAGATGGTGCTGACGTGCCAAGTCGGCAACCATTTGAACGGCCTCGCTATTTTTGTCGATGCCGTCAACTTGATAGTCCTTCTTTGCCATAAAGAGGGCATGTCTTCCATGCCCCATCGCGACATCGAGCAGACGGCCTTTAGGAAGACGAGCCTGCTGTTCAAGGAGCAAGTGGGCAGGGAGTGCCGTCGATGGTTGTTCCTGAACGTCCAGATGTCGAGTAAGACGAACACCAACCGAACCTTGGAGATTTATCATAGGAGGATGAATTTTTCTCACCCATAGGGTCACGCGTGACACTGGAAAGTTCTCGAGAATTGTCTGGCTTAATTGTTCGGTGAGTGTTTCGATTAATGTAAAAGCTTGTGTCGAACCGAATGCCACGATGGATTCCGTGACAGCCGCATAATCAACGGTCTTCGTGATATCATCTCCTGCAATTGCCTCATGATAGGCACATTCAAGCTCCACATCCACTAAAAGCGGTTGGGGGGTCTGCCGTTCATGAAGCGTGACGCCGCAATATCCTTGGAAGGTGATTTCTTGAATGAATAAGGTCTGATCCATCCTTGCATTCTCTGGGAGAATGTGAGGGGAGTCAAGGGTGCTGAGCCTCTATCCTTTGCTTGACTGGCTTTTCAAGCGAATCCTATAATGAAGGCCGTCTTCATCCTAATACAAAAGGATACGAGTAGCAGGGGGAAGGGAGTTTGGCAGACATGGCAGAATTGACACACTTTAATGATGCGGGTCGGGCTCGAATGGTTGATGTGTCGCACAAACCATCGACGGAACGAACCGCTGTGGCACAAGCACGGGTTGCTCTGCTTCCCAGCACGCTTGAAAAAATTCATCAGGGGACTATTGCCAAAGGGGACGTGTTGGCTGTGGCTCAGGTTGCAGGCGTCATGGGCGCCAAGCGCACGCCTGATTTAGTGCCGATGTGTCACCCGTTAATGATTTCTAGTGTGAACATTGAGTTTATTGAGGACCCACATCCTGATGCCTCCGGATATTGTTCAATCACGATTCAAGCCACTGTGAAAACAACTGGACCGACGGGTGTAGAAATGGAAGCCATGACCGCCGTCTCCGTTGCGGCATTGACAATTTACGATATGTGCAAAGCAGTCGATAAAGGCATGAGTTTTGGCGACATCTATTTAGTTTCCAAAAGTGGCGGAAAGTCTGGGATCTATACAAGAACTCCACTAGAGCCATTGGAGAAGGAACTCCGCGCCTCATCATGACTCTCCATGTCAAACTCTTCGGTATGCTCAAGTCCCTCGTTGGAGATCAAACCGACGTGACGGTAGCCTTAACAGATGGAAATCAGGTTCGAGACTTAATTGTGTTGTTTCAGGCACAATACCCGAAAATTGGTGAATTGCTTTTGAACAAAAAAGTCATTGTTTCCATCAATCACGAAATTGCCCATCCAGAAACAACCATTTCGTCAACAGATGAAATTGCCTTCTTACCTCCCTTTGCAGGAGGTTCTGGCCAACTCAGGAGTACATAAGATGTCCATGGTCAATGTTGATATTGAAGCCTCCATGCTGGTTCGTGTTCAGCGAGAAAACTTTTCCGTTGATGCGGAAATTGATCGGGTTCGAGCACAGTCCAAACGGATTGGTGGTATTGCTACATTCTTGGGAACAGCCCGTGATCGATCAAAAGGGCGAGATGTGAGCGGTATTAGCTTTGAACATTATGAAGGCATGGCGCAGAAGACTCTTCGTGAAATTCGTGAACGTGCGTTAAAGGATTTTGATATCATTGAAGTCTTGATTCTTCACCGGTATGGCGAGATTGATATTGGTGAAAATATTGTGCTGATTGTCGTCGGCGCTGAGCATCGGGCGGATGCGTTTCAGGCCTGTCGCTGGTGCATTGATGAACTCAAACAAATTACCCCGATTTGGAAGCGCGAACAAACGCCGCAAGGGGAAGAATGGGTTGAAGAGCACCCATGACTAATCCGTCTCTCGATCAATCCACGAAAGATCTCTTGGACACGTTTGATCGGCCTCTCCGGAACCTGCGTGTCTCGGTGACTGATCGGTGTAATCTACGCTGTCAATATTGCATGCCCGAGGAAGAGTATGCGTGGTTGCCTCGTGATACGTTGCTGACCTTTGAAGAAATGAAGACATTAGTTGGAATCTTCACGGACCTGGGTGTCGAGAAAGTTCGGTTAACGGGAGGCGAGCCATTGCTGCGCCGGGATCTTGCGACATTAATCCGGATGTTGAACCAAAATACGCGTATTCAAGATATTGCCTTAACGACGAACGGGATTTTGTTAGCAGAGCAGGCCCAAGAACTCTATGAGGCGGGGCTCCATCGTGTGACAGTAAGTTTAGATACGTTGCGGGCTGACCGATTCAAGGCCTTAACGAGACGGGAGAGCTTTGACCGTGTGATGGAAGGTATTCAAGCAGTGTCTGATGTGGGGTTTCATGGGTTGAAACTTGATACCGTTGCCATCCGTGGCTTTAACGATGATGAATTGGTCGATGTCATTGAGTATGGTAAGCGTGTGAATGCGGAGGTTCGATTCATTGAGTACATGGATGTGGGGGGCGCTAATGATTGGTCGATGGACAAGGTCTTGTCACATGCAGCCATTCTTCTTGAACTCAGTGAACACTATGGCCCTATCGAGCCTGTCAATGAAAAGAGTTCGGCTCCTGCTCAACGGTTTTTGCTTCCTGACGGGACAACGTTCGGTATTATTCCATCCACAACTGTCCCCTTCTGTGCAACCTGTGATCGCAGCCGACTCACCGCAGATGGCATGTGGTACCTCTGCCTCTATGCGCAACATGGTCTTGATTTGAAGAAGCCATTGAGAACCGCGTCCCTTGATGAGGTGAAGCAGCAGATTCTATCAGGATGGCGTGCCCGAACCGATCGTGGAGCTGAAGAACGAAAAGCTCTCGAGACGTCCAATATTCGTGGCCGATTTATCGAGATTGAAAAACTCCGTCAAGATCCACACTTAGAAATGCATGCTCGTGGAGGTTAAGTTTCGGGTATTTTCCGTAGCGTGCGGTGAGAGGGTATTGCCTCAAGGGAAGAGGTTGAGAAACCGTAGTTTCTCACGAGAATGAGTATGCCCTTGAAATACCCCACTGCTTGCGGCGGGGTATTTCATTGTTCTTACATGGGCCCTCAAGCATTTATCTTGTTTTCCCGCCTGTAAAAAGCGACAATTATCACAAACTGACCTGCCGTTTTCCCAGGATATCATGAAGATCGTGACTGTTCTTTCTGATAGGGAAAGGAGTCAGTATGCACAGCATATCGTACCTGTGTCAGCAATTGAAGGTTGTAGCCATGAGGGAATGGCTCCCTAATAACAGAAGAAGGATATGGGCGAATGAAGTGGTTTAGGAAAGATGCCGCGCAGGATACCGCTCAAGGCAAGGGGAAACTCAAAAATGTCGAGGGCATGTGGATTAAATGTCAGTCATGCCGAGCCATTGTCTATCGGAAAGAGATTGAAAAAAACCTCATGGTGTGTCTCAAATGTGGTTACCATTTTCCGATTTCCATCAATGAACGGATCGATATTCTTCTGGATCCTGGGACATTTCATGAATGGGATGCCGATCTTGCGCCGGGGGACCCCCTCGTTTTTACCGATACCAAGCCCTATCCACAACGATTAGTCGCTTCTCAGCAAAAAACAGGAAGAAAGGATGCTCTGGTCATTGGGGAGGGGCAGATGCACGGAAGATGTCTCGTGGTAGGATTGTTCGATTTTCGTTTTATGGGTGGAAGTATGGGGGCAGTGGTTGGGGAAAAAATTTGCCGAGCTGCTGATCGAGCGCTTGAGGCTCGGTTGCCTTTTTTACTTGTGACAACGTCAGGAGGCGCGCGCATGCAGGAAGGGATCTTTTCTCTTATGCAAATGGCCAAAACCTCTGCGGCTCTTGCCCGATTGGATGAAGCACGGATTCCATTCATTACGCTGTTAACGGATCCAACCTTTGGCGGGGTGACGGCTAGTGTCGCGATGTTAGGCGATGTCATTATGGCAGAACCCAAAGCCTTGATTGGGTTTGCCGGTCCTCGAGTGATCGAACAAACTATTAAGCAGCGATTGCCAGAGGGGTTCCAGCGTGCGGAGTTTTTACTGAATCATGGGTTAATCGACTGTATCGTCAATCGTTTGCAGATGAAAGAATCAATCAGTAGGGTTCTCATGCATCTCGCCTCGTAACAATGGCTTTCTCACCTCCTCTATCGATTGAGTCTTTATTTGCGTTGCGCACACATGGGATCAAGCTTGGCCTTGATACCATCCAGCGACTTCTTGTTCGGCTCAATCATCCTCAATTGCAGTTTGTCACGCTCCATATTGGTGGGACTAATGGCAAAGGATCAACAGCTGCCATCACGGCGAGCATTCTTCAAGCCGCAGGCTATCGAGTGGGGCTCTACACGTCACCTCATTTGATTGATTTTCGTGAACGGATTCGTGTCCAAGGGCGATGGATTCCTGAAGATCGTGTCTTCGCGCTCATGGAAAGAATCCAATCCATTGTGCCAACTGATGTGACACCAACGTTTTTTGAATTTACGACGGCGATGGCCTTCCAATATTTTGCTGAGGAACAGGTCGAGGTTGCGGTTGTCGAAGTCGGCATGGGTGGGCGCTTCGATGCGACAAATGTCGTGGATCCTATGGGTGTGGTGATCACTAACGTCGGGTTAGATCATGAGGCCTATCTTGGGCAGACCCTGGCAGATATTGCCTATGAAAAGGCAGGGATCGTTAAACCTCATGTTCCGCTTATTGCCGGTCCAATGGATGAGGATGCCTGGAACGTTGTTCAGAAAAAAGTCCTTGAAACCCAATCACCAGGATTTCATTGTGGCGTTGATTTTTCTGTGTTGCCAGATAAGACCAGAGGCTTTCATTATCAGGGCCTCTCTCACGTCTTTGAAGGTTTGTCTTGTGCCTTGGATGGCGCGCATCAATGGAACAATGCGGGGTGCGCGTTGGCATTGCTTGAGATCGGAATGACTCAGGGATTACAGATTTCTGAGGAAGCAATCCGGACAGGGCTTTCAAGTGTTGCCTGGGAAGGACGGTTGGAAACCATTTTTTCCGACCCTCGTATTCTTCTGGATGGAGCACACAATCCTGCCGCAGCCCAAGCCTTAGCGCGATTCTTGCGTGATACCTGTTGTGGGCAATGGCCACGGAAGATTATTCTCGGTGTGAGCATGATGAAAGACAAAGACCATAGCGGGTTTTTGAAAACATTGGTGCCACTTGCAGAGCATGTGCTTTTGATTGGTATGGACTCTGCTCGTGGGGCAACGGCGCAGATGTTGTTCGATGAGATTCATGCTGATAGCCTCCGTGACGTTGCTGGGTCGGTTTCTTGTGTTTCTGGGCCGGGTGAGGCTCTTGTATTAGCTCGGGATCTTGCTGGACCACAAGACCGTATCTGTTTTACGGGATCCTTGTTTCTGGTGGGATCAATCAAGAATCTTGTTGGAACCCCGGAGTCTGTTCTTGCGCAGGAGTAGACAGGCATGGAGTTATCCTCTTTGTCTGTTCTTGCTCCTGCTCTGTTTTGTGGAAGTCTTGTGGAGTTCTTCTGTTCTGGGAAAGGATGCGTTTGACGATTCGGCCTCGTCATCAAGTCAGACCCCCAGTTCTCTGGAATTGACTGCCGATCAAATCGAATTTACCCAAACAACTCAAGAATACCATGCGGTTGGATCAGTTGTGCTGACTCAAGACGCACTCCGGTTGACAGCTGATGAAGCAACAATCCATAAGCTGTCTGGTCAACTTACGGCAGAGGGCCATGTGCACCTCCGTGATCTCACCTCTGATGTTTGGTCTGAACACCTCGTCTTAAACGTTAATACGGAACAAGGTCTTATCACGAATGGGAGGCTGCATTTTTCTGAGTCCAATGCCTGGGTTAGTGGCCGATTCATACAGCGATTTTCTGAAACGCATTACCGGGCTAAGGATGGATCATTCACAACGTGTCATGCTGATGAGGGAGAAGTTCCAGATTGGCGATTGACATTTGACGACATTGATATGGAGCAAGGTGATAGTGTATTTGCCAAGGGTGTCTGGCTGGAGGTGTTGAATCAGCCGATCTTTCCTTTGCCTGTTCTGCGTTATCCCTTGCCTGGTGCGCGGAAAAGTGGGTTTCTTGTCCCTACGGTGGGTGTCGATAATGTCTTCGGCTTTCAATACCGTCAGGCATTCTATTGGGCGTTGTCTCCCAGTCAGGATGTGACCATTACACCACAGATCTTATCCGATCGGGGGTTTGGCAGTGATCTGGAATACCGATATATTCTGAACCGCCGATCTCGTGGAAAATGGTTGATCAATGCGTTACAAGACACTGAGGAAAAGCGAACACGTGCGCAGATTACCGGAACCCACGTGCAACAGCCAACCCGTGACTTGTCGATTCGTGTGAAAGTCAACTACGCCACGGATCGGTCGTTACTCAAGGATCTCAGTAACTCCAGCGTTTTTCGTGCGCTGCCCAGTCAGGAGTCGCTACTGACGATGAATCAGCGATTAGACCATGGGGATCTCTCTTTTAGGGCGCAATATCTTCAACCATTAGATAGTGGCGGGAAACAGACATTCCAACGCTTACCAGAACTCGGGTATCGGGTACGAGATCAGAAACTAGGCAATACCCCATTGGTCATGGGTATGCAGTCCACCGCCGTTCACTTTTTTCGGGAAGAAGGGTTTGACGTGAGTCGCGCCGACTTTCTTCCGAGTTTGTCGTTGGAAAGGTTGCATCTAGGCCATATCGTTGGGCTTCGGCCACGAGTTAAATTGCGAGAAGTTGTGTATTCACATGGTCGAAGGAGCACGCAAAATGTTGCTCGGACACGGGAAACGTTATGGGCTGCACTTGAAGCCCGTTCCAGCCTGGCACGGCACTTTTCGCTTGCTGATGGAACAGGGCTTCGGCATGCTATTGAACCGAAGGTCATCTACGAATATGTTCCACGAACAAAGCAATCCGATCTTGCTCAAATCGATGGTGTGGATAACCTAATCAAAAAAAACCTGCTGACCTATTCGCTCAATACGCGTTTGATGGAAGAAAGCCAAAACAGAAAGGCCAAAAACTCAGTAGATCTTCTTTTGGCTCAAAGCTATCATCTTGAAGGTGCTCCAGGTCAGGCCAAGGCGCTTTCAGATATTTGGGGACGCCTTTCGCTTAATGGCCCGGCTCAATGGATTCCGTCAGTGACCGATATGTCGCTTGCGGTTGACTCGTTTATAGATCCTAATAAGAGTGAATTCAGCCAGGTGAATGCTGATCTTCAGCTTCGTGGAGGAACGGATTGGTATCTCAAAGTTGGTCATCGTCATACTCGTTCAGGGCTTGTGGCTCGCCGTGGGGACATTTGGAACCCCATCTCTTTTAACGAAGTGTTATCTCCACGGGACAAAATCGAATTTTTTACGGCGAGTGGGGCAATCCGAGCTCCATTTGGGTGGACGGTTGGCGCTAAAGTCTTCCATGATTTTGCAACTGGCCAAACCCCAGAATGGGATGTGGTCGGGTTGTATCAGAATCCCTGCCAATGTTGGTCCTTAGGTTTATATTACATTCAATTAGATGGGGACGATGGAGTCGAGCAACGCAATCAGTTTAATTTTGTCCTGACGTTACGTGGTCTTGGTGTCACGCCAGGGGTTGGGACTCAAGTGATCAAGTCAATTCTGAATCCTTTGTTAGGAAAAGAAGCTGGACTGCCATGGGCTCCACTTTGAAAGACTCAATAGTCATCGGTATGACCGCCTTGTCGAACTTCGCGAATGCTCCAATCAATGGCTTCGCGGAGTTTTTGTATGTGCGGGTCTTGTGACGTCATCTTCCAGACAGTCTGTTCCAGTTCGGCCAGGCCAGGAAATGCTCGAAAATCAGGCGCTTTCCCTAGTGCCCAGACAATTTCCGTTTTCACCGCAAGATTAGTTTCGGGTCGTGTCAGGATGTTGAGGAAGAGAGGCGTGAGGCTGGTGTCTCCGGTCGTCGCACCAATTTGACCAAGGCTATGAATGGCTGCTGCCTGGAGTTGCGGTTGCATGGATGATTGCAAGATATCTAGAAGAAACGGTCGAGATTGGTGTCCATACTGTCCCAACGCATAGAGCGCAGCTTGAATGAGGTTTGGGTTTTCTAGGGCGGTGATGATCCGAGGGAACGCGGCTTCGGCATGTATCTCTCCAAAAAGAGAGAGAATTTTGACCTGGCGAGATGGCTCCGTGTCTGGATGGTCAAGAAGTCTAAGAAGACGCTGAACCTGACCCCATTCGGCAGTCAACAGCAGTGGAAAGTCGTAACAGTAGAGAAATCGAACCGATTGCGCCAAGGGGCCTGGTCCCAGCGGTTTGCTGAGTCCTTGTCGTGTGGCGGTGACTCCATCAGAAAAGACAATACGATCAATGGCGTGCCAGGTCATAGCCTGCCCCTCAACAGTATATGTCACCAAACAAGGAGGGCTTTCAACGTCGTTTTCAGTAGCGGGTTCTTCGCATGTGATGCGAACAGCGACATCGTGTGGAGTCGAAAGCGTCATGGTTGTCTCATAGCCGATCTTATTGAGGCGATCACGAACAGCATCGATTATTGGGCCTGCTCCTATAGGCTGTCCTCTCTGAGTCGCGCTTGCTTGGACAAGAATCTGCTGGGCATGTGATAATTTCGGTAGATTGGCTCTCGTATTGATGAGATTTTGCTGAGCAAAGGGAGAGGACAGAGGTAGACTCAACGCGACGCATAGAAGGCATGCCCTGTTGAGGTATTTTTTCTCATGTTGAAATTTGTTTCATCAACCGTGCAAGATGCAGTGTCCTCAGGGTCGTCGTATTTTCAATTGCCTAGCAAAGAGGTGTCGTTATGCTCGTTCGTGATGTGATGTCGACAGGTGTTTCAACAGTCAAAAAAACCGACATGGTTCGTGCCGCGGTTGTCAAGATGCTCAGTCGTCACTGTGGCGCCATTCCTGTTATCGAGGATGATAACAAACTCATAGGGCTGGTCGCGGTGCGAGACGTGATGCTCCCTCTCTATCCTGGGTATGGGGATTATATTCATGATAATGTCCATAGTCGGGACTTCTCCGAGATGGAAGAAGGCTATGCCGCTGTATTAGACAAAACAGTCGAAGAAATTATGAGTGCCAATCCATTTACGGTATCGCCCAATGACCCAATTCTGCAAGCGGCTTCCTACATGGGACTGAAACATTTTCGCCGTATTCCTGTTGTCGACCATGGGCTTCTCGTGGGGATGGTGAGTATCGGCGACGTTAATCGCGGGCTATTTTTTAGCGTATAATGTCCCTGAAGATGTTCTGAGAGAAGACGGGTGTTTCGTTGCTGTGTCTGGGAGTGCTGTGTATAATAAAAGGTTCATGAGAAGAAGATGAGGAGAGTCTGCTACAGCATCACAGTGGCTGTGTTGGGAGGATGCATGTGGTGTACTCCTGTGTTGGGGGGTGAGGGGTCGGCTATTGTCTCTCACTTACAATCCTCGCTTCTTTCTGTCATGAAAGAGTCCAAGCAGCTAGCTTATCAAGGAAGGTACCAAAAACTTGAATCGGTTGTGAAAAATAGTCATGACCTTCCCTCTGTAATGCGGCTCGCGGTTGGAAAACATTGGAAAACATTGACGGATGATCAAAAAGCTCATCTTTTGATGACATTTACCCAATTGAGCATTGCCACGTATGCAGGGCGGTTTGATGGGTACTCTGGAGAAACATTTACAGTCATTTCTGAAAAGACGACTCCTCGCGGTCGTTTCCTTGTGGAAACGCAGTTGACGAAAGCTGATGGCAAGCCGGTGCGTTTTAATTACCTGCTTCATCATTCTCATGGAGAATGGAGAATTATTAATATTATTGTCGATGGCGTGAGTGATTTGGCGCTCAAGCGAGCTGAATATAGTAATATATTGAAAACCAAGGGGTTTTCCAGCCTCGTCGCAATGCTGGAAAAGCAAATTCACAAATATGCCAGTGATCAGTGAGTGATACGCGATGGTCAGTTCTCATAGAAGTCGAAATGAAATAAGTTCCTTCCATCATCGAAGCCGTCGAGGAATTTGGCTGTATATGGCGTGGTGTCTTTGCGTTGTCGCAATGTCCACGGGGTGTGCAACAACTGGATCGTCTCAGGATCCGCATGATTCGTTGGAGTCTATTAATCGACCGCTCCATAATTTTAATGACTACATTGATGATAAACTCATGGAGCCAGTTGTCCATACGTATATCGAGTATACCCCCAAACCCGTGCGAGGAGGTGTCTCCAATTTTTTTGACAATATTGGGGAAATCAATGTCTTACTCAATAATTTCTTACAAGGAAAGGGCAAACAAGGATTATCCGACACAGGCCGATTTTTGGTCAATTCGACTGTCGGGGTGCTCGGTATCTTTGACGTGGCCACTTCGTTGGGTTTAGAGAAACATGATGAAGATTTTGGGCAGACATTAGGGGTGTGGGGGAGTGAAGAAGGCCCGTATCTGACGTTGCCCTTTTATGGTCCGACGACAACCCGAGGTATTCCTGATCTAGCCGTCAGCACCCTTACCAACCCAATATTTTACTTGAACCTTCCTATCTTGGCCGCAGGCGTGACCTTTGCTGCGCCTATGATGGCACTTAGCATGATTGATAAACGGGCGCGATTAGACAAGGGCATTCATTTCCGTGATGAGGTGGCCTTAGATACGTATGTGTTTACACGGGAAGCTTATCTGCAGCGCCGCCAATATCTTGTGTATGACGGGGATCCTCCTCAAGAAGAATTTCTTGCCGAAGCAGAGGATCTGTTGGATGAATTAGAGGTGGAAGAGGAACTGGTTCCTTCTCCTGATGGCGCGCAATCTCAGCCAAATGTTCAGTCGACAACGACGACAATCCCAAGTCTATCTGGTCAAAAAGTCGCGAGTAGTCATGAGTAGGAGAAGAGACATGAATAGGAAGACAACGCGCATTAGCCTCTGTGTTTGACCCTTTATCCCCCCCGCTTTCACTCCTCATCTTCTCTTTTTATTCTATCTTTTGGTCCATGAATCTTGGCTAAAGCAGCTGGCAACACGATCAATGTGCACAAAATAGCTAAGGAGAGTGATAACGTTAAGAGCATGCCAATTGAGGCAATGCCCTGGTGTGTGGAGAAAGCCAAGGTGCCAAAGGATGTGATGGTTGTTAATGCGCTAAGGAGTACCGCATGAGGTGTGCTGCTCTGAAAAAGCTTCTCAAGGCTCAGTCCTTCGCGAGTCCGCAGAATGAGATAAATTCCAAAAGCCAAGCCGAGTCCAAGAAGAAGCGGAAGCGCGATGATATTGGCGAGATTGAGGGGGATGTGCAAAAGGATGGAACCAGCTAAGGTCAGGATTGTTGCAAGTCCCAAAGGGAGTAGGACCAATAAGGTATCGCGAAGATTTCGCAAAACCGTCAAGAGAATCAGCAGCGATGCGATGAGCGTGAACGTCGTTGCTTCCAGACAGGCTTTGACAATGGCATCGCCGCCTTCCAGAATTGCCACAGGTGTGTCTGTAGCATGAGGTGCAACTGTTTGAACAGCCTCGACAAATTGACGTAATGCATTATTGTGGCTGAGGTTATCTTTAGGAAAGACTTGGATACGCGCACGCCCATCCTGTGCAAGATACCGCTCGCGTATATCATGAGGCAGGTCTTCAATCGTGATGCCTGTGGTGCTGAGAAGCGTACCCAACCGATCTAAAGTTTTTGAAAGTCCCTGGAGGAGGCGCTTTTCAAGATCGTGCACAACAGCCTCTGGCCAGCCAGGCAGGGTTTGCAGGTATTGTAATTTGTCAGCAACATGCTTTTGGCTGTGTAACAAGGCTTCATGGTCATGCTGAGCCTGATTCAACTTTGTAACAAAGGTGTTCCATGCCTGAACTTGTTCAGCAATCTGAGGTGGAGGGAGAGGACTGGTTGGCATGGTTAGTGGTTGGAGCACAAGGTTGAGATCTTCGATGATAGGAAGTTTGTCAGCCTGGTGTGTCGGGACGTAATCCGCAAGCGTAATGGTTTTGTCGACGACGTCAAGCTGTTTCAGCTGAGTTGTGAGCATATGAGCCTGTTCGAGAGAATCAGCCACAATCGAAATCGTATAGGGTGAATGTTTCGCGTTGTGCAGCAGATCTTGGAAGGTGGAGACAGATTCTGTCGTTGGGTCTTTCAAATGAAGCGGATCAAAGTCAAAGCGTGTTTGAGGTAACAGAATCAACGCTCCTCCGGCTGCAAAAGCTGAGCACCAAAGAACAGCCTGTCGATGTCGCAGGATTCTTGAATGAATGTGCGCAAGCAGGGCAGGGCTGGAAGTCTGGTGCGTGTGACGAAGAGGAAAAATTGTCAGGAGGGCAGGGAGTAGTGTGAGATTACAGAGTAATGCGACGAACATCCCTGAACTCGCAATGATGCCCATTTCTGCCAGTCCCCTGTAACTTGTGAACGCAAAGGATATGAAACTGATGCCAGCTGAAATGGCAGCAAGCGTCAGTGCACCGCCGATGCCTTGAACGGCTTGACGCAAGGCATCGTGATGTCCAGAGCCTTGTCGAATTTCTTCTCTGTACCGCATAGCAAACTGAATGCCAAAATCAACGCCCAACCCGATATACAGCACTGGAAACGTGATAGAAATGACGTTGAGATGGCCAATCATGGCGATGCCCAATGCTGTGGTCCATACCAAGCCTGTAAACAAGGTAAGTAAAATAGCGACGACAAGGCGGAGTGACCACAGCCCTAGCAGGAGTAGTATCCAGACCAATCCAAACGAGAGCAGTGTGGCATAAGCTGCTCCTTGTAACGAACTGCCTAATTCATCATCGGCGATAGCCACAGAGCCTGTGAGACGGATACGGACAGCAGGGAACGTTTGATCTTCAACGGTCTGGGCACGATGCCGGATTGTGCTGATCGCATCTTGGCCAGCTTGCAGGTTGGAGTAATCTAATCGCGGTTGAATCAGAACAAAGCTCCGATGGGATGTTTCATCAGCCTGGGATAGGTCAAGCATCTGTTCATGCCAGGAGTTCTGAGACGGTTGACCAGTCAATTGAGCCTCTATGGTCTTTCCGATGCTGTCGAACACATGCAGGAGGGTGGCTTCATGTTCTGGTGTGAGATCTTCACCCAAGCTTCGGCCCAGCATGGTAAACAAGCCATGGAGGCTTGGATCCTGCGATAAGGCTCCGATAAGAGGTGCCGCTTCGGTGAGCCGTTCATCAAGTTGCCAGAGTTCCTCTGTGTCCAGGTAGAGCAAGCCATGACGGGCAAAAAATGGTCCGCCGCCTGGTTGATAGATGGAGCGAAAAAGGTTCGAATCTTGAAGGAGTGTCTTGGTAAGCGCATCAGCCACGTCTTGAACCTGTTGCCTGGACTGGCCTTCTATGACAACGACGATCAGATCATCGAGTTGAGGGAAATTTCGTTCAAGCTCTCGATCATGCATGCGAAAAGGTAAGGCGGGGTCCAGCATATTCATGGTATTGGTATCGAGCGAAAAGTGGGTGGCAAGATAGTAGAGAATGGCGAGGCTTAAGACGACGGTAGTGCTGACGATCCATCGGGCTGTTCGGCAGGATGTTTCAACAAGAGCCCGTAACACCCAGTGGTAGAAGTGAGTGATGCGAGCAAATAACAGGTCTGGTTTCAAGCGAGTAACCCGTTAGGTAGAGGTCTCAGTGTTGAGAATATTGGCAGTGAGGAAGGGGTGGCGTGTGTTGATTGGTTATGTAGAATCTCGTGACGGCATAGAAAAGATGGCGGAGAGGGCGGGATTCGAACCCGCGGCAGAGTTTTCACCCTGCGACGGTTTAGCAAACCGTTGCCTTCGGCCGCTCGGCCACCTCTCCGCATCATGTAAATTATTTGAAATAAAAGAGTTTTTTTTATGCAATAGCCCTAAAAGTGTGTTCTGGTTTTATCTCTATGAGTTTCTCTGCCACTTCCCTCGGATCTTCCCGTACAAAATGAACATAACGATTCGCCGCATGGGTGTAGATCTATCCTCCTAGTGCCTGAATCTGTTTTTCGCTAGACCCTTGGGGGCTAATCGATTACCAAATGTGTGTCGGAGTGTATGCCATTTTAAGGCTGATGGCAAGCCACCTTGCTCGCAGACTAGGCGGAACATCGACGTGTATCATACCGCTTGTATGAATGGGTTTGTGCGGAGTCCAAACTGCTCCCGTTGCCGTATACCTCTGAGGCTGGTTAGCCGAGGCAGGCATAGAGGGTATGTTCTTGCTGTGGGGTGTATTGGTAAATTGGGGCTTCCTGTTCCGAAAGATGAATCAACTGTGCTGGCGGATTCGTCGTGATTGTCCCAAGTTTAATTTCACGATTCAGAAGGTGCCGGAGCCAGGCCGTATAGCGATTACAGGTCGTATTGGATTTGCTGCGTAGCAAATCTTCCCGAGTCTGTTCAATGTGTGAGATGGTGATAGTCGAGAGAGGAAGGTGTTTCAGGTGACATGACCAATAGCTGTCAAAGCATTGCTTTCCCTCGCTTGTGCTTGATCGAGCTTCGCTCTCACGAAGTTACCGGCTTGTCGCGCGTGAGTTTTTTCTTCTGGACACTTCCTTTTCTAGTGTATAGATACCTTTCACAGGGACGCTGATGTGTTCTCCAAACAGATCGTGGGCACTTGGATCGTTGAACACGTCTTTGAACAGCTTGACCTTGATAGTGTCACCATCATAAGCCGTGATGTCTTGCACATTGTGGAATTCGGTGACGTGGGTGTGTAAGTTGAAAAGAATGAGAGAGACTATATAAAGGAGTTTTATAGGTTCCCCTCCTACATTTGTGTGATTTTATGCACTCCATAAACCAGTTATTTTGCAAGAAAATGAGTTGATAATTGTTCAGCGCATGCATTTGCGGCTTCGCTTATGACTTCCTTTAATAAAGCTCCGTTATTTGCTATCAGTTCATTCATAGTTGGGCTAGTCTTTGGATCCTGGCCGACAGACTCACATGTTCCTTGCCATATAATCTGGGAATCTTCAAGACGAACTAATCTGCCACGCGCTGAGTATGCAATGCGGTAATGCGACCAATCGGTTGGATAATAATAAAGCATCCACTGAGTTGTCTTAAAATCAATCACCATGCCGTTTCCAACTGTTCTTTTAAGTTCATCTATACTATCTTCGCTTGGAGATTCTTGAACAATGCGGATGTTGGTGAGACCTAAGTCTGTTTCTAATGAGGAGAGGAAATGGTTTTGAACGTTCAGAATAGGATCTTCGAGCGCATAGTCCTTGGTCATCTTCTCCCCGGCGCTTTCAAATAGACCCAGTGAAATAATAGAACCTAAAGCTCCACCTCCGCCTGCCAGGGTTTTGCCGGGTGTCCGAACATTGAAGGATGAGGATGGGTAATGTACCGCATGAATGTTGGATAGATTTTCTAAACGACTGAGTTCATTTTTGTCCATTTGGATCAATGAAGGACCGCAACCATGCATCAATAAGAACAATGTCAAAACCAATAATCCGTTCATCTCTCTTGTCTTCATCATCTACTCCCCTTTTTTTCTGTTAGAAATAGACCATAACGGTTGAGCTCAGTAGAGCGATGTCAGGAGTGTCCGCTGGAGAAACGCACGGGCGTTTATGTGGGCCTCAGGTTTGGCGACCATATGAGCAGATGCGAACAAATCCCACACGATGTCGATGATGATGTCACAACTCTCAAGATCTGCAACCATTGTGAGCCAATCATGACAGGACATAATGGGGGATGTCTACCGTTGATGGCTCAGGGCGAAGCAAGAACATGCAAGAAGGGAAACAGAGTGATCACATCGTGAGACGCTTTGCGAAATTCTGACGTACCACAAATTCCCCGCTTGGCATGAATAAGGTCGAATCGCAGTACTATGCATGGCTCGCCACCAACAAGCAGATCGTGGTCTTTTACTATCAGCCCTGCAATATCCGGCTCGGCTCGAAACTGTTTTATGCTCCGGACTTTCTCATGATCAATACAAGACCTGCATCTTGCGCTGATGAAAATTAAAGTCTGATTTGATGATGAGGTCAGGTCTTTTATTGACTAATTTTCGTCTCAATCTGAGTCATCCCCAAACCAACTTGCAGTCTGTGGAGGTCAAAAGATAAGCATCTTTGGGCATTCACTTTTCTGTGCATCAAATAATCTCTACGACAGCCCTTCAGTCTTTCCCATAGTGATTGAAGGCCATCTAACAAATTGAAAGGAGCTTTGTCTTCTGTTCATACTTCACTGTACGGTGCTCTAGTCTAGGTTGCTTTTGCCATGGCCAGACAATCAGTCAAACTTGGCACCGCTTATGGCATCGCGGCAAGGTACTGATCCCATTAGTTAAGCCCCCCTTATTCCGTCACTGTTTAATCTTCCGCCTATAGAGATGTCGCCTTGTAAGCTTCCCCCAACCACGGACAGGCGCAATGTAGAGCTTTCTGGCAGAATG
>JAALKI010000040.1 GCA_011088105.1 Nitrospirota bacterium | reverse complement strand
GTATCGCAATGAACAACGATCACAGGTGGCTTGATTTCAGGGGAGCACTACAGACCACGAGTATTTCCTTAATCTTCATTTGACTTGGTGTTGCAGTGATATTATGATAGAACACCCTAGGGTAGAAGGCTTGGAATGGGTTAGAAATGTATCCTTATCCCCATATGATGGGATCATTCTCAGAAGCATCCTTTATCTTGAAAAGTGCTATTAACCATAACTTAAAGGTGTAATCTCATGAAGCAGCTGAGCGGGGCAGAAATTTTCGTTGAATCACTGAAACGTGAAGGGGTCAAGACAATTTTTGCCCTTCCAGGTGGAGTGGTTTTGAAAATATTTGATGTCTTGCACCAACAAAAAGATATTGAAGTCATTTTGACCCGTCATGAACAAGCTGCGGGGCATATGGCCGAGGGATATGCAAAGGCAACAGGAAAGCCTGGGGTGGCCTTGATTACTTCAGGTCCGGGTATGACCAATGTGATCACGGCTCTAGCGGACGCCTATATGGATTCAGTGCCGCTGGTGTGTTTTTCTGGTCAGGTTCCGACCCAGTTAATCGGAAATGATGCGTTTCAGGAGGCTGACAACATTGGGTTGAGCCGGCCCTGTACGAAGTACAACTTCCTGGTGAAAGATGTCAAAGATCTCGCGCTCACGATTAAAGAAGCCTTTTATATTGCTTCTACAGGCAGGCCTGGGCCAGTGCTCGTGGACATTCCTAAAGACATTTCCATGGATACCACGACCTTTAAATATCCTGACTCTGTTTCTATACGTGGGTACAATCCGACATATGAGGGAAGTAAATGGAAGATTAGGCAAGCTGCTGATGCCATTCTGAAAGCGCGTCGGCCGATTCTCTATGTAGGCGGGGGCGTGGTTTTTTCTGGGGCTTCGCAAGAGTTGAAAGAACTTGCTGAAAAAATGCAAATTCCGGTGGATATGACTTTGATGGGGTTAGGCGCATTTCCAGGAGACCACCCGCTTTCCCTGGGTATGTTAGGCATGCATGGGACCTATGCGGCGAATATGGCGATGCATTATTCAGATCTTGTGATTGCTGTAGGTGCCCGTTTCGATGATCGAGTCACGGGGAAGGTTTCTGAGTTTTGTCCTGAAGCCAAAGTCATTCATATTGATATTGATCCGACATCCATTCGAAAGAATGTCCATGTCGATATTCCTATTGTCGGCGATTGCAAACGAGTGTTGACTGAGTTGAATGGTATGCTGCGTGCCACGGCGAATGGGAACCACCAGGAACTCAGGAAACCATGGTGGGAACGGATTCGTCAATGGCAACATGCGCATCCTCTTGCCTACGAGCAAGACCCTGAAAAAAAGATCAAGCCTCAATTTTTAGTGCATCGCTTGCATCAGCTCACAGCTGACCGTAACCCTATTGTGTCTACGGATGTTGGACAACATCAGATGTGGTCGGCTCAATACTTCTTACTCCCTGAGCCACGAAACTGGTTGACCTCAGGAGGACTAGGCACCATGGGATTTGGGTTTCCTGCGGCGCTGGGGGCGCAAGCTGCATTTCGCAATCGGCTAGTTTTGTGTGTGGCCGGAGATGGCAGTGTGCAGATGAACACGCAGGAGCTTGCCACGGCGGTGGTCTCCAAACTTCCGGTCAAAGTCTTTATCCTGAATAACCGATTTCACGGAATGGTTCGTCAGTGGCAAGACTTATTTTACGAAAGTCGGTATGCTTCGAGTTATTTGGACCAAACCCCAGACTTTGTGAAATTGGCTGAAGCCTATGGCGCGGCTGGGTTGAGAATTCAAGACGTCAGTGAGGTTGATGAAGGTATTCGCGAAGCTTTAGCCATTGACAAACCTGTATTCGTGGATGTGCCTGTTGACCAGTTTGAAAATTGCTATCCTATGATTCCTGCTGGTGGCGCAAATCATGAAATGATTCTGGAAGACCCTCCTGAGCTTTTGGTACGCCAAGCTGGAGAAGGGAAAGTCAAACAAGCATCGAAAGATACGATATTGACCGCATAAGCATCGTCTAGGTTGTTATGGAACATATTATTTCATTAACTGTTGAGAATAAATTTGGGTCGCTTTCTCGGGTGGCAGGGCTTTTTAGTGGGCGAGGCTTTAATATTGAAAGCTTGTCTGTCGCGCCAACCTTGGATCCATCAGTGTCCATGATGACGCTGGTAACCAATGGGGATGACCCAATTATTGAACAGATTCTCAAGCAGCTGAATAAGCTGATTGACGTCATTAAGGTCGTTGATCTCAATGAGAGCGATTTTGTGGAACGTGAGACAGCGCTCATTAAAGTACATACACGGCCGGAAGATCGGGCAGAAGCGCTTCGCATTGCAGATATTTTTCGGGCTAATGTCGTGGATTCGTCTCCAATTTCGTATACCATCGAAATTACGGGTGATACGCAAAAAGTTCAAGCCATTATTAATCTACTCCAGCCTCTTGGAATCAAAGATTTGGTCCGTACTGGAAGAATTGCCATTGCGCGGGAACCGACCCGGGCAGCAGTGACGCAGCCACGGCCAATTGCCAAAATCAATTAAGGCATTCCCCGTTCTTTTTAAAACAGGGGAGGCCTCCTCGTATTTTTCAGGGAGTTATATCATGAACATCTTTTATGATAATGATGCTGATCTTCAAAAAATCATTCAAAAAAAAGTTGCGGTTGTTGGATTTGGAAGCCAAGGTCATGCCCACGCCTTAAACTTACGTGATAGTGGGGCCAATGTTGTCGTGGGGGTTCGCGAAGGGGCCTCATGGCAAAAAGCGGAGGCTGCTGGTTTGAAGGTGATGCCCACAGCTGATGCTGTGAAAGAATCAGATGTGATCATGCTTCTGGCACCAGATGAAGCACAATCGGCTATTTACCGAAATGATATTGAGCCATTCCTGAAAAATGGCGCGTATTTGGCGTTTGGACATGGGTTCAACATTCATTTTGGACAAATTCAGCCAAATCCTAAAACCAATGTCTTTATGGTTGCTCCCAAGGGCCCTGGCCATCTCGTCAGGGCTGAATATACGAAGGGAACTGGTGTCCCAGCGTTAGTGGCCGTCCATCAAGACCCAAGTCATGATACCTTTGCCGTGGGATTGGCCTATGCCAGTGCGATTGGTGGTGGTCGAGCTGGCGTGATTGAAACCACATTCCGTGAAGAGACCGAGACTGATCTCTTTGGCGAACAGGCTGTGCTGTGTGGTGGTCTGACATCATTAATTCAAGCGGGCTATGAAACTCTTGTTGAGGCAGGGTACTCCCCAGAAATGGCCTATTTTGAATGTCTGCATGAAGTCAAATTAATTGTGGATCTCATTTATCAAGGTGGAATCGCCAATATGCGCTATTCTATTAGTACTACTGCCAAGTATGGCGATGTCACGCGTGGTCCTCGTGTCGTCACACAGAAGACCAAGCAAGCCATGAAACAGATCCTTGATGAAATTCAAAGCGGCCAATTTGCCAAAGAGTGGGTTCTTGAAAACCAGGCAAATCGTCCTGTGTATAATGCGCTGTTACATAAAGGGGCACAACATCCAATTGAAGAGGTTGGCACGCAATTACGTGGAATGATGCCGTGGCTGCAAAAGGATAAGTTAGTTGACCAAGGTAAAAACTAGCAGAACGATGATGATGTTGAGAGTGAGATGGTCGATCGCGCTGTAGGGCTTCCTCTTGCTCGTGAAGGGCTTCCCTTTGTTCTGGGTGTCGGTATACCTGCCGCTGTAGTCGGTCTTGTTGGATGGAATGGCGCATTTGCGGTTTTGGGAGCGCTCACGTGTTTCACCGCATGGTTTTTTCGAAACCCGTATCGCAAGACTCCACTTGGACAAGATGTGATCATTGCTCCAGCCGATGGACGAATCGTGAGCATCGAAGAAGAATTTGAATCTAGATATTTAAAAGAGCACAGCCGACGAATCAGCATTTTTCTCAACATTTTTGACGTTCATATCAACCGTATGCCATGTGCTGGGACGATTGCAGACATTGCCTATCAACCAGGCCAGTTTCTTGCTGCTGATCGTCCTGAAGCCACGGTCAGAAATGAACAAAATGCGTTGATGATTAAAAGACTTGATAATCGGAAAGTGTTGTGCGTGCAAGTCGCAGGGCTTATTGCTAGACGAATTGTGTGTTGGGCGTCTCCGGGAGATGCCGTCATGACCGGTGAACGATTTGGGTTGATTCGATTTGGATCACGAGTCGATATGTTCTTGCCAATGGACAGTCACATCCAAGTGTCGAAAGGCAGTGCGGTGAAAGGAGGCGAGACCATTCTCGCAACATTGCCATGCGCGGATCATTGTTAAAAAGTTCGAGAAATGCGAAAGAGGGACAACGCCGTCGCGGTGTCTATCTTATTCCGAATATTCTGACTACAGGCAACCTATTTAGCGGATTAGCGTCTGTGGTTGCCGTGTTCCATGGAAAATATGAACTGGCGGCGATCGCCATTCTCATTGCCATGATCTTTGATACGTTAGATGGCACCTCTGCCCGTTTGATGAAGAGTACCAGTGAATTTGGAGTCCAATATGATTCCTTGTCTGATTTAATTTCGTTTGGCGTTGCTCCGGGCATATTAATTTATGTGTGGGGATTGGAATCTCCAGGTCTTTTTGGTGCTGCGGTGATGTTTGCGTATGTCGCCTGTGGGGCTTTGCGACTTGCTCGATTTAACGTCACCGGGAATAGTGGAGAGAGTAAACACTTCATTGGCTTGCCTATTCCTGCTGCAGCCGGATTGATTGCGACATCGCTGATTGTTGATGTGCATGTCTTTCAGATGGCTTCTCCATTCAAAGCCCTTGCGTTGCTTGTTGTGTCTCTGACGCTTTCTTTTTTAATGGTCAGCCGACTCAAGTATCGAAGTTTGAAAGAATTACAATTCCATAGCCGCCACCATTTCATGTATCTGGTATGGGCTGTGTTGATATTAGTCTCTGTCGTGGCCTATCCCCAGCTGATGTTATTTGTGGTGTGCGCGGGCTATGCGCTATCCGGTATGATTGAGTGGGTGGTCATGGCCGTGAGCGGGGCGTTTGGGAAGCGGAGTGTGGCGGAATCGTCTGCTCCACGCTTTTTTAACCCAAAAGAATAAATGCCTGATTTGAGGGCCTAGGAGAACGTGGGCTCTGGAGGGGTTGTAGATATGTGGTACGAAGGCTTTCCCCTCTTGTCATGACATCCAATATTCTGTAAAAAAGATATAGAGTGGATGGATAGCCTTCGTCCCCGTGGGGGGTGAGGGCTTTTTTGTTTGGAAGGAGACGACAATGGCACGAATGATTCGCATCTTCGATACAACGTTGCGGGATGGAGAACAGTCTCCAGGCGCGAGCATGAATATTGAAGAAAAAGTACTCGTTGCCAAACAACTAGCTCGTTTACAAGTGGATGTGATCGAAGCCGGGTTTGCCTTCAGCTCTCCTGGAGATTTTGAGGCCATTTCTCGAATTGGCCAAGAGGTAGAAGGGCCGATTGTCTGTAGCTTGGCGAGAGCAAGGCCAGAAGACATTAAGAAGGCATGGGAATCGCTTCAGAAGGCATCGAAAGCCCGTATTCATACGTTTTTGTCAACATCAGATATTCATTTGCAGTATCAATTTCGGATGACACGTGATGAAGCACGGAGTCGGGCCGTCGAAATGGTGCAACTCGCAAAAAGCTATGTGGATGATGTGGAATTCTCTCCAATGGATGCGACACGGTCCGATCTTACCTATTTGTGCGAAGTGGTGGAATCCGTGATTGCCGCTGGAGCAAGTACCGTGAATATTCCTGATACGGTTGGGTACACGACGCCGCAAGAGTTTGGCCATATTATCCGGACCCTTCGAGAAAAAGTGTTGCATAGCGAAAAAGCGGTATTTTCAGTCCATTGTCACAATGACCTTGGATTGGCTGTTGCAAACTCGCTGGCGGCTGTGCATGCGGGAGCAGGGCAAGTCGAATGTACCGTGAATGGTATCGGTGAACGGGCAGGGAATGCATCACTGGAAGAAATCGCCATGGGGCTGCGGACTCGTCGAGATTTTTACGACGCTGATACCCGTATCCACACTGAAGAAATCTCGAAAGCCAGTCGACTGGTCAGTAAGATTACCGGAATGGTGGTCCAGCCGAATAAAGCGATTGTGGGTGCGAATGCCTTTGCTCATACGTCTGGAATTCACCAAGATGGTCTTCTCAAGGAAAAAAGTACCTATGAAATTATGCGGCCTGAAACAGTTGGATTAACGCAAAGCCGACTGATCATGGGCAAACTTTCCGGCCGCCATGCCTTTCGAGAAGAATTAATCCATTTGGGTTATGCTCTCTCAGATGATGAAATCAATGCGGCATTCGAGCGGTTTAAGCATGTGGCCGATCAGAAAAAGGAAATCTTTGAGGAAGACTTGGAAGCCATTGTCTCAGAGGCAGCAACTCGCGTGCCTGAGCATTATTCCCTCAAAGGTTTGGAAGTCCGAAGCGGGTTGGGCCAACAGCCTGAAGCCATGGTTGAGTTACTGGTCGATGGGCAAACCATTACCCGTACCAAAGAGGGTGATGGTCCTGTTGATGCCGTGTATCGGACGATTGCCGACATGGTCCAAACCAAGAGCCGTCTGCTTAGTTATGTCGTTAAAGCTATTACTGGAGGTACAGATGCTCAAGGAGAAGTCGCTGTACGCCTGGAGGAGGACGGGGAGACGGTGATGGGGAATGGTGCCGATACTGATATTATCGTGGCATCGGCGCATGCGTACCTCAATGCCTTGAATAAAATCCGCTCACTTTTGGACAAGCGTGCGATGGGTGATAAGAAAATAACATTGTGTTAAGACGGAGCGCCTCACATCACGGGTATTCTCCGTAGCCTCTGACAGGGCGACAAAAAAGTGAGGACTATGGGTTCTCACCACAAAAGCAAAATACATGAACTTGTCCTTACAAGATTGCGTGACATGTGGCGGGATCTTGTACCTACTTCAGGAGGAATATGACTAAACGCATTGCAGTGCTTGCTGGTGATGGCATAGGACGGGAAATTATTCCCGAAGCCATCAAGATTTTGGATGCCGTCGGTGTTCGTTTTGGCCATTCGTTTGAATGGCACGAAGGGCAAGTTGGCGGGGACGCTATTGATGCTACAGGGTTTCCATTACCACAGGAAACCTTAGATTTGGCAAAAAGCAGTGAGGCTGTTCTTTTGGGGGCCGTGGGTGGTCCAAAATGGGAAGGGTTAGACTATGAGCGTCGTCCAGAGCGAGCGCTTCTTGGATTGCGAGAACAACTTGGTTTATTTGCCAATCTTCGCCCTGCCAAACTGTATTCAGCCTTAGCTGAAGCCTCATCCCTCAAACCGGAAGTCATTGAGGGGATTGACGTCTTGGTCGTGCGAGAACTAACGGGTGGAATTTACTTCGGGCAACCGAAAGGGATTGAAACGACGTCGACGGGTCACCGAGGCATCAATACAGAAGTCTATACTACAGAAGAAATCGCTCGTATTGCTCATGTGGCCTTCAAGGCGGCGCAGAAACGGAATCGATTAGTCACATCTGTGGATAAGGCCAATGTGCTGGAATCTTCCGAACTCTGGCGTAGGATTGTGGTGGAAGTACATAAAGACTATCCCGACGTGACACTCCATCACATGTATGTTGATAATTGTGCGATGCAGCTTATTCGGAATCCCCGGCAATTTGATGTGATTGTGACGTCCAATCTTTTTGGGGATATTCTCAGTGACGAAGCCGCGATGCTGACCGGATCAATTGGGATGCTTCCTTCGGCTAGTATGGGTGCTGATGTGGCCATGTACGAGCCTATTCATGGGAGCGCCCCTGATATCGCTGGAAAAAATGTAGCGAACCCGATCGGGATGATTGCCTCAGGAGCCATGATGTTGGCCTCTTCATTTAATCTGAGTGAAGAGGCTGAGGCTATTGAACAGGCCATACAAACGGTGTTAGCTCAGGGGTATCGGACCAAGGATATTGAAGCTCCTGGAACAACACTCGTCGGAACGAAGGAAATGGGTACACGTATTCTCAAACTTGTTCAGGATGAAACATAATGGAATCATCGATTCAGACAGGAAAAATGATCACGGTTGTTGGTACCGGAGAGCCCGGATATGCTGGTGATGGGGCAGTGGCAGTCCACGCAGCATTGAACGAACCCAAAAATATTGCCTTTGATGCTCAAGGCAACCTCTATATTGCTGACTCGGAAAATCATGCCATTCGAAAAGTTTCGCACGATACTGGCTTTATCACGACCATTGCTGGTTATGTTGATGGTACGCTATTGAACGACACGGCCTCATCGCCTTTTCCTGAGTTCTCTCAAGAAAAAGAGGAAGAAGATCCGCTTGCCGATCTTGATCAAGATTCGCTCTCAGCGTTTAAGCAATCGATTGACGTGAGTGGAACGATTCGATATGTGGCGGAAGCATCAGACGAGGTCTCTCGCTTTAGTGGTGATGATGGTTTGGCTAAAAAAGCTCTGCTCAATTTCCCCTCTGGTCTCGCTGTTGGACTGGATGGCACCATCTATATTGCAGATACCTGGAATCATCGCATCCGAAAGGTCGATCCGCTCACTGGGATAATGACTACAATTGCCGGGACGGGGCAACCAAGGTTTTCGGGTGATGGCGGGCTTGGGACTGCTGCAGCGTTACAGGAACCTGTTGCAGTGGCACTTGATGGTAAAAATTGCTTGTACATTGCCGATCAAGGAAATAACCGTGTCCGAATGCTCGATGTCACAACAGGAGTCATGACGACAGTTGTTGGCAATGGCGAGTCAGCCTATTCTGGGGATGGCGGGCCAGCTACCGAAGCGAGTGTCGCGGGTCCGAGTGGGCTGGCTATTGATTGTGAGGGCAATCTCTATGTGTCGGATACCTTTAGTAGTCGAGTGCGGGTTATTGATCGGACAACCAACATTATTAGCACTCAAGTCGGGGATGGGGGCGAATTTCGGTTTCAACCAGGCCAGAATGAGTGCTCAGGAAGCTTGTCACGCCCCTATGGCATTGCGCTCAACCGAGAAGGGCATCTGCTGATTACGGATTCGGATAATCATTTGCTGCGAATGTGGAACCATGATACACACATGGTTTCGCTGATAGCAGGAAATGGCATGGCGCAGTATACGGGAGAGGGCCAATCTCCAGAACAAAGCAGTTTAAACTTCCCTTTTGGCGTCGCGGTGCACCCTGATGGCACGGTGTATATTGCGGATACCTTTAATCATCGCATTCGAATGCTTGTTCCTTGATGAGCGCTCATGGAGTAAAGAGGCGTAGTCAAAAGGATACCCATATGATCAAAAAAGAAGCCTATGTGGTAGCTGTCGTGGGGGCGACAGGTCTTGTTGGGAATGAAATGTTACAGGTTCTGGAAGAGCGCAAATTTCCTATAAAACAAGCAATTCCTTTGGCGTCTTCTCGGTCGGCTGGAGAAACCATTGTATTTCAAGAGAACAATCTCAAAGTTCAGTGTCTCGGCAAAGATTCTTTTACTGGGGTTGATCTGGCATTTTTCTCTGCAGGCAGTGACATCAGCAAAGAATTTGCACCTCTCGCAGTAAAAGCTGGTGCGGTGGTGATTGATAATAGTTCGGCTTGGCGAATGGATGCACAGGTCCCTCTCGTTGTTCCAGAAGTCAATTTCAGTGATCTTGTCGAGCATGGTGGGATCATTGCCAATCCTAATTGTTCCACAATCCAGATGGTTATGGCGCTGAAGCCGTTACATGATGTAGCTCGAATCAGGCGTATTGTGGTGTCAACGTATCAATCAGTTTCTGGAACAGGCAAAGATGCCATGGATGAACTTGGAGAACAGTGCCGGCAATTATTAGGTTTTGGTGAGGTGACGGCGAATGTCTATCCTCACCAAATTGCCTTTAATTGTCTCCCGCATATTGATGAGTTTTTGCCATCTGGTGATACCAAAGAAGAAATGAAGATGGTCAATGAAACTCGAAAAATCATGGGAGATTCTACGATTCGGATTACGGCAACGACGGTGAGAGTCCCCGTTTTTATTGGACACTCCGAAGCCATCAATATTGAAACTGAGCGCAAGCTTACAGCTACTGAAGCACGAACAGTGTTAGCCACGGCACCAGGGGTTGAACTGTTTGATGATCCAGCACAAGGTCTGTACCCCTTATCTATCCATGCCGCGGGGCAAGATGCTGTCTATGTTGGACGAATTCGTAATGACGAATCAATCCCCAATGGACTCAATCTGTGGGTTGTTGCGGACAATCTCCGGAAGGGCGCTGCTCTGAATGCGGTCCAAATTGCGGAATGTCTTATTGCCTAGTCCATGCTTGATCTGTCTGGCTTAGGAAAGTTCTTGATACTTCTTGGACTCGCCGTCATGGTCATGGGGGGAGTGTTGACATTATTGGGGCGATGGCCGGTAGAAGGTAATCCTTTGGGATGGCTTGGTCGATTGCCGGGTGACCTGTTTATTAAACGCGAGCATTTTTCCTTCTATTTCCCTTTTACAACGAGTATGCTGATCAGTGTCCTAGGGTGTATCCTGTTGTATTTTTTCCTCAGACATTAAATGGGTAACCACCATGTTTCTCCCCTTGTTCTGATCGTCTTGGCGCATTTCAGCCTCATCTTTGGCTGTGCACATTCTCCTGAGGTTACGCGTGAAGAGATTCGTGTAGCACTTGCTCAGCAAGTAGCCGAAGTCAAGATTCTGTCTCCTCAATCTATTCGGTTTAAGGTTTTCTCAGAGCAACGGTCTCACGTAGAGAGCCCGCTAGTTGTGAGTCCAGCAGGGACAGGATTGATGATCAATGGCACGCAACATGATGCTGATCATATGATCATCTATGGGCACAGTCGGGAAGGACTCACGCTTTCGGTCAAGCAACACTCTTCAAGTCAAGATGCAACCAATTGGCGTGTCAGTGGCCATTTGCACATTAGCAATCAAAATGCCACCCTTCTTATCATCAATAAAATTGACTTGGAAACGTATGTCGCTGGGGTGGTCTCCTCAGAAATTAATCCGAGCTGGCATCCTGAAGCGCTCAAAGTACAGGCCGTTGCTGCGAGAACCTATGCACTTCATAAAAAAACCATGAATGGTCATCGTGCCTATGATGTTGTTGCAGGCACACAAGATCAGGTGTATCACGGTTGGGATGGCCTTAATGCATCGGTAAGAAACGCCGTTGAATCTACGAGAAGGCTTATCGTGACATATGACAACGCCCCAATTTTTGCAGCCTATTCTTCGACAGCTGCGGGACCAACGGAAGATGCCTTCAATGTCTGGTCCATGGATCTTCCCTACCTGAAAGGAGTGGAATGTCCGTTTGATGAAGGTTCTCCCCGGTATCGGTGGCAAGCACATGTGCCGCTTAAGACGATTGAACGGCAATTTCGACAGGAAGGGTTTGCTGTTGGCACTATTGTGACCATTGCACCGTACACATATAGTCGAGCTGGCAGGGTCAATCAGATACGGATTCTCCATTCTCAAGGCGTCCTACAAGTTCGAGGACAGGATTTTCGCCGAATAATAGGTTATGGCAAGGTGTTAAGCACGCAATTTACTGTCCAACGCATCGGGAAAGATTTGGTGCTGGAAGGCAAAGGTTCCGGCCATGCCGTTGGGCTTTGTCAGTGGGGAATGAAGGAAATGGCCGAACTAGGGTATTCTTATCAAGCTATCTTGTCCTACTACTATCCTAAAACGATACTCATGGACCGGCGAGTGGTGAACCTTGAGCCACCAATGACGCCGTAACCGATTTATAAAAACAATGAAGCCCTATGCAACTTACCGATTTTGACTTTCCATTCGATCCATCTCTTATTGCACAGCATCCTATGAACCCTAGAGATCAGGCTCGTATGTTAGTTGTTCCACGTGAATCTGGCGCATACACACATACGCAGGTTGTTGATTTGCCAACATGGCTTCAAGCTGGTGATGTGCTTGTCGTGAATGATACCAAAGTGGTGCCGGTTCGACTGCAAGGCTTTAAAAGTCCGAGCGGAGGGCGGGTGGAAATGATCTTGGTTCGGGAGCATGGTGAACGCGGCTGGGAGGTCTTGTTAAAAGGGCGAGTCTCTGTTGGTCAAGTGATTGACCTTGGGTGTGATGCGGTGGCCACGGTGGTCGAACGAAGTCGAACACAGACATTGGTCAAGATCACGAGTCAGTGGCCCATCCCTGAACTGTTGGCCCGTATTGGAACCATGCCACTCCCACCGTATATCAAACGGTTGCCGACTACAGAGGACCACCAGGATTACCAAACACTGTTTGCCAAGGAAGAGGGTGCTATTGCGGCCCCCACGGCTGGATTGCACTTTACACCAGGATTGCTTGAGGCGCTAACGGCTCGTGGTATTCAGTTGGCGATGGTGACGCTTCATGTTGGTCCTGGGACATTTCGCCCAGTGACGGCCCCAGATATTCATCAGCACCAAATGGATATGGAGTGGTATGACATGCCAGAATCAACGGCTATGCTCATCAATCAGGCAAAGGCCGAACGCCGGAGAGTTGTGGCTGTTGGCACGACTGCTGTTCGCAGCATCGAATCGGCATCGGTTGGGAGAGGAAACGTATTGGCGCAGGCTGGAAATACGAAGCTATTTATCACACCAGGGTATCAGTTCAAAGTCGTGGATGTTCTGTTGACAAACTTCCATCTGCCCAGAACGACGTTGCTGATGTTAGTATCGGCGTTCGCGGGATATTCCCAAGTCTACAAAGCCTACGAAGAGGCTATCCTGGAACGCTATCGGTTCTATAGCTATGGAGACGCAATGTTGCTCTATTAAAGGGGGCTTAGAGAAATTCTTCGTGGATTTCTACCTTGGCCGTTCCACGTAGGTTTGCTTGAAAAGCCTGAAGTGCGCGCTGCTTTTTTTGGAAGAGCAACTGTCGCTTGATACGTTCGCGAATGGCTTCATCCCCGCCATCTGTTTCATTGCCGGTTTGCCGTGATGCTAGTGCCTCGACTTCTTCCGTTTCTGCTTGAGTCAGAGACACGACATCTTGGACAATCAGTTGGGCTTTTTCCGACAGCAAGTCTTGGGTCCGTTGGGATTCGTATTCACGAGGGGAGAGGTGATTTGTGGCTAGGAGCCGATGATAAAACTGGGGATCAAAGGCCCCATCTTTTTGAAATTCTTGGCGGGTCATAATGGAATGTTTCAATTCTTCCGGCGAAACGGCTAATCCAAAATTCCCTGCGGCGACAAGCCACAATTTTGAATCAATGAGTCCATTGAGCACCGTTTGTTTGAGCGACTCTTCGTCGATGTCTTTTTGTTTTAACTGGTCTTTATAAAAACGGTACGTATTGTTATACGCTCGGCGGAAATGCTGGATAGAGATTTTATGGGTGCCAACAAGGGCCACCGAATCAGATTGTTGGGCCTGATCAAACCCAAACCATCCCATCCCAACCACAAAGGTGACCGCAAGCACAAGCACAACCCCTTTTAACAGCCAAGGGTAATTTTGAGATCCTTCCCGAATCAGTCTAATCACGAAACGTTCCTCCGCGTGATAATTATTCAGAGAATCTTACTTCCCTATATTGTGAAACGCAACTGGAAGGCTGTTGTCCCACTGAGTTATCATGACGCCCCACTTATTCCTGCAACGCTTGTTGGTGTTCCTGGACTTTACGGCTTATCGTGTATAAGGGTACAGAAGCTTCAAATATGTCACGCAGACCACGCGTTCGAATCTTATTGAGGCCGTTCTTTAACGTGTCTACATAAGCACGACTTTGACTAATAGTTTGGTCGGTTTGCAAATGATCCGTGAAGGGTCTGGGGCTCACAACGGCTTTGATGATTTCTTCACCGAATGGAGGGCTAATCACGAATCGCTCCGGTGAATCGTCGTTGCCAAAGATATACGTCTCACCTTTGCGAATAAATCCCCGCTCTCCAAACATGTTCGGGACCATATGGACCACGGTTCCATCCGCTTGGAAGTAATCCAACTTTAAATAGACATCTCGATTCGATTTCACGTGTACTTCCAACTGTTCGTCTTCAACGTACTGGCCATCCGCTTTGTTCAGCCAGATTTGTAATCCGGAAGATGCTTCGGTGGTCAGCGTGGATGATGCCAGATCGTCCTTGATTTTCTTTTGTTGAATTCGGCGTTCCAATTCATTCTTGACCGAATCCACCTCTAACAGTGCCTGGAGTGCAATACAGGCTTTCCGTCCTTGCCAGTCGACATCTCCCCACTGTAAGGCATGCAGCATGCCTACGGCTGCCGTTTGAATGGAATCGTTCTTCAATTGGAAGTTTTCTACTTCAGTAAAGGCTTCGACCAATACGCTATGACTACTGACGGCCTCTTCCCTCGCCTCAAGTTTAGCCTTCTTTTCTGCATCGTTTGGCGTTTCATCATCACTATAGGTATGACATCCTCGACCTTGAACAGACTCGAGAGTTTTGGCTCCTATCTGCAAGGGAAAGAGGATTCCCAGCAAGGTTGTCACGATGAGCATGATACCTGCACATGTTCCTGTCTTTTTCATTATTGACCTCCATGCATGTTCTTAGGGTCATCAGGTGGTGCGTCGAAAAAACGATACGTCGGTATTGATGAGCACGACCTAGCCTGATTCATGTGACCAACCTCAGTAGTTTTCCATTCCCCATCAAGATATTCTACTGTGGTTTTTCCGGAAAAAACTTGGCTGGCGGCTTCTTCTCTTTCGGAGTGAACGGTATTCTCTTGAATGCAAAGAGCAGTCTGTACGGCCTCACCCATGATCATATACTTCAATCGTTCCCCGTGCCCCACGCTTCCGGCAACGGCTGCTCCTGTACCCAGTACTACTCGCAGCGCCAGTGTTGGAATATCTTGTTCTTCCCATTTTCGATTAATCGCTTCCACAACATGTTCCAGAGCAAACGCACACCGTACGGCGTTCCTCGCGTCTTGACGGATCTCTTCTTTGGAGTTTCGAGGCAACGGAATACCAAAGTGTGCTCGGATCATTCCATCTCCATAGTCTTCAATCATGCCTTCATGTTCCATGACCACTTGGCACATTCCATCAAGATAGCTATTTGTCCAATTCAGCAAGTTGTCTTGACTAACGGCATTCGTTGCCTCTGAAAATCCCTCTAGTTTGGCAATCAATGTAGTGATAGTTAGGTATTGGGGGTGTAATCGATCGCCTACTAACAGTTGACTCCGTTGCTCCCATAATAGATGAGCGACCTGAGGAGAGACGTATTGCGAGAACATTGACCGGAGACGGTTTTTTTGACGGATCAACAAATATCGTTGATAGGTCATTCCTATGCCATAATGCCCATTGACAAGGGAAACCAGCGGTACCATATCAAGCCAATACTGTTGGGTCGTTAACAGGAAGATAGCGGCTACGACAACGGTGAGCAGAAGACTTATCCCAATCCCCGTTACTTGAAGGGCATTTTGAGGGACCATTATCATTATTATGCTACAACCAAACCCCAAGACACCGATTAAAAATATCACGAATGCATGAGAAGAACGCATCAAAAAAGATTGATCTAAAATTGTTTGGATGACATTTGCATGAGTTTCCAGACCGGTCATCAGGACCCCTTTCATCCTGTTTTCTTTCCCTGTTAAGGTTGAGACTGTTTGTTTAACAAAAGGGGTCTGATAAAAATCATGGAGGGTTGAGGCTTTCGCGCCAACTAACACGATTTTGTCCCTGACTAACCCAGGGTCGAATTTACCTAAAACGGCTTGCCACAGTGGCATCGAAGGAAATGTTCCTGATGGTCCATAATAATTAATTAACATGTTCCCATTGGGGTAGGGAATGTCGAATGGTCCGAGTTTTGCCACATTGGGCTTATCGAGGTTCAATGACCAGTCTCCCTTTTGATCCGCATATAAGCGAGCAGCTTCCACACCTAATGTCAAAAACGGCGTTAGTTGCTCGTTATCGTAACTCAGGCCCAATAGTGGGACAGATCGAAGCACTCCATCGGAGTCCAAAGAAACGTTAATCAAGCCTTCCCCCACTTCAACAGCTCGTAGAGGCGCTGAGGGCACAACCTGCCCACCTTCACTTATGTAACGAGCAAGGATCATATTTCCAGCTTTTCGCATGGCGGTAGTCATTTCTTGATCTGCAAAAGGAGTAGTCGTTCCAGAAAACATGACGTCGAACACAATTAGCTTGGCTCCTGCTCGACTTACATTGTCAATGAGCTTGGCATAGATGTTTCGGGAAACTTCGCCTGGGCGGATGCCGAGGTGTGTAATCGTCTGCTCATCATTCATCACCATGAGAATAGGCGTTTCCAGGCTCTGTGGACCACGGAATTGCATTCGTGCGTCATAAGTGCGTAGTTCCAACCATTCAAACCCATTGATGAGATAGATCATAAGCACAGTGACAGTCACCGCGATACTCAATCCCATGCCCAGTTCGCGTTTTGACTTACCGAAAATCGTCATGGGTGTTCAATTTCTTTTTCCATTGGCATGTTTCAAAAATTCTCATCCTAGATTGTATTTATGACCTGTGCTGAGCTCAACAGTCTCGATAGAGGTTTTCTTTTAGTAAACGATTGAAACGAGAAACAGCAGTCGAGTCGAAAACAGACATGAAAAGTGATGGTGTGCATGGTGCAATGAAAAGACTCTTGGTCCCCCTATTGATGATGGGGTATTGTTTTCTTATGCCGGGTTCGTCAAGAGCTAGTGTGGACTTTTGTGATTCAACAGTCGTTTCTCTATTTAACATTGTTCTTTTAACCCTGAAAGAAGCTCTCGGAGCGATCTTGAATCACGCTAAGACAATCAGGACAGAGGAGGACTTATTTGGATCTGTTTTTTCTGTAATGGCGTGAGTTCAAAGACATCCGGATCAGGTTTCTTTAAGTTAGGGGTGTATTCGACCACACCAAGAAACAGGTCTTCGGGTGGTGAAGGTGAGCCCCACCAATTCTCACGAGCGTCAAGAGGAAGTGAAGAGTGATTAATGATCCCCCAAGCATTTGCAACAACATGATTGCGATAGAAAAGGGGGCGGGCGGTTCCGGTACAGAGAATCGCTGCATTATTCGTGTGATCTCTAATCGTCGAATAGGTAATTTTTGGTGCTGAATTACTGGTGCATTTCACGCCAGATTGAAGATTGTTAGCAATAAAGGCATGATGAATATTTGGACTACCGTTGCTTACGATAATGGCTATCTTAGCATAGAGCATTCCTACGAATTGCAGGAGGCTTTGTTCGGTTCCTTCTTGTTCAAATTTCACTGCGGCTTCGTAATCTCCAGGATTTGGAGAATGGCTGGCAGAAGTAAATAGAATAGGATTTGTTCTTGTTCCAAGAGCGCGTAAGGTGCCGCCTCGAACAATCAGGCTATTGTGGCCATTTTCAAATTCTATCGTGACTCCAGCTTGAATAGTTAAGACAACTCCAGCTTGAATGGTCACAGGATTTGTGATGAGGTAGGGACTATTTACAACGGTCATGAAAGCCGATTGGTCGATTGTTCCTTCTAATGGTGAGTCCAGAATAGTCATGGGCATAGGAACCCCATCAGGAATTTTGCCCGTTAAAATACTCTGAATAGTTACAGATCCCTCAATCATTGATAGAACTTTGGATGGATCATCGGTGCCCCACCAATTTCCACTGCCATCGACGAGGCTTGTTCCTCCATGAGAAAAGAGTTGCAATTTTTCATTCCCCACCAAGTCATTTCCGGCAAGAACGAATCCGGGAGTATTGCGCACTTGAATGCCATATTTCCCATTTTTGAGAATTCGATTTCCTTCAACACGTGGTTGGGCTCCTTCTTCGATTTGTACGCCGTCGTCCACATTTAACATGATCGTATTGTGTTGAATGATAGGGTGTGCCGAAGGAGCACGTATGATTAGGCCAATTCCATTTTGAATAATATCAGAGTGTGAAAGAGTTGGAGACGATGCCAAACACGTGATGCCTGTGATTGCCTTCGTTACGCTCACGTGCTCAAGAATGCTTTCTCGTTCACCTGTTTGATCGAAGATCATTCCAGGCCACCACCCATCAGGATGAGAAGGATCAACGGTGAAAAGAATCATCTTGTCATTTTGGCCTTTAGCGATTAGTTGGCCATGAATACGCAGGCTCCCTCCTCTGGATCGGACTTCTGTGCCTGGTTCAATTATGAGTGTTGTTCCTTGAGTGACAATGACATGATCTTCAAGGATATATGGACTTGCGCCTACATACCATGTTTGGTTCATGGATAATTGTCCGCTAACAAATGTTGGCCCGGGAACAACAGGGGTTGCGTGAATTTCTTTAGAAAATGGACTTTCATTCCCGGCTTTGTCATAGGCTACGACTTTGTAGTAATAGGTCTGTTTGTTCTCTAAGTTATGATCAAGATAGGTCAAGAATTCTGTTTCTGCTATGGATTCATAGCCAGTAATTGGTGAACCGCTTCGGTAGATCCGGTATCCCATAATGTCTTGAGCGTTACTTGATTCCCACGTAATACTTACGTGATGATCTCGACCTGTGGCATATATCTTTTCAAGAGAATCAGGCGCGCGTGTGTCAATTCCGACTGGACCTAAAGCGTCTACCCATTCTGTCATGAGTCCGTTTGCATCTTCTAAAAATCCGCGGACAACAAGATTATCGGCATTGTCTTCAGGCTGGATTTCGTATGTTCCGACATAGATTCCCGGCTCCGATTCCTTCATATCCAACTCTGCACGATACTCGCCTAAATTAAATGTTGCCCGATTATTTGGATCTCCCATCATGCCAATGCGGATTGTTTCACCACTTCCAAGTATGCGGTTAGCTGCGTTATTCACAAACAATGTAATGGTAGGTTTGTTGACGCTTTGATTGAGTGTCGCATAGGGAATGGTTTTGACCATTTTCCTGAAAAGTGTTTCGGTCTCGGTGAGAAGCTCAATTTGTCTCATTGCCAAAGCATTGGTGGCTATGGTTAAGGCAGCCCCTATAGGATTAATTGCGAGTCCACCTGTATGGCCTCGGGAGACATCTTCCATTTCCCACAATACCTTTCCAGTGGCAACTTCGACCATCTTCATCTGAGCCCCTACGGCTACTTGAGCATACATGCCTAAAAACAACCGATCGAAATGGGTCAATGTTCCAAAAATGATGGCATCGGCATTTGTAATGTGCCCAAGCTGCTTCAAAGGTAATTGAACAATATCATGTGTCGTCTCGTGGCCTTTTTCTTTCAGGAGTTCATCAGTCATGCCAGTCCACTGAAGTTTATATCCACGCGATGAGAAATGATTCGAAAATGTTGTACGTGCAAGCGTTGCTTCTTCTTGTTCTTCTGCTGTGCCGACATTTTCCGTGGTATTTTCAAAAGGAAGGACGGCAATGAGACGTGGAGTATGTATTTGCAGAGGGGAATCAAGCTGACTTATTTTGGAGAGACCTTTTTCTACTTCTCTCTCAGTCGTGCCCATTGTCGAACAGGCTGTTGTGACACACAGGAGTCCTCCGACTACTATTCTTGTGAATATCCATCTTTCATTAGTCATACACCACCACAACCCGCGCCTGTTCCAGAAAATGGGTTGAGGAATCAGCTAATTGAATACGTGCAATGTCTTTCTGACCTAAAACAATATCGGTCTTTTTGGCACCTGCCGTTCGTTGGCCTTTAACAATGAGCGGTTGATCGGAGATTCGATGTTGTCGAGAGGCCGCAACGAGATCCTTGGAATAACCAACCACACCTGATTCAACTGCACGGTCACGACTAACGACACCGCCTACATAAAATTCCTGGCTATGTTCACTAAGGAGTCGAGGAATGAGTGCCGGTCGTAGCCCGATCCCTCGAGCATCGACAATGAGGCCTGTATATGAACGCTGAAATGGTTGATCTGGAAGAGCAAATTCCTTATGCGTTCGTGATTCGAACATTTCTGGGTTGGTGGATTGAAGGGGAATCGATTCCGATAGGGGGTCGTCTTGAGCCTCCTGGGATCCATCTGTTTGGCTCATCCTGACTTCTTCTTTAGGGAAAGGGGATTCTATGGGAATAAAGGGATCTGGAACTGTCAAGGACGAACTTGGTGCCATGTGAGAATTGAGTTTTGGATGAGACTGGTCAAATGGAAGGTCTGATGTCGGGTGTTTGTAGCCAAATTCCTGAGGGATAATCGTGTTTGACAATGCGCCGGTTATAGGAAATCTGACATCAATCTCGACCGATCCATCAGGAGCTGTTCGTTTTGCTAACTGTTGAGCACCTTTCACCATACCTTCTACCTGGGTTCGGATAGCATCGTTCTTGATCATGTAATTTTCTACCACTGTCTCTGAATCAACGCGGATACCTTTGATTACTTCCAATAAATTTCTCAAGGCAATGGCAAAGGCTGCACGTTCAGCCATAGCTTGCGCCAGCATTGCTCGCTGTCCGGGAGATACCACCCCAACGCCTGTAGCAGTTATCTGTCCTGTAGTCCAATTGATTCTTCCATTTCCTATTCTCTCTATGGCTTCTTGTGTGGATTGACCGTTGGATATCTCAGTGCCAAGCAGACTAAAAAGAAACAAGCAAAGGATTACCCTGTGGAACATAACCATGACCTCCTAGAAATTCCTGATAGGACTGTTGAAAACATGTCCTGAGTCTTTTCGAGCGAACCACCAGTCTTTGCAAAAGCTTCGGCCAGTATGCCTGTGACGTTCACTGTCTCCGCCATAGCAAAGCGTTGGCTTTACACAGGTGGGTAGTCTTTTTGAATAGCTCCTTGTCTTCACAACATGTGGAGGAGTCAGGCAGTCATTGTTTATTTGAAATGTTTTTGAATTATTCAGCAGGCTCCTAAGAGACGGCATGTCGTCCTTTTTCAGATTCGCAAAGCGTTGGTGAGGCACAACACGTTTCCCTTCAATTCCAGCGACCAAAGGATCGGCAATGATGACGACGTTTGCGTTTCGCAGAGCTTGCAAGACGTTCGGGTCTTCTCGAATTTTTTGGGCATCTTTCGTACTTACAATAATATTAGCATGCAACGAACCAGCTGCTTTCAGTCCTTTGATTCGAAGTGGACGCCGTCCGACTCGGGGCAATGAATGTGTTGCCTGTTTTTCAGCGACAACCACCACATGGGTTTCAAGAGACGCTCGCTGATCGTTTTCATGAGTCACGTAATACTCTGCTAGGCCGGAGGCCTCTGCTGCCTCACGAGAAACCACTTCTGGCCCGTATACAATAGAGCCGGTTTCATCAGTGACAACAGGAAAGACTACTGGTCTTAAGTTAAGGCCTCGGGTATCAAACACAACACCTGTATAACCGTCTCTTAATTCTTCACGCTTTCTGTTCGTCGGCGCAAGGTGTTTTTCGTCCAAGAAAGCGGAGGTCATGGACTCTTTACCCCACAATGGTGCAGAAAGAAACACCTCTATGCTTCCATCAGGCAAAATTTTACGCTTCATTTCCTGTGCATTGTTAATGATTCCGCTGACTCGGGTCCGAATCTCGTCATTTTTGAGAAGGAAATTTTTAATCACGGTTTCGGAATCGACATGAATGCCTTGAATCAGCTCCATTAAATTTCGTAATGCCACGGCTTTTGCGGCTCGATGTGCCATGGCATTGGCTGCAGCTGAGGGGACATGTGGTGGAGGAACCCCTATGCCTCGTGCTGAAATTGTTCCGTTGGTCCAATTGACCTCACCTTCACCCTGCCGATCAAGAAGATCTTGAGAGGCAAGAGCGAACAGCTGAGCTTCTGCTCCTTGATAGCCCAAAACAATGAAAGCAATCAGGGAAAGCTGCGTTATATATATCCTGAGTGTTCGCCAAGAGGTCACGATTATTACTCCTGGTTCAGATCTCGTTAATCCAATACGACCAGAACTTTCGCTTTTTCCAAAAACGCTAGGTTTTCAGGAATAACATGCAGTGTTTGTGCATCAGCATCACTAATCACAAGGTCGGTTTGGTTTTTCCCTGCCACGCGGAGGGCCTTGACGACTAAAGGAGTCGCAACCACCCGTTTGTTTGATTTCGCTGCGGGAATACCTCGTACATATCCAACCAATCCTTGTCCCTGGATGACCTCTTGCTCAACCCATTCTGCGCCATAGGCGACCCGTCCGTCTTCCATGAGAATCTTTGGACTTAATGCCTCGTGAAGATCGAGCCCCTGAGCATCAATGACAAGACCAGTGAAGACTACGTTTTTCTGGGGAGGTGGTACTGAGAACAAGGGATCTGGCTTGGTGGTTGAGGGAATAACGGCTGTGGGCAGCTCAGTATTGAGTCCCATTTCAACGGTAACTTGATAAGAAGCATCTGGGAATTTTTGTTCTTTCACTACTCTCGCTCCTTTGATGATTCCTTGAACTTTGGTGTTCACTTCGTCATTTTCAACCATGAAGTTTTTGACAAGCGTGTGTGAATCCACGTGAATCCCTTGGACAATTTCTAAGAGATTGCGATACGCAACAACGCGAGCCGCACGTTTTGCCATTTCATCGGCATGCGTGGCATTGACGGTATCGGTTGGTGGAATGCCAAGGCCCGTTGCTGTAATGACCCCATCTGACCAATCGATGTGACCATTCGGGGTTTCTTGAATGACATTTTGGGCGAACAGAATGCCAAACCATCCTACCAACAGTCCCGTCAATATTACGGATAGACATGCTAACCTCTTATTAACAAGGGTTTTTTTGCACGCATTCATTGTTCACCCTCCCTTGAAAAAAAATCTACAAATCAGGAAACATTTCTGGCATGTTCAATCTTTTACCTCTGTCATTAATGTAAAAGATTGGACTCTAGTCTATTTTACACTTTCCGTCCTGCTTTCCCACAATGTATGTCTAAAGCAAAAATTATGCCAAGGATCCTGGGAGTGGAAATTGTTTGCAAGCTGTCTTCTAAAGAAGACAGAGTTCTAATGAAATACATATGTATTTCGTGGATTTGTCTTATTCACAACAGGTCATGAGATTTTACGATTGAAGATATAAAACAAAATTTTGAGATTGTTATTAAAAGAATTTTAAAAACAGGACAGACAATACAGTATGACTCTTATGGTAATACTGACCTTGCAATATTGTGGACCTAGGGGTTTATTATCTATTACCGGATTAGTAGTGTCGAACAGGTACCTTGGTTGAGCACTGTATGGGAGACGCTTCCCATCAAAAAGCGATTCACGGCTGAGCGGTTGTGGGTTCCCATGATGATTAAATCTGATTTGATCGTCGCGGCCTGTTCTAAAATGGTTTCAGCAGGGGTGCCCATTCCAACCATGCCGGTTACAGTGTAAGGAAGCATGTTCAGTTCGGTGACGACACGGTCAATGAAGAGTTCCGCGCTTTCCAATGCTTGTTGGATTTTGGCTTCGGGAGCGGATACCCCTGTTCGTAAAATTGAACGTGGAATTGGAACAACCGTAAATGCTGTGATCTTAACCTTGCTTGGAAATGGCCGCTTCATGAGAAAATGTCTTGCGTGTTCTGCATCTTCCGGTCCATGAACGGGAAGAAGAATATTTTTTAGCTCTTGTAGTGGCGTAGTGATAGTCAAAACGGGACAAGGGGCGTGAGTCAGCACGCGGTGCGATACGCTTCCCAAGATCAATTCACGAAACTGCCCGATCCCTCTAGCTCCTATCGCAATGAGATCTACATGTTTAGCCTGAGCCATAGAGAGAATTTCTTCAGCTGGTGTGCCAACTTCAATATATTTAGAGACTGGTGAAGCATGGTAGGAAAGATGAGCCATCGTGCGTTTAAGAATTTGTTGACCTTCCTCACGCATAGCTTGCTCAATGCTCATAGCCAGATCCTGTGCAATGTCTGCACCCAGCATAGGATAGGCCAGACGGGGAAGGTCAAGCACATGAAGAACCATAAGACCATCTGTAGTGCTCCCCTGAAATCAAGCCACCTGTGATCGTTGTTCATTGCGATACT
>JAALKI010000039.1 GCA_011088105.1 Nitrospirota bacterium | reverse complement strand
CTCTTCCGCATCCAGCCATCCTAAGATAACTCTCGTTATCTAGGACAGCCCCTATTGTAATTGTAATCGTACCCCAGACGATAGACAAGATTATGTTTGTTCCATCTGATTGATTAACTCGGTGATCTGACTTGTGGCGCTACTTTTTGAGATAACATGCCGTGGGTTCATCATGAAGCGATGGAGCAGCCCATTCCAACAATGTCGATGTCAGAAGGGCGTTTGGCATTTTCTGTGGAGACGAAACGTGCAGCGCTGTGAAGGAATCAGAAAGCAAAGTAATCTGAGGAGCCACATGTATTGGAGGTGTGGTCTTCTCACCTCGAAAGTGTGAGATCTCTCTGAATTTGAAAATCAGAAGCACGTGACTGATTGTTCGGTCGAGCAAATAGTGCTTCCAGGCCTGGATTGACAGTCATTTGCTGAAGAGGTGTCCTGCTTAAAGAACTCAGAGTATTCTTTTATGGTCTAGAGGTGTGTTGCTTGGACGCTCTCGCGGGCTGGTTTTTCAGATTCATGCTTGAATTTTTGACTTTTGACAGTTAAGACCGGAACTGGAGATTGGCGAAGCACCGCTGCAGCAACATTTCCCATAATCAAACGTCGCAACCCTCGATGGCCATGTGTTCCCATAATAATAAGATCAGCTCCTGACTCAGTACGTGTCTCGATAATTGCCTCGGACGCTGGTTTGTTCTTGATCACATAACTAGCTCTAAATCCTTCTCTGGTGAACGCCTTTGTGAGGTCGGCCAGACGTGATTTCACTTTTTCTCGGTGTTGACGATCCTCCACTGGACGACTCAAGGTGAAATCTAAACTATAGGAAAAGGGTCCCAATGCATGGAGCAAGGTGACTGAGGTATCAAAGGACTTCTCGAGATTGACCGCGTATTCATAGGCATCAAGAGAACAGTCTGAGAAGTCAATAGGAAGGAGAATATGGCGAGGAGCAGAGTCACGGGCACTGAAGTTCAATTTGTCAGTGGAAGCTGTCTTCTCAGCTTCCACATCGCGAACACTAAGAACAGGGCACGGAGCTTGGCAAATCACGCGCTCGGCAACGCTCCCCAGCATCACATGGTTAATGCCTCCCCATCCATGGGTTCCTGTGATCACGAGGTCGGCCTGAGATGTTTGTGCAAATGTTGCGATCATATTGACAGGGAGACCTTCAAGCATATGAACATGAACTGCGGATAGCGTCTCATTTGCCTGTGATGCCAGTTGGTCTAACTCAGATTTGAGACGTTCTCGCTGTCCCTTGATATACCGATTGGCGACTGCAGAATCGAGATCGACTTCATGCATGACCCCCATCACATGAACGATATCTAACATCGCATCGCATGCGTTTGCCCATGTCAGGGCTGTGTGAAATGCAGGCAAGGCTGATTGGGAGATGTCGGTTGCGAAGAGGATTCGGTTGATTATGTGTTTCATACACAGTTTCCTTACAACTCTCGCCTAATGAATATAAGGTACATCTCTCGGACTGCACGCGTACTCAATAATAGCCTTTCACCTTTCATGTGAGAGTCTAGAGAGAGGTAGACGTCAGTGAGTTGCTCCTGACTACGGATTAACCCACCAAGGTCTGGTCTGTCTCTTCATGTTCAATGAACTTTCACGTCAATGCTCTGAGGTTTAGCCTTGTCTGTCTTCGGCAGATGAACTTTTAGGAGTCCATCTTTAGACTCTGCAGTGACATGTTCAGCATCCGCATCTTCTGGTAACGTAAATGTTCGGGCAAAGCTTCCATAGGCTCGCTCAACGCGATGTACTTTCTTATCCTTTTCTTCTTTTTCATACCTTCGTTCACCCGTAATACTGAGTACGTCATTGTGCACTGATACGTTGACATTTTCGCTCTTAACTTCAGGAAGCTCAGCCTTAATCAGATATTCCTTCTCGTCTTCCGAGATATCGACTAGAGGCGCCCATTGCGCAACTCGCATGGCCTCTCGGCTCTCTTCACTGTTTTTGATTGGCGCTCGTCCAAACAATGTGGATAGGCGGTTTCGTAAATCGTCTAATTCGTGAAATGGATCCCCTCGAGTTAGCGAGTTCATGTCCACCATCTTTTTTTATTTGTGATGGAACATCCTGTGAATCTGTTTTTGCCTTGTCTCATCTTTTATACACAGCAAGGCGCATGCCACTTTTCCAGATGCTGGAAAGGCTTATTTGTTACAGAAATAAAGGATTTTCACTCGAAACTATGAATTGGCAAATTGCTCTTGAGGAACGTTGCCCCACTAAGCTCATCGGTCGATGGTGCAGAACTCCACAGATATGCGTAGAAAATATGTGATTAGGGAAAAAAGATTCGAACAATGTTCCCGTGGCTCAAATATGATGGGTGGAGCCAAACTCAGGAACAGTGACACGGATATTCTGGTGTTCTGCTCGAATAGCAGCGGCAAGTGAAAAAGACTGCCGTTCTTCACCGTGGACCACAAAAACTTGGCGGGGGGGTGGCTCAATAGCACGAACATAGGCGAGCAAATCATTTCGATCCGCGTGAGCTGAGAGTCCGTTGAAGCGAACAATTTTAGCTCGCCGAGGAGTAGGACGTCCAAAGATCGGAACCATATCCCATTCTTCAATCAATTTGCGTCCTAAGGTGTGTTCAGCCTGAAATCCGACTAGGGCAATGATATTCTGGTCATCTTGGATGGCATGCTTCAAATGGTGAAGTACCCTTCCACCTTCACACATGCCTGAAGCTGAGATAATCACGCACAGACCTTGCCTGTGGTTGAGGGCTTGGCTTTCTTGGACAGAGGAGATGTAGTGAATGTACTTGGCTGCAAATGGATCAGATTGAGAGGTAAATGTCTGGTACGTCTCCTGGTCGAAACATTCAGGATGACGACGGAAGACGTCTGTTGCTTTTGAGGCTAATGGGGAGTCAATAAAAATTGGTAGCGGATCTATCTCATGAGCCTGGACCAGCTCTTTAATCCGCATGACTAACTCTTGTGTGCGACCGATCGCAAATGCCGGGACGATAATCTTACTGTGATGTGTCTGGGCATGGGCTATGAGCGCTCGTGCTTTCTGTCTCATCGTTTCGAGATCTTCGTCATGAACGCGGTCACCATAGGTTGACTCAAGAATTAGTACATCACAGGCAGGTGGAGGTTGCGGATCTCTTAGAATTGGCATGTCTGCTCTTCCCAGATCTCCGGAAAACAAGACGGAAACAGAGTCCCCGCGATGGGTATGTTTGAGCCAGATCGAAGCTGACCCAAGAATATGACCGGCATCATAAAATTTGGCTTCGATCCGAGGTGAAACACGAATCGTTTTGCCATAGTGAACTGGGGAGAACTGTTGAATGATGGATTGGACATCTTTTGCATCGTAATAGGGCAATAGACGTCGAGTTCCACGACGACGTTCCTTTTTGTTCATGTAGGCAGAGTCATTTTTCTGGATCCGTGCTGAATCTTGTAGCATAATGCCTGTCAGATCAGCTGTAGCATCTGTCATGTAGACTGGTCCGTTAAACTGTTGTTTTGCGAGGATAGGTAGTGCACCAGAATGGTCAATGTGGGCATGAGAAAGGAGAACCGCATTGACACGTTTCCCATCAAACCCTAACTGACGGTTAAACTGATCTGATTTCTGACGGCGCCCTTGGTACATCCCACAATCAAGAAGAATTCGAGTCTTATCAGCTTGAATAAGATGTCGACTTCCTGTCACGGATCGCGTTGCGCCATAGAATGATATCTTCATGATGAATCAAATATTTGATGCTCATGGTAATGATGAGCAAGAGATGAATATGAGACCTAGCGTACGATAAATACTGGACAGTCAGCCTGATGAAGTACGTTGTGGGAAACACTTCCAAGTAAGAAACGAGAAATGCCTCGTCGTCCATGAGAGCCTATCATAATCATGTCGGCCTTGTTGGCATGTTGTTGTTCCATGATGGCATACGAAGGATCTCCTAACCCAACATAGCTCGTTGCTGAATACCCCATGTTCCAAAGCTTCACGGCAAGAGAATTGAGCTGTTCTTGCGTATGAGCAATTACATGTTCTTCTAACTGCTTGCTTTGTTCCAAGGTAATAGGCCAAGGGGTTTGAGGCTGTGGCCAGACAATCATTAATTGTATCTCTACAGGATTGCGAAAAGGCTGTGTTGCCAAAAACTTGAATGCCATTTGTGCATCCTCTTCTCCTTCAACGGGCAAAAGAATTTTTCGTAAAGAGGGTAAAGGACCTTTAAAAATCAAGGTCGAACACGGCGCGTGGAGCATGGTACGGTGAGACACGCTTCCTAACATGAATCCTTCACTCGTCCTAACCCTCGAGCCCCTAACATGATCACGTCAGGATGAGATGACTGTGCGGTCTCGAGAATCACTTGAGCTGGAGAGCCAATTTGATGAATGTGTTGGGCTGGTCCAAAATCCTGAGGTAATTCCTGAACGGTTTGGGAAAGTAAGGCATTTCCTTCCTGACGTAATTTCTTCTCAATCTTATCACGCACCTGATCTCGAAATTCAGATGTAATCATGGGATGGTCTAATTCCGGTAGTGTCAGGGCATGCACGAGAGTTAATTCTTCTGGGGGTTTGAAATGTGCAAGAGCGTGAACAGCATTCATTGACTGAGTTGAGCCGTCTATCGCAATAAGCAATTTCATCTCATGATTCCTTCTTGTTGGATTTCCTCAAAGTCATAAGCTCCCGTTGCATTAGTGAGCAAAAGGCGTGCCACGGTTGTCATTGTCGCGAATGTGGATAAGTATGATGAGGGTAGGATTCACGTGGTGATTCTATCTGATTAACAGAATGCTGATGGTAGACCATTAAGGAGGAATTTTTGAATCTCATCTCTCTATCTTAGGTTATCAGTCAATATGATCACAACAGGTAAGATGAAGAAGTTTGTCCTATTGTGTGGTAGTTGGCAAATCAAATGCTGGTCTGATGTGCCTCAAAGTAAGGAACTGAAAAAATTGAATAAGGAAAAGTATCGTGCCTCTAGTAGCTGCTGCGGCAAGGGCTTCAACCTTTTTGTGCCCATAAGCGTGATTCAGGTCAGGTGAGTGAGATGCCAGCCACCGTCCCGCCAGTCTTATGACATTTGATGCGCCGTCGAAAAACGAGTGAAACTCATCGGTTTGCATTCCTAAAGACGCTGTCATCAATCCATGGTTCATTTGGTAAATGCTATGAGGAGGTTGAGAGTCAGTGTTACCCACAGGATAAGCTGCACCTCTTGAAGCCGGATAGTCTATGAGCTCAATTTTGTCATATGTCAGTGTGTATGAATGCATCGTTATTAGGTTGGAGATTTTGGAAGAACTCGTCTGAGAATGACAAGAGAAAGGAGAGTGGTGATCACACCCATAAGGACTAAGGCTGAGAATAAGTGAGAGACGATCACGTTGTCCTGATTCCCGTACGCAAATAAGCCGGCCTCAAGGGCAATGCTCAGGATAATAAGCTCCATCGCCCCGCGGTTACTCATCCCGACGCCGACTGACATTGCGTTGCGACGATCAAGTCCACCCCAGTATGCAGGAAAACCACAGCCGACGATCTTTCCAGTAAACGCAATTAAAAGAAGAAGCGCCATAAATAGGGGAATGCTTGTGAGAGTCGCAATCTCGACGTGTGTTCCGATCCAGATAAAAAATAGTGGACCAAGGACACCTTGGGTGATTCCTGTCACTATCAACTGTATTTCTTGATACGTCTCCTGACCGACCCGACTAGGCTCAAAAAAGAGGCCAGCCATAAAAGCTCCAAGAATCCAATGCATATCGAGAGCCTCTGCGAGAAGACCGTAGGCTAAGGCCACAATCATCAGAACACTAAACTCCACGGCAGCCATTTTGAGAGCCTTGAGGCTTTGCCTCACTTTTGGATAGACATGGATGCCGAGACCAATTGTGATGCCGAAGAAGATGCCCACTTTACCCAGAAGAACAATAAAAACCATTGGATTTGGTATATGACCTGTTTGGATCATCGAGGTTAGGATAGCGAGCAAGAATAAGCCAACAATATCGTCAACAATGGCTGCGCCAACGATGGTCTGACCCATTCTAGAATGGAGTAATCCAAATTCTGTCAGGGCTTTAATGGTTGCTGGAATAGAGGTAATGGACATGGTAATGCCAATCAGAAATGCCTGAATGGACTTCACTTCTGACTCAGGGAGAAACAGCCACCCTAAGATGAATCCAGATATCAAGGGAATAAGCGCACCTCCAAGGGCAACAAAAATGGCGCTACGTGAATTTTGTCGAAGTTCCTGAAGTTTTGATTCGATCCCTGCTAACAAAACGAGAAAGAAAATCCCTAGATTGGCAATGTCTTCAAGAGTCTTGCTCGTTGTCAATTGGACGAGAAATGGAAAGCTTGTACCCCAAAATGTCGCAGCGGCGGCCAACAAAATTCCAACAGTCAGTTCACCAACGGTAGCTGGTTGCTCAAGGCGCTCGGCACTCTCGCTGAATAGCCGAGCGAGGAAGAGCAGAATTAATAGTTCGAGAAGAACATTCAAAGGAGGATAGTCTTTTATGAGATTAGTGGAAACATTGGGTATAGGAAGCAACCAGTGGAAAAATGTCTTTCTTTCATGCAATCACGAGAGCGTTGCTTTTATGCGCAGCAAGCATCGTGCCATAGAATCCTTGTTGTCTTCTGATTCACAGCTGGAGAGCAGGGTATGATATTGTAGCGAAAAGCAACATCTGTGCAAGAGGGTACGGTCCTATGTTGGGACAAGGAGATCTTGTTCTGTAGGTGAATCTAGTCATCGTTATTATTCGTCCTTGGGCATACTGTATTGTGACTCCGAAGCGCATGATGATGAAAAACGGGTATGATCAAAATAAATTCTCTCTATCAAGCTTGAAATGATCAAAAACATCGATGTTGTGCAAGGGCTGTTTGTCAGGCTTTGAAGAATCGGAAACTCGGTTATTCAGTTAGCCAATGACAAACGTGAGTTACGGGTTCGTGGTGTAAAAGATTTTGCTGTGTGTGGATACAAAACGGAGAGCGTTGAGGCCAAAGTATGGCTTAACCCCATCCATCATGTGTATGAGGTCTATTATTCACTTTTTGTCTTTTGTACTCTTAAGCTTCTTGTCTAGGAAGCCTGTCTGAATCAAATGGCCCCATGTCCCATCGTTTTGGGATGAGGCTGTCTACAATCGTACATCGAAAACCATGATGCCAAAACTTATTCACGGATTACATTTTAATAATCTGCGAGGTGATGTCTTTGGTGGAGTCGTTGCTGCGGTGATCGCTCTTCCTTTGGCTTTGGCCTTTGGTGTGGCCTCAGGCGCCGGTGTGGTTGCTGGACTCTATGGCGCAATCTTCGTCGGCATTTTTGCCGCCCTGTTTGGGGGAACTCCCGCTCAAGCCTCGGGTCCAACCGGACCGATGACCGTCATCTTTGCGGGTATGCTGACGCTGTTTTCAGACGAGCCTCATTTAGCGTTCACTACGGTTATGATGGCTGGAGGCCTGCTCATCCTAATGGGGGCACTTGGCGTAGGTCGTTACATCAGTTTGGTGCCATACCCGGTGATCTCAGGATTCATGAGTGGGATTGGTGTCATTATCATTATTCTCCAAATCGGTCCACTCTTAGGACATGAATCTGGGGGAGGCGTGCTTGTCAATCTGACAGCTCTGCCACATGTCGTGAGTGCCCCGATGGCCCAAGCCGCGACGCTTGGGTTCCTGGCCTTAGCCATTGTCTACCTCACGCCAAAGGTCATCGGAGCAATCATGCCTCCTTCGTTGTTGGCCTTGCTCGTGTGTACCCCGATCGCCGCGTTTTTTTTCCCCGATGCACCTGTCATTGGAGCGGTTCCTCAGGGGTTCCCCTCAATGCTCGTCCCGACATTTCGGATAGATGCCCTAACGATTATGGTCGAAGAGGCTTGTGTCCTCGCCTTACTCTGTGCAATCGATAGTCTGCTCACGTCCCTGGTCTGTGACAACATGACCAGAACTCAACATGATTCCAATCGAGAACTCATTGGCCAGGGTATTGGCAACATGGTTGCCGGTTTGTTTGGTGGCTTGCCAGGTGCGGGGGCCACGATGCGTTCAGTGGCAAATATTCGGTCAGGTGGTCGTACCCCACTGTCGGGAACATTAATGGGGTTGGTGTTGCTTGCCACCCTTCTGTGGTTAGGGCCGCTTGCGGCACACATTCCATTAGCTGTTCTCGCAGGGATTTTATTAAAGGTTGGAGTCGATATTATTGATTGGCGGTTTCTTCGCCATGTGTTTCAGGCTCCTCGAGCTGATGTCCTCATTATGGTAGTGGTCTTATTTGTGACAGTGGCTGTCGACTTGATCACGGCCGTGGGGGTTGGCGTGGTTTTGGCGAGTATCTTGTTTGTCAAAGAAATGGCTGACCTTGAGCTGGCCAATATGCAGGTTATCACGGACATGCATGAGGAATCGCCACTCACCCAAGAGGAAAGAGCCATATTGGAAAGGAATGCGGGGAAGATTGTCCTGATTCATGTAGATGGCCCAATGAGTTTTGGCTCAGCCAAAAACATGGTCCGGCGGATCGAAACAGTTCCAGGTCTCAAGCAATTTACGAGTTGTGTCTTAGATCTTTCAGATGTCCCTGTCATCGATGGCACTTCAGCGATGGCCGTTGAGGACATGTTGCGGATCATCCAGGCGCATCAACAGCATTTGTTCTTTGTCGGGATGCAAGATCATGTGACGGACGTGTTACAGGGGCTCGGCATCCTTGTGCTCATCCGGCCAGGGCACCGGTATGCCAAACGAGTAGATGCTCTCCGACATGCTGCTCAGGCCGCTGCTTCACCTCATCCCAAGGATCAGCTTTCTGTGGATGAGACGATTTCCTAAGTTTTCAAAAATTTTGAAGGCTTAGGCCTCTGGCTTTTCTTCTTCCATACTTAATGCGATGGCATAAACCCCGAACTGCGGGACCCAATGACTATAATGTTTGTAGTTTTCTCGCCAATATTGCGGCATGGTCATATGGGTGATGATGTGCCGAGCATATGAATCACGGATTTCGTCTCTGCCTAGACACCGGAAGAGATCCCACAAGGCCCAGCTACGGCTGAAGTTCAGTCCAGCGGAATGTGCCGTTGTCAGGTGTGTTATGGGTTTAGGCCACCCCTCTTTCCTCATATATGCTTTTAGCCAATCAAAAGTTTGTTCCTGTGGGAATACACGGAGGATAAGGCGTATTCGTTGAAGTGAGGATGAAAAAAACTCATTTGTCATTTCGTGAGATGAAGAGCCCGTTTCCTCGTTAAAGGGAAGGAGGTGGTTTTTGATCAATGTGAAGATATTCTCTGTGAGTGTCGTATCATTCTTAAATTGTGCCCACTCCCAAAGATTGAGAAGGGCCCAAGAGAGATTATTATACGCACAATGTTTCGTATGCTGAACACGTTCTTGTCCTGAGAGAGAAAAGACCCATCGCGTGAGGCGCGTTGTGCATTCTGTGGCTAATGGCAATAAATCGCGTTTCCCGGAATACCGTTCCCGTTCTTGCGCAAGTTTTAAAAACCATGAATATCCATAGGGCAATTCCTGATCAATTTTCCCTGTCTGAATTGATGCGAACTCTTCCTCTAAACGATCGACTTGGAACAGGGCCTCCGCGATAGTTGCCCATTGGGGATTGCAAGTAAGTCGAGAAACTGTGAGCAATGCGTAAAGGCCATGCACACAGGAATGCCAATCGATGCATCCACAAAATGCGGGGTGGTCTGTGTCTTGACGGCGAACCCCGGCAGCAACAGTTTGAGCCAATGCGGTTAGATAGTCCGCCCGTGATGCACAAAACGTGTCCCAGCAGTTGGTGGAAGGATGAAGTGGGATGCCATTGTCCATGGGGCACTTTTGTTGTTCTCAAGTTGGCTATGAACAATTTAAGGCGTGCAGTGAAACGTCAGTACCCTTTTCGTTGCACGCACGCGTTGGGTAACTCAAGCCCATCACGTTCAGCTGTACGCATTAGTAATCGATGATGTGCTTGTGAATCGGTGATTGCAGTGAGACACAAGTGTTGACAAAGATGAATGGTATACACTAACGCTGCTGCTGTTTTAATCAAAGCAAAGCCATACTCATAGTGCGCGTCATTCTTTGCGGAGAACAAGGTTCGACTCAGGGCCTGAATGGTTTCGACTTGATAGGGGATGTCTTCCCAGTCAGCTTGTATCAATTCTACGACAATAGGTGTCGCGGGAGTCTGTGGGTTTCCTGTATGCGAAAGTTGGGATATATCGAACAACCCACGTTGAAATCGAAAGTCTTGTTGCAATGCCTGATGGAAAAGGGCCCGCCAGTGAGAATCTCGCAGGTCTCGATTTACAGCGGAAATGACATCAGGACTCATCGGTCCACTGACGTTATGGCCTTGAACAATCCTGCCTATGTGCACGAGATCTTGATGGGCATCTCCCATGCGGTCGGAAAACGCTGTCGTTCCCACCAAGGGGGTGAGTTGCAGCGCCATATAATCTCGAAAATGAATTTGCTTGTAGTTGGCTAATAGCTGTTGAAGCGTCTGTACATGGCAGAGATGAAACGGATAATAGAGTGCATTCATGCAAAGAGAGTCTGGCAAAAATTTGACTCGAGATTAGCGAACAGCAGTTACTTAAGCCGACATGGTATACCAAGAAGGTCATGAAGAGAAAAAGAAGGAAAATGAAATGGAGCCTTGATTCGTGTGGGTGGAGGGAGGTGTGCCATTGGGGTTTCGCTATCTCACCCACATACCAGGCTGCTTCTCCTCATGGATCGGTTTTCTTGTTGGGAAAGGCAAAAGGTAGGATGTGTTGCCGCCTGTATTGTGAGAAGGAAGGTGTATAGATAACATCATGAGAGGATGCTATCTTGGCGATGTTGTTCATTGCCTCAGCCAGCCACTCACACCGCAATCTTTTTCGAATTGATGCCCTGACCCGTCTGGTCCAGATCTTGTTGATTCAGCACCCAGGCTGGTACGGGGCGAATATCCCAGATTAAGCCACAGAGTTGAAACCCTCGCAGGAGATAATATGTGATATCGACTTCCCACCATTGAAAACCTTGCCTGGTCGAGGTGGGATACTGGTGATGATTATTGTGCCAACCTTCACCAAATGTGAGAATCGCCAACGCGAAGTTATTCCGGCTCGTGTCGGGTGTGGCATAGCGTCGACGACCAAAACGATGAGACAACGAGTTGATCGTAAATGTGCCGTGCCACAAGGCCACAGTGGAAATCACAAAACCCCAGGTCAGCATCTGCCAGGCAGATGTCCCTAGGTTCGGATGGACATGTTCTAACCATCCACCAAAGAGGAAGAGACTTCCTGCCAAGATCAATGGTACAAGCACATCGAACCGATCTAGAAAACGCAATTCTGGATACCGAGAAAAATCTTTGACGTATTTTAGCTTTGTCGAACGCTGGTCATGGGTTAAGAGCCAGCCCACATGGCTCCACCAGAGGCCATGCTGCATGGGAGAGTGAACATCCGCGGGTTGGTCCGCATGGGAATGATGAATGCGGTGATTGGCTGCCCACCACAAGGGACCTCGTTGTACAGCGCTGGCGCCGATGAACGCGAACACGAACTGCATCCACCGTGAAGTTCGATAGGAGCGGTGAGAAAAATAGCGGTGATAAAACCCCGTAATCGCAAACATGCGTACGACATACAACCCAACAGCTGTCGTGATGGCTATTGGGCTCCAGCCAACCCAAAACACAGCCAGGACGGCAACATGCAACCCGATAAAGGGAAGAATGCGTCCCAAATCCATTGCATGACTATCCTGACCCGAAGCCAACTCTGTCTCGGAATAAGTGTCAAACCAACGTTTCAAAAGCTTCCAGAGGCTTACCCCAATTTGCTGTATTTCTGACATCCTTCATCAATCCTTTCTCATGCTTTGGCATTCCGAGCTATTGGCAGGTCATGACACAGGGAGACTCACATTTTTCCTCTTTAACGCACGTTACGTGATCATGCTCTATCCATATAATAAGAGAGGAGGGGGAATACTAAACGTGATAAGGTAAACCAGAATGGTCGGTTCTGGCAAATAAATCTCTTCTGAGTGTGTCCATGGGGCCCTTGGGGAATCCCAGAGAAATGAGTCGAAAACGCAGAGACTGCCCTATTGGAGAGCGAAATCGTCACTTGCAAGCTCAATGATTCTAAAATGGTTATCTGATGATGAGGAACTCACGAAAATCTGGTTTCAGACAGGATTTGGACGAGTTCTGTTCCAAGGGAAGTAGGGTGAATTGAAAAATAAAAAGTCTCTCCTCACAAAATTAGGAAGCTAGCAGATGTTTTCGCACCTCTCTGTTTAGGGAAGATCGTTGGTATATTTTTTTCTCTTCCATTCATTTTATAATGGTTCTCGTCTCCTCGCTCACTTCCCATGTTCCACGTATGCGTGACGCGTATGGCGGACGATTTTACAAAAGAAATGGTTCAAGAATCCTATAAAGGGATTCAGCAAATTATTGCTGTTTGGAAAGAGGCTATTCGCGATGACGATCCGGTTATCAAGATGTGTACGCTGGGCGTTACGATTATGGGCTTCTTGCTATACGACTATTTTGACTTCATCACGTGTATTTACAATTTCTAACGAATACGTAGAGTATTCACCTTAAAGTGGTTTTTGTGAACAGTCTTGGCTTTTGTGTGAGTGAGGGCACCGATCAAGAAATGCTTGCATGGCTCAACGGCTTCTTAAATTTCCTTGATGGGCAACAGTCTGATGTCAGCAGCGAGTGAACGAGATAGTCTTTCCACCCAATGGATGGAAACATTTCAGGCTCTCTATCACAAGGCGATTACATCGTATGAGAATGGTGTGCGAGAGGCAGAAGGCCTGTGTTCACCGGAAGACATCGACTTCCTCACATCTATCGGTGCCACGCCACAGGAGGTTTTTGATTGTGTGGAGGATTGGTGTGATGATGGAGCGCCAGATCCTGGCACCGTGTTCCGTCTGACGGAGATACGGCGAGACTACTTTATACATGAACAGCACGGGGACCAACCGGGACCACCGTTGACCATGGATACCTTTCCCTCTAGAGAGGCGTCGATGGGTGGGTTGGTCTGGTTTCCTCGAATTCTTGCCAAGGCGAGAGCGAAACTTCGAGGGGAGCTTCCAGCAAACCTCATGTATAGTTGTGGCGCTGACCGACGATTTCTGCGAAAAGTGAACATGGATGCCGTCGAGTTTCTCCGCCTCGTTCGAGACGCCAAAACGGATGATACGCATATTGTGCGTGTTGTGGTTGATCGCGCATCTCTTCAGAAATCATAACCCATCAAAGGAAAATGCCTCATGCCAAAGATTGTTCGCTTTCATGAAGTTGGAGACACTGCTGTTCTCAAACTCGAAGACCTATCCCTGACAGAGCCAGGGAGTGAAGAGGTGCGTTTGCGAGTTGAAGCCATTGGTCTCAATCGTGCCGAAATCATGTTTCGAAGAGGGCAATATTTAGAAACACCGGAATTTCCCTCGCGACTAGGCTATGAAGCCGCTGGGATTGTCGAGGCTGTGGGATCAAACGTCAGCGGCGTTCAGATTGGAGATCGAGTCAGTACCATTCCGTCTTTTTCTATTGGGAAGTATGGGGTCTACGGCGAAAGTGCGATTGTACCTGCGTATGCCGTGGCCTCGTATCCCGACCAGTTGTCGGCCATCGAAGGCGCGGCGATTTGGATGCAATATCTCACGGCTTTTGGTGCGTTGATTGAATATGGGCACTTGGGGCCTCGTGATGCTGTCTTGATTACGGCAGCCAGCAGTAGTGTGGGGTTAGCCGCGATTCAGATCACCAAAGCAAGTGGAGCTTTGGCGATTGCCACGACACGAGGCGCTGACAAAAAATCATTTCTTCTGGAAGCCGGAGCCGACCATGTGATTATCACGGATGAAGAGCCCATGGTGGAACGGGTGATGGCGATCACCTCCGGGAACGGAGCCCGTCTCGTCTTTGATCCTATTGCCGGCTCTCTGCTGGAACAATTGGCTCATGCGACGGCTCATGGCGGGATGATTTTTGAATATGGGGCATTATCTCCATCGCCGACATCGTTTCCGCTCTTTGCTGCTTTGGCTAAAGGGTTAACCGTACGAGGCTATACCTTGTTTGAGATTGTGAAAGATCCAGACAAGCTTTCTCGTGGGAAACGCTACATTCACGATGGCCTGCAATCGGGTGCGCTACGCCCCATCATTGACCGGACGTTTTCTTTGGAGGCTATCATCGAGGCCCATGAGTATATGGAATCCAATGTCCAAAAAGGTAAAATAGTTGTGACCGTCTAAGTTACAATGGGCAGACTCTCAAAAGCGTTATGGATACGTTGCCCTCTTCAGGGCAACCGGGCATGCAAGGAGGAATTATGAAACAGGTCGCGGTTATTCTCTCTGGCTGCGGATATTTAGATGGGGCGGAAATAACGGAGGCCATTAGTACGCTTATTGCGATAGGACAACAGGGCGCTGCGTACAAAATCTTTGCCCCGAATAAAGATGTGCCCGAAACCAATCATTTGACACAAACCCCCACAGGACAAAGCAGAAATATGATGCAAGAAGCCGCGCGGATTGCTCGGGGTGAGGTGCAAGCCATTGAACATCTCCTTGCGCATGATTTTGACGCACTTGCTTTTCCTGGAGGATATGGTGCGGCTCTTCATCTCTGTGATTTCGCGGAAAAAGGCAGCGCTGGGGAAATCGACCCTCATGTCCAACGCGTGGTGATGGAATTTCATACGAGTGGGAAACCCATTGCCGCTATTTGCATTGCCCCGGCCATTATGGCGCTAGCCTTTGGCAAGGCAGGCGTCAATGTGACGATTGGCGACGATCAACCGACCGCATCGGAATTGGAAAAAACTGGAGCGGCCCATCTCAATTGTGCGGTTGAGCGGTTTGTCGTTGACGAAAAGAATAAAATTATCACCACGCCAGCCTATATGTATGGAACCGCAAAGCCGCATCAGGTTTTCGAAGGGGTTAGCCGCGCGATTCGAGAACTAATCCGGATGGCATAACGTTTTGTCCTAAGCACGCGCAATTCATCCGGCGAGGTTTGCGCGTTAACGTGTAGGTGAACAGTTCTCTGGGTGATGGCGGAGAACGTCCGTGGCTTGTAGCTCGGTGAGCGCTATGATAAATTTCTCTGTTCTTCATCAACCTAATATTTTGTCATTCCTGTAGGTAGATTTTCTATGTCCCAAGCCTATGATCACCACGCCATTGAGGCGAAATGGCAGAAGTATTGGCAAGCGCATCAAGTGTTTGCCGTCAATCCTGACACGACCAAACCGAAATTCTACATCCTGGATATGTTTCCCTATCCCTCGGGTGCGGGGCTCCATGTGGGACATCCCAAAGGCTATATTGCGACGGATGTCTACTCTCGCTATAAGCGCATGCAAGGCTTTAACGTCTTGCATCCTATGGGGTGGGATGCCTTTGGGTTGCCCGCTGAACAATATGCGATTGAAACGGGAACGCATCCTCGGGACACCACGCGGCGGAATATCGAAAATTTTCGTCGGCAGTTTCAAAGTCTGGGGATGGATTATGACTGGTCACGAGAAATCGATACCACCGACCCTCGATACGTCAAATGGACGCAGTGGATTTTTTCTAAACTCTACGAATGTGGGTTGGCCTATTTGGCTGAAGTGCCAGTGAACTGGTGTCCTGCTTTGGGAACAGTCTTAGCGAATGAAGAAGTGCAAGATGGCAAAAGCGAGCGGGGGGGATTTCCCGTTGTTCGTGTGCCGATGCGACAGTGGATGTTACGGATTACCGCGTATGCCGATCGGCTAATCGATGACTTAGATCTTGTCGATTGGCCTGCCCCCATCAAGAAAATGCAGCGAGATTGGGTGGGTCGGTCGGAAGGCGCCTCGATCTCCTTTGAGATTGCCGACCACCCTCAGCACTCGCTGGAAGTGTTTACGACCCGCCCAGACACAGTGTTTGGTGCAACCTACCTGGTCCTGGCTCCTGAGCATTCTGCGATCTCGACTATCACGACTGCGGCGCAGCACAACGAGGTCATGCAGTATATTGAAGAGGTCTCACGGCGAAGTGATCGTGTGCGATTGGCTGAAGGGGGAGAGAAAACAGGGGTGTTTACGGGGGCGTTTGCACTCCATCCGGTGACGAACGTGCGCCTGCCCATTTGGATTGCCGACTATGTCCTGGCCACCTATGGAACGGGTGCGATCATGGCTGTCCCTGCGCATGATACTCGTGATTGGGACTTTGCAACCAAGTTTGCCTTGCCGATCATAGAAGTTGTTGCAGGGGGTGATATTTCGGCTGGAGCGTATGTTGGGGCAGGAACCAGTATCAATTCCGATTTTTTAAATGGAAAACCCACTCCCCAAGCCAAAACACACGTGATCGAATGGTTGGAACAAAAGGGCAAAGGCAAGGGGTCGGTGAGTTATAAACTGCGTGATTGGCTCTTTAGCCGTCAACGGTATTGGGGCGAGCCCTTGCCCGTGCTGCACTTGGATGATGGCACGACCAAGCTTGTCCCAGAATCCGATCTGCCGGTCTTGTTGCCTGAGCTCGATGATTTTAAACCGACAGGGGAATTTGAACCACCTCTGGCTCGAGCCCGTGAATGGGTCGAAGTGACCGATCCTGAAACCAAACACAAAGCAGTACGAGACGCGAATACGATGCCACAATGGGCAGGAAGCTGTTGGTATTACCTTCGGTTTTGTGACCCGAAACAAACCGAACAGGCCTGGTCGCCGGAAGCCGAACAATATTGGATGCCTGTTGATCTGTATGTGGGCGGTGCCGAACATGCCGTGTTGCATCTTCTGTATTCACGGTTCTGGCATAAGGTGTTGTATGACCTCGGGTTGGTCCATACGCCAGAACCATTTAAAAAACTGCTCAATCCCGGAATGATTCTCGGCTACAGCTATCGGTATTACGATAACAACTTGTCGGACGACCCTCATGCAAGCGTGACCACGTATCCTGCAACAGACGTGTGTCTTGACGCTGAGACCTCAGTACATCGCGAAAGCCGAGAAGAGCTCAAGGCTCGATGGGTTTGTGCACAAGACGTGCACTGGAAAGATAAAGACACTCCTTGTCATCCAACATATGAAGGGCTTGTCCTTGAAGAAGTGATTGAAAAGATGTCCAAAAGTCGTGGCAATGTCGTCAATCCTGATGACGTGATTGCCGAATATGGCACTGATGCTATGCGGCTGTACGAAATGTTCATGGGCCCCTTGGAAAAAGGCGCACCTTGGTCAAGTGATTCTATTCCAGGTGTCCACCGTTTCTTGCAGCGAGCCTATCGTCTGATCATGGGAGAGCAAGAAGGACACAGTTCCTTATCTCATCTCATAGGCAGTACAGGCACGTCGACTCAGGCTCGGCTGACGGCAGAGACGGTTCGAGCTGTCACCCAGGATATTGAGGAGATGGGGTTTAACACCGCTATCTCCAAACTGATGGTCTTTGTCAGGGATATCACTAGAGAAGGTCCGCTTCCTCGAAACAGTGCAGAGACCTTTGTCCTCCTCTTGGCTCCGTTTGCGCCGCATCTGGCTGAAGAACTGTGGGCATGTCTTGGACATGCCTCAAGCCTTGTCCATGAACCGTGGCCGACGTATGATCCTGCCTGTCTGACCCCTTCTGATATGACGATCCCTCTCCAAGTGAATGGCAAACTGCGCAGTAAAATTCTCGTGCCGGCTGAATCAAGTAAAGACGACATTCTGCGTTTGGCACGGGCGGATGAAAAGCTTTTGGAATGGCTGCAAGGCCAGACCCCACGAAAGGTGATCTACGTTGAAAACAAGCTGGTTAACTTTGTGCTGTAGGGCTTGGCCCATTCTCGGAAAGGCCGAGATCCGCACCTGTTGGGGAATAGGGTTTGTGATCTTAGGCCTTCTGGTTGGAGGGTGTGGCTATCGTTTTTCCGTTGAAGGTCCTGGACCGACTGTAGGTGGCGCTACAACGTCAGCACGACAAGGGCCATCCGTCCGTCTTGTGGTTCAAGATTTTGCGAATAAAACATTTCACCCAAACCTTGAGTCAATTTATACGTCGTTTGTCCGACAAGAGCTCGCCACAAGTGGCGGAGCGGAAGTGCTCTATGACCAAGCGTTGGGCGATTTTCTCATGAAAGGCGAAATTGTCTCGGTGAGGATCCCTTCGTTAACATTTTCAACGACAGCCACGCAAGAAAGTCGTGTGACCGTTGTGGTTCGTGTGACAGTAGAAGATCGGCAAACCGGAACCATTGTGTGGGGGCATACGGCCAGAGGGTCTGGAGAGTTTTTTGTGGGAGGATCGCCGGATACCGGAGGAGGGACGGCTTCCTTACAATTTAACCAGGTCCTTCAAGATCGTGCCCTTGAACAGGCGGGTCAGCGTATTGCGGAGTCAATCGCCGCAAATTTTGACATTGCACGAAGCAAGAACATCCTGAGAGCCAACCCGTCATGAAACATTATGAAATCCAGAAGGATATCCAACGCAATGGGTTGTCCCCTGTCTATCTCATCCTTGGTGAAGAAGGCTATTTGTGTGAGCAAGCGCTTCAGGTCATTCGGCGTCACGTGTTGGGCCGGCAACAGCCCAGTGAACCTGGTGCCGATTCGGCGTGTGAAGATGATCCCTATGTCTGCGAACTGCTCTATGGTGATGAGACTGATGGCGGTGAGATTGCCGATCGTGCTCGAGAAGTCTCGATTTTTTCCTCGCATCGACTGCTGATCGTTAAATGGGCAGAAAAACTTTCGGCGAAAGACGGAGAGGCGTTCATTCCCTACCTCGAAACACCATCGGATTTTACGACCATTGTCTTAGTTGCTTCCAAACTGGATGGTCGCCAAAAGTGGGTGCAGAGCCTAAAGGCTCGAGCCACACTCATTGAGTGTCCTCCGTTGTTCGACCAACATCGATTGGGATGGGTGACACAAGAAGCTCGTCGTCTCGGCATTCAACTGAAAGATTCCGCAGCGCAGGAGTTGAAAGACCTGGCTGCCGATGGCTTATATACCGTCAGACAAGAATTGGATAAACTCGCTTGCTATGTTCCCATGGGACAGCCGGTGAGCCATCATGACATTGACGCGGTTCGTGGGGCGAAGCCAGGGATGTCTGTTTTTGATCTTGCCAATGCGCTAGCCTCTGGGCGTCGTGGCCAAGCGTTGCGCATTGTCTCTCAAAATCTAGAGTCTGGCGAGGCGCCGTTGCGTATTCTTGGCTCCCTTGTCTGGCAGTTTCGAAGAATTTGGAAAGCCAAGGACTCACTCACACAGGGGATAGCCGAATCTCACGTCGCTCGGTCTCTTGGGATTCCACCCTTTAAGCAACGAGAGTTCTTTGCTTTGGTACGGAGCTTTTCAACTAGTCGTTTACAAAATGGCTTTCACTTATTTGAAAAAACCGATTCCGCGCTCAAGGGCGGAGCCGCAGGTTCTCCGTCTAGGATTTTAGAGGGAATGGTTCTGGCGTTGGCCAAAGCGGCCTGACCCGCTGGGAACTGTTGAAGAAAGCCGACAGCTTTTGGAACGTTTCGGTGTGTGCCAGCGGCATTTCTTTCGGAAGTCATGAGTAAAGGGGTAATGAGTCAATTCCATTTTCGTTTTCACCTATGACCTGTTACTCCTAACCCATAACCGAAACAGTTGGCCTCGGCGAGTCTTTGCTGTAGAAGTAGCCTCTCCCTTGATCGTCTAGGGCTTGTGACAATGTGTTCATCATGAACCAGAAAATCGTGGGATTTCATCAAGATGATGTTGGTGACTGGGTTGCCGACTTAGCCTGTGGACATGGCCAACATGTCCGACATAGTCCTCCTTGGAGCGAACGTCCCTGGGTCATCACCGTTTCGGGCCGTGAGCGTCATAAGGGAACGGAATTGTTTTGTCGGCGCTGTGAAGAACCGATAGAAGCCTGAGCTGTCATCGGTTTGGCGGGTCAGGTGATTCTTCCTGTGGCTCTGTTGGTGGGGGATAGAGTTTTTGTAAGCGATCCACTAATGGTTTGGCTTCGGGCGTCGATTCTCGGGTTGTCTCACTTGGCGCATGATCCCATTCGAGGCGGGTTAAGCCATGATCGTTCAAAGTTCGACGAATGACTTCAACCATGGCTTCTAACGTCACCTCATCCCCTTGACGAAGATCTAGAATCCGTTCCTCCATCACCTGCGGTGGGGGGGTATCATGCATTAAGGCCCAGCAACGATCGAATACCAGGTTACGAATGGGAGTTGAGACATTGAGGGTTGGAATATCTGATGTTGTCAAAGCAAGGACCAATAAGACAAACTGCAAGTCTGGAATGTCGGGGTGCTGAATGTCGAGGGTTTGCATATAGTCAATTATGCTACCGTTGTTCTCGATCGTGTGCAAGTGTCTGGTGGTAGATGGCTGATTAGCCTGATACTATATTCTGAAAACTGTAGAGAGCTAAAGTAATTTCAGCATGTTTTTAAATAGTCCCCTGAGGAGAATGAATATCTCATGCCACTAGAAGATGACTTTTGCGATATTGTGAAAAAGGCTCGTCTTGGTCAAGGTCAATTGGTTACAGACATTGCCCGGCAAGCCAATCTTTCGGCCAAAGCGATTGAGAGCCTGGAGCAAGGGGATCGACTACCCTCGGCTGAGGAGGTCGAGGCGGTTGGGCAAGCCCTGGCGCTTAAGCCGCAGGCCTTAACGGACATTGTCTTGGAAGGATGGAGGCCTGCGACTCTTCCTTCGTGGGTTGATAAAAGTATTGTAACAATCTTAGGGGATATTGGAGGCTATGAAGTCAAAGGCTATATTGTACATGATCGGGCAACGAAACAGGCCGTCTTGATTGATACAGGATACAATCCAGAGCACATGCTTGCGGAGTTGAATGCCCGAGCCCTGACGTTAGTAGGAATTTGTCTCACCCATGGACACACGGATCATGCGGGCGGTCTTGATCGTATCCTGGCTGAATGGCCGGTGCCTGTGTACCTTGGGAATGGCGACAGTCCTCTGCTTCCCTGGAAACCCGCGCCCGATGTCTTGGTGACTCCATGTGATGCACAATCAATCCTGGTGGGGCACCTGACCGTGGAATGTCTGACGACTCCAGGGCACACACCAGGTGGTATCTGTTATCGTGTGTATGGGTATGGACAAGACCTATGTTTCGTCGGTGATACGTTATTTGCTGGATCCATTGGGCGATCAAACCCATTTTCTTTATATTCCATGCATATCAAGTCCGTCCGGCAGATTGTGCTTCAGCTTCCGGAAGATACCATTTTGCTTCCTGGCCATGGGCCTGCCACAACGGTGAGAGAAGAATTACGGTATAATCCCTTTGGGTAGGGAAGATGATATGGATACTGATCCCGTTCGCTCAGAGAAGGATGCCCCGGGCGAACACCCTGGGGACAATAATCCTGGCGAGCTTCCATCTGAATACAGGCCGTCACCAGGACTTTTTTATAAACAGGATTCGTTAGAACTGCCTTTGCGTTCGTCACATACCGAGGGCCAAGGGCCTTTTGACGACCGTCAGGATACTCCCAATATAGAACAGGTCCCGTGGACGCCTCCGTATTATACGGCGCTTCCGGTCGTGGAAACGACATTTTCAGCATTAGGGCTTCCGGTTCTTCTTTTTATCTGCACCATCTTTACCACGTTGTGGGCTGGTGCCTATCAAGGTCGAACGCATCTTCTTCAGGGGGCGTGGGATTTTTTGCGTTCTTCTCCTGAGTTGTTATATCAGGGGATTCCCTTTGCGGGCACATTGCTAGGCATTTTAGTGACTCACGAGTTTGGACATTTTTGGCTCTCGCGCATCCATCGTGTTCCTGCCTCGCTTCCTCTCTTTATCCCAGGCCCACCGCAGTTTATCGGCACATTTGGGGCAATTATTCGTACGCGTTCCCCAATCATGAATCGTCGGGCGCTCTTCGATATTGGCGTTGCGGGGCCAATTGCGGGTTTTCTTGTGGCTGTTCCCGCCTTAATCGTGGGCTTGGCCTTGTCTGAAACCGTACCTCGTGAACATGTCTATGGTTTGCAACTTGGGGAACCGCTCCTCCTGCAATTTTTAGCATGGATTGTGGTGGGATCCATTCCAGAGACCTTCGATCTTGTCCTGCATCCCATTGGGTTTGCAGCATGGTTTGGATTGTTCATCACCGCATTGAATTTAATCCCCATTGGCCAGCTTGATGGCGGGCATGTGGCCTTTGCCCTCCTTGGGTCTCGACAACGAACATTGGCGTTGGCCATGCTTCCTATCCTCTTGGCATTGGGAGTCTATGGATGGCCTGGTTGGTTCCTCTGGGCTGGATTAGCGGGCTTAGTTGGCCTGGCGCATCCTCCTGTCGTTGATCCCCATGCTTCACTTGGGCGTGGTCGAGTTCTCATTGGGTGGGCAGCATTAGGGATCTTTATTCTCACTTTTTCTCCGGTTCCGTTTTATTTTGGATGAGGTGTATTCGTGACATGGAAACCAACTGATCTGAAAACCTACATGGCGTCGGTCCGCCCTCAGTTTGAAGAAATGTTAGCCCAATGGGTCGAGTTGCCTTCAGTCAGCTCTGATCCTCAGCATCACGACGACATATGGCGAACAGCTACGCTGGCTGTCCAATTTTTACGGGAGATGGGGGCGACAGCTCGGATCGTCAAAACCAGAGGCTACCCGGCTGTGGTTGGTGGGTGGACAGTCGGGAAACAGCATCCGACCTTAACCATTTATAACCATCTTGATGTCCAGCCTGCGCAAGAGCCGGAATGGCGTCAATCGCCTTTTACCTTCAGAAAAGAGGGCGATCGATATCGTGGCCGGGGAACGACGGATGACAAAGGGCCGGCGCTGACAGCCTTATTCGCTGCCCGCTATGCAGTTGAGCATGGTATTCCTCTCAACATTCGCTTTCTCTGGGAATTGGAGGAAGAAATTGGCAGTCCGCATTTTCAAGATATCTTAAATCAACGGACGTTGGTCTCTAAGCCCCAGTCAGTTTTGGTATCGGATACCATATGGGTTTCGAGAACTCAACCGGCCATTTCTTGTGGGTTGCGGGGGTTGTTGGCTGCACGATTGACGCTGAGAACTGGAACAACTGATGTCCACTCAGGATTGACCGGCGGAGGCGCTCGGAATCCGTTGGCGGAATTGTGTGACATCGTCCATGCCTGTGTGGATGCGAAAACCGGACGTGTGAAAATCCCTGGGTTTTATGACGATGTCGTGCGCCCCACCCGTCAAGAAATGCAGGGCTTTCTCCGGTCTGGCTTCCAGGTCAGTCGGTTTAAACGAGCGTTCGGGTTTCGGTCGCTGCGAACGGAAATCTGCGCAGACCTGATTCGACGTATTTGGACCGATCCAACTTTTGAAGTGCATGGTCTGGTTGGGGGGCATATGGGGCCTGGCGTCAAAACGGTTGTGCCGCCGTCGGGGGAACTCAAAGTCAGCATGCGCTTAGTGCCCAATCAAAACCCCGATAGAATCCTGGCTCTCCTGCGACGGTTTGTCAAAGAACGCAATCCAATGATCAAGGTCGAAAGTGATGGTAAGCTGGAGCCATTTCGTGGCATCACCGAGGGTCCATATGCCGAGGCGTTGCGACAAGCGGTGAGAGATGGATTTGGGAAAGAACCGGCACAGGTGCGTGAGGGCGGATCAATCGGAGCTGTGGCCCTTATGCAACGAGCGTGGAATGTGCCCATTCTCTTTATGGGCCTCAGCCTTCCTGAACATGGATATCATGCTCCCAATGAATATTTTGATTGGGGCCAAGCTTCCGGTGGCATGCGCGTCTTCGCCCATTACTTCAACAACCTGGCCAAGATGGGCTAATGGGGTGATGATACCTGATTAATCATTTTCAGATAATTATATTAGGGGCTGTCCTAGTAACTATTTCATATAAGGCTTAACCCACTGTTTTAATTGAGT
>JAALKI010000038.1 GCA_011088105.1 Nitrospirota bacterium | reverse complement strand
CAACACCGGCAGAAACATTTCAGGCATGTGTTGCAGCGACCAGTTGAACTCACAACCCAAAGCGGATATTTGGGTTGTGTGGCAAATTGACCGAAACCGGACACGACTTGGAGTAAAAAAGATACCCTCGAACCCGTCGATATAGATTTGACCGTAAATCCTATTTTGCTCCATCCCATCCCTTGCTTTCCAACAACCTGGTTTGTAAACACCAAAACCAACCAAGCCGAACCCAAAGAAATACAAGAGCTTTTGGCATCCCAACATAGTAGATTTGTAATCGCCATTACCGTTAAGGGAACAAAACGGAGAACGTAAAAATGAACCGGAAGTTTTCGGACCCCTCTCCACCCTGTTGATCGTCCTCTTCATTGAGAGCTTTCCAGATCGGAACCTTCACCCCAACCGCCGCGCTGAGATTCCTCCAATACCCTCGCACCCCTCCTAGCATGTATAAAATGTCTCCACCCGTAGCTCGTTCATCTTCACCATTGGTGCGATCTCTGCTGAGGTGGAGGTATTGGGGCTCTCCAGAAATGTCTAGCCGGACCTTGTGCTGGGGATGGGTGTACGCCTGGTAGATCAAGGCTGGATTCACCCGATATTCGGCCCCGAAGCGAGTTCGATTTCCATCGGCATACCGGTTTTCGGTAAAGGCCGTCCGGGACAGTTCCAGATTTATGGTCCACAGGTCCGCTACAACCCTGGTTGCGGTCAGGCCCGTAAAATAGGAAGGCAACCCAAAGCCGGTCGATTTCCCCGGATCAATATTGCCGTCATCGTCTCGCACATTGTCATCTCCCGTAGGTATGGTAAAACCTCCAATTAAGGTAAAGTGCCAGTCTTCGAAATCGTCTAGACTTTCATTGGCCGGAATCAGACGAAAACCTTCATCCCATTTGAACCCGACTTGCCCAAAGAGGGAAATATCCGCAAATCCACTGGTATCGAATCCGCCCGGTTCGTCCTCCTTTTGATTGTAGGGAACGAACAGATAAGCGGAGAACCATGAGGTGACCCCGTACCCAAGGCCACCAATCCAGAAGTTGGCATAATCGCTTTCAGGATTGGCCCGATCTGAGTCAAATGTCTCATGATTGGCATGGTCGAGTTTGAAGTACAGGAGAAATTTGCTGTCTGGTAAGGTGGTGGAGTTAGCCGCTTCAATCGGCGCACCGGGGCCTTGCAAAGCGGCAGCTCCAATTCCTGCCACCCCATGGTGAGCATAGGTAGGCGGAGACCCTGTCCCCAGGAACACCAGGAGGCATACCCAAATAACCCAATAAATGGTCAAGAACGACTGATGAGTTGCCATGGTTCAAGGGGCGTCAGGTAACTCAAACAATAAGGTGGTGCTGCGGAGGAGCGTATCCGCCTTTCCCGCATCGTCGGCCGGTTCTTGAATACTACCGGTGATGACTTGAAGCCCCCCATGGCGCACGCGAATATTGATACGTCCGTCCTGGCCGGTCACTCCACGAGGATTGCCATCATAGGCCACCGTTACTCCCTGACGGGGTTTCCCTGCCTGCAAAACTACAAGACGAAGTTTCTCACCCTTCTCCACGAGGAATGGGTTCTTTTCGAGAAAAATCTCCAACCCCTGCGGTAAGGATGATGGGTGTTCATGTTGATTCCAGGAATTGAGCAACGTCGTACTCTCGATCACTAGCCATGTATAAAGTGCTTCAGGAACCTGTTCCTTAGATTGATTGATTGTCTCAATTCCGGTTTCGGACCAATACCCCGAATTCACTTCCACCGTGAGTCGGGCACAAGGACCAGAAACCCGAAGGGGGTATCGTGTAGGAGGGGTGACCAATTGGAGAATCCCATCAGGGGACAAACAGGTAATGTGATCGATGATCGCAGGGTCATAGGGAATGATTGTTTCCCCTTGATGGTTGCCAAAGTGATGCCCGCGATATAACACATACTCCTGTCCTTCCACTTGGAACCAATAATCATGGGCCTCCGCTGGAAGCTGGAGGAGAATCATAGCTCCAAAAGTAAAACCAATAACTGGAATGTCTCGAAAGATAAAGATTAAGAGCCGACAACGGAGGTAGATCATGGAAGTGAGGCAAGAACGCTATAAACTGAATTACGAGATAGAGAGCTGGAATTCAGATGTTCAGTAAGTTGATTGAAATAAGAGGTGAAACGAAAAGATAATGAAAAATGAAAGACGGTTTTGTCAACCTGCATTGGTAACCTGAATACCTAACCCTATCTCGCTTTAGGTAACTTTTTTTGTACTCATAGAAACTTCATCTCTTGCAGCACACAACAAGATGTAAGCTTCCAGATGGACCGGCATTTAAAATACTCAATGATCCCCGAATAACAACGTTTGGAAAATTCCTCCGCAAAACCAGCCTAGACGAATTTCCTCAGTTCCTGAATGTGATCAAAGGGGACATGAGCATCATTGGTCCACGCCCTCCACTTCCTGAAGAGGTTGAAAAGTACAAGCCGTGGCAACGGAGACGACTCAGTATGCGACCTGGCCTAACATGTATCTGGCAAATCTCGGGACGGAATACCATTTGTGACTTTGATACATGGATGAAAATGGATCTTCAATATATCGACCATTGGTCGCTTGGGTTGGATTTTAAAATTTTCCTCAAGACCATCCCAACCGTGTTCTTTGGCCGAGGGGCGAGTTGAACCTAGAAGTGGTGGTATAGGTCAAGCCAGCTGCCGATTGTTTTTTGCTAGAACATTTCCGTTTTGTCCATCGCATAAAAGTCGTTTATGACTTGCATCTACAGGGTTAATAGGGTCTTCCTCCAGACTGTCCCTCTAGGTTCGGTCTACGGTGATGATGTCATTGACCTCCTGTGGCTTCTTTGATACGTTTCCACTCATCTTCAAAGCCCGTTGATTTTTCCCGTTTCTAAAATGGTGGGCAGTAGTTTTCCATTCACGTATGATCTAGTCTCAGTTGCGGTGGAGCAGTATCATAGATTTAGCTTACCGTGGTCCTTACCAAATATCTGTGCGCCGTTAATAACCTCGGTTCTCTGAAACAGGATTCTTTTGGCCTTATTGCACATGGCTAAAGGTCTAAAATTTGTCTTTCTTGGAAGCCTTGGACTTGTTGTCCTTTACACAATCCTTGGATTTTTGGCTGTACCATGGGCTATCATCAACAAGCTTCCTGCCATCCTTACTGAACAACTGAACCGATCGGTATCTATTCAGACGGCTACATTCAATCCCTTTCTCTTTACACTCCAAGTCAACGGCTTTGCTATTCAGGAGACAGATGGTTCACCGTTGGCTGGGTTCGATGACCTGTTTGTTGATTTTGAAGCCCTGTCTTCCTTAGGAGACCAAACGTATGTCTTTGATCAGGTTCGTCTCGGGTTACCCTATGGGTTGGTAATAATCCGTCCTGATGGAACATTGAATCTGACTACTTTAGGGAAACCTTCTTATGAAGAACCAAGGCTCAACACTTCAGTTCAAGAACCGGCTGAGCCACTACTGGTGTTCATTCAGAGCATCCAGATCCAGCAGGGGATAATAGAATTTCAGGACGTTTCACGACCAACACCATTTGTCGCACATGTTGTTCCTATTAATCTCACGTTGGAGAAATTCAGCACCCAAAAAGGGAAAGCGAGCCCGTATTTCTTTTCGGCAGAGTTAAGCGATGGCGAACGCATCAGCTGGGAAGGGAGGTTTACATTAGACCCGTTTGGTTCTGATGGTCTATTGACGCTTAAAAAAATCCGGTTGGATACCCTATGGGCGTATGCACAAGATCAATTTCGATTTCAGATTGCTCAAGGTTTATTGACCCTAAATGGACAGAATCAAATAACAACGACAGCCAATGGGATCAATATGCAGATCCTTGAGGGACAGATGATGCTTCAAGATTTGACGATTCAGGAAATGGGGGTAGCTGACCCGTTGATTTCGCTCCCACTTCTCGACATCAACGGTGTGAGTATTGACATGGCGAGGCAATTGGTTCGGATTCCCTCCATTACCGCACGAGATGCTCGATTTTTAGGATGGGTCAATAAAGATGGCATGATGAATTATCAAACATTATTTGCTCCTGTCCAATCTACAACGGATGCTGTTGATACGATATCACCATCTACCGCTGACCCAAAGCCAATCAAGACGCAAGACTCATGGACTGTGGTTATTGAGGATCTTGATTTGGATCATTTCACAATTGATGTAGAAGATCGGCAACCGACTGTACCGGCGCGTGTGTTGATCGATGATCTCCATCTTCATACCTCTCATATTTCTTCAATGTTGGATCAGCCGCTACCCATTGCGCTCTCCTTTCGCTTGAATCAAACTGGAAAGGCTGATCTAAAAGGCACTGTGGCCATCAAACCACTGTCGGTAGAATTAGATATGGACCTAAGAAACATTGCCCTAAAGCCATTCGAATCATACCTCTCACCTTTTGTCCAATTTGATGTGGGCAGTGGAACACTGACGCTTGCAGGCCAAACTCGTTATCAGAACACCTCGATGACGGAACCCATGGTGTTCTTTCAGGGCGGTCTTGATGTTTCGCAATTAGCCCTTGTTGACCCTACACAGACAAAACCTTTCTTGAAATGGGACAACCTCAACCTCAAAGACCTCACACTGGCGGTCGAACCGACTTCTGTGAATTTGAATGAAGTGACATTAGTGAATCCATCAATTAGTGTATCCTTTAATCCTGATGGAGACCTCAATCTCACACGCCTCTTTACTCCCCTGGATCAAGAAGATCAGGCAACGGAAGACACCTCGCCCGTTGCAGAAGATTCTTCAGAAGAATCGACGGCATCATCCACACCTGTGAAAGTCCAGACGGTTCGTCTGGACAATTTCAACGCCCATGTCGCCGATTTCTCCATTACTCCTAATGTGGTCACGAACATTGAAGGACTAAGCGGGACAATTCAAGGACTATCCTCTGAGCAAATAGCTAAAGCCAATGTATCTCTTCAGGGCAATGTAGATAGCTACTCCCCCATTATCATTGAAGGACAAATTAATCCTCTTAGTGAAGATGCTTATACGGATTTGGCGCTCTCATCGAAAGACTGGGACTTGACCACAGTTTCACCCTACTTGAGGAAATACACAGGATATCCAATTACAAAAGGAAAGTTGTCATTAGACCTAGCATATACGCTATCACAAAATGAATTGATCGGAGAAAACAAGATCTTGATTGACCAAATCACACTGGGAGACTACGTCGAAAGTCCCGATGCCTCATCTTTGCCGATTCCCCTTGCTCTGGCCTTATTAGAAGATCGGAAAGGGAAAATTGATATTAATCTTCCAGTACGAGGCAACCTGAATGATCCTGATTTCAGTTATGGCGGTATCGTTTGGCAGGCGGTAGTGAATATCATCACAAAAGTGGCAACCTCACCATTCTCGATTGTCAACGGGTTAGTGGGTGGCATCCTCGGAGACAATACGGATAATCTTCAATATGTCGCCTTTCCACCTGGTGCCATAGAATTACTACCGGCTGAGCAGGAAAAACTTGTTGCCTTAGGAAAAGCTTTAGCCGATCGGCCAAGGTTGCGACTAGAGGTAACAGGCACTGCCGATTCCGGCATAGATGGTCTGGCCTTAGCAGAGGCTATGCTGCTCACGCAATTGAAAAAAGCCAAGTTTGTGGAACAGCCGCTTTCTGCCACTCAAGGTGAGGTTTCGATTGATCAGATCGAGTTGACAGCAGATGAAAAACGCCAATACCTTACCAGACTCTATGTAGAAAAATTTGGTGAACCGACAATAGCTAAAGACCATCCCAATTTGAGTAACAAGCCTTCGAAAGAAGATGAACGAATCTCTCACCTCTTGACGGTCGCAGCTATGGAAACCACCTTACTTCAAGACATCTCTGTTGATGAAAATCAACTGCGTCTCTTGGCACAACGACGGGCTCAGCAGATTCGGGCTTATATCATTGAGCAAACTGATATTCCTGATAATCGCCTATTTTTGGTAGAAGTTGCACTATCTCCTGTGATCGAACAAGAACTGATTCGTAGCTCTTTAGCATTGACGGCACGTTAACCCCAAGTCATCGTGAAGATACGCCCTTAAATCAGAGCTTGATGTAGATAGACCTTTCTTGCTGAAGGTTGGCAATCCGCTTGACAGCCACGGGTATGAACACGACTGTTATCGATTCCTCTAAACCGAACCTCAAACTGTTCACCTCGGCTCTTCCCACGAGTGTTTTCGACGAGGAAACGGGTGTGTTACTCGTCCCGCAACATGTGAACGAAAAGCCCATCTCGAAGTTTGGGCTCAAACCATGTGCTCTTAGGAGGCATGACTCGATCCGCATCGGAAACCGCCATCAACTCGGCAACAGTGGTAGGATACAACCAAAACGCAATCGCCCATTCGCCGCTATCAACCTTGGCCGCAAGCTCCTGATATCCACGGACGCCTCCGACAAAATCAATGCGTGGGTCCGAACGTTGGTCCTGAATACCCAAGAGTGGACATAACACTCGCTCCGTTAACTCTGAGACCGCTAACGCTCTGACTGGGTCCTGCTGATTCTCTTGTGTCGGATCTTGTTTAGGTTTCGCTCGATGCCATTGTCCCTCCAAGTACAGATCGAATCCTGCAGGTGGCGGATGACCCGGCTCAGAAGTCATCGACAAGGCAAAGTGAGGCACGAGGGCCTCCAGGAGTTGCTGAGGCGTCAAGCCATTTAAATCCCGAACAACTCGGTTATACGGAAGAATTTGCAGTTGGTCGTGTGGAAAAATCACAGCTAAAAACCCTTCCTCGTGTTGCCCTGACACTGAGGCGCAGGCCTGAGCACGCGAGGCTCGGACACGACTAGCTGCCGCAGAACGATGGTGTCCATCGGCAATATACATTGCGTCGATACGCCGAAACTCATCGACGACACGCTCAATAGCAGATTCATCGCGTACACTCCATACCGTATGTTCAACGTTGTCATCGGCCACAAAATGGACATCTGGTTTTGTGCTCGTCACCTCGTTAAACCACCGAGCCACCGTTTCTGTATTTCGGAAGAATAGCAGGACTGGACCGGATTGAGACTCGTGGGCGGTAATCAGCTGAACTCTATCAGCTTCCTTCACTGGGCGCGTGTGTTCGTGTTTTTTAATGAGCCCGCCATCGTATTCCTCTACAGAGGCCAGTGTAACAAGACCGGTTTGCTCATGGGTTCCCCATTTCTGTCGGTAGACAGCGAGAAGAGGTCGCGGTTCTTGGGAGAGCATGCCTGTCTGTAAGAGCTTTTGCAGGTTCGCTGCCCCTCTCTGGTAGACAGTTAGGGAATAGGGGTCGACCTCATCGGCCAGTTCAAGCTCTGCCCGGCTGACTCGCAAAAAACTGTGTGGATTGCCCTCGGCAATGTTGCGTGCCTCTTTCAACGACACCACATCATAGGGCGGCGCTGATACTTGGGCGGCGCATTCAGGCTTCGGTCTCACGGCACGAAACGGGGTAATGATTGCCATATGATTAAATTCCTTTTAGGAAGTCTTTCCTTCTCAAGCAAAGAATCACGGTCTGCTCCAATGCCTTGAGGGAAATATTGGTTGTTTCATGAAAGCACCGACATCTGAGGGAGAATGCCATAGATTCTCCGGAGGATCAATTCCTCTTGCGTTTAATCTTATCTTGATGAGGTCCACAGGTAGTTATGAGAGCACTTGGCGCATGTTTTGTGCTAACTTTATCAACATGCAAGGGTTGATGCTCATGGCGGTATGCCCACTAACACAAGATAACCTTCAGACTTAACAAACAGGGCAAATCAGAACCTTCCTGCACAACAGGCCGCACCCTTTCGAGTGAGAGCCTTTTCCTTGAAGGGTCCGACATTGAAAGAACGCGAAGGACGAGGATGGCATGTTGAAAACGACACAGACACCGATAGGAGTGATCGTCGGATTGAGTCTGCTTGGAGTTCTGAGCGGGTGCGTGACGAGCGCTGGTCCTTTAGCCACGTTGCCGATGGTGAGTCCGAGTGCATCGCAACGAAATCTTGAAGGGATTCAACATTATCAGAAAGGAGAATGGGAGGCGGCCAGATTGGCTTTCGAGACGGCCACGCAACGTGACCCCACGCTGCCCGAGGCACATTTTAATCTGGCATTAACGCTTCATAAGCTAGGCAAGCATGAGAAGGCCAAGACGCATTTTTCGCTGGCCGGGCAACTTGCCCCCCACAACAACGATATTGTGGAATCTACCCTCTATCGGAATCATTTGGGATTATCGTCCACCTTAGAACGTCATATCAGTGGAGGATACCGGTATTAGGAAAAACTCTTCATGCAACTCCCCCAGATTTTCGACTTTTCCGGTTGAGGATAGAAATAAGAGTAACGCGTGCTGTTCCCAGGGAAATAGGTCTGTCTCAACCTGACCTCAAATTGCTAACGCTGAGTCTTGATAGGGTAGTGCAAGGCCTGATTTAAATTCTTGACCTCAAATCCTAACATTTTTTTAAAGTATCTCCATTCCAAGCCTTCTTCACCTATAAAAAATGTTGCCCCCATGCCCGTCGACATTAGGGCGACGACCGAAACACTGCCAAGAGATCACTCAGAGTCAGCATCTTGATCTTTAAGATCTCCCTTTCGTACCTTAGCTGGCGTTTCGTGCCTTCATCTTTGGGGTCTTTGAAATAGGCGGATCCCAGGTTTAGTATCCGTTCGCATTCATGTTCAATCTTGTCTTTCACCACTCTGTTCGTGGAGAACAGGTGGGCCGCATCCGCCTTGGTCGCAGTAAGATGAGCCTGAAATTCAAATTCTGGATAGGAATTCCTGGCGTCCTCGTCGTCACACCGATCAAGGTACTGGGAACAGTAAATACAATCGGACAAAGGTCTCGGTGGTTTTAATGTGTTGTGGAACATCCTGTCGCTGAGACATTTTTTGTTCCTTTCTCGATTGAGGTTTCCCTCTGGCTTCACCTTCCATATTTTGAATGGCTGGTAATTCCCCGTAGCGTGCGACGGAGTTACCACTGAAAGGGAAGAGGGTGAGAAACCGTGGTTTCTCAATAGAATGAATACGTCCTTGAAAGACCCCCCTACTTGCAGCGAGGTCTTTCATTAATGGGAACACCATATCACCCAAGACTACCACACTTTTTCTCACGTGCGAAAAATGGCTGAAGAAAATGAGGGATCTTGGTGTGAGGCATCAGGTGGTTCGAGAAGCAGCGAAGGCAGTTGGGATTTTTTCCCTTCAATGCTGTGTCTCGAAGGGGGTCTCCCCAACTGAAGTTCCGTTATGTCATAATTCCTTTTCAAACCTTTAATTCTCCACTCTGCATTCTCGTTTAGAGGAGGACAATACGGGCCCCACAAAAGTCATCCCCAAAGAGAGCGCCCTCTACGAGGTCAAAACAGGCAAACTGGTTCAAACGGGCCTTCCAACCCGAAAAGAGCAGGAAGCATATGCTGCTCAACATTACACTGCCTTGCCGGTTGTTGATAAGGCAGGAAACCCTTGGGATTTGGAGGGACAACTCGTATATTGCTACCGCAGAATACAGTACGAGACGATCGATGATCAGAGAGTCTAGTTGGCTCGATATCCCGATTGTGGGGGGATGGAAATTCGGGATGATGAGCCGATGGTGGAATCAGATTGTATCCGGTGTATCCAATGCGGACATGAGTTTGATACGAGGCTGGAGATGATGGAAACCTGAATATCTAAGTCGCAGCCTTTTTCATTGTCCTTGGACTTACGAGGTTAGGAAGTGAACAAGCGTTACTCTTTGTTAAAGTGTCTTAATCCTCAATAGACCTAATTCTTATTTTCCACAAGGAGAGGAATTCATTATGGGAGAAGTTGATACAGCCCCAACGACACCAGCTAAACCATTGGTTGATTTGACCGCCCTTGAAGTCGATCCTGCCAAAGGTGAACGATTCTATAAGGTCGCAATAGTTCACTCCAAGCAGGGGACAACGTATAGGATAGTGGCCAAAGTCCTGGCCGATGGAAAACTCGATCTTGTGCACTTTGTGTGTGAGCTAAGTGCAGATGGCACCATGAACGGGAAACGGCGAATTCGCCGGATCGAATCCCAGCGTCCAGAACGATTTGATGCAGAAGTGGCGACCATCCAAAAAGAAATCACCGATAAGGGTGAAGAAGTCCAAGGGGTGTGGGCACATGACTTAACGGAAATTCATGATGTGGCGCAACAAGTGAGCAGCCTTGAGGCGTGGATGGTTCAAACCGCCAAAGAGATTGTACCGGCTTAAAGCTTGTTTAGACGCGGAATATTCCTGGACGAGTTACACTTGATGTCATTGGCTTCATCACCACGTTTAAGCGCCGATGGGCTTCTCGGAGGGTTTCTTCTACCTCTTCTGGCCGCGCTCCCTTAGCTAAAATGAACCCAAGATATCGTTTGCCCTCCGGCAACGGAATAAGCCGATCGCCGGGCTTTGCCGTCATGACCAGCTCCTCAATGCCAGGAACGTGTTGCGCCTCGTCTTGCCCCTCTATCCTCTCTAAAATTCCTTCTTGGGGTATCGGGATCATCATGACTCCCCCTGCATTTTTTGTGAGATCCAAGGATGGAAGTTCCCGCCCAAGAGCATGGAGGAGGATTAGTTCTTCTAAAGATCTGCCTGTCCCAAATTCTAGTATTCGAGAACATTTCCCGCCGATGCTTCGTGCGGCCACCTCAATGACCCAAATACCTTGATCGTTAATCCGTAGCTCTCCATGGACAGGTCCTTCTCGGAGCCCAATGGCATGTGCCGCCTTAGCCAGAGACTCAGCAATTCGTGTTTGTGTGTCAGACGGAAGACGTGAAGGCGTCACATAAATCGTCTCTTCAAAATAGGGACCGTCGAGTGGATCAGGTTTATCAAACAGAGCCAGCGGATGAAGCATGTTCTTCGTGAGCAATCCCTCCAGCGCCACTTCGATTCCGGGAATAAAGTCCTCGATGAGAATTTGACAACCTGCAACATCGTGTTCCGGCCTCGCGAATGTCTGTAACAGATGACCAATTCGGATGAAGGCTTCCTGAAAACTCTCCTGATCATCAGCACGAATCACGCCACAACTCCCTGAAAGAGTGAGGGGTTTGAGTACACAGGGAAAGGTCACCTGTGGGACAATATCCGCTGATTTCTCGTCGAACCCGACTACCACAAAGTTTGGACAGGGGAGCCCCTCTTTCTGCAGCAGTTTCCGCATCGTCTGTTTGTTACTTGCCGCGCGTACCGAGTCGATAGAATTCGCAGCGAGTCCTAAGGCGACAGAGATGGTCGATGCCAAGACGGCGGTCTGATCATTCACTCCGAGCACCACATCAATGAGAGAGGTTTTGGCAAACTCCACAACGGCGGGGACAGCGGTGCTAGGACTGTACAGGTCAAGCGTCAGGAAACTATTGGGCGATTGTTCAAGAAAATCTGGCGGGGCGTCCCCCGCAACAGTCAGAGATACGCCGACCTTATTGGCCGCCTCCAGAAAAGCCTCACCTCTGTAACTCATGGATGGAAGGAGGAGAAGCAGATGTGCCATGGCAGAATCCGTCATGGATTACCAAGGAGTCCGTAGCTTGAGACACAGCAAGAGACGTGTTCCTCCCAATGGTCATTCCCGTGAAAACGGGAATCCAGCGCTCGGCTTGATTTTCTAGATGCTCGCCTTCGCGGGCATGACGAATTGGTTGAGAACGCTGTGGTTTTAACTAAGGACTCCTTAGTAAGCCTGAAGTGTGAGGAACCACATGCTGGAAGAAGATCAACGAGTCGCATGTCCTTCTTTATTCATAACCCATCATGTCTTGGAAGAGCACTCGACAGAATGGAATTGATCCGTCGTCGGTTCCGCACAACAAAACCAGGGTTCGGTCATTCTAGGCGGGCGCACACGATCAGGGTTTATGGACACGGCTTTATTCAATGATGAAAATTCGAGCCCCGCGGTGTCATACACCAATTCCCATAACCGATAAAAGGTGCATTCTGGATCTTCCTTTGTTTTGGTGCTGTTCTCCACGACCATCGTCACCGCCCGTTGTAACGAGTCCATACGTGGATCAGGGTGAGTCCATGTATGTTGAAATTTCTCTTGGTCCAGCGAACCCAAAAACTGAGCTATCGGTGTGGGATGGGTCTCGAGAGGTGTCAACAATGCCGAGCCAGGAGGGACCAAGAGTCGAACGCTATACTGAACGGGGTCGATACAGTCGATTAGCCCATGCTGTTCAACCAAGGCAAACATTTCTGCATAGGCTTCTAGGGATGTCCACGGGGTGAAAGCGACGAGTGAAGGACGAAGGGTGATCCCGACAGACTGAAGAATGTCGAGCGCCATGAAAATGTCTTGGCGCGTATGCCCTTTGTCCAGGTGAACGAGCACGGTTTCACTAAACGACTCCACCGCAGAAATGACGAACAGGCAACCCAGTTGACTGAATTCTTTAAAAAGCGATTGGTGTTTCAGAATATGCTCAATTTTGGTGGTAAAATCGAAGGTCACATGGGGGAACTCTTCATGCATGGCCCGAACAATGTTCAGAGAGTGGCCAGGCCCGTTCAGAAAGTCTGGGTCACCGAAGGTGATGTGTGCGGCACCGGCCTTCACCTGCTGTCGAATATCCGCTAACACGACCGGAGCCGGGAACAAGAAAAAGCGGCCCTGATACACCGGAACAATGGGACAATGCAAGCAGGTATGCAGACACCCCCGACTCGCTTCAACGTATCCTACTATATGCTCCTGTCCCTTGCATTCTAAACGTGCGTATTCGTGAAGAGCGGGAAGCCCCGTGCGTGTGGGGATTAGAAATATCGCACCATCAGACATATCTGTTGTTGAAGCGTGGGATGGCCAACTGATCCGTTTCAAGAAAGGCGAGACAATAGAATCTGCACAACTCACACCCTCGACTTGCGTGACAAAGACCGATCCGGTGCCGTGTGGTGTGTTCTGAGCAGACTGAGGTTTAGCTAGTTGGTCGAGGAGATTCACCAAAGGCATTTCATATTCTCCACCGATCACGGAATCGGCGAGGCGAGCAAGTAAAAACTCCGCGTTCAGCGAGGCATAGAGCCCATAAAAACAGATGTGAGCGTTGTGATTGGTGTGACGAATGCGTTTGGCCACCTGGCACCCCAACGACAGCGCCGTATGCATGGGAACGGAAATGCCCACAACACGTGCCTGTTCAACGCACTGTGCATCAAAATCTTCCACCGCCAAGTCTAAGGTGAAGGGGGCATAACCCTTCTGCTCAAGAAACCCGACAGTCTGCGCCAAACCAATCGGTTGATGGCCTAGCTCATAACAAGAAATGAGAAGGATGGCTCCCGGTTGCTGAAGAGGCCCAGCGGCTCTATTCATTGGCGAAGAAGGATGACTCATCACAGCTCGTTGTCCCCAAAAAACTGAATTAGGTTTGATGCTTGGTAAATCGCCGACCATCCGTGTTGGCGTAACTCGCTACACGAGCATTAGCTTTATGCCGAGTCTCCAGTTTTTCGACCACCTCTATGAATCGACTCGCGGGTATCGTGCAGGTCATCTCATCTGGGGACATACCAGTGCGGATACGGCTGAGTGTGCACCCCGTACTCATCGCAATCTTGTTCTGCTCCTTTGCGAGAGGAATAATATGACATTGAGGCTTTCCCACAATCGGCATGTCGCTAAAGGCATCATGCAGCACCATCCCTTGAAATGCACTCAGGCGAAGGAGGATCACATCGGGATCGATGCTCGTCTGGGAAATAGGGCCATAGGTGATAAACTTGTAGCGATTTTTGATAACCGGCAGTTGCATCGCTTCTTCGGGAGTCACCCACTCACTCTCCAAAAGACCACGGACGTCCTCGTTCTGCATCACGTCATCAAGCATCTTCAGGCCATGCGTGACGCTCCCTACACTACAATTAAAATGGTCATCCGCTTTAGTCGTGAAGGTGCGATCTTCAGATTGAATCCAGAAAACACAGCCAGCCGTCACTTTTCCGGTGCGTCCATCCGCGCTCGGATCAGGCATCTTCCCATCATGGAATGGGACGCCTGCGGGTGCTTCTTGAGAAAATGTGATGGTAATTGGCATATGCGAGAGCCCCAAAGCCTGTTTTAATCGCTTTCCAGCTTGTTCCCAATTAACAAATGCCATCTTTTCTCCTCCTAAATATAGATAGGATCTATGTTCTGATTTAGATTATGGGAATTAGGGAATTATATTTCATAATTATTAACCATTCAGTATAGAACGATGTCGCTACAAAACCTACTTTCTTTTTTACAGTCGCCTCTTGTAAAGGTGAGGGAAGCGAACCTCGGTGGCTGGCGACAGACAAGCTGAGGAGCCATGCCGCCGCACGCCGAACCGTTATGCCCTTGGTTATTCACGACAACCGCCAACATGCGAACAACCGGGGCAAGGTCTCTCAACGACCACCCGACAGCGGGAGCGATACATGCGATGGTTCAAATTCTCGACTCAGGTGCAACGATTCCTCATGATGCACTAATTGACGCAGAACCTCTTTCATGTCGGCCGTCACCTGTTGGAATATTTTACGCGCTCGCGCTTTTCTTACTTGGAATGCGGTAGCCTGTGCTTGAGAAAGCCCACAACTGCTTGGCAACGGGCTCTGTTGGGTTTTATTTGCACTAAATGACAATACTCTTTTAGTGTTTCCCCTCAACAAGATAAGATCGGAGACTGACAACCTTGGCCATCAGGTCTTCGAATTCCTGCTGCGGCACCTTGAACTCCTTTAGGATCGCTGCCAAATGATTTACGACAGCTGTGGCAATACTCACAACACTGAGCAACTTCTCATCAAATGCGAATGATTGGCTACATGAAACGAACCAAAAGGAGAACAAGACTATCAGGGTCTTGTTCTCCTTTACGATGTTGAAAATATGCGAGGTTACGGCTTGATGTAGATATACCCTTCCTTCTGAAGATCAGCAATGCGTTTGACCGCCACGGGATGTTCTGTTGGTTTGAATCCCGCGACTAATTTGTCCAATGGCTTACCAAAAAGCTTCATGGAAACCTGACACATTTCGGCATCGACCCCTTTATCGATAATGGTCTTGAGCTTTGCCTTGAGACCTGGATCGACAGTCTCCGCGTCAAAGAGGGGCAAGGCAGGCCCATGCACCACCAGTTTGACATCAATATTGTCCGGCCCACCCTCAGCTTCAATATGTTTGTTAATGAGCGCCATGGCATATTTTGCCGTCGCGAGATCACGAGTATCCACGTGATACAGGACTTTGACTTTTTCCCCGTCGGCTAACGCCGGACTTGAAAACATGCTTGGACCAAGGAATACACACATCATGCTTAGAAACACCAACAAATGAACTGGTCGTTTTTGCATCATGCTCACAATAGCCTCCTCTTTATAATAATCACTCGAACGCCTGTTCACACATCTTCCGCCTACATATTATCACAGGCCCGTTAGCTCCTCAGCAAGGATGTCATAGTTTCCATCACACACATCAGACAGACAGCGCAGGAGGATCTCGCTTTTTCGCTTCTGATGGCTGCGTTTACAGGGAGAGACAAGCAAGGCCACATGAAGTTAACCATGACTCCAGAGGCTTATTCACTTGTGTGCGCATCGGGATTTAATTGCCAGAGACTCCAATTCAAGGCTTCCCGTAATGCTTGGATGTCAGCACCTGTAGAAGAATTGGTCCATGCTTGAACATTGAGCGTTTCTAAAGGAGAGATGGCGCGTTGATCACCAAGGTTTCCCAAGCCTCGGACAGCAATGGTCTGCATACGGAGATCATGAGACTGGAGGAATCCCACAAATTGATCATACAGGGCGGGAGTCTTGCTGTGTGTCGCAATTTCGCCAAGTGCTTGGAGGGCAGCAAGGCGTGGCTCCGGTTTGACAAGGGTTTCTAACAGCCTCGCGAGGACAGGAATAGCCATCTCTCCTTGATCGCCCAGTGCGGTAATGGCGGTCAACACAAGCCCTGGATTCTGCGTAGCTTGCTGAATCGTTGAAAAGGCAGCCGGGGAGGTCAGTGGCCCAAGCAATTGAAGAATGAGGCGACGATGGTCTCGTTGATCTGTTGCCTGCTGAAAGAGATTGATAAGACGGTCAGCCTGTCTCCATTCCGCTGCTAAATAGAAGGGAAATCCATCCTGCGCCAGCTGGGCCTGTAACTCTTGCAGGGCATACAAGCCGATGTCCGTTGCACCTGCTGCTTTTGCCGCTTCTCTAGGCTGTTCAAAAGAGGTACGCACTTCCCGGCTCCAATGAGCCCTTTTACCTTGATGCCGATAAGAAATGCGACAAGCCGGACCCTTCCATAGCCGAGAAGCCGTTGACAGCAGATGACTGCCTTTCCGGTGTTTGCTAGGCCCTGTCCATGTCTTTCGTTCTTCACAGGTCACTCGCACAACAGCATCATGAGGGGTTGAGGCTTTGTCGATAGGCGTAAAGCCAACTTGAATCAACCGTTTGCTAACAAGTTGGTGCAGGCTGGTGGAATCCTGCGAGCCTTTTTCTGTTAAGGCCACCGTCTCAACACGGACACGTTGAACCTGTTCGAGCGGCACAGCTTGAGCGTTTGTAAGAGGCATGGCCCCACACAAACCTATTCCCAGGATGATGGTGAGGTAAGCACCTGGTTGGGCGGCAAAAGCCATGGTTCGTGCATTCATCAGACAGACTCCTTCGCAAAATGGCCCGTTATCATACCGAAGTTTGGTCGCGAGAAAAAACCCATCGGCATGAGGGGCTAAGACCGCTATTGATTGTGAATCAGCATGCGACGGAGCCAGGACTGGTCGAAAACGGCTACTCGCTTGTGCATTGAAGTGCGACAGCACGTACATGCGAAGCCAGGGTTCGGTGTCTTGGGTGATGGGTCATGGGTGAAGGGGAAGCTGGTAGATTGTTTCAAAGGGTTCCGTCTTTTATTCAGGTATATCTTGGCATAAAGCCACAGCCTTGATTTGGACATAGACAGATTGTCCAGGGTGAAGGTTGAGCATCGCCAAGGATTTGCGAGTAATCGTGGCCAACAGGGGACACCCAATATCCAATGTGATATCGACAAGCGGGTGGTCTGAATCGACGTCTCCAATTCCCGTCACCATGGCCTCAAGGACATTAAGCACACTGCTTTGAAACGTCGGGGAACTCGTAACGATACTCACGTCCCGTGAGAGAATCTGGACTCGCAGATGCTCCCCCACACCTTTTTCTTGATGGGGAACAGACAAATGCCGTGTACCAAAGCGGAGTCTCGTCAATCTGAATTCAAGGTCGTGCGCCTCTACGACGGTATCGATGATCGCGCCAATGTGACTATCTTCGACCAAGCCTCGCCAGTCCATGTGGGTCACCACGTTTGCTAAGGGCCCTTCTGCCATCACGTGGCCGTCCTTGAGCATCACCAACGTCGTCGCCAATTGTAGAACTTCTTGTAGAGAATGACTGACATAGATGATCGGGATCTTCAATTCCGTATCGAGTCGTTGAATGAATGGCAAAATTTCTCGCTTGCGCTTGCCATCTAATGAACTGAGAGGTTCATCCATAAGCAAGAGAGTCGGGCTCGTGAGCAACGCGCGACCAATGGCCACCCGTTGTTGCTCTCCACCTGAGAGTTCATGAGGGCGTCGATCGAGGTGTGTGTGAAGCCCCAAGACGTCCAGAACATGGTCAAACGACAGTCTTCGTTGTCCACTGGCTGTTCGTTTGAATCCATATTCAAGGTTAGACCGGATGGAAAGATGCGGAAACAATCGTGGGTCTTGAAAGACATATCCAATCGGACGTTGCGAAATTGGCAGAAAGAGACCTTGTGCTTCATCTTGCCATACAGTATTGCCGAACCGAACCACTCCACGGGAAGACCGTTCAAGCCCAGCCAGGCAACGGAGGAAAGTGGTCTTCCCGCAGCCAGATGGCCCAAAAATGGCTGTCACCCCTTCTAATGGCACAGCCAGCGAGACCTGGAAATGAAAGGCAGGATACCGCACATCGAATTGGGCAGCCAGGGTATTCATGAGACATGAATGGGCAAGCGACGATTGACCGTATAGACAATGGTGAGAATGAGGAAACTAAAGACTAATAGCACAGCTGAAAGAACGTGAGCCTGGGTGTATTCAAGAACTTCAACATGATCGTAGATAGCAATAGAGAGTACTTTGGTCATACCCGGAATATTGCCCCCGACCATGAGCACAACGCCAAACTCACCAAGGGTATGGGCAAAGCCCAAGACGATAGCGCTCAAATATCCTCGAATGGCCATGGGTGATGCCACCGTAAAAAAAGCATCCAATTTTGATGCACCAAGCGTCCAGGCTACCTCCAATGGCTTTTTCCCAACGGCCTCAAAGGCCCCGTGGAGGGGTTGCACAACAAATGGCAGCGAATAGAATGTCGAGGCGATCACCAACCCTGTAAAGGTAAACGAGAGCGCTGATCCTGTCAGGTCCTTCCAGGGTCCACCAATCGGGCCATGTGGCCCTAGTGCTACCAGGAGATAAAAACCCAGCACCGTTGGAGGGAGCACAATGGGTAATGCCACAATTGCCTCCACCGGGGTCCTAAACCGCGACTTCGTGAAGGCCAGCCACCATGCCAAGGGCGTGCCAACAAGGAGCAACACGACGACGGTCACTCCCGCCAGCTGCATGGTCAACCATAACGGGTTCCAATCCATGACAGACATACCTATGGCCCCTTTCTCTGCTTTTGGTTATTCCACCCCATATCCAAACCGTTCAATAATTTCTCGCGACTTTGTCTGTTTGACATAATCTAAAAAGGCACTTGCCGCTTTCGCCTGTTGGCTATTGACGAGAAGGACAGCTTGTTGTCGTAGCGGTGCATACAGATCAACTGGCACATCCCAGTGACTTCCAGCCCCCTTGAGTTTGGGGTCCAAGACTTGCGAGCGGGCGACAAACCCCAGTTGCGCATTGTGGGAAAAGACAAATTGAAACGTTTGAGCGATGTTTTCTCCTTGGACTACTCGATCTTTCCATGCTTCCCACATCCCCAAGCCTTGCAATGTACTTTTTGCGGCGGCGCCATATGGCGCGGTCTTCGGGTTGGCCATGGCCAGATAGTCAAGGCGACGTTTAGACAGGATCATCTTTCCATCTTTCGTGATGAGGTTGGGATCCGCACTCCACAATGTAAGGCGTCCCACCGCATACGTGAAGCGACTGCCTTGAGCAACCAGCCCTTCTGCCTCGAGCCGTCGTGGGCGCTCAACATCGGCGGAAAAAAATACATCAAACGGCGCGCCATGTCTGATCTGCGCATAGAGCTTTCCGCTCGACCCCGAGCTAATCGTGACACCATGCCCCGTATCACGTTCAAAGGTTTTGGTGATTTCATTGAGCGTCGCCAGGAAATTGGATGCCACCGCAACCCGAACCTCATTGGCCATGGCTGTCAGCAACAAGCTGTGAAAAAAGAATATGAAGGCACAGGTCAAGATTCGCATGTTCACCTTTATAACAACAGTCAATCGCACAGAAACCAAGATGGTAATATTTAAATTTCTCCATGTCAATTTAAAATTACACTTTTCATTGAACACCCTAGACAGACACCTCATCAAGTTAGCCAGCGTCAGGTTATCTCAGAGACACCATGCCCCTGTTCCTTTGATGCCTCTCACAAGATTCGTTATGCTCTATAACGATCGCTTGCCACACCATCTCTAACATAGGTCTCCTCATTTGGCCAGAAATCGTCGCCGGTACCTGTGGTGGGTCTGGGGGTTGCTGCTTTTCCCTTCTCTCACCTACCTCTGCTTTCCCTTTGTGGCTGCCACAGGGCTCGAATATTACCTGCAGAGGCAAGGGTTTCAACGCGTCACGATTAAGTTAGGCTATCCGACATTTGAGAGGTTTTCTATTCCTGTCGTCTCATTGGAAACAGAACTATGGGGTCAAATCGTTACCCTCCGGCTGAACCGCAATGAGGTGAACTATCACATGGCCCAGCTCTTCTCGGGAATGGTCGATCGAATTCATTTTCGAACTATTTCTTTGGAGATGAGACCAACGCCGTCAGACGAGGCGCCCATCGCACAGATGCAGGCTCTACCATCAGCACACCATCCTCCACAAACCATTGCCGAGCTTGTTGCGCCTCTCCCTATCCTCCCATTCCGAGAAATGCTGGTGGACAGCATGTCCATTCACCGCATTCAGCATTCAGGTCCGTTTCAACAAGTTTCGCTCTCAGGACAAGTGACACATGAAACTGGAAAATTGACTGGCGCCTTCGTTTTTCAGGGACCCAACATCCCATCGTATACCTTCTCGTTCTCTGGACAGCCCCCACAGGATATCCAGGTGACCTTGCAATCCTCAGCGTCATCCCAGCCGACGATCAGCCTCACATCAACCCTCCACCGCGCCGAGACCGATATGCAACTCCGTGGCTCGGCAGAAACCGATGTGCCAAAGCTTATCGAGTTTCTTACGCTGTTCTTGCCTTTGAATAAAGAATGGGACATGGCTTCTGGGACACTGACCGCAGACTGGCACGGCAAGCTCCCTCACGCCCTCGACCTTCAAACGGCGCTCAAAGAAAACATAGGCAGTGTTAAGGGAACCATTCACCTTCAGGGAGCATTGCCGCAATACGCACCCTATGCCCAAGACATTGCCATGAGCCTCCATGGGGCATTCACGGCAACACATGATCACCTCGACTGGTCGCTGACAAACCAATCAGCATTGTCTGCCCAACTTGACCTGACGGCCTTCCCACTGCCCAAGGACATATCCCCTCTGATTCCTCTTCACGGTCACACGGTGTCCATCGATGTACCAGAATCACTTCACGGGCAACTCTCTCTCACCGAGTCCATGCCTTCTCTCACCGTTGATGGGAACCTCCATGCCACCTATATAATTGGCTCACTTCCTCTACAGGCTGAATTCTCTCTTTCCCATGTATCCGCGAGCTCCCCAGAGGACAGCACCGCCGAAGGGACATTTCATCTATCAGGCCAATTAGAGAAATTCTCACAGACACGTCTTCCTATCAAACACCTCTCATGGGACCTTGCAGGAAACACGTCTTTCAACAATGAGACTCTCAGCCTTACTCTTTCACCTTCATCCTCTATCACCGCAACACCCCTTCCTATGAATGACATGGTCATTCCAACAACGACCGTGGCGTTTAGAAATGATACCGTAGGTACATATCGGTTGACCGACGGCACCTGGCAAGTGGAACCGGCACAACTCAAGATTCAAATCCCACACCTCACATGGAAAGACCATTCGGTTTCCTTACAAGGCATTAATCTCCACATCAAGACATTCAAAGGCAGTCCAAAGACTTGGGACACCAACGGAGATGTGGTATTGATGGGAGTGGGCACTCAAGTAGGCCAATTTATACCTCCTGTTACAAATTGGAAATTTAGCTTTTCAGCCGACCCCGCTTCTCTCCGCCTGAATCTTTTTGGCGAAACATCTACAAAAACTGCCTCCCTCATTGGACGACTGCACCATAAATTCTCAACAAATAAAGGAGGGGTATTGGTGAAAGTCAGACCCATCACCTTCTCACCATCTGCCTTCAATTTCCGAACCGCCATCACACCTTGGCCATATCCACTCGATATCACCGAGGGAGAACTATCAGGTTCCGTCAAATTGTTCTGGACGATCCCTCCTCAGACGAGTGACACAGCATTCACCATCAATCATGGAGAAACGACGGTGACGCTCAAACATCTGAGCGGGCACTATGACAAGACGATCTTCAAAAATTTGACGACTGAGATCAGCGTTCGTGGCGTCCAAAAGTGGGCCATGCCCAAGCCAGCCTTACTGACTATCGGTGAGCTCAGCGCTGGCATCACCGCCACGAAGATTCGTCTCCAAGTGCAAGCCACATCCCTTCCCTCGACAGCCATTCCTCGCATTGATGTGCGCGACTTATCTCTCAAGCTGTTTGGAGGAAACATTTTCAGTGAACGCATTGCATACAACCATACCAAACCACACAATGCATTCACCGTTCATTTAGAAGGCTTAGACCTGGAAGCGATTCTCCAACTCGAACAACAGGAGGGACTGCATGGCACCGGTCTTCTTGATGGCGACATCCCCATCACTGTCAACGGGAATGACTTGACCGTCTATCAGGGACGTCTTCACGTACGTCGTCCAGGGGGAATCATTCGGTATCAGACCGCAGATGGCGCCGCACAATCCCTGACACAGACTCATCCCCAAATGAACTTCGTGCTACAAGCATTGGAGAATTTCCATTATGACGTCTTACAGGTGGGTATTGAGTATGAACCCGATGGGACGTTGCGGTTACAAACACGGTTAGAAGGGAAAAACCCAGACCTCTCGACAGAGCGTCCAGTCCATGTGAATCTGAATGTTCAAGAAAACATTCCGGCTTTACTCAAAAGTTTGCAAGTGGCCCATGGGATTGAAGAAAAGATCGAGAAGATGTTGCAAGGGCGTTAGAGAAGGTAGTTTCTAAAAAAGAATAGCAGAGGGGGAACTTCTCAGAACTTGTTTTTCAGCGACTGGATATTACCTTCAACGACTTTAGCATAGTGGTCAAGACCGGCCTTTTGAAAGAAAGCCACCGCCTGGTCGTAGTACCCAATTGCTTGCTCGTAGTCCCCTTTGGCGTCCCAGGCTACCCCCAGGTTGTTCCAGCTCCGTGCAACGTTCGGATGGTCGGGCCCAAAGGTCGTGAGATCACTGGCCAACGCTTTCTCATAGTACCCAATCGCTTTGTCGTATTGGGCTAGGGTATAAAACATTAAGCCTACTTCGTTCAAAAAAAGCGTATTATTTGGAGAAAGGTCCACCGCTCGTTGGTAGTATTTAAGGGCATTCGTATAATCTAGCTTTAATTCATAAACCTGAGCCGTAGCAAATCGAATCTTTGCTATCCTTGCAATTTCCTCGTCTTCTTGTTCTCCTCGATCGGAAAGCAGGGTTAATGCCTCATCCAAAGCCTCTTTAGCTATCAAATCCAATGCCTCTTCAAGGTCTGTCCCTTGAAGTTCTTTTTGCAGTTTTCCAATGGTGTCACGGAGACGATTTTCTTCAGCCTCAGTAAACTGATGAACTCTCTCATCACGAGGTTGTTGCAGTAACTGTTGGCGAGTCCATATATAGACTGCGTCCCCATATTTACGAGGTTTGGATATTTGAATATGGTCTCTTCGAAAAGCCTGGGTGTGCCTTGAAAAATTAACCGCTGAAGGTTTTTCTACTACTTTAACGCTTAATAGTAGTTTTCGAGTTGGAAACAACTCATAGGCCGCCGCAAGATGAAAGGGTGCTCTGTCCACCTTTTGACGAAACTCTCTTCTCCATTGGTCATTTAAGTTGTCTATGTACCCGTCTGGGCCTGGGTTTAACTTTTTAAGATGAGCACTTGCACAAAAGAAGCTGGGAACTTTTGACAAATGGCTTCCAAAATTTGGAGTGCTCAGTAAGACAACTGAATCTATTTTTGTTTCTGAATATTGATCTAAAATATATTGGCGTACGACCAACCCTCCTAAACTATGTGCAACAAAGGAAACGGCTTCAAAGGGTACCTGTCGTCCTAATTCTTTGAGCGTGATATTCAAACGTTGTGCTAATTCCCGAATATTCAAAGTAATTCCACAATCACTCGCATATCCGAAGGACAACACACTGTGGTTCTTGAATTCAGAGTCTGCTGCAAGTTTCTCTGGCCAAAAGAATTCTGGGTTTTCTGAACTCCAGGTGTTTACTTCATCTCCGGTCAAACCATGGACAAAAACAACCAGTTTTTTTGAGTTCGGATTGTTAAAAAAAGGAGGATTTTCGGGAAGGACTACTTGGGCTTGAACCATATGCACCCAGAGTAGGTGAAATAGAAGTATGGATACAAAAAGCCTGCCTAGAGTTTTCCAGGAATTTTTCTCGCACATATATATACTTAAGATTTTATTCCATAGGGTAAAATAATAAAACCTTTGGGGCTGTCCTAGATAACGAGAGTTATCTTAGGATGGCTGGATGCGGAAGA
>JAALKI010000065.1 GCA_011088105.1 Nitrospirota bacterium | reverse complement strand
AAAAGGCCGGAAAACTCTATGTTGAACCTGTCCGCTTGACGGGGAAGCTTACAATCTTCCCCTGTAGTACCGGACACCGAGTTAAGAATTATATACTGATTCGAAATGAGGTGTTAAATGAAACGAACCCGCAGGCATCACAGTCCAGAATTTAAGCGAGAAGCCGTGGCACTGGTGGTGGAGCATGGGTACAGTTGTGCGGCAGCTGGCCGCAGTTTAGGAGTGAGTGGCGTTTTGATTGGGCGTTGGAAGGGCGAACTAGAAGGCTACGCTGCAGAAGCTTTTCGTGGTTACGGAAAACGCACCGCTGAGCAGCAACGCATTCATGAGCTTGAATCCGAGAACCGTCGACTGCGAATGGAGCGAGACATCTTAAAAAAAGCCACGGCCTTCTTTGCCAAGGAAAGCACATGAGGTATCAATTTATTGAGAAGCAGCAGAAGGCCTGGCCGATCAATCTCATGTGTGGCGTGTTGCGAGTCTCTCGAAGCGGTTATTACGACTGGGCCTCACGGGATCTGAGCCACCACAGTCGTTCAACCCAAGACCTGGATAGACGCATACAGGCGATCTTTGCCGAGCACCAGCAACGGTATGGAGCCCCCCGGATTACTACGACCTTACACCAAGAGGGCCGCATGTGCAGTGAGAACCGCATTGCCCGACGAATACGTGCCCTCAACTTGCGAGCCATTCAGGCGAAGAAATTCAAAGTCACGACCGATTCGCAGCACGCGAAACCGGTGGCGCCCGATCTGCTCAAGCAGGACTTTGGCGCCGCAACGCCCAATCAGAAATGGACCACCGACATCACGTATGTCTGGACCGATGAGGGGTGGCTGTATCTGGCCGTCGTACTGGACCTGTACTCACGAGCTATTGTGGGGTGGTCGATGAACCAACGCATGACGCAACACCTGGTCTGTGATGCGCTCACGATGGCTTTGTTCCGTCGCCACTTTCCCACGGGCACGATCCTTCACTCTGATCGTGGCAGTCAGTATTGTTCAAAGCGCTATCAGCAGTTGCTCAGGCACAACGGGCTCCGCTGTAGCATGGGACACAAAGCCAACTGTTACGATAACGCCGTCACGGAGAGCTTCTTTCACACACTGAAAGTCGAACTCATTCACCGAGAACGGTATGTGACGCGGCATAAGGCACAGTCCAGTATCTTTGAATACATCGAAACGTATTACAATCGGCAGAGAAGGCACTCAGCGATAGGGTATCAGATTCCGATGCTATTTGAGCAAGCCGCTTAACTCCGTGTCCGATGTCGTAAGGGAAGATCAAGATGGATGGAGTGAGCCATCTATAACTGGCTGTACTGGGAACCCTAATATTCCATTCAAATTAAGTCCTGGTGCTGGTCCCGGTGCTGGTCCTGTAAGGTTTGGGCCAGGAGGTCCAAGAGGAGAAAGTCCAGGAAGTCCTCCTGACGCTGAATCTGCAGTGGTGCTCGTGCCGGTGCCTGCAGGGGTACTCGTATCTGCAAACGAAGTTAGGCTTGTTACATTTATCAACCATAGCAGGCTTATTGTTAGAAATAGAAACAGTCTTATGGTTAAGAAGGTTGTCTCCATAGCTATAAGCCTCCCTTCTAAACTCTAGAAATTCAGAATGAATTTATCCTTCTAGAGAGATACCAGACTATTTTCCTGTTCATACAATGAACAGAACAGGGGTTCAATGCTGGAATCGAGTTAAATCGTCGTATCCCTAATATCACCAAGGAATCAAATGTCCAAGCATCTTTCATGCCAAGCAGAGAGGATACAGTATTGTTAACTAGGTCGTGTTCACAATTAATAAACAATTCGTTTATATTCCCCGACATTATGAGTCCTTTTCTTGTGCATGAGGCTCGGTAGCTCGAACGATCTTGCGACATGCCCAATGTTCAAACTGAAAGACCTGCTGTCGGGTAAGGCAACCGACTTTGTCAAGCTCTTGAGTAGGTGAGGAGAATCGCACATAAAAAGTTCTCTTGGTCAACGCCCTCTCCATAGTGTTGCTAATGAGAATCTTCAGATACCATGGGCCGACTCACTTTTGAGCTGAGGAACGATATTATTGCTGTTCGCCCTTGCTAGATGAGTCGTCATGACTTGCTGATTGGTTCAATATCTGAAACATTGCCAATACCAAACATTTTCCAATGTATTTCCTGAAAAGGAGCAATAACCATGCCACGTTGATATGCATGGCTGGGAAACCCATCGAAACTTTGAAAACACCTGTGTGTGCTGGGGAGAGGACAATACCGTTCCTTTCCAAATGTGACAAATCGTCAGTCAAGATGTCCTAAATCGTCACAGCATGTTCATGAAGAGGACACCTAAAAATAGTGGACATACTTCAGGCATACTGATACAAGACTCCTCTTCGGCAAGAGCTTTGGCCCAGTCAGACAGAATTTTGAGGGGAGGCTTTGACCCAGCTTTGGAATGGGCAGAGCCGTTTCCTAAGGCATCAGTCTTGCACCTACCAACGGTCAACTAACTGAGGAAAGGAGTCTAGTTTTGGCCATGTGGATTGGATCGGGTGAATCAACGGATTGGGGTTGGCGACTCTTTAGGAGGGCATTTTCTCTCATCCTCCTGGCCTGCTCTGAGTTGTGTTTTGCCGAGGATCAGACACGTTCTATACGACTGCCGTCTGTACCAGAAAATCTCAAGCAAGAAATTAGAATGATCGAAGAAGAGACGGTGACACCAACACCTGGAAAAGCAGTACGAATTTCCGACGCTCCCTCTAATGTCTATGTCATTACGGCGGAGGAGATTAAGCGTTCAGGGGCGACGGACCTGCCAACGATTTTGCGTCGGGTCCCGGGGATGGAAATCATGCAAACAACCGGGGCTGAATTTAACGTCAGCGCCAGGGGGAATAATCAATTGGCTGCCAACAAGCTCCTGGTCTTAGTCGATGGGCGCTCAATCTTTCTCGACTTTCAAGGGGGGGTGCACTGGAAGCTGCTGCCGGTAACGCTTCCAGAAATTAAACAGATTGAGGTTCTCTTAGGCCCTACATCCGCCGTGTATGGATTCAATGCCTACGATGGAGTGGTGCACATATTGACGAAGGATGCAGCTGAGATGAACGGCACCCTCTTGCAAGTAGGGGGGGGAGAATTGGGGACTCTGACCAGTAGTGCTATTCACAGTGGGAGGGTGAACAAATGGGGCTATCGGGTGTCAGCCGGGTGGGACCAATCCCAACAATGGCGGAATCGCGACGCGTTGGCCTTTCGCGCGTACAAATTTAATCTTCACACGAAATACTCTCTGCTCTCTGACTCTACCATCGAGCTCCTCGGAGGCTTTGCAAAAGCAAATCGAGATGACACCCCACTTACACGAGGCGCACGGTCAGCGAGTACCCCGTCCTCAGGCTATGTCTACGCCGTGTATAAACATCCTCAGTGGCTCCTCAACGCGTGGTGGAACCGGATTGAAGACACAATAGAGGCGATCACACTGCCGGCTCTTGATGATTTTTTTTGGGGCTGTCCTAGATAACTATTTCATATAAGGCTTAACCCACTGTTTTAA
>JAALKI010000007.1 GCA_011088105.1 Nitrospirota bacterium | reverse complement strand
ATTCTGCCAGAAAGCTCTACATTGCGCCTGTCCGTGGTTGGGGGAAGCTTACACATCTGTCAGGGTATCATGGACAAAGTCCATACTCCAGCACTCGGTCGGTCCCACGGGAGTGGGAGCCGGACCCCGATGCAGCGCGCTGTGTTTCCGTCTCCGTACCCGCAGCCGTAATTGTAGCCCTTCCAGTCAATAGCGCCGGCGCACCCGTTTCTTATTCACCAGCCAGCCTTCGCGCCGCAAGAGGACCCAAATCCGCAGCTAACCAACCCGCGGGCAGGCATGAGCGAGATCGCGAATCCGCAGCCGTAACGCTGATCGATCAGTGGCTCGACTCCGTCGATACCACGAAGAGCGCGCAAACGGGGCTAACCGACAGGCCCGCACACAACTCACCGAAAATGTTCCCTGAAACCACTGGGCTAATTCCCGGCGACGGGCGGGCCTTAGTCTTTTTTTCGTAAGGCCTCCGACAGCATGTGTTTATCTAGCGAGAGGTTGGCCACGAGTCGTTTCACCCGACTGTTTTCTTCCTTCACCTTCCGGAGTCGCTGCAGTTCACTCACCCCGAGATGCGCGTACTTTTTCTTCCAGACATAAAACGTGGCCTCACTCACGTCCCGTTGGCGACAGACGTCGCCCACGGGTGTGTCCGCTTCGCTTTGCCGAAGGGCATAGATGACCGGCTCTTCCGAAAATCGTGACCGCTTCATGGCTCCTCTCCTTTCGTCAAGGCCTACCGAAGCCGCCATTCTAGGCTCGTTTCACCCTGCCATCGTTTTTGGGAGTGACGTCACACAGGGGCAGCCCAGGAATTGAAGGTGCGAAGAGACTATGCCATCGGGTGTGTGATGGGCTCAGCAGCTATGCCAACCATCTATCGCATTTAGATAGTGCGAGTGAGATCTTGATCGTGCGGAGAGTACCACAAGCGTTAGAAAGAAACGTATATTGGTGCCGGAGACCGGACTTGAACCGGTACGCCCCTTTCGGAGCAAGGGATTTTAAGTCCCTGGCGTCTGCCTATTCCGCCACTCCGGCATTTTGGAGTATGGGCATCACTCTACCATCAGGGTTACCAACTGGCAAGAATCCAGTCGCTCAAACCTCAATGGCAAAATGGAACGTGTTGGGATGAAAACGAAAGTTTGTTGAGAGAATGACCAAAATATCTTAGAAATTAGGCTGAGCAATTTTTCAAAATCGTGGTTTGATACCATTCCCAAAATCGTTCAACACCTTCTTTGATGGATGTCTGAGGATTATATCCCAATAACTTTTTTGCCTTACTGACGTCGGCATAGGTATAGGGAACATCGGCATCCAACATCGGGGTAGAAACCAAACTGGCTTTCCGGCCAGTAAGATTTTCGATGAGCGTGACAAAGTCAGCTAACAGCACCGGCTCTCCTCGACCCAAATTGATCACTTCATATCCCATTGGCCGATCAACCGCACCGAGAATTCCTTGAATAATGTCTCCAATGTAGGTCCAATCCCTGTGCATACGACCTTCATTGTATAAGGGAACTTCACGTCCACGGAAAAGGTTATCGAGGACTTTATACGCCATCATATCAGGACGACCTCTTGGGCCATAGACTGTAAAAAAACGCAAGGCCGTAAATGAAAGCTTGTAGAGATGATGGTACGAATGTCCTAGTAATTCTGCGCCTCTCTTACTCGCAGAGTATGGAGCCAGGGGACGGTCACAGGCATCATCCTCAACAAATGGAATGCGTTGAGTCTGTCCATACACAGACGATGTTGAGGCAAATACAACATGCGGCAAGACTCGCTTGGAAGATGCCCCCTCACAATGTCTCACCGCTGCATCGAGTAAATGAAGTGTGCCGGTGACGTTAACATCATAATACAATTGGGGTTTATGAATAGACGCTCTCACGCCAGCCATAGCGGCAAGATGCACGATCGCATCAAATGGATGCGTGTGAAACAAGTCATTAACTAAGGTCTGGTCTCGAATATCACCTTTGACAAAGGTAAATGATCCTGCCTGTGGCCATTGCGCCTTCTTCTCCTGAATCTCCACAAGATTTGCTTTTTTCTGCGCAGGGTCATAGTAGTCATTGAGGTTATCCACGCCAATAACATGATCTCCTCGTTGGATGAGCGTCTCTGCAGCATGACTCCCAACAAAGCCTGCGACACCTGTCAAAAGAATGGTTTTGCTCAATATCAACTCCCCCTATTCTGTTACCGATCTATTCCTGTATGATTCTTTTAGACTTGGGCACAACCCGAGGTGGCTTGAGCCCTTTTCAAAAGTATCATAGAATGTTTTCCATAACAGACTGAGTAAGAAAGGATTTTTTTCGCATGCTCGCCGCTCCACCTATTCCAGACGTTACAGAATATACAAGTGAAGAAATCGAAGTGCGGACGAAAAATGACTTGGAAGGAGAAGTCATTGTCCATAACTGCGATTGTCATACATATGAACAAGTCATTGAATTGTTTTGCAATGTTATCCCGAGGATGAGTTCTCCGAAAGCCTTTGAATTAGCCTGGAAAATTGACCATGAAGGAAGCGCGTGTGTCTTCTCTGGCGAGCGAAACCTCGCAGACCAAATTGGGACACAATTAGCAGAAGGTGGGCTGAAAGTCGAGGTACGGTAACAACCGCTATTAGCGAGACTTCTTTTTTGGCACAGTCGCCCGTGATGCAGGCTGGCTTCTCTTCGTTGTTCGTGACGAAGCATGAGGAGCCTCCTGCCACTGCTTCGCTCGTTTTGCTGGAGACTTGACGGCTTTCTCTTGTTTAACCTTTGTTGTCTTGACAGTTGTCTTGGCCTTTGGTGATGATTTAGGTGTTCGAGTAGATTGCCGGGTAGATTGAAACGTTTCCCCACTATAGACACGAACTTGATACAGTTCTAGCAGTTGATTAATCGCCTTTTCATCACCCTTTCTTGCCAACCCTAAGAGATGCCTCCGTTGGTTCATTTCCTCTTCTTCAGTATGTGATGTTACCCTACGTTCCATATTAAGTCCTTTCAGTAAAGAGGAATCTGGGTTCCTTTAGCGAACGAAACCTATTATACAGGACTTTTTCCCTATATCAAAATCACCGTGCTTCGACACAACATAAATTTTATGTTTTACTTTAATTTTCAATCGTAACCATCCTAACTGTTGGGACTTTTATTGAAAACAGCTGCATCACAGGAAAAATATTTAATCTGTTTCAAAGGAATAATTGTGACTTCCTTATTTGTATCAATCTCCAAAATCTCCATGTCGTCACTAATGGTATGTCGAACAGCATTTCGCACAACAAGTTCTTGATTATCTGTAAACACAACCGTTATCCAGTATTCCACACGTACTCCTTTCTTTAAAATAGGCGATCGTGATTTACGCCGCCCCAATAGCTTCCGATCGCTTGGTGGCCTCTTCAACTGCATTGATCAATGTTGCACGCAAGCGGCCTTCCTCCACGGCATGCAGTCCTGCAATGGTCGTCCCTCCTGGTGAAGCAACTCGATCTTTAAGCACACCAGGATGTTCTTCGCTTTCAAGAACCATTTTTGCTGCTCCCAATACCGTCTGCGCAGCCAAAACCTGTGCAATAGACCGAGGCAACCCCATCTTCACTCCTCCATCCGCTAAGGCTTCAATCATGACATACACATAGGCTGGCCCCCCACCACTTAAGCCAGTCACTGCATTCATGAATAGTTCCGGGATCATGACCACTTTTCCCACTGCCTCAAATACCTGTTGGGCAAAGGCACGCTGTTGAGATGTGACACCCGGCCCTTCGGCAAGCGCCGTGGCTCCTTCTAGGACCAACGCAGGCGTGTTTGGCATGGCTCGAATGATAGGAATTGTCGATTGTAGCCTCGCTGCTATTTTAGCAATAGGCAACCCCGCAACAACGGAAATAAGCACGCAATCCTGACGGATTGAATCCTGTAATTCAGCAAGGACATCATGGACCAGTTGCGGCTTGACGCATAGAACAAGAAGACTTGCCCATTGCGCCGCTTCTTGATTACTGGCCCCGCCCCTAATACCAAACCGATCTGTCAAGATTTCGAGTCGTTCGGATACCACATCAGTGGCGAATAGTTGACTGGGATGGACAACCTGGCCTTTTACTAACCCTGAGATCAAGGCTTCCGCCATGTTCCCCGCCCCGATGAAGGCAATCTGTTGATCTTGAATGGACATGGCGAGAGTATATCGTGTGGGAAATTCCCATTCAACCTGTCCTCTTCTCAATGGCCATCAAGAGAACAGACAGAAAACATCTAATTGAGACGCTTCATCTCTCTACATAACAAAAATCAATAGCAGGATGGGAAGAGCCCTGCATCAGGATCAGGCCTAAGGGTTGCTGGAGATTTCCCCTAAAGAGTATATTTAACGCATGTTGACGCACAACTTATAGGAAGAATATGGAATAGGGAGGGTCCCATGAAGACGTGGTCCTTCTTCATCATTATTATTTGTTCGCTTCTCGTCACCACCGATGCACTAGCTCGCCGCACGCACCTCACCCCGCAACAAAAGTCACATCTTGAACATGCACAGACAATCTTCCTCAATGTCTTGACGCTTACAGAAAAAGGCCCCGTCGACCCATCGGCTCTCCAGCATATTGTGATAGATCGTCTAAGAGAAGTTGGGTTTGCCATCACAACAGATCGAGCACAACCGTTCGATGTCGAGTTTAAGGTCAAATGCGAAGAACAAAAAACCTGGACCGGGACCACATCCGCTGGTGGAGATGCTGAATTAGCTGATGCTCCCTCTCGATTATGGAAAGGCCCTGCCTGTCTCTTCAGTTACACTTTGGCTGGAAAAGACTTCGGTTGGAAAAAAGAGATCCGTACATCCTTTGAAAATGCCGTACAGGCCGCACAAACCGCCAATACCTCGGATTCAGGACATTATGCCATTGATCATTTGCTGACCCGTGTCAAAGAATATGATTTCCCTGTCCTGATTGCCACCGAATGGGGCCAAGTGTCCAGATTACTGAACCTTTTGGATTCTTCCGATACTTCTAAACTCCGCAAATTAAAAATTCTTTCAGTCCTACACGAGCTTCAATCCAATGAAGCCCTGCCTCATCTTCAGGAAATCATGCGTAACAAAGACCTTGCTCAAGAAGCCATCGTGGCCATGGCCGGTGTGGGGACAGACTCCATCCCAACATTGATTGACCTCTTCACAACCACGAAACAACCTAATATCCAAGCGGCAGCAGCAAAAGGATTAGGAGACATTGCCGCTGCCAGTGGAGATCCTCGGACCATTCCGCCTCTCCTGCAATACCTCAAAGAGGCCCTTCTCCACATGAAGACGGCAGCTGACATTAACTATCCCGTGCTCACTCAAGTGGTCTGGGCCCTTGGGAAGTTAAGAGACGACAATTCTTTAGAGCCTATGACACAACTGAACGAAAAAGTTTGGCTTATTTACGACACCTCTCCTGCCATGGTGGAACTTCGGGAGGCCACAAACTGGACCTATAAACAGCTGGATTTAGATGGGCACATCAGTTAATACAACCCATTTCCTTTTATTCCTGACATGAGGAGATCACATGATCAAGCGCTGGACTTATCTCATCCTGTTTTTCATAGTGCTGTTGGTCACCACGGACAGTTTCGCTCGACGAAGCCACGTGACCCCTGAACAAAAAACTCAATTGCAACAAGCCACAACGATTTATGTGAAAACCATTGCTCTCACAGAAGATGGTCGAGTTGATGCCACCCCGTTAACCGCAATTATCCAAACCAGATTAGAAGAAATTGGCTATTCAGTGGTGACCAACCGCAAAGAGCCTCACGATGTCGTATTCCAAGTCAAATGTGAAGAACGGAAACGATGGGCAGGAACGACCAGATCCGGAGGTGATGCCGAACTCGCTGATGCCCCTTCCCGTTTGTGGAAAGGGCCAGCCTGCTTATTCTCTTACCGACTTCAGGGAAAAGATCTGGGATGGTATAAGGAAGTACGCACCTCATTTGAAAATGCGACAGAAGCTGCACGAAATGCCAAAGAAACCAATCCTGGACATTATGCGTTACAGCAACTTTATCTCCGTCTTCAAATATTTGACTTTCCAGTTCTTGTGTCCAGTGAATTTGGACAAACACATCGTCTCTTTGCGTTATTAAAATCCCCGGAGACCCCCAAACCTAGAAAGCTCACTATCCTGTCCGTTTTAGAAAACAAGAAATCAACAGAGGCGCTTCCTTACTTACTGGATCTCATTACACGTAACGAAGTTGGAGAAGCAGCCATCGGCGCACTGGCTGGCATTGGCAGTCCTGCGATTCCTCACCTTATTAAGTTTTTTAAGGATTCTGACGACAATGTCATCAAGGCAGCAGCGGCAAAAGGGCTAGGCCACATCGGCGCCTATACGGGTGATCCGACGATCACACCCCCGCTGCTTGACTATCTGAATGAATCACTTGAACACATGAACCAGGCATCAGACATTAATTTTCCTGTCCTGACTGAGGTCGTTGTGGCCATCTATAAGTTACGGAATGAGGAATCCATCCGCCCCATTGAAATTCTCAACGAAAAAATTTGGCTCATTCATGACAATTCACCAGAAATGAAAAGGCTACGAGATGAAGCAAATGTCGCCACTAAAATGGTCGACCTTGACTATCAGATTATGTAACCTGAATGAGGGAAAAGTGTATCTGGCAAGCGAGTCAACCCCTTAGGATCCATGGCATTTTTTGTATTTCTTCCCACTGCCACAAGGACAAGGGTCATTTCGTCCAACTTTATCATGCGTCCGCTGGACCGTACGAGAAGCTGGGGCTGCAGACTCCCCGCGATTTAAAGAAAATTGCGGTGTTTGTGGGGATAGGCGAGGCGAGTCCTGAAGCTCGCTCTTGACTGCCTGTACCTTAAATAACCGTTCCAATCCGTCTGATTTCACACGATTCATCATCGCCGCAAACATATCAAACCCCTCGCGTTTATACTCGGCTAACGGATCTTTTTGACCATAGCCTCGAAGGCCAATGCCATCTCGAAGCTGATCCATGCCCAACAGATGGTCTTTCCAATGATGGTCAACAACTTGGAGTAGAATCATTTTTTCCAGATAGCGAAGTAACTCAGCGCCCAGTTCGGTTTCTTTCTGTTGATAGGTATCTCGTGTACGTGTTTGCAATTCTTCTTCAATCGCATCACGCCCCATGTCTTCTAATTCACCGGGCTGAATAAGATGACTACCAAACTGGCCTTGCACGGATTCACAGAGTCCTGCGAAATCCCAACTTTCCGCATATTGATCTTCTGGACAGTACGTGGTGAGAAGTGAATCAATGACATCGGCCATCATCGTTTGAACGTCTTCCGATAAATCTTCTCCACGAAGCATTTCAGCCCGATGTTGATAAATAATCTCTCGTTGCTTATTCATCACATCGTCATATTCAAGAAGCTGCTTCCGAATTTCAAAGTTATGCGCTTCTACCTTTTTTTGCGCATTTTCAATAGACTTGGTCACCATTCGGTGTTCGATAGGCACCCCTTCTTCCATCCCAAGCTTAAGCATTAAATTTGATACCCGTTCAGATGCAAAAATACGCATCAGATCATCCTGCAACGAGAGAAAAAATCTCGAAGAGCCAGGGTCACCCTGCCGGCCTGACCTACCTCGAAGCTGATTATCGATTCGTCGGCTTTCATGCCGTTCAGTTCCAACAATATGCACTCCTCCCAACGCCACAACCGATTGCTTGTTCTCGTCACATTCGACTTGAATCTTTTCAGATATGACCTGTCGTTGGTCTTCAGAGAGCGTCTCGTCCTTATAGAAGATTTGTTTAAACAAGAACTCTGGATTCCCACCCAGCACAATATCGGTTCCACGTCCCGCCATGTTCGTTGCTAGTGTCACAGCACCTTTTTGCCCGGCCTGGGCAATAATTTCAGCTTCTTTTTCATGAAATTTCGCATTCAACACATGATGTGGGACGCCATGGTGCTTGAGCATGGTAGAGAGTCGTTCGGACTTTTCAATCGAGATGGTTCCAACCAACACCGGTTGCCCACTCTCATGATAGGCTTTGATTTCCTGTGCAATGGCTTCAAATTTTTCTTTTTCCGTTCGATAGACCACATCAGGGTGATCGTTCCGAACCATTGGCCGATTGGGAGGAATGACATTCACATCCAAATTGTATGTCTTGGCAAATTCTGAGGCTTCGGTATCCGCGGTTCCCGTCATCCCGGCTAATTTGTCATACATACGAAAGTAGTTTTGAAAGGTGATAGAGGCCAACGTTTGATTTTCATTGGCAATTTTCACTCCCTCCTTAGCCTCGACGGCTTGATGCAATCCGTCGCTCCACCGACGGCCTGGCATTAACCGGCCTGTAAATTCATCGACAATTTGCACCTCGCCATCTTTCACCACGTAATCGACATCTCGTTTATAGAGAGCATGAGCCTGTAAGGCTTTGATGACATGGTGCACAAGACTCAACTGTGAAAGATCATAGAGATTCTCGACACCGAGAAGTTTTTCAACTTTGGCATTGCCGTCATCGGTTAAAACGACCGTTTTCGTTTTTTCCTCAATCGTATAGTCGTCTTCAGGCTTAAGCTGAGGGATAATACGGTTCACTCGATAATAAAGTTCCGTGCTTTGCTCGGCTGGACCGGAGATGATCAGCGGCGTTCTGGCCTCATCGATCAGAATGCTATCCACCTCATCGACAATCGCAAAATGCAACTCACGTTGAACTTTCTGGTTCAACTCCTCGACAATCAGATTGTCTCTCAAATAATCAAAGCCAAACTCATTGTTAGTACCATACGTAATATCAGCCATATAGGCTTCAGCACGTTCACATGGTCGCAGACATTGCAGTCGCTTATCCGATGCCTCATACGCTGGATCATAGATAAACGAGACCTCATGCTGAATAACCCCAAGAGAACACCCCAGAGCATGGTACAGTAGCCCCATCCATTGCGCATCGCGTTTTGCCAGATAATCATTGACGGTCACAAGATGAACACCACGACTGGTCAAGGCATTGAGATAGACCGGAAGCGTTGCCACCAAGGTCTTCCCCTCTCCCGTCTTCATCTCGGAAATTTTTCCCTGATGAAGCACCATACCACCCACTAATTGAACATCATAATGGCGAAGTCCTAATTTTCGCTTTGACATTTCTCGGCAAACGGCAAAGGCTTCCGGCAAAACATCGTCCGTCGACTCTCCCTCAGAAAGCCGCTGTTTAAAGGAATCCGATTGACTAGCTAAGGCATCGTTTGACAAGGACGTCAACGTCGATTCAAGTGCATTCACACGATCGACCAATGGTTGAAGCGTTTTTAACTCTCGATCGTTTTTACTGCCGAACAATAAATTTAACAAACGGACGATCATAAGAAATACGTATCCTTAATTGGCATAGTAAATTGAAAATTGGCGGACAACCTTTGTAGTATACTGAATTACGCAACTCGTGTCATGAGTCATACAGTCAAAATCCTCGAGAAATCGGGAACCATTTGAAACACTGACTTTGGACACCGTATGATAATGAGTTGCCTTTGAAGGGTACGCGCTTGTAATGATATGGATATGCAGCATTATGGATGCACTCCTTGCTTACTCGAAGTATCAGACTTGTGATCATCGGAGGATTACTGTGCTCGACAGCACCCGTTTTCTCAGCGAATAATGAGGTCACGGCAGAAATAGAGATATTGTCGGCGATAGAAGTGCCTGGAACCATTGTCATTCAAAAACAACGCGAGTTCTCTCGGCTCACATTAGAGATGACAGCATTAACACAATCCCCTCCCGATGAAATTGTACAGAGTCCGTTTCACAACACAATGAGCATGGCACCATTCGACCCACCACCATCGTTACGGGACCCTATCGCCGACACTCTTGGCGTTCAGACCCCCGTTTCACCAATAAAAGCGGAACGTCCCCCGTATCCGCTTATTGCCCGCCAGCAAGGATGGGAAGGCACCGTCATCCTTCGACTAGAGGTATTACCTGACGGCACTGTTGGCAGCACCACACTGAAACAAACATCAGGGCATCAATTATTAGACGAAAGCGCGATACGAAGCATCCGACAGTGGCAATTCATCCCAGCGAAGGATGGCGAATTTTCAATTCGAGTATTCGTCGATCTCCCTGTGACTTTTAACCTCAATCGGTAAAACATCATCCATCGCATCATGAAGACCGCACCGATAACACACCAAGCATTCTCACGATATTCATGGGCCAACATCCTATGGGTCATCATGATCTCTATCCTTGGCATCCCCTCTTTTGGACAAGCGGATGAAGCCCAGGATCTCTACAACCAAGGATTAGCGCAATCCCAAGCCCAACGTTATGAGGAAGCCGTGTTCTCTTTACAATCGGCCATTCGCCTCTTCCCACGATTTGCGGAAGCACACCATTTGTTGGGACTTGTCTATTTCAATGGTCTGCATGAGTCCGATAAGGCCATTGCCCACATCACACAAGCTGTGACCTTACATCCAAATTTTGCTCGAGCATATTTAGATTTGGGACGACTCTATCAAAATCAAGGCCAACTCCCTCAAGCAGAGTCTGCGCTGCATCAAGCACTTGACGTGTATCCTGGGTATGCCGATGCCTATCTGGCGCTGATATTGGTTCAAGATCAACTTGGCAAGATTCCGGTAGCCACGAAAGGCTATGAGGCCATTCTCAAGCGTCAGCCGCATCAGCCTCAGGCACTGTTCAATCTGGCTATACGGTATGATCAAGCAGGAAAAACACACAAAGCCAGGATGTTGCTCAACACTTTGACTGAAGCCCATCCCAAACATGTTGAGGGGTGGATGCTTCGGGCGCGTCTGGCAGAAAAAGGGAATCAACAAACACAGGCCATTGAATCCTATGAACGCGCGTTACATATTCAGCCCGACCAGTTGGATGCCCATTATGCATTGGGATTCCTAAAACAAGCACAAGGCCAACCTGAGCAAGCCATCAAACATTTCCAAGAGGTCATCCGACTCGATACAGACCATGCTGAAGCACACCTCAACCTTGGTGTCTTATATGCACAACAAACTCATTTGGCCAAAGCCGAACAAGAATATCTACGAGCCCTGGCACTCAATCCATCCCTAGCAGAAGCCTACTATAACCTTGGCGTGTTTTATGAGTTTTATCAAAAAGATACAGACAAGGCGCTGCGCCAATACCAGCAATATATTGACCGGGGTGGAAAAGATGAACGGATACAAAACCTATTAAAGAAAACTGGGTCATGACCACGTTTCTTAAGCGGCCTTCTTCCATGAGAGAACGGCCATTTGTTATGAGTGGCATCCTTGCCTTTTGTGTCCATGGCGGGCTGTTCAGTCTCATAGCTGTTTTCTCATCAATGGAGGCTCCTTCGGCAACGATTTCCATGGTCGAGGTGACGATGGTGGAAAGTGCTTTTGCAGAAACCCCGCCCTCCCGGCGAATTGAAACCCCACCGATGCGTTCCACACCACGACAGACAGCACCGAGTAAGACTCAAGCACCAATCAAACAGCTGGTAAAATTCTCTGCCTCATTGGCACAACCACGGCTCGGTGTACGCTTCTCACCATCATCACCTGTGTCCGTACCAACAACGAGACAGATTCTTCAAGATTCTAAGGCTGCACAGACGCTTGCGATGCAAGACCTATTCAAAATGACGCAACCGACTCACCAGACCAAGCCCTCAACACCATCAATAGTACGACACACTTCAATGAATACCAATACATGGATGCCATTACCTATAGGCCATACGAAAATGGATGAGCCACCCATGGCAGTCACCTTTCCACATCATGCGGCGACATCATCCGTCAAACGACTACCATTGACCCTCCAGCCTCATTCTTTAGAAGAACAAGCCCCGACGGGATCAAAAGTCCATGTGGATCATACCATTCCACCAGTCTATCCTCGTATTGCCCTTGAACAAGGGTGGGAAGGCACCGTCTTTCTCCGAATAGCTATTCAACCTGATGGAACCCCGAAAAATCTAACCGTGAGAAAAAGTAGTGGATATGATATTTTAGACAATGCCGCGATTCACGCGGTTTCATCCTGGCACTTTGTCGCAGCACGTGATGGCAATGTTCCTATTCAAAGCATCGTCGAAGTTCCTATCCGTTTTCACCTTCAAAAACCCCAGAAATAAACGTGTGCTATGGTTGATGTACTTGTCAGTGGCGGATGGATGATGATTCCCATTATGGGATGTTCATTAATTGCCGTGACCGTGGTCTTTGAGCGATTGTTTTTTTTTCGTACTATTCAAGATGTGTCACATATCAATGACATGATCAATCTGATTCGACAAGAAAAACTCTCAGATGCCCTAGCGATCAATGAACAGGTCTCACACCCAACCCTTCGAGTGCTCGCTGCAGGTATTCTAGGTCAGCCCGATCACACCGCAAAGGCTATGGAGACAGCAGGAATAGAAGAGATAACCACAATGAGACGTGGATTGCCAATCTTGGATACCATCATTACCCTTGCCCCCCTTCTTGGCTTATTGGGAACAATCATTGGCATGATTGATTCATTTGCTATCATGTCAGAATCTGGCATCGGCCAGCCTCATGCGGTAACAGGCGGCATCGCAGAGGCCTTGATTTGTACCGCAGCGGGCATTGGAGTTGCTGTCGTCACTTTAGTGCCCTACAATTACTTTCTTGCACGGATTGAATGGGCAACAACCGCTATGGAGCAATGGGCAACAAAGGCCGAAATGGCTTTTGAAAAAGCCGCAACGAGAAAAGACACATGAAGCTACCTCGAGCGCAGCAAAAAAGAGCGCGCATTGAAATTATCCCCATGATTGATACGATGTTTTTTCTTCTTGTCTTTTTCATGCTGGCAACATTGTCAATGACCTGGCAAAAAGGTATCGCCGTCAATCTGCCTACAGCTGTATCCTCAACACAGAACGTGACCGAAGAACTGGTATTGTCCCTCACCAAAACGGGAGAGCTCTTCTTGAATAAAGAATCCATTCTCTTCCCAGAGCTTCAAACCCGTGTCATCAACTGGCTCACCATGCATCCTAACTCAGCCGTCATCATCAATGCTGACACAGAAGTCGCCCACGGGCGTGTGATTGCGTTGATGGATAACATTCGACAGGCTGGCATAACCAAAATGGCCATCGCGACAAAGCCTAGGACATTTTCAGACAGCCCATCAAGGCCATGACGTGACAAGAAACTTCCACCATTCGACAATCGTACGTAGTGTGGCAGGGATCGTGGTTGGGTGCTACCTCACGTTGGGCTTGGTAGTCTTTCTTTGCGAAATGCTCCATGCTCATTCCACGCACCATCAACCCTCAGCCCAACACTCGACTCTTTGTGCATGGGCATGCCAAGGCACGAACTCCTCCGGGTTAGTATCACTCCCTTCCCCACTCACCCCACGTCTCATGGCCATAGTCATTTGGCAGGATTCCCCTTTCATTTTCCACCACGACCATCGACCCTTTGCCTTCTCACGAGGACCTCCAGTTTAGTCACGACTCTTTACAAAACAGATAACCGAAGACAGGCTTTCATCGGGTATCCACTTAGCGGATCATGCACGGAAACTCGAAGAACCTTCTTCACGTGACGTCTCACTATTCAGGGGTTTCTCCGATAAATCCGTGAACCACTGAACGGTGAGCCCCTTGTCATGGAGGCACCATAAGCTGCTCCTGACTCTAAAGTGAGGAGAGAGGACAATGGATTACAAAGATCTCTTGCGTGTAAATGAAGCAGCCGAAGCACTAAATGTGAGCCGCTGGACCATCTACCGATGGATTGACGAAGGTCGGTTAGAGGCCACAAAAATTGGAAAAGGCAGTGTCCGAATTTTTCGGGCGTCGGTTTCAACACTTATCAACCAAAATCGAAAAAGTGATTGGGGGTATCCTGCAAACTCTTCTTAGCGGATGCTCAAAATGGTGCATCGATGAGTAAAGATCTGTAGATACCTTTCTTTGAGAGCAGTACAATTTTATTGAATCGTTCTAGAAAATGCCTCTTGTAGCGGACGGACGTTGCAGAGTAATCGAAACCGACACATTCTGATCTGGAGTCTTCTGGCTTCTTTTTTCATCATGGGCATTGCCATGGCCGGAGGAGCGGCTCAACATGCCACCGTTACCCATCATGACCATAACATGCATTCACAAACCTGGTGCGGATGGATGTGTGCAGCAGGTCAGGCATTGCAAGGCCCTGCCACGGCCCCAGAAGAAACCTGGCAACCTATTGCGCAGATAGATCTTGCTATTCCGCAACCGGCACTCATACTCCTCGTTTTTTCTCCTGGCTCACGCGGTCCACCCTCTACCTCCTAGTCGCTTCAACACTAAAATCCCGTAGTCATCATGCAATGGTCTTCCTTGCCTCAAGGGAGAACTGCACGCATCGTATTTCTTCGTACGAACGAACTGTTCATGTGGAGGACTGTGAGCCATGGAAAATGCTAGCCAGGTCAAGGCAATGATGGGACTCATCATTCTGATGAGTTCAATATTAATAGCGCAGCCGTCTCAGGCCGAACATCTTTTCGCCCTGAAGCTTGAAGCAAAACCCTTTAGCGTGAAGATGTGCAAAAAGATGAGACAAGAAGGCACCATTAGAGTTACGGTGGCCAACCACCGGGATATTATTATCAGAAAATTTCCTGGACAATATATCCCTAAAAATCCAAACCAAGCCCGCAAGAAGAATTACGTCCATCATGTCTTTCTGAAAGATCTCACGAATGGGCAACTTCGAAATGGTTCCATCGTGTTCAACTCAAGTCACGCCGTAATTACTACAGAGGGCCACCCCCAAGGCCTCTCACGGCCACAGTTTGAATCATTGGCTCCTTTGGAGAAACGAGAGGTCATTGAAAAAACATTTAATACATTTCTTCGTTTGCATCCAATCTTCAATGCAGCCATTGATGCTTGCCGTCCTCACCCGAACAAAATCATATATGAAACAGACGATGAACTCTTGAAGATTGAGAAAGGCCAGCAAACCTTCATGCAATTGGTTCAAGAATATAACGCTCATCCGCAACCACATCGGCCACTTGTCCGCCATGAAACAGGGAAAGCCCTAGGATTCGTCGATCCAGATGCTGGAAAACACACGAATGTAAGTTATCAGGCGATGAATCCATTGAATTTCTACGTTCCAATTAAACACCCATAATCAAAAGGAGGTTATTTATAATTATGAGAAAGAGCTTTCTAGCAATATTAATAGTCGTGGGGTGGGTTTCACTATCTATAGCACCACCAGCACAATCTGGACCGGTCTTAAAAGATGGAATGTTACCTTTTCCGACAAACTATACTTCGTTTCCTCCATTCTTAAAGGACATTCAAAAGCCCAACGCTGTAAGGGATATTTATATCAATGCCATCGGAACTAGTGCCCAACAAGGTGAACAATTTGCTAATGAGTCAATCCTCGTCATGGCCATTTATAATGCTCAAAAAGATGAAAATGGGAATTTCAAAAAAGACCATCACGGCAATCTGATCAAGGCAGACCTCGCTAAAATCTACATAATGCAGAAAGGCAAAAACTGGGGGAATCATGCGCCCAGTACATTAAAAAATGGAGATTGGATCTATTCCGCTTTTAAACCTAATGGGGATCGACTCGAGGTTGAGTACACGAAGTGTCGTAGCTGCCATATGCCATTAGGCAATGCGAAAGATTATGTGCACCGCTATGACGAATATTTTGCGAAGCGAGATCACCACGCGCATTAAATCGCCAAAATGATCGACGTCACATCCAAGGTTGGTTTCCTCCTAGCCTTGGATCTTCCAGGGTGGAGGTATTTTGGACTTGCAACCTCCTTGGCCTTCACCCTGGCCCCTTACGTGTAGCAGGGACAGATACTTCAATTGCTTTAAGAAGTTTATCAAAAAGGCATCCAGGGGAAGACCGGCCTCTGACCTTGGATTTTCCAGAGTGAAGGTGTGTGGATCGCACCGCTCCCGCACCTTCACCTTGGATTTGGCCTGCTATCGTTTCTTCTCATCACACAACCTTCTCTTACAATTCTTTTCCGACGAACCGCTCTAATTCTGTTAGGGCAATGGCTAAATCAAACTGAGCATAGGCATACGCTTGAAATGTTTGCCATAACACGCGCTGAGCATCGACAACTTCTAGTAAACTTGCTTCACCAAACTTAAAACTGGTCCGAGCAATACGGACAGCCTCTTTCGCTTGCTTTAAGAGACCCTCTTGAAACGTGTGAAGTTGCGCCAAAGCCGTCCTAGAATTTTGCAGCTGTTCCGCGATACCTTTTCTGAGAGCAATGTGGACTTGTCGGAGATTCGCTTCTGCCTGACGCCGACCCCCTAAAGCCTTCGCAATGTCGCCCTGTCGCTGATTCCAAATAGGTAAGGGAACAGAAAGCCCTCCAATAAACCCTTCTCGACCGGCATCACGTTGATAGGCCCCGTTAATCGTGACATCCGGGATACGAGCCTGTCGCTCTTGATGATGTTGGGCTCTGGCGGCATCAATCAACTTTTCAAGCTTTCGGACTCTAGGGTGCCGCTGAAACGCTTCTTCTAGCAATTGCTGTTCAACAAAATGCACATTCGCCGATCGAGATTCTTTTTGAATGACAAACACATCGCCGAGATTTCCAGCTGTGAGCTGATTCAACGCAACCTTGCTTGTTCGCACCTTCCCCTTGGTCTGACTGACATGCTTTTGTGCTTGCAGCGACTCAACATTCACTTTCACCAGTTCAAATGGTGAGGCTTCTCCTGATTCCACACGAAGTGTGACGGCCCTCTTCAAATCCATGACAGTCACCAACATTCGGGAAGCCAAGGAGGCCAGCGTTTCAGCTAAGAGTAATTCATGAAAGGTTCGTTTCACTTGAGCTTTTACATTTCACTTGAGCTTTTACATTCAATTGTATTTCTTCAAAACTTGCTTCAGCACTACCGACTTGAGCGTGCGCGGATTTTTGGCGAGCCATACGAGTCCCTGGCCATTCCAACGGCTGGCTCAAGGAAACGTATCGTTCTGTTAAAGACGGCCCTGTTGGGTCGAGAACTTGACCGTGCCCGCTTTGTATGCCCAATGAGGGATTTGGATAGGCTTGGCTGGTTAGTTCTTCTCCAGCTTTCTCATCAATGAAGCCTTTCCCCAATTGAATAGCGGGATTGTGTGTGAGCGCAAGCGCCACAACCTCTTGAAGAGTATAAGACCGCACTGAGACATCTTCACCCCAAACCTCTGTCCCACAGAGAACCAACAGGCACACACACCCAATCAGGAGCTGTATTGGAAAGATCTTGAACACACTACATCGTGGGATTTGGTACATGATCACTCCTCAGAGAAAAATATCGATAGACGGCAGGAATGACTAAAAGCGTGAGTGCAGTAGAAGTCACTAACCCACCGATAACGACTGTTGCGAGTGGACGTTGAACTTCAGCTCCCATACTCGTCGCTAAGGCCATAGGCAAAAATCCTAAGCTTGCCACTAAGGCTGTCATCAACACAGGACGGAGTCGGTCTGAGGCGCCTTGGGTAATGGCCTGGTCAAGAGACCGCCCTTCCTCTTCCAGCATACGAATTCGTGAGACGAGAACGACGCCATTAAGGACGGCAATGCCAAACAACGCAATAAACCCCACACTGGCTGAAATGCTGAAGGGAAGCCCTCGAATCCACAACGCAAAAATCCCTCCTGATAAGGCTAAGGGTACATTGAGGAAAATGAGCAATGCCGGTCGAAGAGTGCCAAAGATCAGAGAGAGAATGCCAAGGATTAATAGCAAAGTAATCGGCACGACGATCGCTAAACGTTGCAGGGCATCCTCCAAATGTTCAAATTGGCCACCCCATTCCATATAATATCCAGAAGGAAGCGACAAATTTTTTCGAATAACCCTTTGTGCTTCAGCCATGAACCCGCCTAAATCTCGCCCTCGGATGTTGGCTTCTACAACAATTCGCCGCTGTATATGTTCACGGCTAATCTGTGCTGGCCCCTCATCCACCACTACCTGAGCAACACGGGACAATAGCACTAATTCCCCATGCGGAGCTGGGAGAAGGAGATTTTGGATTGCCGCAGGGCTAGCCGAAGAGGAATCAGTCAACCGGATGACTAAAGCAAAGCGACGCTCACCTTCGAAGACGGTCTTCTACCTGAAGCGATGTGGCAATTGATTCATCTAGAGACACACTTGGCAGACGCCACACCTGAATAGCCACATCCCCTTCATCCAAACGCGGCATAAACACCATGCCCAAAGACGACGCCAGGAAAAGACTACTGATAAATAGGACAACAGCCACACCTGAAGCCCATTGAGGCTTGAGGATCGAGAGGCGAAGACAGGGTTCATACAGATGCCGAAATTTTCGCAGCAACCAGACTTCTTTGTCGTGTGTTTGGGTTCTGGCAAACCAAAAGGCGAGAGTGGGAACGGCCGCCACGGCAAAGAGGAGCGAGCCCACGAGAGCAAAAATCACGGTGAACGCCATAGGGTGAAACATTTTCCCCTTTAATCCCGTGAGAGTCAGAATGGGTAGATAGACCAAGATGATAATGCACACGGCAAACGTAATCGGGCGCAGCACTTCTCGTGCCGCTTCTTGGATGACCTGAACCCTAGATTGCGCCGACTGATCCTTCAGGCCGGCAAGCCGGCGAAGGATGTTATCAATCATCACGACTGCCCCATCAACCAGCAGTCCAAAATCAATAGCGCCAAAGCTCATGAGATTTCCAGATAGCCCAACCGTGAGCATACCGGTAAACGCGATGAGCATAGACAAAGGAATGGCTGCCGCGACAATCAACCCGGATCGAAAGTTTCCAAGAAACAAAAATAAAATGGCAACGACAAGCAAGCCCCCTTCTAGCAGATTGTTTCGAACGGCATGAATGACTCGTGAGACAAAGACTGAACGATCGTAATAGGGTTCAATGACAACACCTGGAGGCAGAGAGGATTGAATAGCGTTCACTTGAGCTTTGACCTGTTCGACTACTTGCTGGGCATTCGCTCCAGCCAGCATTTGCACCATGCCAATGACGGTCTCTCCTTCACCCATCCTCGTGGCAGCGCCAATTCGAAGATTGGCGCCTTCTTGCACCACAGCCACATCCTGAATGTAAATGGGAATCCCGCCAGGAGCATGGTGAATGAGAATTTGTTCCAAGTCATTGATACCCTCAGCCATGGCTTCACCGCGAATGAGGAATTGTTCACGCTCATGCACAATGTATCCCCCACCCGACAACGCATGGTTGCGTTCTAATGCTTCATACACATCTTTGAGAGACAGTTTGAAGGCCAACAGTTTTTGAGGATCGACTAGTACTTGAAACTGTTTTTCCTCCCCTCCCCAAATATTGACTTCAACAACGCCAGCGATGGCGCGAAGACGGCGTCCAATATCCCATTCCAACAATGTTCGAAGCTCCATGGGACTGTAGCCGTCACCGCTAAGCGTAAATTGAAAGACTTCGCCAAGGCCGGTGGTCAGTGGCCCCATCAGTGGTCGAGCATATTGTGCGGGAATTTGATCAACAGCAATTGACAATCGTTCGTTCACCAGTTGCCTGGCAAAATAAAGATCGACATGATCTTCAAAAATTGCGGTCACGACAGAAATGCCATAACGTGAAATGGAACGAATGTCTTTGAGCCCCGGCAGCCCACTTAAGTTGGTTTCAATGGGAAACGTCACGAACTGTTCGACTTCGACCGGACCTAAGGCTGGGGCACGTGTCAAAATTTGGACTTGGACAGGGGTCAGATCGGGAACAGCATCGATGGGGAGTTCCCCCATAGCGTATAAACCCAAGCCCATCACGAACAGAAGCGCCACAAGGGTAAAAAAACGATACCGTAGAGAGAGCGTGAGAAGGCGTTCCATATGACTAATGGCCTTCCCCTTCGATCAAATCTTTTAGAATCGTGTTTTTCAAATCAAACACACCGTGAATAACGATATCCTCACCAATCGTGACTCCCTCAATGACCTCGATCCATCCATCATTTTCTTGGCCCACTGTAATAGGCCTAAAGGTATACGTGTTCATATGTCGCACAAAGACGCCCCGCCTCCCATTCACAAAGGTCAGCGCAGTCACGGGGATCGCCAACAGAGAAGTGGGGCGCGTGCTTAACCGTACCTCCACGTATTCATTTGGCTTTAAGAAACCCTGGTGATTGTCGACATCAAATCGTAACTGAATAGTCAACGTGGCTTTGTCTGCCACAGGTGCAATATAGGCTAACGGAGCATCAATAGGGTCCCGGCCTTGAGCAATGATGGTGCCGCAATCCCCTACGGTGAATCGTTGAGCTTGTTCAATCGGAAGATTTGCAAAAACCCAGACCTGCTGGGTATCCACGACTTCGAACAAGTGATCACTCATTTTCACTCCTTGGCCAAGCACAACAGTCTGCGTTGAAATGGTCCCTGTCAATGGGGATCGAATGATATAGTAATGGCCCTCTAGGGTATGGTGGGCAAGAAGAGCATCGAGTTCTTTTGGCCCTAAGCCCATATTCTGAAGTTTTTCTTTGACATGCTGGTTGACCGCTCGGGCCTCTAAAAAACGTGCACGATCTTCCATGAGACGTCGCTCTGAGATAATTCGTTCCTTGTGTAATGTTTGCGTCCTTTTGAAATTCCCGTGACGTAGCTCAACTTGCACTTGAGAAACCAAAAACTCCTGAACCAATTCGTCCAGTTGGAGGCTGCCAATCGCGAGTAGCGGGTCACCTTTGTTGACTTGCTTCCCTAACTGAACAAAGATTTTTTCGACCTGTCCCTCAATTCGAGAGGACACCTTGGCCATCTTTGCAAGATCTAATGCGACTCCCCCTGGTGCCGAAATTGATTGAGAGAACAACTGCTTCATAACCGGCACAACCTTGATCCGCTTTTGAATGTTAGCTGGAGGCTGGAATGATAAAGCCTGTGAAGTGGCCGACCGTTCAGGACCCTCTACATGAATACCTTCAGTGGATTCAGGGTTCTCAGAGCATGCTGGAATAAGAAGCAACGACAGGAGAATGATGAGATGAATGGCCACGATACCCCTCTTCACGATTTACAAAATCTCAAGGAAGATTCCCATAAAACGGAAGTCTCCATGGTTCGCATACATGCGATAGACTTCAATAAGCTGAAGTATGCTTAAAAGAACTTCGCACCTTTACAAACGCGAAGACCCACGACAACATTACAGAGTGAGGGCCGGAGGCGCACGAGCGGAAAGGTTTTGAGGAAGGAGGAAGGACGGGTGATACCGAAGAGAAATATTCAGGGTTGAAGCATTGGGCAATCTCAATAATCCAACAGGACTAGTTGCAACGCCATGTTGAGGTAAGTCAGGACTCCCCCACTCAAAGTCTATCCAGGAATTAAGTGCTGAAAAGCCATATGGCGCATATTCAAAGTCATGAGGGAGGTCTGAGGAAGGATGAGCATGCCCAACCGTTTGGCTAGGCGAAAACAAATCATGCGGTTGGTGGACATCATGATGATATGACCGATCATGGACGGCACAAATCGGCGCACAGGACAATACCGTGTGATAGGTGCCACCATGAACATGACCAGGCATTCCATGGGCATGGTCAGCCTCTGGATGGATGTGGACTAAGGGTAGAAATAGTACCCAAACAATCAACCAGATTTTGAGGCAGGCTTTAGTCATGGTGTGCCTCCAAAGGATTCACTTCATCGCAATCAGTTCATAGAACCTACTGTCTTAAGAGTATCACATATTCAAGACAAAGAGAAAAGTTGACTAACCCTGGCAAGCAAGGCGAAACAAGCATTCAGCAAAAGTTCTGCTGCTACTGTCATCTATCATGCCCTTCGAAAGGTTCTTCAAGTATGTGGCAGACGCATGTTTCTAGAGGAAGCATGGAGATAAAGATGGTTCCACGGATAGCATGGACTACTTTGATAAGCGCAACAGAGGAATTCTAGGCAGGCAATGATGTGTAAGAACAATCTGGTATGTGTAGACCTTCATCCGTACGATTCCACCTAACTGCACGAATTTTGAATTGTTATCTAAGACAGAGGCCCAGCAACATGAAGCTGAACACATGGCCGCCGGGTCATATTCCCGGCAACCACGCATTCTCTAGCTGTCACCGAGGCGAACGCTTGGCCGGCCAAAATCCTTTAATCGGCAAGTATTCATCAATATCATGCGCAGAAGGTGAAGCGGCAATTTCAAAACCATCACCACAAGCAGGTGGAAGAGGATTATTGTCGAGATCTCTCACGACAGCAAGTGTTGGCCAAAAACCTGGAGGGCTTTGCACAACGACGACAGGATCGTCAAAAAGAGGTGTCAGGGCACCAATCCAAATATCCGCTCGATCATCGTCTTTGTTCGACTTCGTACAGTAATTTGCGATCGCAATATTCACATGTAATTTGGCTGCACAGGAATGAGATTTGAATGTCGGATAACTCCCACGCCATGGCACCAGCCCAACAAGATCAGCTTCAAGTTTGCCCTTTGTATAATGAAACGCACGTGCATCTGTGCCTCCACCGAGAGCAGGGCCATCGATTCGTTTAATTTTTTTAAAAATATTACGGTCCTGAACGGGACTCGGACTGATAATCGGGTTGCCCACGATATGTTCTAAGAGGTCGACTTCTGCGCCAGTGTCTGTTCGCGCCGCATCAACATCTCCATTGGGAAATACAATGCCCATTGCACGGATAGGCGTTCCATTACATCCATGGGGCACGTTAAATGAATTGATGACGCTACTGGAACCCTCTAATTCTTCCCTCGCAGCAAATTTCGTTGGCGTGTTTTTTTGAGCACCGTCGTATGCGGGTTTGCCAATACTTCACTAGCCAAGCTAAAGGACAGGATGCAGGCCCCAGTGAATGCGAGACATCCTCCTGCAATTGTTCCCTTCATAAGGAACTGGTTGTTGCTTGTCACATTTCCCTCCTTGATGAATATGAGCGGTGAAATGACATGGCCCGGCAGACGCTTCGAGAAATGCTTCCGGCAGAGTCATGCCAACGAAGGGAAAAGATAAGACACCTTACACACTTTCTCTACCGGCAGGTGCTTACGAGCACTAATGTTTGCAACACACTTTACGATACTGGAAAGATTTTCAGGGGGATGTAGGAAGAGAAATGCCCATATGCGGGGAAATTTGAAATCCATGCCGATTAGGCATGTGAATCGTCGGTAACGTAAAACGGTCTAAAACCATGTTTTCATCAATAATGTCATTTCGGTAGAGAATCCATGCCACAAGGGCATATACCTTGTTGGCAGAGAGTGATTGAGGAGCCGTCAACGGCATGGCACGGAAAATATAATCAAAAAGTGTGGTAGCATAAGGCCAATAACTCCCAACCGTTTTGTGTGGACGATCAGTGCCTAAGGAACCCTGTCCACCCACCAAACGATTATACGGGCCTTCAACTCCCGTTGGCCCATGACAGCCCGCACACTTTGCTGCATAGACCTTAGCCCCTTCATCCACGCTGCCTTGTCCATTGGGCAACCCATCGCCGTTGGGAGTCACATCGATATTCCAACCTTGAATATCTTCCTGTGTTGCCGTCTGGCCTATCTCAAACTCGATCGGCTCCCCTTGAACAAGCACTCCAAAACATAACCCCGTGATAGCAAATCCTATGATCCTACCGATCTTCATCGTATGTACACATTTTCTACATGCCCATTTTCTAAAACTTTCCAGCTTTGAATGGCATGATTGTGGTAATACGAATTGGTGCCACGGACTTTGACTAACTCTTGGAGAGTGGGTTGTCGATAACCAGTGTCATCAATGCAGCGACTTTGGAGAATGGCTTCTTTTCCATCCCATTGCCAGGCCAGACGAAACCGTGTATGACATTTGGGCAGCACCGGACCTTGTAATTCTGCCGTGCGCCATGTGTGTCCACCATCAACACTCACCTCAACTGCCGTAATTGCTCCTCGGCCACTCCATGCCAATCCCCGAATCTCGACAAAACCTGGCTTGGGAATGCGTTGGTTACCGGAAGGATGAGTAATGACCGATTTCGCTTCCATAACAAAGGTAAATTGTTGGGCCACCCCATCCGGCATAAGATCGGTATATTTGGCAGTTTCTTCTCGCGTCATTGCCGGGCCAGGGATTAATTTGAGGCGACGCACCCATTTAATGTTTGTATTCCCTTCCCATCCCGGAAGAAGTAATCGTAAGGGGTAGCCTTGTTCTGGTCGAAGCGGCTCACCATTTTGGGCATAGCAAATAACTGCCTCATCGATAATTGCTTCTACAGGAAAACTTCGAGTCATCGCTGCAGCATCACTCCCTTCAGCAAGAAGCCACAAGCCCTCTGGTTTCACTCCAGTTTGCTCCAAAAGTGTCTTCAACATTACTCCAGTCCATTCACTGGTACTGGTAAGACCATGGGTTTCCTGTGCGGTTTTGCCATGAGCTCGCTTCCATTCTTTTCCTGTGTTCCCCGAACATTCAATGAAGCCCAAGCGCGAGACAGCTGGAAATAGTTTGAGTTCATCGACTTGAAAGAGCATCGGTCGCTCGACGAGCCCATGGATCAGCAACCGGTGTTGAGCAGGATCGATCAATGGCACACCATTGTGGTGCCGCTCAAAATGAAGTGCTGATGGCGTGATGATACCATGCAAATCTTGCAAAGGCGTTAGCGATCGCGTTGCGGACGGAAGCCGTTGGGCTTGCTCATGGACAGAACGTCGTCCATAGACACTGGCTGGCCCACCTGGCACGCGCATCGGGTCTTGGGAAGCAGGTTGAGATGAAGCAGGAATTACTGGCAGCAATACCTGACTCGCGGTGACGCCAAGCAGTGATGTCGCTCCAAGCAAAAAATGCCTGCGGCTCAAAGATTGTTTACTTTTGGATGCTGGGGACTTTTTGGCACGCATGATGTTCCTCGAAGCGTTATGGACAAAGGGAATTTTTGTCAACGGACCATGTTTGTAAAAGAATGGTCACTGCAGTATAACGCTTTCATCATATCCTAGAAACAGTTACTGAACCATACATGTTCACGCAGCCTCTGCCAGTTATCGATGAAAGGAGTGTGACGATGAACCGAATCTTTCTTATCTGTCTTTGTTTTTGTCTCACAGCCACACTGACTCAGGCCGAGATACAGACCAAAACCATCACCTATCAGGATGGTGATCAACAACTTGAAGGATTTCTGGCCTGGGATGATACCATTCAAGACAAACAGCCGGGTGTCCTCGTTGTTCATGAATGGTGGGGGCTCAATAATTATGCTCGGCACCGGGCAACGCAATTAGCCGCATTAGGCTATGTCGCGTTTGCGGCAGACATGTACGGGAAAGGCCAAGTCACGACTCATCCTGATGAAGCGGGAAAATGGATGAACACCATACAACAGAATATCCAAGCCTGGCAGACACGTGCGCAAAAGGCTTTAGCCGTGTTACAAGCCCAAACACTGGTTGACTCACAACGATTGGCGGCCATTGGCTATTGTTTTGGTGGAGCAACCGTCGTGCAATTAGCATACAGCGGTGCCCCCGTGAAGGGCATCGTGAGCTTTCATGGCTCGTTGCCGCTCCCTCCAAATACCCAACAGGCTAAGACCAAAGCCAAAATATTCATTGCCCATGGTCATGCGGACCCATTTATTTCCAAAGCCCATATTCAAAATTTTCAAACGGCATTAGATCAAGCAGGTGTCGATTGGCAAATGGTTCTCTATGCTGGAGCTCGACATAGTTTTACCAATCCAGGCGCAGACCAACATGGCATGGATGCCTTGCGATACGATCAAGACGCTGACCGACGGTCCTGGCAACATATGCAACTCTTTTTCGATGAAATTTTCGAGGATACTCACAAATTTTAACAAACCAGCCTAATAAGGCCAGGTGAGCGTTAAAAGAAACTCATTTTTCAACCCGTTTCTGCAAGCACGAAACGTTTCTTCAAGGTAAAGCTTGTCTGTATAGACAGAGGCCTTCGGCTTTCTAGAACCAGCAAGAAAGCCGAAGTGTAAGATGTCAGACCATTCGGGATTTGACACTCTGGCAATCAACCCCGGAAGATACTAAGAGAGACTACTATGTTCATGACAAGGATAGCGTTCCTGAATGCCTCATGGGAAACATAGACGATGTTCGAGACATTGGATTTATAGGAAGGGCGCAACAGGCTATTTCTTTCAGGCTTTCTAATATGAGATGGTACACTAAAGAAGCAATACACTTTATCAGATCGGCTCAGCGACATCTTTAGCCACATAAGGAAAAGGAAAGTGATATACGCATCATGAAACGTAAGATGTTTCTTCTTTTCAGTGGAATGCTCCTGTGGGGAGTTGCATTCACTCAAGCTTCACCAGGCAGTTTTCGGATTCTCATCGAAAGCGGTTCGCCTTACTACTCTCCTCAAACGATTTCGGTACAACCCGGCATACCCATTCACTGGGAAAACCCAACCGCCACGTACCACACGGTAACCCATGACGGATGCCTCGATGGCTCAGGCTGTGCATTTGACTCAGGAGCCATTTTGCCTGATAAAATGTTTGAAGTGATAAATCTCCAACCTGGGATCTATCCCTACCACTGCACATTGCACCCCATCATGCGTGGCCATTTAGTGATTACCACGGACAACAAACAACAACGGCAACCTCAAGAGCTGTAGCAAGAATCCAGCGAGAATTCTTTGGATCGTCATGAACGACTCTTGACTTCTGACATGAGTGTTTTATTATAAAAAGAAACCACATGATGTGGGCAAACACCATAGCGAATTCTATGATGTCTCTGATTTATTGTAATGTCGGAACCTGAACACGACGAGCTCCTTCGGCTCCAAACCTACCTCAATCAACAGGTCATTGGACAAACAGGGTTAACCCTCCGTCTCTTAGTCTGTCTATTGGCTGATGGGCACCTCCTTGTTGAGGGAGCTCCGGGCTTAGCTAAAACCACAGCCATTAAAATCTTGGCCTCGGGCATTGAAGCGGATTTTCACCGAATTCAATTTACGCCGGACCTCCTTCCTGCCGATCTGACGGGTACAGAGATGTATCGTCCACAGGACGGATCGTTTCGGTTTCAACAAGGCCCAATTTTTCATAATCTCCTTCTGGCTGATGAAATTAACCGTGCCCCAGCAAAAGTCCAAGCGGCCTTGCTCGAAGCCATGGCCGAGCGACAAGTCTCCGTTGGACGACAAAGCTACCAACTCCCAGATCTTTTTATGGTTATGGCCACGCAGAATCCCATTGAACAAGAAGGCACCTACCCCTTACCAGAAGCCCAGCTCGACCGATTCCTCATGTATATTCACGTGGGATATCCTCAAATAGACGACGAGCGAAAAATTGCGCAACTCGTCCGTGAGCAAGCCCAGATGGGTCCATCGAGCCTGGCTACCACGATCAGCCCTATTCCGCAAAAATCCATCATGGCTGCGCGTCACGCTATTCTCCAGCTCCATCTTGCGCCGTCGCTACAAGAGTACATTGTGCAACTGGTTGTGGCCACCAGAAACCCCACACCCTACGGAGAGGAACTCGGAAAATGGGTGCGGTTTGGCGCAAGCCCACGCGCGACGATCGGCATGGAACGATGTGCACGCGCGCATGCCTGGCTAGCAGGTCGTGATTATGTGTCGCCTGAAGATGTACAAACAATTGTCCATGATGTCTTACGCCACCGAATCCTACTGTCGTTTGAAGCAGAGGCTGATGGCGTAACGCCTGACCAGTTTGTGAGCGAATTGGTCGCTCGAGTGGCTGTTCCCTGACCAATTGCATTATGCCCGTCGATTCCCCTCCCCGCCCATCGGTTCACAACGGACTCACCCTTCACCTGAAGGATCTGATTCGTTTGCGCCACCACATTACCGCATTAGAAATGGGATCAAGGAAAAAAGTGGACTCGTTATTAAGTGGGCATGAACAGTCCCCATTTAAAGGAAGAGGCATGGACTTTGAAGAAGTCCGGCGCTATCAGCCTGGTGACGATATTCGACACATGGATTGGCGGGTGACCGCTCGCTCCGGCAATCCACACCTAAAAGTCTTTCGAGAAGAACGGCAGCGGAGCGTCTTTCTCATCGTCGATTTTTCCTCGTCAATGTTATTTGGAACCCGCGTTGCCTTGAAATCCGTCATTGCCGCTCAAGCAGCTTCATTGCTTGCGTGGGCCTCAACAAAGCATGGGAACCGGATTGGCGGTGATGTGTTCTCGAATGACTATCACCGTGACGTTAAACCTCAGGGCGGACACCCAGGTACGCTTCGGTTCCTCCACATGCTTGTTGACGTCCATGAACATGCGACACCTGCTGAGACTGGACAATCACCTGCGCCGTTCTCCCACGCCTTAGAAAGAGTTGTACGAACAGCTCGGCCTGGCAGCTTGATTTTTGTCTTGACTGACTTTCCACGTCTTGACCGACAAATAGAATCTTCTTTGAAGTATTTGAGTGCGCATCATGACGTGATGACAATTTCCATTACCGACCCTTTGGAACAAGAGCCCCCCCTGTCAGGACAGTACCGTATTAGTGATGGAACTCAATTTTTTGACCTCGATACCACATCACATACCTGGCGAGAAGCCTATCGGGATCGATTTCAACACCGTCAAAAAACCTATAAAAACTTTTGCCAACATGCCGGAATCGGGGTCTTGCGTCTCACGACCGACGCGTCCGTTCCTCAAGCGTTACGAGATGAACTACGGAAACTTAGTCAACATAAACATCAACACCTTTGGGGCCATAGAAGCCTAAACGCATGAACACATAATCACGATGGAACTGTTAGCAAACCTCCGTGGTCTTCACGTACCAGCGGCCATTTCATTTTGGCCGCTAGCCCCAGGATGGTGGGGACTTGGCGCATGCCTCATGCTTCTTACATTCTTGGCCATCTGGTGGTATCAACGAAGAATAACGCTGGCGCCTCGTCGTGCGGCCTTAGCTGAACTCAAACAACTACGAGCAGCCTATCAGGCTGGAGAACCCGATGTTCACATTCTTCAAACACTCTCGATGCTTCTCCGTCGCTATGCCCTTGCCTGTTTTCCCCGTCACCATGTCGCCGGACTCGCTGGGCACGCATGGTTAGCCTTTTTAGATAAGGCAGGGAAAACTCGGAACTTTACCAACGGACCAGGCACCGCTCTCGCAGAAGCTCCGTATCAATTAACTAGAGAATGTGACATACAGGCGCTCACGAAATCCGTCGAATCCTGGATCAAGCACGTCAGAAAGGGACAACCATGATCGTCTTTGCTTGGCCATGGCTTTTTTTCCTGATCTTTTTGCCTTGGTTCCTACGATGGATGATACCACACGCCTCGCAAAACCAGGGTGCCGCACTCAAAGTGCCATTTTTTCACGAACTTGTTGATGATCCATTACGACCTGCTGACCAACACGGCCTCACGGTTTGGAAAATGCGATTCTGGATTGGGATTGGAATCTGGTGTGTCCTACTCACCGCTGCCGCTCGCCCAGAATGGGTTGGAGAGCCCATCGCGCTTCCAGTCAGCGGACGAAATCTTTTGATGGCTGTCGATATTTCTGGAAGTATGAAAACACCCGATTTCACAATTGAAGGTGAACGCGTCACACGGCTCACGGCGTTGAAAGCCCTCGGAGGACAATTTATCAGCCGTCGGGTCGGTGATCGTATCAGACTTATTGTGTTTGGCAGTCAGGCTTATCTCCAAACACCTCTGACGTTTGATCGGACGACGGTACAAACCATGTTGAATGAAGCCGAAATTGGTATGGCCGGAGAAAAAACCGCTATTGGAGATGCCTTAGGCTTGGCTGTGAAACGACTCAACGATCAGCCAGATGAAGAACATGTGCTGGTATTGTTAACAGATGGCAGTAATACGACCGGTGAAATCACCCCGCTTGAGGCAACACAATTAGCCCAGGAGGCGGGCATTCGAATTTATACCATTGGGATTGGCGCCAATCGCATGGAAGTCTCCACCGTATTTGGAAGACGAACGGTCAATCCTTCAAGAGATTTGGATGAAGCCACCTTGCAATCCATTGCATCACTCACAGGAGGACTGTACTTTCGTGCCCAAGATACGCTTGAGCTTGACCATATTTATCGCCAAATTGATGAACTCGAACCGCTTGAACGCGAATCAGAACTTCTAAGGCCAATTGAACCATTGTTCATGTGGCCACTGGGTGTAGCCTTTATTCTGTCTATCTTGCTCGCCCTTCATCTTTCAGGGTGGACAACCAATGGAAAACGCCTGGTCTTTGGAAAGAAACAATCTTCGTTGAAACGCCCTCCATTTTCGATGCCATCACCTTCCTCCTTATCAAAAGGCAAGCAACCATTGACATGATAGGGAACACCTTTCATTTTCTTAGGCCTTGGTGGCTAATGGCGCTGATTCCACTCTTCGCCATTGTGATCGCATGCTATCGAAGGCAAGGCCAGCAAGGAGGCTGGGCCTCTGTCTGTGATGCGCATTTGTTACCCCATTTGCTTGTTGGATCGGACCGCTCATCCTTGACCATGCCGCTTGTACTTTTGAGTTGCGGCTGGGTTTTGGCCACCGTTGCATTGGCAGGCCCTGCATGGTCAAAACTGCCTCAATCAGTATTTCGAAATCAATCAGCCCTTATCATTGTGCTTGACTTGTCCCAATCGATGGACTCCCAAGATATTCAACCGTCACGTTTAGAGCGCGCCAAGTTTAAAACACTCGATATTCTCGACAATCGACAGGAAGGCCTGACAGGGTTGATTGTCTTTGCAAAAGAATCTTTCGTCGTCTCTCCGTTAACCGATGACAATAAAACCATTTCGGCGATGATTCCTTCTCTGGAGACGCAACTCATGCCGGAACAAGGCAGCCATGTGGAACAGGCTCTCCAGGAAGCCAATCATTTATTCGATCAAAGTAGGGTTCAGAACGGGCAGATTCTGGTCATTACTGATGGCCCACCCTCAACCCCAGATTATACAGTGTTAGCAAAACTGCATAATACAGGAAGAACCGTGTCTATTCTCGGGATTGGGACAGAAGAGGGAGCACCTATCCCCACCCAAGGAGGAGGGTTTCTCAAAGACGCCGCTGGGTCTATTGTCATCCCAAAGCGAAACGTTCATACCCTGCAAGCCATGGCAGAGGCTGGCGGTGGCACCTACATGTCAATGACGATGGACAATGATGATGTCCAAACACTGCTGTCCCAGACCTCCCCTCGAAATCTCTCGCCAACCATTGAGGTGAAAGAACGAACGACTGAACGATGGAGAGAGGAAGGACCTTGGGTGGTATTAGCCATTCTTCTTTTTGCGGCTCCCGCGTTTAGAGTCGGATGGCTAGAAACCGTTCTTATCCTCTTGATGATCCCATCTGGCGCTTACGCGTTGAATTGGGAAGACTTGTGGTTTCGCCCTGATCAACGAGGAGCACAACTTCTTGAGGAAAAGGACCCGGCTCAGGCTGCCCAGACCTTTCAAGATCCAGCATGGAAAGGCATCGCGCATTATCAGGCTGGCGAGTATGCACAGGCGGCTGAAGCTTTCAAGGGGATAGACTCTGCAGATGCACAATTTAACTTGGGAAACGTGCTGGCCCAGTCTGGTAGACTCCAAGAGGCCTTAACTGCCTATCAAACTGCCTTGACCAAAGACCCGCACCATGATGACGCCCAGTTTAATTATGATTTGATCAAAGAATTCCTTAGTCAACAGGACTCCTCACAAAATCAAGAAGAAAGGAAACAATCACCAGGGTCCGATTCCGACTCAAACTCTTCACAGAGCGAGCCCCAGGAGCAATCACCAGACTCCAATTCCACTTCAAATCCTTTGCAAGAAGAATCCCAAACATCTCAAGCCATGCCTGCTACGACTGACAACCATTCGGCTCCTTTGCAAAGCCAAGAACCATCACACACGCAAGACACACCATCTACTCAACAGCATAAAGCCACCCAGCCTCAGCCTGATGTCATGAATGATGATCTGTCGCTTGAAGATTTTGCCAACAAAAAAGAGCCAAACCAACGAGCACATACCGATGCATCCCCTAAGACATTCAATAAAGAAAAAGACCAAGCATTGGCGAGTTCAGCAACCGATCATGCGGATTCAGATCACCCTCCAGACGCTCCCTCACTAGATCAATCCGAGAATCAACATCCCGATCAGGAAAGACAACAAGCTCTGGCACAATGGCTCCGTCGGGTTCCTGATGATCCAGGAGGGCTCTTACGCCGAAAGTTTTATCTGGAACATCTCAAACGAAAGCAACGCCACGAAATCGTGAAATCTCCTGGAGAACAAGCATGGTGAAAATATCCCTTACCCTGTCTTCTCTGTGGCTTCTGGGATTTCTGATGCTCTCGCCATCTGTCAACGCCCAAAACCTCACCGTTCAAGTCGACAGGAATCCGATTCATCAAGATGAAACCGTGAAATTATTGATCCGTTTAGAAGGAGACACCGGTGGGGATTCCCCAGACTTTGGTGTCTTGGAAGACCATTTTGAGGTCTTAGGGACAACGGAGAGTAACAGCATCAAGATAATCAATGGGCAAACCACGAGCAGCAAGGAATGGCTAGCGACGCTAATGCCGAAACATACCGGAGGTCTAACGCTCCCCTCTCTTCATGTTGGCCAAGCCCAAAGCACCCCCCTTCAATTAACCGTCCTTGCAGCGGAGCAACCACACAATATCCCAGAGGGACGCGATATCTTTCTCGAGACAAGTCTGACCCCCAATGCCCCATACGTACAAAGCCAATTGGTGTACACCGTTCGACTCTTTCATGCAATTCCCCTACAAGAAGGGCAGATTACTGATCCGCCATTACCGAATACCCTCATCAAACGATTAGGTGAAGATGTGTCATTTGAGACGATGCGGTATGGGCGTTCCTACCATGTGACAGAAAGAAAATTTTTGATCATTCCTGAAAAAAGTGGCCCGTTGACCATTCCCCCTACAATTTTCACAGGAACCGTGATTGACTCAGCACATCAACAACCCTCTAGAAATCAGTCTTTTCAAAACGGTTCGAATATCTTTGGCTCTGAATTTTTCCGCTCCTTTTCAACCCCTCTTAAACCAGCGCGCGCGCGCAGTCAGGAGCTGACTGTCACCGTCAAACCAATTCCTGCCCACATGCATGGACAACCGTGGTTGCCGTCTGAAGAATTGCGCTTATCCGAATCATGGTCGATTGATATTGCTCAGGCCCATCCGAATATCCATATTGGCGATCCCCTCACACGAACGATCACTATGAAAGTTAAAGGCATGATGGGCGAACACTTACCAGATATTTCTCTTCAGGAAAGTTCCAAATCTCTTAATGTGTATCCAGATCAGCCCAAAAAAGAGACGCTGGCTGAAAACGCTAACATCCTTGGCATTCGCGAACAAAAAATTGCTTTGGTGCCGACGAAGGCAGGACGACTCACGATCCCTGAAATTCGCGTATCCTGGTGGGATATTCATGAGGATGCAAAAAAAACGGCGGTTCTTCCGGCTCGAACCTTCACGATTTTGCCCCAGGGTGGGCAGGCTTTGCAGTACTCATCCAGTTTACCCCAAGATTCACGGGCGCTCACGCCTTTGCCAACTTCAGAACAATCACAGCAGGAAACCCTATCCGACGCAACGCAAACGCCCATTGATTCTGGCTCTGTCCCAGGCCTATGGCCAAGTCTCGCTGGGGTGTTCTTTCTTGCGTGGGTTATCACCATCATCGGTTGGTGGCGAACTCGACTGAGCCCCCCTCACCACGCGGCCATACCCTCTTCGGAAACATCATCCTCGTTAGCCCAAGCGTATAAGGCCATTCGAGCAGCTTCTACTCAACAGTCTCGTCAGCAAACCAAAGAAGCGCTGCTACGATGGGGAGCCATTCGATGGAAACAGCAGCCTCCCCGCAGTCTAGGAAATTTGGCTGGAAGGTTTTTAGATCATCAAGCGCAAACGGCGCTTCGTGAACTCGACCGAATGTTGTACACTGCTTCGGAATCCTGTTGGGATGGCGCATCCTTTTGGAAAATTATGGCTCCTGTCCTTCAAAAAGGTCATTCAGCAGTATCTCGCAAATCCCCGAATCCATTACCTTCATTACATCTAGAACTGGAAAATAGCAAAGCAATATGATGAGATAAAGACAGAGACGTGGTACTTTTTCAATAAAGGTCATTATGGAAAACATGGTTCATATTCAACAATTGCGAAAAGAGTTTGGCCCCATTACGGCAGTTGATGGGATCTCATTTTCAGTCAATAAAGGGGAAGTTCTTGGTTTTCTTGGTCCGAACGGCGCCGGAAAATCCACGACCATGAAAATGATTACAGGATTTCTGACGCCAACCAGCGGCACGGTAATCGTGAAAGGGTTTGATATTCAGGATCAGCCGCTTCAAGCCAAACAACAATTGGGTTATTTACCTGAAGGCGCCCCGGCATATCCTGATATGACCCCTGCAGATTTTCTGGCCTTTATTGCAGAAATGCGTGGCTTTCGGGGAGAAGAGATCAAACGGCGCGTAGAGGAGACTATCACACACGTACATTTAGAAAATGTGCTCAACCAGCCCATTGAGACTCTTTCAAAAGGCTTTAAACGACGCGTGGGATTAGCGCAAGCTATTTTGCATGACCCCGATGTCCTCATCCTTGATGAACCGACTGACGGTCTAGACCCGAATCAAAAGCATGAGGTGCGATCGCTGATTCAAACCATGGCTGCATACAAAGCCATTATTTTATCGACTCATATTCTGGAAGAAGTCCATGCCGTCTGCACCCGAGCCATGATCATTGCCAAAGGGAAAATCATCACCGATGGCACACCTGCAGAATTAGAATCTCAATCACCACATCACCATGCGGTTAGACTTCGAGTTAAAACTGGACATGCATCCAGAATACGTGAGGCCTTACAGCAACTCCCAGGAATTCGCGCAATTGAAGATCTCGAGAGAACAGAAGACACGCTGGGCTTTCTCGCCATCCCCATAAAAGGCCAATCTATACTTGGCGATATCAGTCAATGCTCTCGGGAACACAAATGGGAGGTGGTGGAATTATCCATTGAGCAAGGACAACTAGATGACGTGTTCCGTTCATTAACCGTCGAGACCCAACCATTAAGTTAAGCAATCAGGAAGGATGTGAACGTGGGACGAATACGGATTATTTTCAAACGAGAACTTGCAGGGTACTTTGCGACGCCCATTGCTGCTGTGTTCATTGTGATTTTCTTGCTACTGAGCGGCGCATTTACCTTTTACCTTGGGGACTTCTTTCTGCGAGATCAAGCCGACCTGCTCCCATTTTTTAATTTTCACCCCTGGCTGTACCTAGTCTTGATTCCTGCCTTGGCGATGCGACTATGGTCGGAGGAACGCAAAAGTGGCACCATCGAGATTCTTTTTACACTTCCCGTAACAATGGGAGAAGCCGTTCTTGGCAAGTTTTTAGCCGCATGGTGTTTTACGGCTATTACCTTGGCGCTCACGTTTCCCATTTGGATCACCGTGAATTACCTTGGCGAACCAGACAATGGCGTGATCATCGCAGGATATCTGGGAAGCCTCTTGCTCGCGGGCGGGTTTTTATCGATCGGCTCCTGTATCTCAGCACTCACGAAAAACCAAGTGATTGCCTTTGTGGTCAGTGTGATGGTGTGTCTCATGTTCATCCTAAGCGGATTCCCATTGGTCCTGGATTTCTTTGCCGGCTGGACACCAACTTTTCTTCTCAGCCTCATTAGTTCATTCAGTTTTCTGACACATTTTTCGTCGATCAGTAAGGGTGTTGTTGACCTACGAGATGTAATCTATTTTGTATCGTTAATAGGATTCTGGCTCTTTGCCACCACAATTGTGTTGAGTCTAAAAAAGGCTGAATAAGGAAAGACCATGAATAAAAAAATGCTAACGAGTAGCGGGATTGTCCTGGCCCTTACATTGTTTTTTTCTGTCAATGTCTTGAGCAACATGGTGCTAAAATCGGCCCGCTTAGACTTAACTGAACACAGTCTCTTTACCTTGTCCGATGGAACACGAAATATTTTGCGCACACTCGACGAACCCATCACACTCCGACTGTACCTATCCAAGAAACTGGCAACGAGCCTACCTGGCATTAACAGCTATGCCACGCGGGTTGAAGAATTACTGGAAGAGTTTGAACAGGCTGCGGGAGGCAATCTCACGTTATTCGTGATCGACCCTGAGCCTTTCTCAGAGGAAGAAGATCGAGCAGTTGGGTACGGATTGCAAGGAGTTCCGGTGACCAATGGCAATACGCTTTTTTACTTTGGCCTGGCAGGTAGTAGTTCAACTGACAAAGAGGAAACCATTCCTTTCTTCCAACCAGACCGCGAGGAATTTTTAGAATACGACCTTGCAAAGCTGGTATATCAGTTGGCGCATCCCAAACAAAAAACTGTTGGTCTCATCAGCTCTTTACCTCTTGATGGAGGCCCGACCAATCCATTGATGCCAGGGGGGGGTGGAGGGCAACCAGTGATGATCATGGATCAAATCCGTCAGCTGTTTGAGGTACAAACGCTTCAAACAGATATCACAGACATTCCTGAGTCTGTGGATGTCTTGATGATTGTCCACCCCAAACATTTCAGCGATCCAACCTTATATGCCATTGACCAATTTGTGTTGAAAGGAGGACGAGCCTTGGTCTTCGTTGATCCTCATGCAGAAAGCGATCGAGGGACACCGAATCCAATGAATCCCATGGCTGCTATGCAAGCCCCTAAGAACTCAGACCTTTCCAAACTTTTTACGGCATGGGGAGTAGAGCTCACGTCAGGAAAGGTTGTTGGGGATTTGCCATTAGCGCGAAAAGTGAACTTTCGCAACCAATCTCGCATGCAGGTTATCGATTATCCTGTTTGGATTGATCTTCCACCATCACACCTCAATCAAGAGGATATTGTGACAGGACAATTACCCAACCTGACAATGGCAACTGCCGGCATCTTGCAAAAAACCAAGGAGAGCACCACAGAATTGATTCCGTTGATCGAATCAGATACAGCCGCCATGCAAATTGATGTCGCCCGACTCCAATTCCTCACAGATGCCAATAGCTTACTCAGGTCCTATCACCCTGAAGACGAACGGTTCACAATGGCTGCCCGCCTTACCGGTTCTGTCAAAACAGCCTTTCCGAACGGACAACCCTCGAGCAAGAAAGACGATGACCCAAATGCCTTGGTCTCCAAGGACGAAAACCTCAACACGAATACTCATGTAACTGAGTCACATGAACCGATCAACGTCATCGTCGTTGCGGACACAGATCTGCTGCAAGATCGGTTTTGGGTTCAAGTGCAATCATTTCTTGGGCAACGCATCGGATTTCCCACTGCAGGAAACGGCAGTTTTGTGACGAATGCATTGGACAACCTGACTGGCAGCAATGATCTCATCAGCGTGAGGAATCGTGGAAGCTTTTCTAGACCCTTTACCCACGTCCGCGCCATTCAACAAGAAGCCGAACAACGATTTCGCCAAAAAGAGCAACGCTTACAAGAACGGGTGAAAACAACAGAACGAAAGCTACAAGAGTTACAGCAAAAAGACCCAGAAGGTGGAGCCTTAATTTTGACTCAAGAACAACAAGAAGAAATCGCGCTCTTCAGAGAGAATCTCCTCCAAACGAGGAAAGAACTACGAGCCGTCCAACATGAACTCCAGAAGGACATTGAAAGCCTAGAGGGCATCATCAAGTTTATGAACATCGGCCTTGTTCCCCTTATCATCACAGGCAGCGGCTTGGCCTTCAGTGCATATCGAATCAGACGAAGGAACCCTTCTCGATGAAAAAAACTACGCTTCTTCTCCTTGCCACCGTGACAGCAACCCTCGTCCTCGCCATCGTTCTGCTCAGCAATCGCCAAGAGATCGAACTGTCTCAACCTACACCACAGGTGTTTCCCAAACTGTTGGATGCGATTAATACGGTGGCGACAATTCATATTGCCACACAAGCAGGCACGATTACTGTCATACGAGACGGCAATCACTGGAACGTCAAAGAAAAATTTGGATATGCCGCTGATAGGGGAAAAGTCCGTGAAGCATTGCTTGGATTGGCTGATCTCAGACTCTATGAACCAAAGACCAAAAACCCTGAACTCTATGAAAGACTCGACCTTTTGGACGTCGAAGCAGAAGGTTCAACCTCAACCTTTGTTCAACTCAAAACGGCTGAAGAGACATCACTCGCTGAACTTATCATTGGCAAGCAACACGTGGCGAAAGGGAACCCTCGCCAGGATGAAATCTACATTCGGAAACCACAAGACCCTCAAGCCTGGCTTGCGTTAGGGAAATTACAGATTATCCAATCGGCCGATAAATGGCTGGATACAGCAATTACCAATATTGATGAAAAACGGATTCATCGCGTTCGAATCCTCCATGCTGACGGGACATCCCTCACGATTGAGAAGGACACACCATCAGCAACAGACTTCAAAGTGCTTCACCTCCCTGAAGGCGCCACCATCGCCGCACCATTTAATGTCAATAATATTGCCAGCACATTGGCAGACTTGTCCTTTGATGATATCCACCCAGCAAGCGAAAATATCGTGTCAACGACAGTTCAAAACACCGCCATCCTTGAAACATTTGATGGCTTGCAAGTGACCATCAAGACAACAGCCCAAGACGGCCAGCATTATCTCAGAGGATCCGCGGCGTATAAGCCAGAGTTGCGTCAAGAAATTGAGCTGGAGCAGAAAGAGTCAGACAAAAAAGAAAATGAATCGGCAAAAACTGAGACGGCAGAGATGAATCAACCTCCCAAGGTTCCGCCAAAATCCCCTGAAGAAGTGGAAGAAGAGGCCTCGGTCTTGATGAACAAGTTACAGAACTGGGTGTTTGTCATCCCAAGGTTTAAAGTGGAAAACTTTTCAAAACACTTGGATGATCTTTTAGAAAAAATCCCCTAAACCCTGCCCGGTATCCTCAAACGATTATGGAGATTCAAGCGTATCGACTTCAGAGACTTTCCCCAATGCTCGCTCAAGTTCTTGATAAACTAGCATAAGTCGATGATCTTCTAAGCGATAAGCCAACGAGACAAGAATAGCTCCAAACACGAGGACTAATATACCCAATCCAACAACACCGATTCCCATTAATGCGCCGCTAAACGAACCAAATCCGCCATCAATGGCAAATGAGATGACAAAGACCAACGTCCCTATACTCACTAACCCGCACCAAAGTCCGGTCAGAATGGCTGAGGACCAGGGCATACGTTTGACAAATGTCAACTGAAGCTCATCCTTCTCCACCACCTGAAATTGAATAGAGCCCTTGAGTGGCCACGCCGTCCGGAACCGCATGGTAAACAACTGGTAATATGGGCGAATGACGATGAATTGTTCTTCGGCAAACAAGCGAGCCATACCATGTGGCAGCTGGAGGAGCCGATTACGATCAAAATGTTGCTGAAGTTTTTTGAGGCTACGCTGGGGAATACGTTCATACCGTGTCGCCACACCACAACCATAACGGGCGAAAAATGGTCTGAGGTTGGTGAACTGGTACCAATCCCCAATAATAAGAACGATAATTAAAACAGCTCCAAACACGCTAGCAAGTATCATAATCGATGGACCATACCACAGATAAAGAGTCTGCTCAAAAGCAATGCCCTCACACCATTTGTTCTCGTGCGTTGACTTTTCGTTGAGTGCCCGGCTACTATCCGAATGCGGGGTGGAGCAGCCTGGTAGCTCGTTGGGCTCATAACCCAAAGGTCGGCGGTTCAAATCCGTCCCCCGCAACCAAAGAGACCATCCATTCTTGATAAGGCCCTGTCGTATTAAACGACAGGGCCTTTTTGCTTTAGGAAACGAGTGCCTCCCTTAACCCCACACCACAATGGAACACATCTTCTTATAAAGCTACGATAATCTAGCTGATCTATTGTGAACAGGCCCTAGCCAATTATCGCGAATAAGAGCTGTTTCACACACATAGACACCGAGAGACATCCCTTTGCCTTGTTCTCTTCTCGTGCATCTCGTACAATGCCGTGAGCTCCCTCCCCTGCATGCAGTGGAAAGACCTCAGAGGCATGCTCATTAGTATTGAGAAACTATAATTTCTCAATTTCTTCTGTTGTATAACCCCGTAGTCTGTTATAGGAAAAACAACCTGCTAGCCTATCATTTGTAAAAAGGATCCCCCATGACTCAAGAAGAAGCCCGATCTTATCTTAATTATCTACTCACATTGAGTCTTCGTCGTGAAGAAGCTTTTGGCCCATTGGCTATGACATTTATTCGAGAACAAGACCTAGGGCAACTCGGGTTGTCCCCCGAAGAACAGTTCAGCTTGATGTTGGCAGTCATCCAGGTCTTTGCCCCCGAGCCCAAAAGATATTCGCTCAAACTGGAACTCTTGCAAAAAGCCCGTCAGCTCCTCCCACAGACTCGATATTTTGATCCGGATCTCGCCCAACAACTCGACCATGATGTCGAAAAAACCCAGGCAGAGTTGGGTATTTATAATGACGCTATGAAAGTGGCGCGGACATCCTCGCTAGAAAAACAACAGCTCATTGTCGAAACAGATCTTCCAGAATACTTTTTGGACATCGCGCAAAAACGGGCCGCAGCCTATTACCAATCCAAATATCGTTTAACAAAAGAAGCCAAAACTGCTCAACATTTTGGCGGTTCCCCCAAGAATTTTGAACCGGAGAATCTTGCTATCCACAAGGAGTTCCCTGGAGCCTGCGCGCCCTTTATGGCCGTCCGCACAAACACCTTTCATATGATGCTGCCCTTTGATTTACAAATTAGCCGAACACCACATGATCCTCTGGAAGCCGGAGTCCGGATATTTTATACCAAAATGGGCTACTCCTACCCCCTTCGCTACGAAATGGGCAAACTCTGTAGTTATCACGATGGACAAGTCTATGATATTGCGTTGGATAACCCTCATCTCCTCTTTGTTTCTGTTTCAAGCGTGAAAGACCCAGAATTTCCTGTTCAAGCATCTCCAGATGACCCGAATACTCCTCCAGCCTTTGCCTACCCTTCAGCTGTCTTGGAACATACCGGAAGCCTGGGGCCGTTTATCCAGGTAAGTTGTAATTTCAAAGTGTGGTTTGATGCCTCTCTGGTTTCTTTGTTAATTCAAGGCGCTCCTGATTTGTATGAATATGGGTTACAAGGAGGGTCAGGATTGATGACACGGACCTATGCCTCGGATAAGGTCCCGACGTATGCAGAGGCAACCAGCCAACCGTGGCAGGAAGGCCTCAGTTTTAACTTTGTGAATTTGCACTTACAACTTAGTCCAGGACAGGACACGGCATTGGTGCCACACAGCACACCGATTTTTAGTGTCTATCCTGTCTTAAATCGGCAATGCTATAAGTTTGAAGATCGAGGTCGACTCTCGACCTCGTGAAGGGGGTCTCTCTTTTTTTCTGTTGCATGCGTGACAATCCTATGCTAGGCTATAGGCACGTATGGATGATGATGGGCCAGAACGCGTAAGTCGTTCCCATTTTCTTCGTTTCCAACCAACCCAATATACATTCCTCTGTTTTCGTATTGTTTCATACTACTCTTGGACGCAACGGGCAAGGTCTGTCTTTACTTTCGACCTGCGTCTTTTTATCCACCCCGCCTATAACTAATCCATGGATGTTCTGTTAGTTTTTATCTGTCTCCTGTTTTCCGCATTTTTTTCCGGTGCTGAGATCGCATTTTTTTCGATCAGTGAATCAAAGCTTCAGACGCTGGCCGATGAAGGGTTCAAAGGGGCTAAATTAGCCCTTCACCTCCGTGCCAATCCTCAACGGTTGTTATCCACGATCTTAATTGGAAACAACTTTGCCAACATTACGGCTGCTTCGTTAGCCACAATGATTGCCTTTGATCATTTTGGGGCAAAAGCGGTCGCTGTTGCCACAGGACTCCTCACATTGATTGTGCTGTTGTTTGGAGAAATTGTCCCAAAAACACTCTGTACGAAACATGCAGAATCGGCGGTCCAACTATTTGCGTATCCCGTCTATTGGCTAGAAACGTTATTTACTCCTGTTCTCTACTTAATCGAACCACTGATTTTGAAACTGACGGGAGGCCGAGGCCTCACCGTTCCATTCGTGACCGAGGAAGAATTAAAAATTATGCTGGACGCTGGAGGAAAGGCGGGGGTACTCGAAACTGACGAAGTCAAAATGATTAAAAACGTGTTTGAATTCAATGACCTAACCGCTGAAGACGTCATGACACCACGTATTTACATGTTTGGCCTAGATGGCAACATGACTTTGGAAGATGCCAGGAAAGAGTTATTCAAATCAAAGTTTTCGAGGATTCCTATCTATGACGGAGATATGGATCACATCACAGGCATTTTGTATAGAAACCATGCTTTAAAGGAGATGGCTAAAGGACAAACGGCTTCTCGGCTGCAAGACATTGCCCAACCCACCCTCTTTATCCCCACCGCTAAGGCAGCCGATGATCTGCTAAAACAATTTCAACGAGAAAAACGGCATATTGCTATTGCAGTGAATGAGTTTGGAGGAGTCATGGGACTCGTGACCACCGAAGACCTGCTAGAAGAAGTGGTGGGAGAAATTCTGGATGAAACAGACTTGACGGAAGAATTGATTCAACGAATCGGAGAAGGGCACATTTTAGTACATGGCAAGGCTGAAGTTCGAAAAATCAATGAAGTCCTTCATGCGGAACTTGATGAAGAACAAAATACGATTAGTGGACTCATCCAACAAAACCTAGGACATATCCCCAAGGTGGGGGAAGAAGTCCATGTCGATCATTGCCAACTCATCGTCTACGATGCTGATGAAAAATCGATTAAACGGGTACGAATTCTCAAAGTTGAAAAGTCGCCTGATGATCAACAAGAAGCCGAAGCCACCACACCCTCATCCGTCTCTGAAATCGTGCCCTAAAACATCCTCCACTGTTCAAATACTGATCTTCATGGTCTACACCAGGTTGATGCACTTGTCGTCAACCCGGGGCACTATGATTCAAAGCTGTACCCAACGGTCAGAAGATATTGAAAATCTGATTTCTTATTGCCGGAAGTCGGTTGATTTTGGAATCGCCAGTTCACTTGCAAGGTTGAGATAAAGTTTTTCAAAAGATGAACCCGAACACCTTGCTGACTCGTCAGATAAAAATCCTTCGTTTTTTCAAATGAAGGAAAACCTTGGTGTTGATGAAAGATCGTGACCACTGAAGAAACAGGCCATTTGAAATCTAGCGCCCAACGTCCCGCAAAGAAATTTCGATCTTCCGCAACCTTGAAATCTTCATTCAAGAAACCAAGCCCCAACTCCCCGTTCAGCTCCATCTTCTCGAAAGACGCCCCGGCATAATCCCCTTTCTCAATAAACTGATAACCAGGCCCAGCATTGATGGCCGTTCGAAGTTGCAACTCTTGAAAGGTATCTTGTTCGAGCAACACACTCGTAAAGGCATACAGGCGTTCCGTAAGGAAAAAATCCATTTTGACATTGCCAAATGTATTGCGCGCAAAGAGATCACCATCGTCTTCCGAATAGATCCACCGCCCAAGCAGTGTTAACCGAAGCCGCTCACTGCGAGCCACGAATTCACCTGTCACATTAACTTGCCGAAGATCCGTGTTCCCTGTCGCAACTGAGGCCCCTCCATTCAGATTTCCACTAAACCGAACAACTGGTTTTAAGGGTTGATTAATCGACACAACCCGAGTCATCTCGATTGGAAGCAAAATATCTTGAAAGTCTGTCTGTAACATCATGATCTCAGGCTCGCCCAGTTGCACATTCCCCTTTAACTTGACACCCGTGTCTAACACGAGCGTCAATGACTCCCACGTCTTGAGCCCCACCACCTTGTCCCACTGAATCGGAATCGGCGCGCCATCACTGAAGTCCACACGAACCGTCAGCACACCATTTGTCATATCGAGAATCTCGCCCCAGAAGCGGCTTCCATCTTTTAGCTGAACTTGGCCGGATGTATTTCCCCATGCCATAACACCAGGCCCGCAGCAAAACAAAACCACACATGCAACAAGTACCCTTTTGCGAAGCAATCGTTTTCTCATGAACAGGATATTCATTCAGTATGGACACATGACCAAGCTGCTAAGACCGAACATTGGAAACAATGTCCGGGACAATGCAAGTCACGTGAATGGTATGGGGCAGGATTGTATTTGAGAAAAACATTTTCGTTATGATTAACAAATCAGATTCATGGTTTCAATACGTTTTCGTATTCACGCATACCAATTTTATTATGTTTACTGCTCATTTGGAGGCGCATTATGCCATCTCACACAACAGGGTTAACGCATAAACCAAAGAAAACAACGAAACATCTTCCCCAGTGGAATCTCTCGGACCTCTTAGCCGACCCAAACAATTATGCATCCCTGTTCAAAGAATTAGATCAACACGTCACACGATTTGAACGTTATCGGGCTCACCTCAACTCAGGTCTTTCTGTTCGTCGATTTCAAACAATCCTCCAGCTTCACGAAACAATCCGCATACTCACATCTCGCCTAGCCGCTTATGCACAACTATGGTTTGCACAAAATACGACCAACCAAAAAGCTCGAGCGCTTGATACTACGATGAAAGAACAGATCACGGCATGCAACAATCGAATGCTCTTTTTTGACCTGTGGTGGCAACGTCTTAAACCAATACAGGCGACACGACTGATGAAACACGCTGGCAGCGTTCGCTATTACTTGGAGATACTGAGACAATTGACACCACATACATTAACTGAGGCTGAAGAACGAATTGTAAATCTTAAAAATAGTACAGGACGAGATGCATTAGATATGGTCTATGATATTGCCACCAACAATTTTTCCTACACACTCAAAACTGGACGGTCAACCAAAACGCTGACACGGGAAACCCTATCACAACTCTTTCGCCATCCAGCACCACAGACGAGACAGGCAGCGTATCAGACATTGTTTCAGGTCTATGCCAACCAAAAAGATATTATTGGCGAACTTTACAAGACGATTGTACTCGATTGGAAAAATGAAGGAACCATCCTCCGTGGCTACTCATCCCCCATTGCCGTCAGAAATGTTAGCAACGACATTCCCAATCAAGCCATTCACTCCCTACTTCAAACCTGTCAAAAAAATACCGCGATGTTCCAACGATACTTTTGCCTAAAGGCGAAGATTTGCGGCATATCCTCCATGAACCGATATCATCTGCATGCCACACAACCTACATCATACACTCGTATTCCCTACCCTGATGCCATCAAGATAGTACTGGAAGCCTACCATCGTTTCTCCCCAACATTAGCAGAAAAGGCGCGACGCGTTGTCACATCTTGGCATATTGATGCCCGGCTTCATTCGGGAAAAGTCAGCGGGGCGTTTTGTTATAGCGTCTTACCGACTCTGACACCGTATGTGTTGGTCAATTACACAGAAGACGCTCGAGACGTCGCAACCATCGCCCATGAACTAGGACATGCCGTCCATAGTATGATGGCCTCGCATCACTCCATTTTCACCTTTCACCCAACGCTTCCTCTCGCTGAGACAGCATCCGTATTCGGCGAGCAATTATTAGCAGATGCCTTATTACAACAGGCCAACAACCGTCGTCTTCGCCAACATCTCTTGATGTCGCAACTTGATAACCTCTACGCGACAATTCTTCGCCAAGCCTACTTTGTGATTTTTGAAAATCAAGCGCATGAGATGATTGCCAACGGCGCAACGATTGACGAATTAGGCAAACAATACCTGAAATTGCTTCGAGAACAGTTTGGCAAAGCCATGCCAATCCCGGAAGAATTTCAATGGGAATGGCTGACAATTCCCCACCTATTTCGGACACCGTTTTACTGCTATGCCTACAGCTTTGGTAATCTGCTCGTGTTGGCGTTGTACCAACGGTATCAAGAGGAAGGCGACTCGTTTGTTCCTAAATATTTACAATTACTGGCGGCTGGCGGATCACAAAGCCCAGACGCACTTCTATCACCTCTTGGCGTCAATATCCGTTCAACACAGTTCTGGCAAGCAGGATTTGACCGAATCGAACAGATGGTCAACCATTTGGAACAGACGGTATCCTAACATCATCCAAGATCTAGATAACCCTTGGCACACATACCTCAATCTTTTCACCATTGATTGAGATAGAACCGTTCACTCTATTGGGGAAAACCGTTAAAATGGTCCATACGAGACAGATAACCCGAACCGAGAGTTGAATCTAGATAATGTTCAAAGAGGAGGAAGCATAATGAATGTGGTCAATCTGACAGACTTTCAGGATTTTTCACCTGAAAAACTCAAAAAACACAATCTATTCCAAACACCACGGTTTTTTTGTGACGTGTATTGTTTTGAGCCTGGCCAAGAACAAAAAGGCCATGTCCATGCCGATCAAGATAAAGTGTACCTGGTTTTGGATGGCCAAGGCACATTTCACATTGGCAATCAGCAAAAAGTCTTAGGGCCAGGGCAAGGCACCCTTGCGCCAGCCGGAGAAGAACATGGCGTGCTGAACCATAGTACAAGCCGTTTACGAGTGCTGGTCTTTATGGCACCCAACCCATCCTGAACATCAGGTGACAGATACGCAGTCTTTAGAAGACAGGACAGACAAGAAGGTAGAGGAGAAGATTGAAATCTTTGCGTGACTTGGGAAAGAGATACCTTCAAACAATGAAGGGGCAGTGCCACCACTGCCCCTTCGAAGATTTTTGCAGCTTATGGTGTTCGAAGATTCTTAAAAATAGTCGGGTGTTCATCACCTGTGACAGACAAAATACCAACCGCACCTTTAGCCACGCGAAAAATGCTATGGTCAACTAACAAGAGATCCGCTGGCCCATCGACTTTAAACTCAACAATCGTCGACCCAGCTGAAGGAACGAGTGTTGTTTGGACATTGTGGTTGAGCTGCCCCCCAATGGCCCCTTCCATATAGACCGTATCAAAAATTTCGCCAATGATATGAAAGGATGCAATGCTATTCGGCCCGATGTTGCCATAATACATTCGAACGGTCTCACCTGCTTTGGCTTGTAAGGCCCCGTCTCCCGTCAATATGCCAGGTTTGCCATTTAACACCACATAGTCTGGATGTTCGGCCAATCCTTTTTCCATGGACAATTCCAATACATTTGGCTCATCCGCTGGCTTTGTAAAAAATTCACTTTGCAAGATATAAAATTCTCTATCCACCTTTGGTAAGCCTGATTCTGGTTCGACTAAAATCATTCCATACATCCCATTCGCGATATGCGCTGGAATATTGGGAACTGGGGAGGCACAGTGATAGATATACAAACCAGGATTGAGCGCTTTGAACGCAAACGCCGCTTCCTGACCAGGCGCAACTAATGATACACCCGCACCACCGCCAGGACCATTCACGGCATGCAGATCAATATTATGCGGAAACCGGTTATTTGCATGGTTTTTAAGATGCAGTTCAACCGTGTCCCCAACACGCACGCGAATCATGGGTCCAGGCACGGTGCCATTAAAACTCCAGAATTTATACTGTTTGCCATCAGCAAAATCACCGACATATTCCTTTGCTTCCAAGTTGACCATCACTCGAGCTGGTATTGATCGTGTGATAGGAGGTGGAACTTGTGGAGCATGTGTTAATTGAGCCATCACTGTTTGTTGTGAAGCATAGAGTGGACTCGTGAAGAGCCCTAAAGCCACCGTAAGCGTGACGAGAGATGTAGCTTTTCTGAACATATGTGCAACCTCCTTCTAAACCATCGCCATGATGTTTTTTAGACGAACGCCGTTGATTAGTAGCAGACAGTATAAAAGAACCAAGACGGAAAAAGTATGATCTATCTCAGGATTCTGAGAGCTGTGGTGAAGAGGAATGAAGGTAGTCTGGAGGGTCAGACAACGTTGCTAAGGCTTTCAATTTTGATAGATCTCGCACAACTAGGCGTTTTGCGGTGCCCCAAATCATTTGCGCTTGCTTAAAGCGGCTCATAATGCGAATCGTGGTCTCAACTGTCAACCCAGCCATATCGGCAAGGTCCTGTCGAGTCAGGGGAACTGTCAATCGTAACCCATCCGTATCTTGAACACTCGCCCGTTCTGCTAGATCAACAAACAGCGAGGCCAAACGTTGTTCCGCACGGTCCAGGGCAAATGATTTTGCACTTTCTTGCGCCTCCCTCAGGCGACGCCCAAGGTATGTGATCACTTCAATTGCCGCTTCTGGGTTGCGTTTTAACATAGCCATATATGGCTTTTTGCTCACTCGTAGGATTTTTGCCTGATCGATCACCTGAGCACATCCCGGGTGAACTGAATTGTCCATCACCGCAGCATCGCAGCAAAAGAGCTCACCAGGGAGCAGCACTTTTAAGGTCACTTCTCGACCATCAGGTGAAGACTTCACACATTTGACAGTTCCTTCTTTGACGATATGAAACCACGAAGCCGGATCGCCTTCCCGAAAGACGAATTCACCTTTTTTATAAGGCATTTCAGTGGTATGCCGAGCAAGTTCTTCACGATCGGATTTGGTGAAATGATGAAATAATGGAATGGATTTCAGTGGATCGGAATTTGCCATACGTTTACCGGATCATATGCTTCACAGCTTCAACAATAGCTCGTGCATTGATGCCATACCGATCCAACAATTCTGCGGACTTGCCGCTGTGAGGAATCTCTCGAACAGCCAGTTTCTGAAGACGCACCGGTTCATCGGAAAGGGCATTGAGTACCGCATCGCCTAACCCACCATGGGCATAATGGTCTTCCACCGTAAGGAATCGATGATCCGTCGCTTGTGCAGCATCCACCAGAGTTTGTTGATCGATTGGCACGATGCTATACAGATCAATGACTCTGACAGCAATGCCTAATGTCTGTAACTGTTCGTAGGCATTCAACGCCTCAATTAACGTCACACCAGCAGCCACAATAGTAAGACGATCGTGAGGGCTTTGCCGTAAAACTTTTGAGCCTCCGAGAGGAAATGACTCTTCATTTCCATACAAGACAGGTGTTTTAGGCCGACTCGTTCTGATATAGACGAGACCTGGCTGGTTGGCCGCCGCCTCAACCAATCGATAGGCCGACACAGCATCCGAGGGATACAGTACGGTGACGCCAGGAAAGGCTGACATCATGGCAATATCCTCTAACCCCATTTGCGACGGGCCATCTTCGCCAATACTCACGCCCGCATGTGATCCCATCAGTTTGACATTCGACTGACTAATGGCCGCCATTCGAATAAAATCATAGGCTCGCGTGAGAAAACAGGCAAATGTCGCCGCAAAAGGGATTTTCCCGCACGCGGCTAACCCTGAAGCAACCCCTACCATGTTTTGTTCAGCAATAAAATTTTGAACAAACCGATCAGGAAACTGTTTGGCAAACTTTTCAGTGAACGTCGAGTTTTTCACGTCGGCATCTAATCCCATCACGAAAGGATTAGCAGCCCCTAATTCAGCAAGAGCCACACCAAATGCTTCACGCGTGGCTACAGATTCACCCATTGTATAGGTGGGTGCTGAACATGGTCGGACAGAGGGTGTCGCCTCCATGACTATTTGAGGTTGTGAAATGGATATCACGGGTGTAGGAATTGGTAATGTCTTCTCCAGCATATCCACAACCTGTTGGGCCTGCTCTGCCGGAATTGGCTTTCCATGCCAATTTGCTTGATCTTCAGCATGAGGAATCCCTTTGCCCTTCAAGGTCTTTGCGAGCAAGACCGTCGGCACCCCACGATGTGCGGCAGCTTCTTGAAATGCATGTAGTAACGCATCATGGTCGTGACCATCAACGACAAGAGCATGCCAGCCAAACCCTTCCCATCGAGCACGATATGCTTCAAGATCATGTGCAAGGAGCGTGGGATCCGATTGCCCGAACCGATTTACATCCACAATGGCACAAAGATTATCTAATTGATAATATCGACCCAACTCTGCCGCTTCCCACACTGAACCCTCAACGGACTCGCCATCGCCCAAAAGTACATAGGTTCGATAAGGATTTTTTTCAAGCCGTTTGGCATTCAGGGCAATGCCAACTCCTGCGGAAAGCCCTTGTCCTAAAGATCCGGTGGCCACATCGACAAATTCAAGCCGAGGCGTTGGATGGCCTTCTAAGTCAGAAGACAGCCGACGCAATTGCTGAAGGTCCGATGTGGGAAATAACCCCGCTTCAGCCCATGCCGCATACAACAATGGCGCAGCATGCCCTTTGGAGAGTACGAACCGGTCACTGCCAGGCTGCTTAGGATGTTTGGGGTTGTATCTCATGACCCCGAAAAATAAGACAGCCACAATGTCCGCAGCGGAACAGCAACTTGTCGGATGCCCACTCCCAGCCTCCGTTGTTGCTTGAATACTGTGAATACGAAGTTGTGTGGCTTTATGAGCGAGAATATCTGGGGAAACTGAACAATCGTGCAAGCTGAAAGCAGAAGCGTGATCCGGAATCATGTGACAATCCTTTTGCAAAATGATAAGGGAAGGATACGGTAACAAACCCCTGTGTACCAGTCAATCTGACACACACCTGCACAGACAGCTGAACGTCATCAACGATACCTCCTCGTCTCTATTCTATAAGGAGTGTTTCTTGATTAGGGATTTGCGTCAATAAAAGTGAGCGAGCCTGATAGGTTCCTGCCAGTCCTGTCCCTTTCACGTAGATCAACCCTTTTTCACGATTGCCGATGAACAACTGTCCCTGTTCGCGTCCATAGCGATCCGTAGCCATAATTTCAATGACCGGAGGAGAAAGTCCTAACGCAGCATCGTCGTTTTGGTCTTTTTCCAGTACCCGCTGTTCCGCTCGCAGATCAGCCACTCGACTGGCAAACAGCCTGATAGCTTTTTGATCCAGCCGAGACGTTGGATGGCTATCCATAATCCATTCTTCATGTTGCTGAACCAGCGTGTACTGGGTATTCGGGCTCTTGACGGAAAGGAGTACAATATCTTCGGGTTTCATTCCGAGAAGACGCCGGTCTTGTATGTCAAACGGGTTCTGTGGCAATACTCGAAGCACAGCTGGATTGATCCCATAAATAGGACCTTGCGGTGATCGGATGGCATAGACCTTTCCGGTTTTCTCCCTGTGAAACACTTGCATATGATAGCTTCTCTTACCAGCTCCCAGAGTAACGGCAAACGAGGGAAGCCCAAGCTCTTTTTCCAAACGATTGCGCTCCGGGCCTGGATCAATGAATTCTTCGGCTGTCAGATCTTCAAGGGTCATCAGTAAAAGACCAATTGTCGTTTTATCCGCAGGCTTTTTCGCAGGCGACTGGAATTGCCAATCGCCCGTCAACCCATGCGTCGCGGTGATTCGTGAAAGGACAAATTCTTGTTGTCCGAATTGAAGAGTCATATGGTCAATGCTAACTCGATTAAAAGAAAGAATTTCTTTCTTTCTAAATGTAAATAACGATTTTTTTCGGAAATCTTTCACGCCAAGTGTTGTCAGGAGAACCTGCTCGTCAGAATGCCGTTTGACGTATAATGTGGAAGACACAGGAGCAATATCACCTAAAGAAAGCGTTTCCGTCCTGTTTCCGGCTGTCAGCGCAATGGTCATATGTGGAGACATTAACCCATATTCTTCCAGGCCCTGGTCAGGATCGTCTATTTTGCGCGTCACACGTCCCAATTCTAACGCCCGTAGAACATTGCCCACTTCACGTGAATCAGCCCGGGCAACGAGGGGGTTCCGAATCACCCATCGTTCATCCTCTCCCTTCTCCAAGGTCACGGAGGTTGCTCGGTTTTTGACGGTAAATGTCGTCACGTCTCGATAGTCAAAAGGCAAGATCCGTTGTTCCGCTATTTCCTGCATTACGGACTGTTCGATTTTGGGCCTATCAATTCCGTAGAGGTACAAGGCTAATCCTCCACAGACGAAGGCCAAGAGCATGGTTGTGCGATAGGCACTCATAGCAACCATTAACGATGCCGCCTGCGTCGCCAAATTGTCAGGCCTAAAAGTAGTAACAAGACAGGCACCGAAAAAACTTGAATAGCCAGCAATGTGTGTTCCTGTGTAGGGTTTGGGAGGAAAGGCCGGAGTGCTGGATCTTTCGCTGTCAGGGAAACAAGTTTTTGTTCACGCGCTAACCAGGCGATGGCATTGAATAAAAAGTCCGTGTTCCCTGGAAATTTAATATAGGTATTACTGGCAAATGATGAATTGCCAATCACAACCATAGCTGGACCAGCTATTTTCGGCGTCACCTTTGAAGCCTGCGGCTCCAAGACTGCAGCCAGAATGAGGGGACCCGCGGTATCCTGATCAACATTCAAAACAGGCGCCTTATCGCTAAAATCTGTCTCCACCCAACTTTTGATCGATGTCTGCGCCAAAGACATAAAATCCCAATTCCGTTCATTGTTTTTATGAAACGTTAGATGTCGTGATACGGGAAGCATGACTGGCACATCAAAATTATGAGTAATGTCATGATCAGTAAATGTCCGAACGAGTAACGCCGTCGGGCTACCTTGTGCCAATCGATCCTGTTCATCTACAACGATTCCTGCATCAAGCATGAGCCCCCATGGGGCTAAGAGTGACTCAAGGCCACTGGTAGTTTCAGGATCGATCAGGATAAGTGCTCGTCCATTTGTCTGGAGAAACTGGGTCACGCGCTCATGTTCTTTCGAGGAGAATGCATAGCGTGGGCCAGCAATCACCAGCACGGCCAGATGGTCTGGGATGTCAGATGCCTCTTGCAATGAAAGACGTTCGACCTCATAGCCTTGTTCAAGCAGAAGCTCTTTGACACGAGAATAGCCATTTCGCTCTCGATCCTCTACCTCACGTTCACCATGCCCTTCCAAAAATCCAATGACTTTTTTTGTCTCTTGAGTGACACGAATTAGTGCATTAGTCAGCTCAACTTCCGTCGGTTTGGTGACATGAATGACTTGGGTCCCACTTTCAAAAACTGCCGTATCTAAACGGGAAATGTTGAATTTTTTCGCTAGGCCTGGACGCTGTTCAGGATCCACAAACGCTGTATGAATCAAGGAATTCCCATGTGCATAGGTTTCGAGAAGATCTCGATAAGATCGAAACCCTGGGCTCCGATCATGAGTAAAGACAGTGATCATGACTTTTTGCTGAAGTTCACCAATGACCCGAAGAGTTTGAGGGGCCAGAGAAAAGCGTTGGGCTTCCGAGAGATCCCACCGTCCACCATGGCGGATGGCCAGAATGTTGATCATGCAGAGGATGCCAATCAGCAACAGAACACCTAACAGACTATTGACACGCAAACGATTTACGACCATCGATGAGAATCAACAATTCGGTGGGCAATAAACAACATCAACACTGAAGCCGATACATAATACACAAGATCCTTGACGTCTAGAAGACTCCGAACCAGCCGATCATAATGGTCTGTGAAGGATAGATACGTCAACGTATGACCAAACAGAGAATCACCTAACAGATGACCAAGGCCACCAAGCAGCCACAGCACAAGAATGATGCCAAAACTGATAAAGGCGGCGACAATTTGATTTTCAGTCATCGTTGAGGCTAAGACACCAATGGCCAAAAACAACCCCCCTTGCAGCATTAAGGCCAAATAGCCTGTCAAGACAGGGCTCCATTCAAAGCTACTATAGAGAGAAAGCACCAGTGGCGTCAGGCCTGTCAGAGTCACAAGCCCTATATAGATCAAGAATACACTGAGATACTTTGCCGAAATGATTTCATGGACCTCAATGGGAGAAGTCAGCAAGAACTCAAATGTATGCAGTTTTCGTTCTTCGGCAAACAACCGCATGGTCAACATAGGGAGCACGAACATCAAAATGATTTCCATACTGGCAAACATCTGCCGGAAGACTAATTCATTCAGATTCAGCTGCGCCGCACTATTTTGGATCTGCATGATACGCACAGCCTGCTGACCGGCATTGACCACCGCCAGATGTGCCAAGAGGCCAACGACAAAGAGAAAGACCGCGCCAACTACATAGAAGACTGGGGAAACGAGAAAACAACGAAGCTCTTTGGCAATGAGAATTGAGACGGGGGTCATGATTGAGGCGCGACCACTCCTTCCATCGATTGTCGAGAGACCGGTTGGTCATCCCGCTCAAGTAGTTGTAGCCTATCCTGTTGCGTCAGCTGTAAAAACACATCCTCCAAAGACATGGCCACTCTTTTCATTTCCAGCAGCCCCACCCCTTGTTGAACAACAAATCGGGCTAACTCTTCTCGGATATCCTGATGAATATCACATTCGATTAACCAAGAATTAGGCAATGAATCTTGAAGGACATGATTTACGCCTGGAACCCTCAAAAGGCATTCCGGCCAATTCGGAGGTGGGTCCTTGACCGTCAAACGAACTTTCTCCGAGCGACGCAATCGTACCGCCAGTTGGGACGGCGTATCTTCAGCCACAATACGGCCTTCATGAAGAATGAGCACTCGTTGGCAGACAGCTGTTGCTTCAGAGAGAATATGCGTACTGAGAATAATGGTATGAGAACCAGCCAAGCTTTGAATAAGCTCACGAATTTCAATAATTTGCTTGGGATCTAATCCCGTTGTCGGTTCATCTAGAATGAGGACTGGTGGTTCATGGATGAGCGCTTGAGCCAACCCAACGCGTTGGCGATATCCACGAGAAAGATGAGCAATGACGCGTTGTTGAACATGGCCCAGCCCTAATTGCTCAATGACCTGAGCCCGTCGTTGGCTCAAGCGGGAAGACAGCAGCCCTTTCATTTGGCCCACAAAGGTTAGGTATTCCCAAACAGTTAGTTCATGATATAATGGAGGGCTTTCAGGTAAATACCCAATTCGTTTCTTGACTTCCATTGACTGGTCATGACAACTATAACCAGCAATGTGGACAGAGCCTTCAGTTGGCGGTAAAAAGCACGTCAAGATCCGCATGGTGGTGGTTTTACCTGCTCCATTTGGCCCAAGAAATGCCAGGACCTCCCCGCTGTTGACTGAAAAGCTTACTCGATCAATGGCTTTCAAATCTCCAAAGCGTTTCGTGATGTTCTGTACATGAATCATAATAGGCAAGGCACGGATTGATGAATATACGTAAGAAGCCGAAAATACTAGTTCTCTACACCATAATGAATAGAAAAAGGATCATACGCAGGGCTAATTTTCACAGTCAAGCCGCTTGCCACAGAATGAAAAGATAATGGTCTCGTTGACAAGATTAGGACCAGGTAGTAATAAATAGGCAAACGGAAGCCATGAATTAGGAGAAAGGATTATACATGAGAAAGGAGCGCGTAGCATGAATCAGATACTAAAACGGTCTATAGAGGGAGCCTTGATAGGCTCCGCTATTTTTACACTCATGACTGCGTGTGAAAGCCCAAAACACACGACAATGATTAGTGGAGAAACTCTTGAGACAGCACAAAAGAGCACCCCAACACCAACTCTGCCTGCCGAAAATGAAATGCCATTAAGCAATGAAAAATTTGGCCAGACCTCATTAGACTCTGGATTCTCTCAGAAAAACATACCAAAGGAAGGACCCGGAGCCATGACAGCCTCTCCGGAAATGCCGCCTCAACCCTCTCACCCCTCGGACAATCAAGAAACGCGAGACAATTTTTTTGATGGTGGCCCGAAGCCTGAAGAGGCTTCATCACAATCGACATTTTCTCACTCGACCCCATCATTCCCTGCCGAACCTTCGATACAAACTAGCCCCCCATCTGGCAGCCCCAATGTCGCCCCCCTGCAATTCGTCCCTGAACTTCCCCCTGAGGTATCCGAAAACCCGGAAGAGGCACCAAGCAGTCAGGACATCGACATGACGCCAACCCGCCGTCATTCTGATTTTGTTCAAAAACAGCCACCCATGACCAAGGACCAACCTTCAGGTCAAATTGTGTCTCCGAGTGAGCCGCCCGAACGATCTGTTGCCCCTCTTATACCATCCGACGCTCACCTTGCCCCTGTGTATTTTGATTATGATCAATATGCCCTGAAACCGGAGACCACCACGATATTGGAAGCCAATGCAACATTATTGAAAACGACATACCACAACGTGCCAATTTTGATTGAAGGCCATTGTGATGAACGAGGTACACAAGCGTATAACATGGTATTGGGAAAACGACGAGCTCTTGCCGTGAAAAAGTACTTGGTGGATTTAGGCATTTCCGCCTCACAACTCACGATTGTGAGTTATGGTGAAGACCATCCATCTTGCACAGAACATGAGGCCTCATGCTGGAGACAAAATCGTCGAGCCCATTTTGTGCCTTCGTTAAAGGCGTTAGGAGAAAGACCATAAGGGTTGGACGTTTTCCCTTGTGTATGGGCTAAGAAGCTCAACTCACCAAAGGTTGATATGCTTACCGACTATCTCTACAAGAGATAGTCGGTATTTGCTTCCCCTCAACCCCGTGCATCTTCGTCACATGTTAATTCTTCCATGTTCCTGGTAGCGTCAACCTCCATAAGGAACCAGGAACCCGCAAAGCTCTATACCTTGAACACATTGACCTTTTTCACAAGCATCGAGATTCTCGGCCTATGAAAACCTGGGATGTTCTACTAACCCCTGAAGCAGAATCGAAAATTCAAGATATTGATCATGCAGATATCCTTGTGGGAATCCCTAGCTTCAATAATGCCAACACCATTGCGCATGTGGTTCATGCCGTCACCGCTGGCATTTGTAAGTATTTCCCCAATGCACGGGCAGTCCTGATCAATTCAGATGGAGGATCGACTGATGGCACGCCTCAGGTCGTAGCCACTGCTGGCGTAGATTTCGGCGTGTTACTTGTTAGTGAATCTCAAAGCCCTCTTCAAAAGATTGTCACGCCTTACTACGGAATTCCAGGAAAAGGGAGTGCCTTTCGAACAATTTTTGAAGTAGCCCGTCGGCTAAAGGTCAAAGCTTGTGCCGTAGTCGACTCAGACTTACGGAGTATTACACCAGAATGGATGGACTTACTGCTCAGCCCCATCATGCGAGAAGGATTTGATTATGTTGCACCATATTATCTTCGGCATAAATACGATGGAACCATTACAAACTCTATTGCTTATCCATTAACACGCGCATTGTATGGTGTCTCTATTCGACAACCTATTGGTGGGGAATTTGGTTTTTCCAGATCTTTAGCTGAACAATATTTAGAGAAACATGTATGGGAATCGGAAGTTGCTCGATTTGGCATTGATATTTGGATGACCACAGAAGCCATTGCAAGTGGGGCGAAGGTATGTCAGAGTTTCCTGGGAGCCAAGATTCATGATCCGAAAGATCCTGCCAAGGATCTTTCGGAAATGTTGCTTGAAGTTGTAGGAGCTCTGTTTTCTCTAATGGAAGACCACACTTCTACTTGGATGACACAGAATGCCGCACAGACGGTTCCACTCTTTGGCTTTCAGTACCACGTCGCGCTAGAACCCGTGAATGTGAATGTCGATCGCATGATCGCCAGTTTTCAACAGGGCGTGGTTGATCTAGCGTCTATTTGGGAGAAGATGCTGTCTCCTGCGGTGCTCAAGGCCTTAACGTCATTGGCCTCCCTTCCATCAAAAACCTTTCGCTTACCTGATGAACTTTGGGCGCGCATCCTCTTTGATACGGCAATCGCCTTTCACCGTCGGTCTATTGTTCGTGACCATTTACTGAAAGCCCTAACCCCTCTTTACCTTGGCAGGACCGCCTCTTTTGTACTTGAGACACAAGGTCTGACAACGACGGAAGCTGAAGAACGCGTGGAAAACCTCTGCCGGATCTTTGAAAAAGAAAAACCCTATCTTGTTCAGGAATGGGGACGAGACTAAGGATAGAGGACCAGTCCCTAGGCTATCCCTAACAGCACACAATGAACATTCTGGAAACATTTTTTCAGACCGCCTTGCTAGAGCCTCTAGAGGTTTTAGGTCATGATCTCTTAGCCCTGCTCCCCAATCTCTTGGCTATGGCGCTCATTCTCATTATGAGTATCACTCTCGCCTGGATTTGTGCACAGGTTGTAGAACGGCTCTTACGCATGATTCGGATTGACGCTCTGTGCCAAAGAATTGGAATCACATCTGCACTGGCTAGAGGAGGCGTCAAAGTCGATCCGTCTTTTCTCACCGGTCGCATAATGTACTGGATACTGTTAGGACTTGGGGTCATTGCCGCCTTGGCGGTGTTGCATCTCGAACCAGTCAATAAGTTTACGGAATCCCTGCTCGCATACATTCCTCACTTTTTAACCGCCCTCCTTATTGTAATTGCTGGATTTCTGCTCTCGAATTTTATTTCCCAAGCCGTCCTCATTGCCGCAGTGAATGCGGGATTACCACCAGCGAGGCTCCTTGCCGCTTTCACACGATGGGGAATTCAGTTAGTCGCCATCGCCATGGCATTGGAGCAACTGGGCATTGCAGAAACCATCGTCGTCGTTGGTTTTGGCATTGCCTTTGGTGGAATCGTCCTGGCAGCAGCACTAGCGTTTGGATTAGGGGCACGAGACCTTGCCAAAGATCTTCTGGAAAAACGACTCTCTGACCGAGTCCGCAAAGAATCTCAAGACGACTTGCATCACCTCTAATGAATAACCTTCTTATACTGATTAGCAGCAATGCGTTATGATTCGTGACCATTTATTGTTAACCCTACGCCACATTCTTCTGTCGGTGACCCATGGCTGACTTCTATCAAACCGGATCCATTACCACGCTTCATCGCTTAGGCCCTTCGAATGTGGAGCAACTCGAAAGAGAATTGTGTGAATACACTGAGACTCAGCCCATTGCGTTAGTGCTCCCATGCCTCTACTCAGAATTAGAGGGGCCGGCATTGGCTCAGATTGTCGACCACCTCACACACGTGCCCTATCTCAAAGAAATTGTCATTGTGTTAGGACGCGCCTCAGCGCTCGAATTTCGTCGGGCCAAAGAATATTTTGCAGGTCTACCACAACATGTTCGTTTAATTTGGATCGATGGCCAACGCATTCATGGTCTTTTATCCTTGTTAATCAACCAAAACATCGATATTGGACTCCCAGGAAAAGGACAGTCTTGCTGGATGGGATTTGGATATGTGTTAGCCCATCAACAAAGCAAAATGATTGCACTCCATGACTGTGATGTCCTGACATACGATAGGGAATTCTTGGCCCGCTTGTGTTATCCGGTGGGAAATCCAAATTTAGGCTATGAGTTTTGCAAAGGCTATTACCCCAGAGTTACCGACAAAATTCATGGAAGGGTGACTCGCCTATTCGTCTTTCCATTGCTACAGAGCCTTCATCGAATTGTCGGACCTCATCCAACACTCTTATTTCTAGAAAGCTTTCGGTATCCTTTAGCCGGAGAATTCACCATGGTGACCGACCTAGCATGGATCAATCGATTTCCCGGTGACTGGGGACTAGAAGTTGGGGTCTTAGCCGAAGTCCATCGGAACTGTGCCAATCGACGAGTCTGCCAAGTTGATCTGGCCGAAAGCTACGAACATAAGCACCAAGAGTTGTCGGCAGAAAACCCCGAAGCCGGCCTTCTAAAAATGAGCGTCGACATCGCCAAGACACTGTTTCGCACCTTAGCCAGTGAAGGCATTGTCTTATCAGATGCCGCCCTGAAAACATTACGTGCGACCTACCTGCAAATAGCCCAAGAAACAGTCAAGAAATATGAAAACGTCGCAGCAATCAATGGCCTCCAATTTGACCGGTATGCCGAGCGAACGGCTGTCGAAGCATTTTTGAACGGCATTAATGTCGCAATGGAGACCTTCGTGAAGGATCCTTTAGGCGTTCCTATGATTTCCAGTTGGAACCATGTCGTCGGTGCAGTTCCGGACATCTTTGAGCAGCTGCTTGCTGCCGTTGAAGCTGACCATGAATGGAATCCCAATGATCCTTCCGCCTGAACACCATTTTCCCAAAATCTATTGAAGCCATCTTGAAAAAACATGATGCGTGGTCATCAGTAGGAACACTTTCCTTATGATGCCAATAGACGAAGACTGGACATGCTTACGGTTGTTTTTCCAGATGCTTGGCAGGAGTTAGCAGGTTACGTTGGAGCAGTAAAACAGGTTATGGCTTGATTTTGGGAGAAGATTATAAGCCTTCACCACTAATAAAGGATTTGAAAAAGCTAGACAGCCAGCCTCAACAACCCATCCTCGCGTATTTTAATGAGGTACAGAAATCGTTGCTTCCATCTACGGTCGTGTCCTCCTCTCCGGCTTAGAAGACCATGCCGACGTTCGTTGCATTTCGATGGAGGGTAGTTGTACGTGAAGTATCCGTTGAATTAGATACAATGATGCATGGCATCATGCCTTCCTCGCGCATTACCAAACCTCTGCGCGAAAACTTAACGGCTGCGTTCCATGTTCTTCCAACCCTTTGAGCAATTGATCGCGTGCATTTCTGTTCCCACACATCCGAACATGGTAATGCTGGCAATCAGGGACAATCCGTAACAGCGGACTGATATTCACTGATTCTTCAGGATTCTGTGGGTTGCGGCTATGCATGATTCTCCCCGTTGTATACAACCAGTCATCTGGCCACTCGCGTGTGAGGACGGGATGATATTTGAAGTTCTCAGGGAACAGTGTTTCTAACTCAAGCAATTCTTCATGCGCCATTAATTGCTTCGGATTTCTCACACTTACAATTAAAACATACGTGGCCCCACAGCAAGTCGCCGTGCGGCCAAACTGCCATAGTTTCATATACCGCAGGTGCGCAAGGAACGGCGTAATTCCTGTTGAAAAGGCCAAACCAAGGAATTGCTTGTTCGCCCATTCAGCATCGGGTTCAAGCCGAAGATTATTCTCATAGACATGTGATGCACTTTCATAGACAACAAGTTCTGAGCGCTTGTCGTTCAATGTCAGTCGCACATCAACAGTGCCACTTCGGGCATATAATGCCTCAACATGATGAGACAACCACCATGGTGATGTATCGGCTTTTTCTCGATGCGTATCATTAATAATGGTTGTCAGCACGCCAGGTTCACTCGCGGAACAATTCGAGCGGGTATACATACGTCGTCGAAACTTCTCTGTCCTTAGTCCCCAAGGCTTTCCCAAAAATGCCGTGCCCGGCCGCATGGTGTCCCGAATCGAGTAAGTCTTCCCTTCAACCGTATATTCGGATGGAAGTGTCAGTTGTATTTCTCGAATTTCCCCAGGATCGAGGGTATACAGTCCACTTAACAGGGTCGGGACGAAGAATTCTTTCATCCGTATCAACCTGTTTCTTTATGAGAATGACGTTCTACGTGACCTTGCCAACGCTCTGCGAGGCAATTGAGTTGATCAAGCACCCTGGTCAACTCATACCCTTCTTGCATGAGGCCATAGGTGACTTGAGGAGGGACGGTCGGTTGGTGATCACGATAAATAATCTCCGCAGCCTCTAAGGATCGCAACCGTTCCGTCAACATTTTTGATGAGATGCCTGGCATATGCCGTTTAAGCTGACCAAAGCGAGTTGGTCCATGTTGATGAAGCCGACAGAGAATATAAATCGTCCATGGACCAGATAAAATCCGAAGAAGTGAGTCTAAGGGACACCCAATAGGGCTTTGAGGAAGCTTCATAGTTACTTTTTAGTACCTACTTTACTTTTGTAATTAGTTATTTATCATAACTAAGAGAAGAACCTCTGGGCAACTTTCTCAATAAATTGTTGAATTGGTCGAAAGCAGGCAATGATATTCTCTTCATAGTAATAGTAAAGGAGAACCTTATGACACTCCCTCCCCTCACTGCATATGACCTCTTCAATTCGACTGTCATCGAGCCAGGCACCTTACAAAAAGGACAGAGTCTTCTCGCCTCTCTTTCACCAAAGAACCTCTCTCCAGATCAACTCCCAGAAAAATACAATGGGGATTCTCCCCTATCGGAGTGGAGAAAGAAGAAAAATCGGGCTCGCCGGGTCCCGGAACACGAAGAATCTGGGTCGTCTAATCTACCGATACAACTTTTTTTAAAAGAAATGGGCCAAGTCCCTCTTTTAAACCGAGATAGCGAAATTCAACTGGCTCGACAAATGGAAGAAGGCAACGTGGAATTGGCAAGAATCCTCCTTGGACTCCCACTGTGCCTTTCACACTTGACGACCCTCCGTGATCAATTAAAAAAAAGGGAGCGTCTTGTTCATACCATCATCAGAGAAGAAGAGTCTCTCAATGATGAGAACCCAGAGACCCGCGAGCCCCATTCCAACGAAAGACAGCATAAGCAGACCCTTCAGAGTCTTCACCGTATTCATAAACTCTCCAAGACACTCATCGCCACGTACAATAGGGCCTTGACTAAAGAATACTCACGTACACCTCATACGGCTCAAAAGCCCCTGCGCCTCATTCAGGACCAGATCATGCAAGAAGTTGAGGCCTTAACGATTCACCCTGATGTCATTCAAGAGCTGCTCGACCAAGTTAGAAACATCAGCAAAACGATTGACGCCTCCGAGCAAATCATTCAGAACGAAAGCAATGCCTTGGGTATCTCTGAACAAGACATTCTGGCAACCACCACCCACAAGCCAAAATATCGATCAAGAATCTTGTCCATCAAACGAAAGACCCAACTTTCACAAACGGAAATCGAGAAAAGGCTCGAACAATGTCACAAGGCACAGACCACAATCACACACATTCAGCAAGACTGTCTTCGCATGCCGCTCCCACTCTTTAAAGAGGCGCGATACAATCTCACACAAACAGAAGACAAGATTAAGCAAGCCAAAACACGGTTAATCGAAGCCAACCTGCGGTTAGTCGTCAACATCGCCAAGCGATATATGAACCGAGGCCTTCATCTACTCGATCTGGTTCAAGAAGGAACCATTGGTCTCATGAGAGCTGTCGAAAAATTTGAATATCAACGCGGCTACAAATTCAGTACGTATGCAACATGGTGGATTCGCCAGGGGGTCACCCGCGCCATTGCGGATCAAGGCCGTACCATACGGATTCCTGTTCATGTGCAGGAAAACTGGCAGAAACTAAACCGTATTACCTATCAACTGATCCAACGATTCGGTAGAGAACCAACCGATGCTGAGATTGCGCAGCATACGGACATACCCATTTCCAAAATCCGTGAAACTTTTGAGAGCATTCAGGAGCCACTTTCTCTTGATACCCCACTTGGTGATACCGAGGAATTCACGCTAAAAGATTCCATTGAAGATGTAACGGCCCCTCTCCCTTCCCAACTCATGAATCGGATTGATGTCCAACGACAAGTCACGGCGATGTTAGAGACTCTCAAGCCGCGGGAGGCGCAGATTCTTCGAAAACGGTTTGGTATCGGCCATTTGAACGACCACACCTTGGAAGAAGTGGGAGAAGACTTTGGGGTCACACGAGAACGCATTCGGCAAATTGAAACCATGGCCTTACAGAAGCTACGAGCATCTCTCCATAAAACACCGTCTTTCAAGTTTGCCGAAAATCAATAGCCTCAAGGGGGGGATAGGTATGAACGGCTATGTTTCCTTTTTAAACCGAATCGCCTCGACTTTAACACGAGCTAATCCTTTTTTATGAAACCCAAGTTTTTTAGCAGCCCCCAAGCTCAAATCAATGATCCGTTTACCTGACCGAGGATTGTGCTGACTTGGAAATGGACCACGATCATTCACGCGCACAATAATCGATCGACCATTTTCTAAATTGGTGACCATCACGTTGGTCGGCAAGGGCAGGTATTTGTGGGCAGCCGTGAAGGCTTTAGGATTAAAGGCTTCCCCATTGGCTGTCATATGACCATCTTTTTGACGCCGCGTTTCTTCACCATACCAGGACGCTACACCTGACTCCCGATAAGTTTGCGCTTTCGCAACGGTCATTGGAATATAACGTCGGCCTTTTACCGTATACGGAGCGTTTTTAACCCGCCCTTGACGAATGGCTTCTTTGACTGGCAGCCCATCGATCACCTCTATTTCATCATGCGTTAAGGGCCAGCTCAACGGAGCCCGTACCACCTCAAAGGTAAATTTTCCAATATGGTAGACAAGCTTCGTTGTTCCCTTCGTTAGCGTATAAGTCCCTTTTAATACCCAAACTGTGCCTTTCACCGTCCCACTCAGGACGGCATAGGTGCCTTTCACCACGGAACAGCCGGACACAATCAAGTACGCAGCAATCAGAAGTAAACGAATGATTGAGATCATCATCAGCCTCGATAGTGTTACACGGAGTGATGGTTTACGCAAGCAAGGAATACTATTTTTGAGACTGGGATAGAGGAGAGCACACCGATGATGTATTTCCGTACTGGCTACCAACCCGCAGATTTTCTGAACACGTAGGCATACAGTCGTGGATTGATACAGGCTTGAGGAAGAATGCTAGCATGCATTCGAAAAGATGGAAGGCTTTCGACAGGTTGACTCTCAACAACGTCAAACCCAAGGCGCTCGGCCTGAAGAGCCATTGTGTCTGGACCAGCCATGAGCGCATACCCTCCGGGAGACAACGCGCGAAAGGTGTTGGCCATCGCTGACTGGACAACGTCCGCATCATCAAACTGTGCAAAGGGAATCCATCGGTACAATAGCGTGTAGATCTGCTGAGAAGCTGCCGTTTGATGCTTCACGCCTTCAAGAAATTGAATATTGCTGCCCCACTCTAATTGCTTGCGACGAGCAAGCGTATTCCAAAGAGATTGGGCCTGTTTCTGTGCATAGGCTGGATGAAAAAAAAGAACGGTATATGACCGAGGTCGATCAAACATCAAACAGGTTCCTAGCACCGCATCAAAATTGTGAATCAGGACGCGCGTACAAGAAGAGAGCGATTCAGCAAAGAGGCCCTCTCGTTCATATAGATCTTCAAAATAATCAGCTACAAATGGCTGGCAGGACTGTTCTTCAATTTCCGTATCATCTTCCGGGTACAACAACACGGCGGAAAAAGCTTCAGCTGGAGGAACTTTTGGGGGCTCGCCTTGAAAAAACTCCCTCCAACTATAGGAGGAAAGCTGCATCGTTTGCTTTTCGAAAGATCCGCTGATCCCCCAAAGGGGATCAAGCGGAAGCTCTGAGATATGATCTCGATCATGACAGTACAGGGCCTGACCGTCTGTGGTAACCAGACGTTCACATGGAATGAATCCCTTAGCATTCGGTTGGACATACGGCAGACCGGTGGCATCCTTTCCACATGTGACTTTTTTCACACGACGACCCTGAATCATGAGGCATGAATCAGCAGCCTCATTCACATATCGCCGAGGAGGATTCGGGTGAGGCAACCACGTAACGAGATGAGACCGAGATGGATCCATAAAATAATCAACTGGTGCGGCTGTTCCTGGAACCTCTGGTGTAAAAAACTGGCTAAATAGCCCAAACGCCGCCTCAGAAGGATATGTCGGCATCCCACGGTATTGTAATGGCAATGGTGAGCCAAGATTTTGATCGTCATACAGACCACGAATTAGCTCAAACGTTGCGCTGCCCGTTCCTGGAAAAAGGGATTGAAACAATTCCACGACTGGCAAAAAATCAATATGCTCCCAGTGCATAGCGCCCATACAGGACATAAATCGGGCCTGTTTAAAACATCCATCTTCCAATACATAAAAGGCATCTTTCCGATGTCGAATCGTGGCAATCCCCGTTGAGTCGATCACAAGATCCTGATCTTGATAGAAAAATTCTACTTCGCTCACTGGAACGCTCATAGCTTGTGACGCCATCTGTCGTAAATCCTGACGAGTCACCTTCTCCCACCCTGATCGCTTAGAGAGATCTAATGTCATCACATTGACCAACCCCTCAGGCTTAATCCCCACCCACTGCCCCCAATCCAAATAGATTCTAGCCGCGGCTAGTGTCATGCTGCCTTGCGCATCATGTTTCCATTCACATTCATGAAGGGGATGCCCATACGGGTCCGTCATGAGAACCCGTCGTCCGTGCTTTCCATAGAACAGGACATGACCACTTGGCTCCACCACAGCCTGGCCGCCCTCTTTGTGAAGCCCTTGGGTATAACAAAGATTTTCGGGAAATGTTAACGTGCCTGGACGTTGGAGCACAGAGACAAAAAACGTTTCGTTAGTCGACAAGACATCACCTTTGAAGAATACGAGACATTACCGTGACACAGCCTTTGCGAACGATGGCACACCATTGACCGTGGACAAAGACACAATCGCACAGTACGCAATGCTTTGGAGAACCAGGGGGAAGGGAAAGACGTTTATATTACTCTCGAATTTGCCCTGCCCCCTGAACAATGTATTTTGCACAGGTCAAATCTTCTAACCCCATGGGGCCTCTCGCATGGATACGTGTCGTGCTAATCCCAATCTCTGCGCCCAATCCAAATTGATAGCCATCATTCAATCTCGTCGAGGCATTGACCATCACGGCACTGGCATCCACTTCACGCAAAAACCTCATGGCTCGACTGTAATTCTTCGTCACAATGGCTTCTGTGTGGCACGACCCATAGCGTTCAATATGCGCCATCGCCTGATCGATGTCTTTGACAACCTTGATCGATACAATCAACGACAAAAATTCCTGCCCGTAATCATCCTCAGAAGCCGGCTGAGCCTCTGGCACCAGAGAACACGTCTTCCGGCATCCACGAATTTCAACCTTTGCCTCAACTAATTGTTTGCCAAGTTCTTCCAACAGCGGTCTTGCAACGCTTTGATGCACCAACAATGTTTCCACGGCGTTACAGGTTGATGGACGTTGTACTTTAGCGTTGAAACAAATTTTCCGTGCCATATCCAGATCGGCGTCGGCATCCACAAAAATATGACAGACGCCCTTATCATGCTTAATGACTGGGATCGTCGCATGCGTCGTGACCGTCTCCATGAGCGAACCCCCACCACGAGGGATAATCAAATCAATGAACGCATCCTGCTTCAGCAAATCAATGACGGTCTCCCGCTCAGTACGTTCGATAAAAGAAATTGCCCCATCCGGAATTCCAGCCTGTTGTGCTGTAGTTGACAAAATTTCAGCAATGGCCGTATTAGAATGAATCGCCTCCGACCCACCCCGCAACACACACACATTACCGGACTTGAGACACAGCGCCGCTGCATCCGCCGTCACATTAGGACGTGATTCATAGACAATGCCAATCACACCGATTGGCACACGAATACGGCCAACTTGCATGCCATTCGGCAACTGTCGCAACCCTAATGATTCTCCAACAGGATCTCGTAGGGCCGCAATGGTTCGAATCCCATTGGCCATTTCGGTAATCCGTTCAGGTGTTAACGTCAGCCGATCGGCTAACGCCTGGTTCCCCTGTTTCTCGGCAAAGGCTTCAAGGTCTTGTGCATTCGCGACTAAGAGCTGTTCAGACTGTTCCTCTAATCCAGCAGCCATCGCGAAAAGTGCTTTATTTTTGACCACCGTTGAGACGCTGCTTAATGGCCGCATGGCCTGACGAGCTTTTTGGAGTAACGCTTCAAGGTATGCGGCAGGGTCAAGCTCAGGTTGGTCTTCGGGAGATTCTTCAATCTGTTCGTCTTCTTCAAGTTTCTCAGATTCCATAATGATTACGACTCACTTCACAAATGGTTAACACTCAAATACCCCGTCACAAATCAAGTGGGTATTTCAAAGAAATGCGCATTCTCTTGAGAAACTACCGTTTCTCAACTTCTTTCCTTGAAACGGCAACCCCGTCGCTGCCTAAGGGAGATGCAGGGACTCTGATAAGACGTCAAGGCTTGCGGAGGCTGAGAATACCGTTCACCTCGGAAACCCGTCAAGCATGTGAGCGCCAAAAGACCAACATCACAAGTTGCTGCCCAATCCAACAAGTCCGACAGAGGCAATGAACACGTAGCAGCTACGTTTGCCCTATTTTATGGTATCAGCACACGAAGCGCATTGAAATGTAGGATGGCCCGTTACCAACATACAGGGGTTACCCTAAGCATCTTCCCAAAAATCTTTTCGTTGATGCCAAGCATACCCTTGAACCCAGCCAAAACAGGCCAGGAGGGCCACAAAGAGAGAGAGGAAAAGGATTGCAATGACAAAGGAGAGTTTACTCATCATGGTTCACCCATGACCCTTTTTTGATGAGAATTGAAGTGCCAGACTTCTTCTGGTCGCCATATGACAGCGTGCACAAGAAAAACTCGCACATTACATCCTGTCTGCCACACCAACCCTAGACATTTCACACCCTTATCCTACCACGAATGCCAAGAGGTGCGCTACTCTCTAGCCATCACAAACCAAAGACGTTTTACCCCAAGATCCAGAGGGAAATATGTTGCATTCCTCAGGAGCACAGGGCAAGCTTGTCATACCATTCGTTGACTTTAAAAAATTCCGTATGCTACCGTCCAGAACATGAAAAATCCTTGTTATTCAATAGGTTTTGATGAGTTTTCCGCACTCGCGACAAAGGGAAATCTCATCCCTATTTACCGAGAAATCTTTGCAGATTTGGAGACGCCTGTATCAGCGTTTTCAAAAATCAATGCTGGGCCGACGGCCTTTCTCTTTGAAAGTGTGGAAGGTGGCGAACGATGGGCGCGTTATTCATTCTTGGGGAATAAAGCGAAAGTCATTCTGTGGGAACACGATAATCAACTGTACGTCCAAAAGGGACGAAAAATTACACACATGCCTCTGGGACAGAATCCCCTCGATCATATCCAACAATTGATGGAACCCTATCAACCGGTGCCTGTCCCTGGGTTGCCACCGTTCATTGGTGGTGCCGTTGGATACATGGGGTTTGACCTCGTGCAATACTTTGAGCCAATTCCTCCTCGTGACAAGGAGGACCTGCGCTTACCACAATTGGCATTTTTACTCACTGACACCCTGGTCATCTTCGATAATGTCACTCATAAAATTAAAGTCGTGGCAAACGCCTATCTGACGGGTCAAACAGTTGCATTGAGGAAAAAAGCCTATCTTGATGCAACGCATCGCATTGAGCAGATGATTACACAGTTAAAAAAGCCTCTTCGTCAATCTCCTCCACCTCCTCGTCCACAGCCCCCTCGCTTTACATCGAATATGAACCAGCCAGATTTTGAGAAAATGGTTCTTCGGATCAAGGAATACATCCAAGCTGGTGACATCGTACAGGCAGTCGTATCGCAACGATGGAAAACTCGAATTCATTGTGCGCCATTAGATATATATCGAGCGCTTCGAATCCTGAACCCCTCTCCATATATGTTTTATTTGCGTATTGCTGGCGTAGAATTAGTCGGGTCGTCTCCAGAAATTCTCGTGAATTGTCAAGAGGAACAAGTTATCGTTCGCCCTATTGCCGGGACACGCCGGCGCGGGGACACACCAGAACAGGATCAGGCCCTAGAAGCAGAACTCTTATCCGATACAAAAGAGCAAGCTGAACATGTGATGCTCGTCGATCTTGGTCGGAATGATGTCGGTCGAGTTGCACAATTTGCTACGGTCAGGGTTGATCCATTCATGAAGGTTGAACGGTATTCTCATGTCATGCATATTGTTTCCCAAGTCACAGGGGATTTAGAGAGGCCGCATTCCGTGTATGACGTAATGAAAGCCTGCTTTCCAGCAGGAACAGTTTCTGGCGCTCCAAAGGTACGGGCCATGCAAATCATTGAAGAGCTCGAACCAAGTCGGCGTGGACCCTATGCTGGGGCCACTGGGTACTTCAGTTTTTCAGGGAACATGGATACCTGTATCAATATCCGAACCATTGTGATAAAAAACCAACAGGCCTACATTCAAGCTGGTGCTGGCATTGTGGCTGACTCCGACCCAACCAAGGAATATGAGGAAACCTGGAATAAAGCTCAGGCCATGATGAAGGGAATTGAACTCGCCGAACAAGGGTTAGAATAGGCTTTTCTATGCTTTTGATTATCGATAATTATGACTCATTCACCTATAACTTGGTTCAATACTTAGGTGAACTGGGCGCGGATATTCATGTTTCTCGCAATGACAAAATTTCACTATCTGAGGCCCAACAATTAAACCCTGAACGAGTGTTAATTTCCCCAGGACCATGTACGCCTAAAGAAGCAGGAGTCTCGGTGGATGTTCTCAAGCATTTTGCAGGACACATACCGGTATTAGGCGTGTGCCTGGGACATCAATCATTGGCTTATGCCTTTGGTGGTGAGATCATTCAAGCGGACCGCTTGATGCATGGAAAAACTTCAAAAATTTATCATGATGGGAAAACACTCTTTCACAGCCTCCCTAATCCTTTCGAAGCTACACGCTATCACTCCCTAATTGTTCATAAAGCTACCTTACCAGATACGTTTGAAATTTCCGCTGAGACTGATGAGGGGGAAATCATGGGCTTACGCCATCGCCCGACTGGGGCCGAAGGCGTTCAGTTTCACCCTGAGTCAATTTTGACAACCTCCGGCATGGACTTATTACGAAACTTTCTTCAAATGAATGCCCTCGCGAACCTTTCCTTTTGACCATCTGTTTTGTAGCCACATGACACCACTCATTCAAACGGCCATCAATCAACTTGCCGAAGGCGTACATCTTTCGGAAAAAGAAGCCGAAGATGTCATGCTGGAAATCATGCAGGGAACGGCAACAGAGGCGCAAATTGCCGCGTATCTTATGGGTCTACGAATGAAGGGCGAAACCGTCGAAGAAATTACAGGGTCTGCAAAGGCCATGCGAAGCCTTGCCGAACAAATCCGCGTACGGGAATCGCTGGTCGTGGATACTTGTGGAACTGGAGGAGACCGGTCTCAGACCTTTAACATTTCCACGGCAACTGCCTTTGTGGTGGCAGGAGGTGGGATTACCGTGGCCAAACATGGCAACCGCTCCGTCTCCTCCCAATCGGGAAGTGCGGACGTCCTCTCCGCGCTGGGCATCTCCATTAATCTCCCTTCCCAACAGGTAGCTGAATGTATCAATGAGGTCGGCATCGGATTCCTCTTTGCGCCACTCTATCATGGTGCCATGAAACATTGCGCGAAGCCAAGAATTGATATGGGCATTCGAACACTCATGAATATTCTCGGGCCCTTGTCTAATCCTGCCGGCGCCAACATTCAAATACTTGGTGTGTATGACCGAGCTTTAACCAGCACGTTGGCACAAGTTCTCCTGCGGCTTGGCACCAAACATTGCTTTGTCCTCCATGGGAAGGATGGGTTGGATGAAATCACCTTGACCACAGCAACATATGTCGCCGAGGGGAAACGGGGATCAGTCTCGAGTTATGAAATCGAACCCAAAGATTTTGGTCTTGAACCTGTTCCGCTTCTAGCTTTAAAAGGTGGGTCTCCTCAAGAAAACGCTTCAATCATTCAAGATATCCTACGAGGTCGCCACGGACCTAAACGTGAAGTGGTACTCATGAATGCTGCCCCAGCATTTGTGGCATGTGGGCAAGCCACAACACTCCAAGAAGGGTATGACCTTGCCACACAAACCTTGGATAGCGGAGCCGCCTGGGAAAAGCTTGAAAAACTCATCGCGTTTACTTCATCGTCTTCCTCATGATTCTCGACCGCATTCTTGAACACAAAAAAGCCGAATTGCGTGGGAAGCAGAGCCAGGGGTACTTGGCAGAGCTAAAATGCCGCATCGCCGATCGACCCGCCCCTCTTGGATTTATCCAAACAGTAGAATCTCAAGCCACGCCTCAAGCCCCGGCCTTAATTGCCGAAGTCAAAAAATCTTCACCCAGCCAAGGACTCATGCGTCAAGAGTTTGCTGATGCGTTCAACCCCGTCGAGATTGCCAATATCTATAAAATGCATGGAGCTGCAGCAGTATCTGTCCTGACCGACACTAGCTTTTTTCAAGGGGCCCTCGCGTATTTAGAGGCCATCAAACAGACTGTCGGTCTTCCCGCGTTGAACAAAGAATTCATGGTTGGAGACATTCAGTTTTATGAAGCCCGTGCATTTGGAGCGGATGCCGTGTTGTTGATTGTCGCAGCATTAGATCGCATTCAACTTGAAGATTTTTTTGCTGTGGCCACCGGTCTAGACATGGATGTCTTACTTGAGACTCACCATGAACGGGAGGTCGAGACGGTTTTAGAACGTATTCCATCTGCACGACTTATTGGAATCAATAACCGCGACCTCCAAACGTTTTCAACTGACCTTGTCATGACCGAACGACTCGCGGCTCGTATTCCTGAAGACCGGCTCATCGTGAGTGAAAGCGGCATTCACACGCGTGAAGATGTTCAACGGGTCATGGAAGCCGGAGCCAAAGCCATGCTGATAGGCGAATCATTGATTCGCGCCAACAACATTGGTGAAAAAATCATAGAGTTGTTAGGCCCCCCTCAAGAAACACCAGAAGAGGCCGAAGAGAATGCCCACGACCGTGGACGATGGATCTAAGCGGGTTCCCTTGTGAAAATCAAAATTTGTGGAATCACTAATAGCGAAGATGCCCAAGCTGCCGTTGAGGCTGGGGCTGACGCCATAGGTTTTGTATTCTATAAAAATAGTCCTCGCTTCGTGGCCCCGAAAATTGCCAAACAGATTATTGCCCAACTCCCACCTTTCGTTTTACCTGTAGGCGTCTTCGTGAATGAAGCCATAGAAACTACACGCAACCTGATAGATGAATGTGGACTGGTGCTCGCACAACTGCATGGGGATGAAACGCCGTCGTATTGTGAAACATTGGCGCGGCCTCTTCTTCGAGGCATCCGATTGCGTGATCATGGCAGTTTTTTATCGATGGCGGAGTATCAAGGCCGATTCAACGTAAAAGGCTTTGTCATTGACGCCTTTTCAGACACAGCCTACGGAGGAACTGGCAAGGTCGTTGATTGGAATCTTGCCGCAAAAGCCGCCAAGAGCTTGCCTATTCTTCTCGCAGGCGGATTAACACCTGAAAATGTCCAAGACGCCATTCACTGTGTACAGCCGTATGGGGTCGATGTCAGTAGCGGAGTCGAAGTGCATCCCGGCAAAAAAGATCCAGCGAAAATTCTGGCCTTTATTCATGCGGTGAGATGCGTTTCAACTGAGTAACCTCTCTTGATACTGTGTCACCATATCCTATCTCTTCCTTCAGTGGGAGTGAGAGACAGGAACGAGAACCATGCACTACGACATTCCCCAAAGCAAATCTTGGGCAAACGATGACTCACAGATCCCATTTATGATGAATACGTTAGTATAGGATTTCCATGCCACACATTCCAGACACACACGGTCGATTTGGACAATATGGTGGGCTCTATGTACCAGAGATATTGATGCCTGCAGTTCTTGAACTGAGAAACATATATGCGTCAATACGAAAAGACCGACAGTTTCAAAAGACTTTTTTGACATGTTTGCAAGAGTATGTTGGACGCCCCACACCTCTGTATTTTGCCAAGAACCTTACCAAGACTCTGGGCGGAGCAAAAATTTATCTGAAACGGGAAGACCTCTGCCATACCGGTGCACATAAAATTAACAATGCCGTCGGTCAGGCACTCTTGACTCAGCGCATGAAAAAACACCGAGTAATTGCAGAAACAGGCGCTGGCCAGCATGGGGTTGCCGTTGCAACCGTGGCCGCGAAGTTTGGCTTGGAAGCCGAAATTTATATGGGAACCGAAGATATGGAACGTCAGGCCCTGAACGTATTTCGAATGCGTTTGCTGGGGGCTAAGGTCACTGGAGTCAATGCCGGAAGCCGAACACTGAAAGATGCCATTAGCGAAGCCATGCGGGACTGGACAACTAATGTTCGCACAAGCCACTATTTGCTGGGGTCTGTTCTCGGTCCCCACCCCTATCCTATGATGATTCGTGATTTTCAATCGATTATTGGGCGGGAAGCCAGGAAACAAGTTTGGGCTGCCGAAGGACAACTTCCTCATCTGTTGGTCGCATGTGTCGGAGGAGGTAGCAATAGTATTGGTCTCTTCTATCCATTTTTAAAAGATTCTTCTGTCAAGATGGTCGGCGTCGAAGCTGGTGGATTGGGAGTGAAAAGTGGAAAACATGCTGCTCGATTTTCTGGTGGAAAACCTGGTGTCTTACACGGCACCATGACCTATTTGCTTCAAAATGAACATGGGCAAGTCAATCTCACCCATTCTGTTTCAGCTGGTCTTGACTATGCTGCCGTGGGTCCGGAGCACAGCATGCACCATGATTCTGGGCGCATTCGATACACCTCTGCCACAGACAAAGAGGCTCTCGCAGGCTTTGACCTCCTTTCGCAAGAAGAAGGGATTATTCCTGCATTGGAAAGCGCCCATGCCGTTGCCGAAGTGATAAAACTAGCCCCGACGATGAAAAAACAACAAATCCTGGTCATGAATCTTTCGGGTCGTGGAGATAAAGATGTCCAGCACATTGCACACATGAGGGGCACACACCTATGAAACATCGTATTGCCCAAACCTTTCAACTTCTCAAAGAGAAGCATGAGAAGGCCTTAATTCCCTATGTCATGGCTGGAGACCCGTCATTAAGACAAACTGAAGAATTGGTGCTTGAATTGGAACGCAATGGAGCGAACTTGATTGAGCTGGGTGTCCCCTTTTCGGATCCCATCGCAGATGGTCCAGTAATTCAACTGGCTGCTGAACGAGCTTTACGATCTGGCACCTCTCTCAAGAAAATTTTAGCGATGGTCAAACGCCTTCGGCAAAAGACCCAAATTCCGCTTATCCTTATGGCATATTACAATACCCTCATGGCTATGGGGGAAGAACCGTTTTGCCGGGAAGCCGTTGCTGTAGGAATCGACGGAGTTATTATTCCCGACATGCCGCCAGAAGAATCGAAAGTATTGTCGACTGCAGCAACCACACATGGTCTCGACGTAATTTTTCTCCTCGCTCCAACAAGTACCGCGCTTCGCAAACAGGAAGTCATCAAACGCGCACGCGGGTTTATTTACTATGTTTCCCTCACAGGGATTACCGGTTTCCCATTGAGTAATATTGGAAAAGTCCAAACACATGTCCGGCATATTCAAAAAACTGCAAAAAAACCTGTCGCCGTCGGGTTTGGAATCGCCACGCCTCATGAGGCCAAAGCCGTTTCACAATTTGCGGATGGTGTTATTGTGGGCAGTGCCATCGTTCGCCAAATTGGCGCAGCAGCCCAATCCTCCCACCTCGTCAAACACATTGGATCGTTTATCAAAAAGCTCAAACATGCCATGACCTGATAGGAGGACCGTTCTGCTTTAGCCCCCTTACTTACATGAGGCAACCACCTGGTGAAAACGCTATGGAGATCTGGCATAGCGTAGAATGGTACAGCTTGGGACAGCATGCAACAGAAAAAAATCCTTTGACCAATTGCGCAGGGTTTCTTTATTCTAAGCCCAACATATATTCATTTCTTCTGATGGAGTGACTAATGCAGGAACTCTTAGAAAAGAGATTGGCTGAACTCAAGACCGAGTTTCAAGACGGCGAAAAAATGTTAGGCGAGTTAGAGAACAAACAAGCAAATCTTCGCAATACTACATTGTTAAGAATCAGTGGTGCCATCCAAGTGCTGGAAGAAGAACTTCATAAGATCGCACCAGGCGAACACAATGAACCGAGAACAGATGCCCCCCCAACCGAGGCGTAACCTGATAGCACGTATCCTCCACCACCAACCTTTTCAATATCTCCACCACCCTCATAAAATACCGTGTGGCAACTCTCTCATACCGTGATCCATCGGGCCCATGGGCGGCTTGGATTCTTCTATCGGCTCTTTCTCACACATGCCATTCCAGCATCGTGCTTGCAGAGCTCGCATCCATGTAGAGATAATGGATTATGAATATTTCACGACGAAACTTGTTGAAGCTCGGTAGCTGGGGAACGATCGCCGGATTGAATAGTCTCACGTTAGGGTGTGATCTTGGCGGGATGTTTGCCGTACCATCCCGAGAAACCACCTATTTTACTCCGAACGAGACGTTTTACACCGTGAATTATATGGATTCTCCTTATAATCTGACCCGTGATATTGATCAAGAACAATGGCGGCTTTCTCTTACCGGCTCCGTTGCGACGCGCATGTCGTTGGGATGGCGGGACATTCTCAATCGTCCATCGTTTGATCAAATATCAACCCTGATGTGCATCGATACACTCCCTGGAGGAACAAGTATGGGGAATGCGATCTGGCGAGGTATTTCCCTCAAAGCCTTGTTACAAGAAACTGGAGCTAATACCGATACGGCACGCGATGTCATTTTTCGTGGAACGGACGGCTATGATGATAGCATTCCTTTTCATCGAGCGATGGAAAATGATGTCATGCTTGCCTATTTGATGAATGGCGAGAAACTACCCAAGGCTCACGGCTTCCCCCTTCGCTTAATTGTCCCAGGGTTGTATGGCATCAAAAACGTCAAATGGATTCGTGAGATCGAAGTCTATGATGGAGATTACCAAGGATACTGGCAACGAAAAGGCTGGACCGATGACGGCACCATTCACATTTTTTCCAGGATTGATAGTCCTGGGCATCATCAAAGTATCGCTGGTCCTCAACTACGCATTCGAGGGATTGCTTTTGGAGGCCCACACACGATTCGGAAAGTGGAATTGAGTTTTGATGGGGAAAAAACGTGGCAGCCAGCAGAAATTGAACCACCCCAGTCCCCCTATTCTTGGGTCGTGTGGAATTATGACTGGAGCCCTAGGCACGCACACAAAGCCATGGTGGTGGTCAGAGCCATTGATGTCACCGGAAAAGTTCAAACATCTGAAATCACCCGTCCCCAACCGTCAGGAGCAACTGGACTCCATGCCATTGTGATTAACGTTACGCAGGTCTAGCCTCCTTCTTAAGGATTGCTAGAAGGTTGTTCTTCCAGACCTTCAATCTTCTTTTCCATGTTTGATAACTGATCTCGTAGAGAACGCATACGCTCCTTCAACCCTTGTAATTCTTTACCTTTTGTCTGTTCATCGCCAAGCGTTTCGACCGAAGATGGAGCCGAATTCGATATCGGGGCTTCATCACGAGGGATAGGCAAGACGGTATCAGAGAGCTGCGCGAGCCGGGCATAATCAACCGCAAGCGTTCTTTTTGGATCGTTTCCACCTCCCGTGTCCAATTTAGGTACACCTTCCGTTCGCCAAGCAGCTTTTGGTGAAAACGACACCTGAACATCTTTGAGTCCTGTAGGATCCGATAGTTCTCGATTTCCCTTATACACCGTGATTGTTGGATACGTTGTCTTCCGATCATAGTGCGTGAGGGTCAAAAACAACAAACCTTCATGAATGTGTAGCGTCCCTGCTATCATCACTCCAGCTGCGTCCGAAGGATCCAGTGTTTGGAATACCACGTGTTCCTCAGATGTTACCTGGGAAAACGCAGAAAGAATATGTGGTAGGAGCAACTCCACATCATCCTCAGAAAACAGACGGGAAGGCCTGCCCTTCTCTCCTAACAAAGCCTTTAAAATTCCAGGCGATGTTTGGACACGAACCCCACCGAAAAAACGACGGATTGTCATAGGCGAAAGCGTCACGGGATGAGAAGCTCGAAAAGACTCTTGGGGAACCCAGTCTAAATAGACAACACTTTGAGAACTTCGGTGCACCATCGTCTGAATGCCTGACGAGCCTAGACATCCGACCAACCATGAAAGAAGAATTATCGCCAGGACAACACGGCCTATATTAAATCGTCTTCTCTTCATCTTGGCTCCTGATAGAATTGTTCTCATGTTGTTTTGTTGAACAAAACCCTATAGTACAAGAGTGTGCAATGAAAATCACGGACAAGAAAATTCTGCAATCTTTTTAGCCTATAGACAATTGGTCTCACCATACGTGCCATCGATAGCCATCACTTCTCTATACATTGAACCAACCGATTGTGCTTCATATTCTACTTGACATAATTCATAAACTCTCTTATGATGTTGGTCATGTTTTTCGGGCTAAAATTTTTCAACGAGATACGTATAGGTAGTATGAGGAGTGCAATTTCGTTAGCCATATAATCACTCAGAATAACGTTTGAATGATTCGAGGGGGGGACAGTGTGTTTTTCCTCAGAAGATCGAAAAAACGACTGATGGACAATGAAGTCCTTTCAGCTTTTGTAATGGCTGAGAGGGCTTTTTTATTTCTCCCACTACTTAGCCCATCCGAAAGAAAGGAGTTCGCACAATGAGAACATCTATATCACGGGCCGGAGGCCTCCTATTCCTGGCGATTCTACTTATCGCACCACTGGCACACGCAGGAGGAAAAATTCAAATCAGCGATACAAAGTGGATTAGTCTCGGAGTAGGCGCTCGTATGAGCTTTGGACTCATAGAGGACGATTCACCTGACAGAGATAACTGGAGCAATGATTTCAGGCTAGAGAATATGCGTATCTATCTGAATGGCCAGATTCACAAATATCTCAAGTTTGAAATCAATACGGAATGTCAGGATTGTCCTATAACTGGCCATGCAGCAAGTGCTCATCCTGGTGGTCATCCAGGCTCTTCCGCTGAGATGGTGGTTCTTGATGCCATTGCGAAGTTTGAGTTCAACCCGTATTTCAACATCTGGGCAGGACGCCTACTAGTGCCTCTCGATCGGGCTGAGCTCTCTGGTCCCTTCTATCAAAACACCTTTGATTTCGATAAGACACCCTTTTATCCATCAGACTTTGGCAATCCAGGTGCCGGAGTTGCATCAGCGGGAAGATTTGGCCGTGATGATGGTATCAATATCTGGGGCGCATTTATGGATGGAAAGCTGAGTTATGTCGTTGGTGCCTTTGATGGCCTTGACGGTGTTGCAAATCAAGATGACAACCTCCTGTATGCAGGACGTGTCAGCTTTAACTTCTTAAACGTCGAAAAAAATCCGGGGTATTACACCAGCTCTACCTACTATGGCAATGGTGGTGACATTTTAACGGTTGCCTGGGCGTTCAATTATCAAAATGATGGTTCTGGCACTGCCATGAATCCCGGAAATTTTTTCGGCCACAGCACTGACCTATTGTTCGAAAAAGTGCTTCCGAATAAAGGAGTCGCAACAGTAGAGGGTGAATATAAGGTTTTCGACGCGGATTTGAGTGGAAGTATCCGGAATGGCACGGATGCAACAACCTGTTTCTGTATGTTTGATGGCGATTCTTACTCAGTCGCTGCGTTGTATCTATTTCCAGATAAGATAGGAATTGGGCAATTCCAGCCTTACGTTCGTTATACAGAGAACATGTCGGACATCGTTGGTGATGCGGAGGAATTAGAAATAGGCACAAATTATGTAATCGACGGCCATAATGCAAGACTCTCGTTGATGTGGCAACATGGAGACATCGCGACGAAGGGGCGTATAGCTAAGTTTGGTCAGGCAGGTAATGGTGGCGTTGTAGATGCAATCAAGCTAGGCATTCAGTTCCAACTTTAATCTTTTCAGTTGAGTGCATGACTTCTAGGGAACGTATTGTTTAATCAATGAGGAGAAAGCACAATGAAAAATATGACAGATCCCGAACCATCTGAGTCAGTAAATAATGCAGTTGATAATACCCGCCGAGAGTTTTTGGACAAGGCGAAAACTACGGCTGCTGGTATTGGTGTCGCAGCTCTTTTAGGAAATCTGGGAAATTGGGCATTGTCGTATGCAGCCGATAAGCCTCCTGTCAAGCTTGGAGTGTTGCATTCCCTCAGCGGCACGATGGCTATCAGTGAAGTCTCATTACGCGATGCCGTCTTGATGGCGGTTGAGGAAATCAATGCCAAAGGGGGGATCCTAGGCCGAATGATCCAACCGGTTGTCGTCGATCCGGCTTCGAACTGGGACCTCTTTGCTGAAAAAGCCAAACAATTATTGCTGGTTGACAAAGTGGCTGCTGTCGAAGGCTGCTGGACATCAGTCAGCCGCAAGTCTGTCCTCCCAGTTTTTGAAGGGAACAATGGCTTACTCTTTTATCCAGTTCAATATGAAGGTGAAGAATGTTCGCGAAACGTTTTCTATACCGGGGCAGCGGTTAATCAACAGTCAGAGCCAGCTGTCGAATATCTTATGCGAGAGGAAGGTGGAGGATATAAGAAGTTCTACCTCTTGGGTACGGATTACGTCTATCCACGAACCACAAACAAGATTTTGCGCGCGATGTTGCTGGCCAAAGGCGTGCCTGCAAGCAACATCATGGAAGAATATACGCCATTTCACCACCAGGACTACCAAACCATTGTCGGCAAGATCAAGAAATTTGCCCGTGGGGGTGATGCGGCAGTGGTCAGTACAATCAATGGCGATAGCAATGTACCCTTTTACAAGGAATTTGCTAACCAAGGTCTTCGATCTGAAGATTGCCCAATTATGGCTTTCAGCGTAGCAGAAGATGAACTCCGTGGCATGGATACTTCGGCCCTCGTTGGACATCTAGCAGCTTGGAATTACTACCAGAGTATTGATACTCCTGAAAACAAGAAATTCGTGAAAAACTTCAAGGCCTACTGCGAAAGAAACAACTTGCCCGGGGGATCATCCCGTGTGACGGATGATCCAATTGAGGCGGCCTACTATGGAGTCTATGTCTGGGCAGCCGCCTGCGAGAAGGCTGGAACCACCAACGTGGATCAAGTCCGCAAGGCCGTGTATGGAATGGAGTTTGATGCGCCGGGCGGTCGGAAAAAGATGGATGAACGTAACCATCACACATACAAACCAGTCCTCATCGGAGAAATCCGAAGAGATGGTCAAATTGATATCATTTACAAATCGAAAGGGCTAGTCCGAGCACTTCCCTGGAGTCAATATACCAGCCCAGATAAAGACTGTGATTGGGTCGATCATAAGGGCACGTATAAAAAGGCGTGAATTTGTTAAAAGCTGGCTTTGTAGTCCTCTTTTGCTGGACTACAAAGCCAGTACCCTTAGAAATTCCACATAAATTAAACACATATGAATAATTACAAATCGATACAGCAGACCTGCTGGATAGTGACTTTCTTTGCATTTTTTCTTCTGGGAATAGGAGGAGCAAGCCTTGTTCAGGCGGCAGAAAACAAAGAGCCAGTAACAATCGAAGGCCCGACAACCATCGAACAGGCATTCGAAAATCTGACCACCGGTGACCGCTCTGACAAAAAGGCTGCAATTCACTTTTTGATGCAGCACAGGGATGTGAGCTTGCTCCCAAAACTTGAGGAGATCCGTCTTGATGTGGACCGGCGGACCCGTCGGCTTCTGACGCCCCTGATCAAGTTATTAAGTAATCAAATCAACTTGGCAAGTCCCAATTCTGATGTGCGTCGGGGAGCCGCACGTGACATTGGTCTTCGTGGGTCACAAGATGCATTACCCCTTCTTGAAGAAGCCCTGGCCAAAGAATCTGCGAAGTGGGTCCGTTATGAAATGGAAGAGGCCATCAGTCTCATCAGACTAGAGGCCGAGGATCAAAGCATACGAGTAGCTGCGATTCAAAAACTTGGCGAACTACGGAGCGCCAATGCGCTCCCTGTCCTCACAGAAATTTTGCAAGCGACGAACAACGAACCAGATCAGCAGGCCATTTCTAACGCTGCAACTGAAGCTATTGATCATATTGAAAGCTGGCAAACCTTTGCTCACGCAGTCGAAACAACTTTGCGAGGTATCAGCCTGAGTTCGGTGTTGCTCATTATGGCAATGGGCTTGGCGATTGTCTTTGGACTCATGGGTGTCATCAACATGGCCCATGGAGAAATGATGATGGTAGGCGGATATGCAACATTTGTCATTCAGGAATTGTTTAGAGCTTATATGCCAGAAAGCATGTTCGATTATTACTACGCCATCGCCATTCCTGGTTCGTTTTTAGCCGCTGGTCTTATCGGATATATCTTAGAGGTCACCTTAATTCGTTTCCTATACGGTCGGCCTTTGGAAACCCTCTTATTAACTTGGGGGGTGGGGCTGATTATGATCCAAAGTGCACGCATTACCTTTGGTGATTTGACCTCAGTTCAAGCCCCAGCTCTCTTACGTGGAAGCGCTCAAGTTGCTGTAGGAATTCAACTGCCGTATAACAGAATTTTCGTTGTCATTCTGGCAATCGTCGCGGTCATCGGCATCTATTGGATATTATTCCGTACACCAGCGGGCTTGAGGGTTCGAGCCGTTATGCAAAACCGTGAGATGAGTTCCTGCCTGGGAATTCCAACTCGAAAACTGGACTCTCTCACCTTTGCGTTTGGATCAGGAATGGCAGGGTTAGCCGGCTCCGCATTGACGCTCATTGGTAATGTCGAACCTGAGATGGGACGCCAATATATAGTGGATTCCTTCATGGTGGTAGTCACCGGTGGAGTGGGAAAACTAGCAGGAACTATTTCGGCGGCATTCGGCCTGGGAATGTTAAACAAATATCTTGAACCATTTGCCGGTGCCGTCTATGGGAAAGTCTTTATTCTTCTCCTGATCATTCTCTTTCTCCAATACCGACCCGCTGGTCTCTTTGCGATGAAAGGACGTTATGCGGATTCTTAAAAATAGGAGGCCGTTTTAATTCCTATGGCTAATGAGACCTTAAAAGGACAAACAATGGGAACTGGAATGCTGAAGCATCTAGGACTAGGGCCGGGGTTCTTCATTTGTGGCCTTTTCTTGCTTGTCGTCTTTCCAATTCTCAATACGTTGCTTCCAGAAACCTCTATCTTTCATATATCGGATTTTACAATCAATCTATTCGGAAAATATCTGGCCTATGCCATTTTAGCAATCGGGATCGACCTCATTTGGGGATATACTGGAGTGCTAAGCCTTGGGCAAGGCGTCTTTTTTGCCTTAGGCGCCTATTCAATGGGCATGTATCTGATGCTTGGAATTGGGACTGAGGGTGTCTATGAGAGTGCTTTACCGGATTTTATGGTATGGAATCAAGTCAAGGAGCTTCCTTTATTTTGGCGTCCATATCACAGTTTTGCTTTCACCGTTATCGCTGTATTTTTAGTACCGATGATATTTGCCACAGCCTTTGGGTTCTTGGCGTTTCGAAGTCGAATTCGAGGCGTCTACTTCGCCATCATTACCCAAGCACTCGTCTTTTCAGCTTGGCTGGTCTTTAATCGAAATGAAACCAACCTCGGAGGAACAAACGGGCTGACTGACTTCAAACAAATATTCGGTTTTCGCTTGGGTGACCCAAGCACTCAGCTAGCCTTATACATGTTGACCGTTGTCTTCCTAGGAATCGCATACTTGCTCTGCCGGGCGATTATTCAATCCCGTGTTGGAAGGGTATTGATTGCAATTCGTGACGGGGAACAACGCGTATTGTTTTCCGGATACAATCCTCCCAACTACAAATTATTTGTATTTGTCGTTGCCGCTGGCCTCGCCGGGCTTGCTGGGGCCCTCTATGTTCCTCAGGTCGGAATCATCACACCATCTCAAATCGGCGTGTTGCCATCGATTGAAATGGCAATATGGGTTGCGGTCGGAGGTCGAGGAACTCTCGCAGGAGCAGTGGTAGGAGCCGTAGGTGTTAATTGGTTCAGGAGTCAGTTGACTGGTTCTGTTCCTGATCTCTGGCCGTTTTTTATGGGAGGTCTTTTTGTTCTCGTGGTCATGTTTTTTCCCGATGGACTCATTGGGATCCTTAAGCAAATGAAAGCAAAAGTCTCTGCTTGGAGGCAGTCAAAATCTTCGACAATTGAACCATCTGAGGCACAAATAAGATGACCGAGCCACACCAACACACACCCATTCTCAAAGTAGAAAATGTGGTTGTAGATTATGACGGCTTCAAGGCTTTGCAAGGGCTAAACTTCTCAATGGACTACCCAGAACTCCGTGTCGTCATTGGCCCCAATGGGGCTGGCAAAAGCACGTTCATGGATGTGATTACAGGAAAAGTCAAGCCGGCTGAAGGCACACTCCATTTTCAGGCCAATGGCCAGAGCGTTGATCTCACAACCCTGCGTGAACATGAAATTGCCACATTGGGAATCGGTCGAAAATTCCAAAGACCTTCAGTCTTTTCTAACCTCACGGTTTGGGAAAACCTCGACATTTCACTCCATCGAAAGAGTAAAGGACTTTTCGCAACTCTTTTTTCAAAACCAACTACACCTGAAGCCGAGAAAGTTTCTGAAGTCCTGAAGACGATTGGGCTTTCTGACAAAGCGCAAGATTTGGCAGGATCTCTATCGCACGGCCAAAAGCAATGGCTCGAGATCGGGATGGTGCTCATCCAAAATCCTAAACTTTTACTTATTGATGAACCCGTTGCAGGCATGACTGATCAGGAAACGGAAAAAACCGGGGAACTGCTCAACGAACTCGCTGTCGATCATTCCGTGATTGTCATTGAACACGACATGGAATTTGTTAGATCGATTGCCAAGATGGTAACCGTCTTGCACGAAGGCAGTGTTCTTATTGAAGGACCTATGGAAGAAGTACAAGCCGATCCCAAAGTCATGGAAATCTACCTGGGACGGGCCGCGGAGGCCGATGATTCAGCTTGATAACGTCAACGTCTATTATGGCGAGAGCCATATATTACGAAATGTCTCTTTTGAAATTCCCGAAGGCCAAGCCTTGTGCCTAATGGGGCGAAACGGCGTTGGAAAAACAACGCTTCTCAAAACCATCATGGGTCTACTGTCCCCGCGAACGGGTCGAGTCTCATTTGGTGGTCAAGATATTACTCGCGAGACTCCTGAACGTCGGGTAGATCGAGGCATTGCCTATGTTCCACAAGGACGAGAGATTTTCCCCTACTTGACTGTCGAAGAAAACCTTCGACTTGGCTATGAATCAAGCGGATCGCCATGGCGTGCCGGTCTGGGACGATCAGTATTCGAAGAGGTGTTTGAGTTATTTCCCAAACTTCCGCAGGTTCTTGGTCGAGCTGGCGGGGTGTTAAGTGGAGGAGAACAGCAACAGCTGGCCATAGGGAGAGCCTTGCTGGGAAAACCCAGGCTCCTTCTCCTTGATGAACCAACCGAAGGGATCCAACCTTCTATTGTCATGGAGATTCAACGAGTTATTCAAAGCTTCAAAAACCAACGGCGGTTTGCTATTCTTCTCGTTGAACAGTATATGGAATTTGCAGCGACTCTAGCTGACACCTATATCATTATGTCCAAGGGAAGTATTGTCAGCGCTGGCCAGACATCTGAATTAAGCGAGGAACATGTTAAACAATACCTCATTGTGTGATGCCTTATGCACTTAACTCCACGAGAACAAGAAAAATTACTCATCTATGTCGCAGCACAATTGGCTCGGGAACGCAAAGCTCGTGGCTTGAAGCTGAATTACCCTGAAACAGTTGCATATCTCACAGCAGAAATCCTGGAAGGAATCCGTGACGGTCGATCTGTATCCGACCTCATGAGCTACGGCGCCACACTTTTAACTCGCCAGGATGTGATGCCAGGGATACCAGAGATGCTTCCCGAGCTTCAGGTGGAAGGAACTTTTCCAGACGGAACAAAATTAGTAACTGTTCATCAGCCTATTCCCTAATTTCGACGAGGACAGCAATGCCGAACACGAGCAAGAAAAGAAAAGTCAAACTTCAAACAAAGGCTCCATCAAAAAAAGCGCCGACAAAGTCCCGTCGAAAAACTGCTTCCTCGACGAAACTGAAGAAAGGCAGCCAAGAACAACACGACATCATCCCAGGCCAGTTGTTTCTCGGCAAAGGCGACATCGTGGCATTTGAAGGCCGTCGGACCATTGAAGTGACTGTAGGGAATACTGGAGATCGGCCAATTCAAGTCGGGTCGCATTGCCATTTTTTTGAATCGAATCGCGCGTTGCGATTCGATCGGGAAAAAGCATTTGGATTTCGGCTGTCTATCCCGGCTGGAACAGCTGTACGGTTTGAGCCAGGAGAAAACAAAGACGTCACGCTTGTCGCAATCGGCGGCAATCGAATTGCGTATGGAATCAATGGATTAACAGAAGGCTCACTCGATGATGCAGCAGTCAAGGCACGTGCGCTCGATCGCGCTACCGAACAGGGCTTTCTTCAAAATGATTGATCGAGTCGTTTTAGGAGAAAAGGGTACCCAATGAACATTCCTCGTCGTCAATATGCTGATCTGTATGGCCCCACAGTTGGAGACCGTGTTCGGCTTGCAGACACGGAACTGATCATTGAAGTCGAGCAAGACCTGACCACCCCAGGAGAAGAGGCGAAGTTCGGTGGTGGCAAAGTCATTCGTGACGGCATGGGGCAATCCCCGGCTGCAACGAGTGCACGTAACGCACTTGATCTGGTTATCACCAACGCCATCATTCTCGACTATTGGGGGATCGTGAAAGGCGACATTGGTATTCGTAACGGATATATTGTCGCCATCGGAAAAGCCGGCAATCCGGATATCATGGCAGGCGTCACACCAGGGATGGAAGTCGGCCCTGGCACCGAAGTCATTGCGGGTGAAGGGAAAATTATCACAGCCGGCGGTGTAGAGAGCCATGTACACTTTATCTGCCCTCAATTGATTCCTGAGGCATTGGCTTCGGGAATGACCACGTTGCTTGGTGGTGGAACGGGTCCGGCGACCGGGACCAATGCCACAACATGTACGCCTGGTCCTTGGAATATCAGCCGAATGTTGGAAGCCGCAGATGGGTTTCCCATCAATCTCGGGTTTTTTGGTAAAGGCAATGCTTCTCTACCCGAAGCCTTAGAAGAACAAGTTGAAGCTGGTGTGATTGGTCTTAAATTACATGAAGATTGGGGAACGACACCAGCAGCAATTTCTCGCTGTTTAGATGTAGCAGATCAATACGACATACAAGTGGCCATTCACACGGATACATTAAACGAAGCGGGATTCGTAGAAGATAGCATCCGGGCATTTGGAGGACGAACCATTCATACGTTTCACACTGAAGGGGCCGGAGGTGGGCATGCGCCTGATATCATTCGGGTCTGTGGAGAAGCCAATGTTTTACCATCCTCGACAAACCCGAGCATGCCGTTTACCGTGAATACCATTGATGAGCATCTGGATATGTTGATGGTTTGTCATCATCTAAATCCTCGCGTGCCAGAGGACATTGCCTTTGCAGAATCCCGAATCAGAGGCGAAACCATTGCCGCAGAAGATATTCTTCATGATATGGGAGCTATCAGTATCATGTCTTCTGACTCTCAAGCCATGGGCCGAATCGGAGAGGTGATTACTCGAACCTGGCAGACAGCACATAAGATGAAAGTTCAACGAGGGACTCTCAACTCAACGGGAATTCAGCAAGCCAAAGGCACACATGACAACTTCCGAGCAAAGCGCTACGTCGCTAAATATACCATCAACCCTGCTATTACGCATGGCATTGCCCATGAAGTGGGATCAATTGAAGTAGGAAAATTAGCAGATCTTGTGATATGGAACCCTGCCTTCTTTGGCATAAAACCTGAACTCATCCTCAAAGGAGGGTTTTTGGTAGAAGCGGCTATGGGCGATCCCAATGCGTCTATTCCAACCCCTCAACCTGTCATAAGCCGTCCAATGTTTGGTGCATTCGGTCGAGCTTCTGTATCAACTAGCCTCACCTTCCTTTCTCAGGCAGGGTTGGAACGAGGCGTTCATACGAATCTGCATTTACAAAAACGCGTGGTGGCGGTACGGAATTGTCGGACAATTGGTAAGCGTGACCTCAAGCTCAATGATGCAACCCCCCAGATTGACGTCGATCCTGAAACATATATCGTGAAAGCCAATGGCGAACATCTCACATGTAAGCCCATGGCACAGTTACCTATGGCACAACGATATTTTCTTTTTTGATTATCAAGGTTTCTGAACAAATCGGGCTATTCTGTCCCTCGAGGACAATGCTGGCCTCGCGATTTCGTTGCAAAAGGAGAGTGAGACAATGCCTATAAGCCCATTGATGAGTCTATCGAATAAAGACACAGACTACACCCAACCGATCAAACTCTATGATGATGTTCATCATCAAATCTATTGGGTCGGAATCTACACAGGAGGAGAAGAAATTGAATGCAATAGTTACCTCATTGTGAATGGAGGAGAAGGATTTCTGCTTGAACCTGGTGGATACGACCGTTTTTCCCCAATCCTCGATAAAGTGAATCAAGTATCATCTGCAGAAGCCATCACCCATCTGTTTTTTAGTCATCAAGATCCCGATGTCTGTGCTTCTCTTCCCTCATGGCTCGAGTTTAATCCAAACTTGAATGTTGTCGTCTCACATTTGTGGGTCAGGTTTTTACCTCATTATATGGCCTACAACGTTAATTATATGCCGATGCGTGACGATGGACTTGTTATTGATCTCCATCAAGAAGGCGAAATCCAGTGTCTTGCGGCACCGTATCTCCATTCACCTGGAAGCATGGTGGTCTTTGACTCAGCCAGTGGGTTCTTGTTCACGGGGGACATCGGGGCCTCGCTCTATAGAGATGCCAAACCTCGTCTCGTCATCGACGATTGGAATGCCCATGTTGTTGCCATGAAAGGATTCCATCAACGGTATATGAGTTCGAATCAAGCGGTCACTGGATTTCTTGAAAAGCTGAAGGACTTAGAGATTAAAGCCATTTTACCCCAACATGGAGCTATTTTTCGTGGAGAGGAAATCGAACGATACATTGATTGGATAGGACATCTTCCAGTAGGAGTCGATTACCTTTATGCAGCCGAGCGGTAACTTTGAGCATGATGAACGTGTCTATGCTGAGGCCATCAAAGCCCATGCGAAGCATGCCATCGTTCTCTACAAAGCAAAGATTCCTCAATTAGAGCGGTTAAGCGAACTCACGTTTGAACCAGATGGGTCAAAACGGCAAGAGCCGCGGAGGACATTCAACGGTATCTTACCGCTATCAAAGCTGTTGGTGGACAAGTCGCATCGATTAGCGCCAAATTACTAATCACCAATACCCTACTAAAATTGGGGCACCCTCGAGTCCACCTGGAATAGAGAACAGTCTTCTGTGAATACAAGCGCTCTTCTCCAGGGATTTCGTTTTATTGATAATTTTTTCCCGTCAGGTGGATACGCGTTTTCGTTCGGTTTAGAAGCGGCAGTGGAAGCACGCGCCGTCTGTACTCCGGAAGATCTTAGAGAATACGTTGTCGATCTACTCAGATCAGGACTGGGAAATCGAGACGCCGTCGCGGTTGGATTAGCTCATGGAGCAGCTCTCGACCAAACGCTACAAACCGCACAACACCTTGATGATGAACTTGATGCCATGAAACTATGCCGTGACACACGATTGGCTAGTCGTCAAATGGGCAAGCAGGTTCTCCTCATTGCGGGAACAGCCCCAAATAGTCCACCATTACTTGGTCAGTTTCTTTCAAAGGTGGAATCGAATCAATCACCTGGCCATATGGCCATAAGCGTTGGACTCGTACTTGGAACATTTGGATGGAATAAGCGGAACGCGATTGCTGCATACCTCTATCAAAGTACGGTCGGTTTCGTTTCTGCTTCACTGAAACTCTTGTCCATCGGACAACACAAGGGACAGTTATTACTTGAGTATCTTATTCCAATAATCGATCAAGTGAGCAGGGAAGCAGAGACCAAGAAAGAAATGCAGTCCTGGACACCGATTCAAGATATTCATGAAATGCAGCATGCCTATTTAACAACACGAATGTTTAGATCGTAGTAGACGATGCATGATGTCTCACACATGTCGGGAGGTGGCGAACCCATCACACGCACCAAAACTCACCAAGTAACCATCATAGGTATAGGGGGGCCTGTAGGCTCCGGTAAAACGGCACTAGTTGAATCTGTTTCACGAGAACTGCAAACCCGTTATCAACTTGCCGTCATTACCAATGATATTTTCACCAAAGAAGACGCAGAGTTTCTCACCCGTCGCGGGATACTCCCATCCGAACGAATTCTAGGAGTAGAGACCGGAGGCTGTCCTCACACAGCTATTCGGGAAGATGCCTCTCACAATCTAGAGGCCATTGATGAACTGATCAATCGCATACCAAACCTAGAAATCATACTTCTTGAAAGTGGGGGAGATAATCTCGCTGCTACCTTTAGTCCGGAGTTAGTCGATGCCGTTATCTACGTCATTGACGTCGCCGCCGGTGACAAAATTCCTAGGAAAGGTGGTCCTGCTATCACCCGATCAGGCTTATTAGTTATTAACAAAATCGATTTAGCTCCACACGTTGGGGCTGACCTATCGATTATGGAACGAGATAGTCTGGCAATGCGAGGACAACGCCCTTTTGTCTTTACAAACTTACTGTCGGGCCAGGGACTCGACCAGGTTACAGACTGGGTTGAGGAACAAATTCGTCGGTAGGAGCATGAAAGCTCTTGCGATACCGACGAGAAAATGAGCTTAAAAAAAGCAATGTCTCTTAAGAATGATTACCCAAAATGATCTTTTCTAACATACATGAGGCTAATGAAAGCTGAGTTACATCTAGGATATAACCGGCGAGGGGCTACGACCGTTCTCACTCATTCTCGTTCAACACACCCTTGGCATTTCCTTCCACCCCATTATCTCGACGATACAGGATGTGCCACGACGTTTCTCGTCAATGCGTCCGGAGGCCTTGTGGGCGGTGATCAGCTTTTTCTCAAGACGTCCCTCCACGACCAGACCCATGTATTACTCACCACGCCATCAGCGAATAAGGTCTATAAATCACAGACAAATATTTCCAGGCAAATCGTCGAATGCGTTATTGGGTCAGAAGCCATTCTTGAATACCTTCCCCTCGTGACCATTCCCTTTGCCAAGTCACGCTTTGAGCAAGTTATCTCTATCAAGCTTTTTCCTCGAGCAACGCTTTTTTTTTGGGATGCCCTTGCATCCGGACGAATTGCCAGGGGAGAGCGTTGGCAGTTTACGCATTACGCCAATCACATCACCATCTCTATGGCAGATGGCAAGAAAGCCATCGAACGGTATGCACTGTACTGTGATCAAGAAAACGATACGATTGGACTCGTTCGTAACTGGGATTATGTCGCTTCCCTATTTCTTATTGGGGATGGATACAGTCAAAAAACATGGCAAACACTCCAGTCGACACTCAATACAATCCTTGAAAAACAATCTAACAAAATATGGGGATCTGTCTCGGAGCCGGCAATTCCTGGATTGATCGTGAAAATTGTTGCTCAGTGTGCTCCGGATTTGGAAAAACTCTTTCAAGAACTCTGGAGCACGTCTCGTCAACACCTTTTGGGCATATTACCCCATGCACGACGACAATATTAATTATTCTCTTAGTTGGCTGATGGATCAACAAGTAAACTTTATACTTGACAATTGTATATAATATTTCAAATTTTCATAAAAAGTTTTCAAATTTGTAACATGGTATTGCTTTTCCAATTCTTTCATACCTGCTAATATGGCCTTATTGTTTGTCATTTGCACCTTTCGGCTAGGAAAGTTGCGCAGATTTTGCTATTAATTATAGTACGATGGATACTCTAAACATTATCAAGATGACGTGTTTGGTGTTGCTGGGATTCTCCTGTCTGCTGATCTGTATCTTGATTGGGCGGCAGATGGTGTATCACTATCTAGATCAGAAAGCAGCAGAACGCCGCACATGCCTCTTCGACCACATTTTCGCCTATCTCCGAGACACGACGACGCGTGATGAGATAAAACACACACTGCAACCGCCTGACCTGTGCTGTCTTGCGCGGAACATGCGCGAGTTGTTTAAAAGCATTCAGAGCAAGGATCACAACCACCTTATAGAGTTGCTTGTTTTTCTAGAAATTCCCGATTACATTGCCTCGATTACACTGAAAGGGCCTCTAAGAGAACGACTAGAGGCCATTGCCAGCTTGGTCTATTTTTCCGATCCTCGTATCGTGGCCTTCCTGCATACGTTTTTGGATGATTCTGTGCATGACATTCGGCTTGCTGCCGCCCGTACGCTTATTGAGAGAGGGTCGTTGAACTCCGTGGATCTGCTCTTTGAAAAGCTTGATTTAACACTGGGGCCAGAAACCATGTCACTCCAGAATACATTTCGACGGTTAACGGCAACAACAGCCCCACGTCTGTTGGAAATTCTGTCGGTAACACCAGCAGGGCCAACAGCCGACACCATCAAAGTCCTCATCGTCGAGACGTTGGGCAACCTGCGTTACACCAAAGAAGCGTCGCAACTCCTGCCATTGGCCGAGGATTCTTCATATCACGTACGTCTAGCATTTTTCCGATGTTTACCGAGCTTCTGGATTCCCAGTGCATTACCAATGATCTCCAAGGGCCTAGAGGATTCCCACTGGCAAGTGCGGGCACAAGCCGCGCATTGTGCAGGGCAAGTGCGCCTCACCGAATCCATCCCGTGGTTAGTCCGTTTAGTGCAAGAGGAGAGAGAATGGGAGACTCAGTACGCTGCCGGCTGTGCACTCGTGACCTTAGAAGCAAAAGGCGTTGCAGCGTTGCAGATGTTGGCGCAAGGAACCAGCCAAGGGAAAGAGATGGCGGAAAAGGTCTTGATTGAACATGGCAAGACCCCTCTTATAGACAATGGGATCCCTGCCACACTTCCAGACGGCGTGTTCTATCAGACGAAGACCTATCGTGGGCAAGAACGTGAAAATTACGTATGAGAAAGATAAAGGATCTGATTAATCCGAAAGGCTTCAGTATACTGGTGGGGTTGAATGTATTGAGAATGGAAACAACGGCCATCAAAAATGATCAAGCGATTAGGTCGCATCTCAATCATTTTGAGTAATTCCCAGAACTGATTGCCATCATTGATGTATGTGGGCTCCCGACAGGCAAACAGCGGATTAAAAATCATGCTGTTTTGAAAGTTTTCGTATCCTTCCGCGCTTTCAAGAAATTCGTCACTCAGTTCCAACCGATCGGCTAAACTCCTGATAGCTTGGTCTGGAGTAATCGGCACCCGTTCCAACTCTGTGGGGGTGTGTCGGAATAACCCTGTTCCCCCAACACACGATTCAGCGGGATTGATATACACCATAGCAGTAACATCTTGATCGATATGTGGTTGACGCTGGCCAATATTCAGCCGAAAACCTTTATTTGTAATACCTTGGAAAACTACAGGCTGAGGAGTAAAAAATGGGGTTAACGGCGCCCCCCAAAGTTGACTAATGGATGCAATGATCGGTGCTGAATCGACATTAACCGAAGCCCGAACACCTGGAAAATTACCGACAATTTCAAATCGGTCGGTATACGGCAAGCCCATTGCTAGTTGCAAGACTTTTTCAGGGTACTGATAAAAATAGTCAGCAATGACAACCTTGTGCTTCCCCTGCCCTATATAATCTACTTGAACCTGAGGGTCCGGGTTAAGCGCAAACACATCCTGATTCACCTGCATACAACGACCTTCCGACTTAGAGCATCGCTACGTGTCTCGTTCCAAATAATTTCTGGAAGCATGGTGCCGCTTTGACGAGCTCGGAGTCAAGCCACGTCTCGTACTAAAGAGCAATGGCTTTGAACAAGAGGCCCCAGAAAACAATTGTGATAGAATGCCAAACTTCAAAGACAGACAATTCCAGTTTTCCACTAACAGTGCCACGGTCGCGAGAACAACCCCCTGTTGAGATAGCAGCATGAGCCAAGATAACGCTTTTAGAAAAGACTTGATTGCCACGGACACCTGATGGTACGCGACACAGCATAAAAATAACAGTAACACTTGCCAATATGCTCATCACCCTACTTGAAGATATCCAGACCATGGCTGTTGACGCATCGAGTGACCTCGGAACGTTGCTCAGAAAATGTCAACTCTTTGCCGCTCGTCTTGGCAACCAACCTCTAGAAAACTGGCTCATCTGGGAGTTGAATGGGTATCCCCCAAATGTTGAAGTCCCTGGCTATCGGAGTTGGTCTCTCGAATTCAAAGGTCACTTCTCTGGCCCCCGAGGGTCAAAGTTAGAGAATGCTCCCATTCCCATCACCTGCATTCCAAACAATGTGCGACACCTGCTTGAACCGTACATATGCCGAAAAAGCATCACGCACCTTGACGAATGCTTGAAGAAACGTGATCGAGATGTGGTTCGGGTTGAGACAGGAGACCTGGCTCTCTATCTCGGCATGAAGGTCTATCGACATCATAATTGCGTTGAAGCATGGGCCGAGTACAGTACGGGGCATGTGGTGGCATTACTCAACACCGTCCGTAATCGAATATTGGATTTCACCCTTGCTATCTGGAAAGCAGAACCAACAATTGATGACAGCAACGTAGCAGAGGGTTCGAAACTCAAGCCCGCACAAGTGACCCAGATAGTAAAGACGACTATTTATGGTGGAGTGACCAATGTTCTAGACACGACAAGTAACACGAATGTTGGGGACAACATTAAGATGAATGACGTTTCCTCTTTGCAAAACATGTTCCGTGAACATGGTGTATCAGACAACGACATTCAAGACTTGAAGGATGCGCTAGAATTGGATGATACCCCAGATTCAGCAGAGAGGTTTGGCCAAAAGACATCTGCTTGGATCGGAACAATGATGCAGAAAGCGGCAGATGGGAGCTGGGCTATCGGGATAGGCCAAGCCGGAAATCTTTTGGCTCAGGCGCTTGCAAGGTTTTACGGATTCTCGCGTACTGATGGTGACTAGCACGAACTGTAGTGCTCCCCTGAAATCAAGCCACCTGTGATCGTTGTTCATTGCGATACT
>JAALKI010000064.1 GCA_011088105.1 Nitrospirota bacterium | reverse complement strand
TCGTTCTGCCAGAAAGCTCTACATTGCGCCTGTCCGTGGTTGGGGGAAGCTTACACCAATATTGAGCGATCCCTTTCCATTCGCAGAGAGAGGATTGAGGCCCTAGAGTTAAGTACGTTCTAACGACTTCGTGTAGTGGGATATAAAAAGTTGGTGGGCTCGCTGTTTCCAATACACGATACGCAGATCGAGAGTCTGCGATTATTTGCGTATCGGCTCGAACAACAATATGGCGATAATCAGCCACAAGACGGGGGGGTCTAGGATAATCCCACACAGATTCTTGGTCTTGGGAAGGCTCTATAGCGAAAGGAGGTTTTTTCTGTCCCTTATATCTCCATTTCGCCTGTGCGGTTTTGGCCCATTCCGGCAGTTCTTTTATCATGAAAATTTCCCATCTCCTTATATATCATCAGCCTTTGCTGGAGTTCATCATTGGTTATTGATCATAGTTTGTGGAGTAAAACCCCAGGCTTTCATTTTTCCGAAGCCAATCCCAACCCAATCAGGCGCCGATAAAACGTGGAACGACTCATGCCTAATATCCTTGCCGCTTCGGACCGGTTATTATTAGTGTGTTTCAGAACGGCAGCAATACGTTCTTTTTCATCGAGTTCGCTTTCACCCTTCATGAGAATTTCAGGATCCACATCGGCAATTTCGGGTGGCAGGTCTGACGTCTGAATGATGGCCTCTCGACAGTGGATGAGAGAGAATTCCAATGCGCTTTTTAGTTCACGAACATTACCGGGCCAGGGATATCGCATTAATAATTGCATGGTCTCACGATTGATGTCTTGCACCTCGGTTTTTTCACTCGCCGTTCGAGCTTGACCCAAAAAGACAGAAGCCAATAACGGAATGTCTTCTCGTCGTTCCTGAAGGGTTGGCAGGTGAATCCGGCCCACCCGAATGCGATACAGTAAATCGGAACGGAATTTTCCAGCATTCATATATTCATCCAAATTGGCATGTGTTGCCGCCAGCAGACGAACGTCCACTTTTCTGGAAACGGACTCCCCCAATCGAAGAATTTCTTTTTCCTGAATGGCGCGCAAGAGCGTGGCTTGAATGCCTAGGGGCATGTCACCGATTTCATCAAGAAAGAGTGTTCCCTCATTTGCGGTTTCAAATAGCCCAAGGTGATCGTCAATGGCACCGGTAAAGGCTCCCTTTTTATGACCAAACAATTGACTGCTTAATAGGGTTTCGGTCAATCCTGCACAATTGATAGCCACAAACGGTTTGTTTTTTCGTCGGCTTAATGAGTGAATAGCTCGTGCCGCCAGCTCTTTTCCTGTTCCTGTACCACCCGTGATTAAGACAGAGACCTCAAGCGGAGCCACATCTGTAATACGTTGATATACGTCTTGCATGGCTTGGCTTTTCCCTACCATATCCTGAAATTGTGTTTCTTTATTGATGATTTGGCGAAGATCGTGAACCTCGGTCGTGTCGTACAAGACAAAGAGCTTCCTGGTAGAATCCTGGGGATCATCCTTGACATCTACTTCCAGCCAAAACCGTTTGCCGATCGGTGAGTCGATATGAATACGAACCTTAGATCGTTCATGCGACGGATGTTGTAACATCGCTTGGATGGCCGATTCCTCAGCCTTTGGTAGTGCAATGACATTCTTCCACGTCTGGCCTTGCACATCCCGCATGGGTGTATGAAAAATCCTTGATGCAGCTCGACTGATGAAATCGATGTTCTCTTGAGAATCGATCAAAATGGTGCCGATCTCCAACTGATCCAGTATGGAAGCCAAATCGTCACGACTTTTTTCAAGTTGAGAATATAACTGTTCGAGTTGTGCTTTCGATCGTGCCAGTTCTGCATGGTGTGCCTATTCTCGATCATGTTGCCGTTTTTTGTCGATGCAATTCGTAATCCTTGCTTTCAACAGTTTGGAATTAATGGGTTTAACAAGGTAGTCTTCCGCACCCAATTCGATGCACTTTCCCACGCTGTCTAATTCATTCAACGCAGAAACGACAACTACGGGAATGGCCTGCAACTGGTGGTTGTGCTTTATGTGTTCTAATACCTCAAAACCATTCATTCCCGGCATCATGATGTCGAGCAAGACCAAGTCGAAAGATTGAGCGTTTAACAACTGCAATGCTTCTTGTCCGTTCTCTGCAGTGACAGCCGAATGCTGTTGCCGCTGAATGTGACGCACTAATAAATCACGATTATCGGGATTGTCGTCCACTACCAAAATGGAGGCCTTCTGTGAAGAAGTCATGGGTCTTTCTATGGCAAAAGCTGATGTATTTTTTTCAAAAGAACAGAGAAGTCCAAGGGTTTAGACTCATATTCATCGCACCCGGCTTTCAGTGCGCGTGCTCTGTCTCCCGCCATAGCATGCGAGGTTAGTGCAATCACCGGGATATTTTTGGTTGCTTCATCTTGTTTAATGATTTTTGTAGCATTCCATCCATCTATTTCTGGCACATTCATATCCATGAGCACTAAATCGGGTTTTTCTTGTCGAATCATTTCCACTCCTCGTTTCCCGTCCTCGGCCACAAGAATGTGAAAACCGTTGCGCTCCAATCGGCGAGACAGCATATCTCGATTGAATTCGTTATCTTCAACGATCACCAATTTTTTCATAATTGATATGGGGAAACGTCTTGAACCATGAGTGTTTTTGACCAATATGCGGGAATGGTCATCACGAATGTGGATCCTATTCCCGTTTCGCTTGTGACATGGATATCACCTCCGAGTAGATGAGAATTTTTTCTCGTAATAGCTAACCCGAGTCCTGTCCCTTCATACTTGCGAGTGGTGGAAAGATCACCTTGGGAAAAAGGCTCAAAGATTATGTCAAGTTGTTGCTTAGACATACCAATTCCAGTATCCGTCACACGGAAGGAAATCCACTCTCTGGAATTAACTCGTTCTCGTGTGATCACGAGACTGATTGTGCCGTGACTTGTAAATTTGCACGCATTACTGAGGAGGTTATAGAGGCCTTGCCGAACTTTTGTGAAATCGGAATACATTTCACCAACATCTCCCCGACAATTGATCTGCAGGATATTCTCGTTTTTTTCAACAAGTGGCGCGATGATTGTTTTTACATCGTTGATTAAACATGTGATCTGGAAGGTTTCAGGGTGCACTTCCATTTTTCCTGCTTCGATTTTGGAAAGGTCTAAGATATCATTAATGACGGTCAACAAATGCTTTCCGGAAAGTGCAATTTTTTCAAGGTCTGGAATATATTGTGTCTGACCCTGGTCAGTTGCCTCTTCTTGAAGCATTTCGCTATAGCCGATGACGGCATTAAGCGGCGTTCGTAATTCGTGGCTCATATTAGCCACAAACTGACTTTTTGCTTGACTGGCCACTTCGGCCTCTTGCTTAGCGCGACGCAATTCTTCCTGTTCTTCTTTCCGTTCCGTAATATCGCGGAGGGACCCTGCCATCCGTATCGGCTGTTTCTCTTTCGTCCGAATTGCCTCTCCACGTGCATGGAACCAACGATGTTCGCCGGACTTCGTTTTTAATCGACAATCGATATCATAGGGAACCGCATTTTCTAAGTGAGCACGAACCGCTTCTATGACTCGATCATGGTCTTCAGGGTGTAACTTTGATTCAAAACTTGAAAAGAGATTATCCATTTCCGGATCTTGAAAGCCTAATAATTCTTTGAACCGTGAGGAATAATAAACCTGGTTTGTTGCAATATCCCAATCCCACAATCCATCGTTAGATCCTTTCACCGCAATATCATAACGTTCCTCGCTTTCCCGTAGTTCTTTTTCGGCACGAATGCGTTCGGCCATTTCCGCATGAACATGCCGATTAGCAAGGAGTAACTTGTATCCTGCCCCCCATGAAAGTGAGTCCACCAATACGACATAATTGAGGGTGTT
>JAALKI010000037.1 GCA_011088105.1 Nitrospirota bacterium | reverse complement strand
CACTCCATCTCTAGAAAGTAAGATAAAGTGTTGCGTTGATCAATTGAACTCACAGCCGATACTGGACATTGAAGGACGAGTGCCCATATTCAGTATCATAAGAAGGTCTGACAGGAATGGTTGCGTTGCAAAACCGACCCTTTCTGCAACGGTTATCGATCTTCGATTAAAACAATAGGTTCTCTGTTGCAGAATCCAGTTGCGAAACAATCTGCTAAAAACTCACATCTGAGTACTGTCTGCGATTGTCTTCCAAGCGTGCTTTTTCACGCTGATACACATAGTACCCTAACTAAGCGGATCACTGCACTTACTCAAGTCAATTCTATTAATATCGCAAGGCTTCGGCTGGATCCAGTCCTGATGCTTTAATTGCTGGATAGAGCCCGAAAAACACACCTACGCCAACTGCAAATGAAAAGGCCACGACAATGGCTGAAGGGTGCACAACCGCGCCCCAATCTCCTCCTCCCGGCATGGCACTGGCCACAAAATCACCAAACCCATAGGCAAAGAGGACCCCAAAGAAGACACCCATAAGCCCACCAATAACACTGATAGTCGTTGATTCCACTAAAAACTGAAGCAGAATATCCTGACGCCGCGCGCCAATTGCTTTCCGCAGGCCAATTTCTTTTGTACGTTCTGTGACGGTAACAAGCATAATGTTCATAATCCCAATTCCCCCAACAAGCAGTGCCACAATGGCAATTCCCCCAAGGACTATGCGGAAAGTCCAAATAGTCCGATCGACTGCATTGAGAAATTCCCCTTGACTTCGCACGTGGATATCATCCACGCCATCATGATGTTGGATTAAATAGGTATGCAGCTCTCGCGACACAGCCTTCATTTCTGCTCGCTGAGGAACATGTATAGTCATCGAACGAATCTTGTCATCTCCTTGTATCCGCCGCATTGCCGTCGTAACAGGAATAAAGACCATTTCGTCATAATTAGTCCCATAGACAGTCCCTTTGGCCTGCATACGCCCAACAACTGTAAATCGTTGATCGCCAATTTTCATTTCCTTGCCTAATGGAGATTCCGATCCAAAGAGCTTTTCGGCTACATCTTTGCCAAGGACCACAACTCGCTTCCATTCATCAAGATCACTCGGACTCAAAAACCGACCAATGGCAGATTTGAAATTTCGTACATCTTGATAGGCAGGTGAGGTTCCCGTCACCTCTCCATTAAAACTCCGTCCCCCGGCTTTCATCTGCTGGTCAAGTGCAATTATTGGTACGACTTCCAGATGAGGAAACCTCGTCTGCACACTCAAGACATCGCTATATCGTAATCCTAAAGATCGGCCGGCAAACTGCCGTTGCTCTTCATTCGTTAACGATTTCTTCCAAACAAATAATAAATTCGTTCCAAGTCGTTCAATCGACTGCACGAGCCATAATTGCCCTCCTTCGACAATGGCAATCATGGCAATGACTGACGCAACCCCAATAATCACGCCGAGCATGGTCAATCCTGATCGGAGAAGATTACCTAAAAGATTCCGAAACGAGTCGCGGATAATAGTGCGGACAATCATGAATCCAGCTCGTGTGTATCTTGAAGAAGGGATAGGGAAGACAGTACGCTCTCATCGTTAATGACTTGCCCATCACTGAGGGTGACACGGCGTTCTGCATTCATGGCAAGCTCATGATCATGGGTAATCATGACAATTGTTTGTCCCTGTTCATGCAATGCTTGAAACATTGAGAGAATTTCCTTGCCGGTACAACTGTCTAAATTACCTGTCGGCTCATCAGCAAAGAGAATTTTAGGTTGATTGACTAAGGCTCGCGCAATCGCCACACGCTGTTGTTGTCCACCCGATAACTGCGTTGGATAATGTTGTGCCCGATCAAGAAGCCCGACGCGATCGAGCATGGTTAATGATTGAAGGGATTGTTCCTTTGAGGATACCCCCGCATACTGAAGCGGAAGTTGCACGTTTTCCAATGCCGTTTTGCGAGGGAGCAGATGAAAGGTTTGAAAGATAAATCCAATGTATTGATTGCGGATCACAGTCAATGCTTGTTCACTGAGTGATTCAACTGATTGACCGGCAAACCAATAGGTGCCATTTGTCGGTCGACTTAAGCATCCTAGAATATCCAAGAGCGTTGTTTTGCCACTTCCGGATTGTCCAACAATAGCGACGAACTCACCTCGTTTGACGACTAAATTGATATCTCGCAAGGCCCAAATGGCGACTTCTCCCGCTTGATAGACCTTCGTAATTTGATCAAGCTGAATGAGAATGTGTGACGTCACCAAGAGGCCTCAGGTTACTGATGTGCGTTGGGTTCTTCATAGGTTGGGAGAATGACACGATCGCCTTCGGCTAGCCCCTGAACCACCACCGCCTCTGACTCTGTCCGCAAGGCAATTTTTACTTTCTTTTTGACTTTCTGACCGCCTTCATCAAGAAAAACAAGATCGTCTCCGGCTTCAGTCTGAAGAGCCTCTAAGGGGACCGTCAACACATGGGATAAATGTTCGGTGATAATGTCGATATTTGCAGTCATCATTGGCCGTAAACGTAAATCATTATTATCGATACGGATCAGCACTTCATACGTAACAATACTCTCTTCTTTTTTCCCTTGTGGCGCGATTGTACGGACTGTCCCTTGAAATACCGCTCCTGGGATTGCATCAAGTGTCACCGTTACAGGTTGTTCAACCTGAACACGTGCAATATTGACTTCATTGATTTGCGCTTTTGCCACCATCGTAGTGAGATCTGCTAGTTGCATCAGCACGGTCCCTCCACCAACCGTGGCCGTCCCAGAAGTAATAATTTCTCCAGGTTGCACCTTCATCTCAATGACGGTTCCTGGAGAAGGAGACCTAACCTCAAACTCTTCCAAGCCCGCAGACAAGGAACTTTGTAATACATAGCGTTGATACAAATCTTGATTGCCTCCCAAGGCTAACTGTAATTCTCGTTCAGCAAGTTCCCGACGAACCATCGTCTGTTTGGCGTCCTGTTCCGCGCTTTCCAAATCCACTTGCGCAATAAATCCTTTGGCATGAAGGGCCTGCATACGAACCAGGTTTCGTCTAGCTCGTTCCATATCAATGCCCTCTTGTTCAAGTTTTGCTCGCAGCTGAACAGCCTGCCTGGCTTGGCTGGGTTCTTGGCGGATCACGGCTAGTATTTGATCTTTAGCAATCTGCTTGCCTGCAGAGACAAACAGTTGACGTACTTCTCCAGAAAACTGCGACTTAATATCGATTGTCCGCACTGGTTCCAACGTTCCCGTCTCTGTAACCTTGGTTTCTAATGTTTTCCGTTCGAGCACAAGCACTCGATGCGATTGCGGTAAAGGCGGCGCTGCTGAATCCAACCCCCAGAGGGAAAAGACTACCGCGCCAGTGATCATCAGGATGGCGAGGAATAACCAAGCACGTCGTGTCATAACCATACTTACCTGAAGACGCTAAATTATGATGCTATAGAGAAATCTGATACCGCTCTAATTTTGCGGCCGTGGCGCGATCAAGGTTTGCTAACGATTGATTATAGTCCATAATCGCACGCAATTCGTTTCCACGAGCCATCGCCAGATCACTCTGAAGATCGAGGACCAACCGCGTCGTACTCAAACCAAGGTTCAGCCGTTCCTGCTCAGCATTCAATTGACGTTCCGCAACCTTCCGCGCCGCTTGGGTGATTTGAATCCGCTTCAAATCAGTTTGTATCCGTCGCACCGCTTCCTTGACATCTACAATGACTTGTTGCCGAACATTTTGCAAAGCCGAGCGCGCGCGCGTCGTTTCATACTGCCGTTGCCGATATTGGCTCTTGGCCGAACGATTTCCAAGAGGATAACTCAAGAGCAGGCCTGCTCCAGCATTATAAAACTCTCCTTCAAATGTTCGATTGAATGTGTCTGTTGGATCCTTGCCCAACCCACTCAATCCAACGGTTCCTTGAAATGATAAATTGGGAAGAAGTTGATTCTTCGCAACACGAACATTAAGTTGGCTCGATTCAATGGTTTTTGCCGCTTGTAAGATTTCAGGGCGACGTTGGAGAGCCAAATCAATCACATCTGGGACATGGAACGTGCGTGCGGTTTTTATTGGATGATCCAGTGGAACGACCACTATACTTTTACGCAATTCCTCTTCCGAACCAACCAATAAGCGGCGCAGTTGATCTTCTTGATCTCGAACTGCTTTTTGCGCAATTAAGACGTCTTCCACTCGTGACGCCACGCTGGCTTTGGCTTGCAGGACATCCACAGCAGCCAAGATTCCTGCCTCAACCCGCGCATGATTATTAGCCAAAAGTTCTTGCGCTGCCTGAAGATGGGCATTAGCGACCTGTTTGTTTTTTCTCATAAAGATCAATTCCCAGTAGGCACGTTCAACATCTGCCACAACATTTAATACTTGATCCACAAAGACAAAATGTTCTAGCTGAGCCGTATTCTGAGCAATTGTAATTGCTGTGTGATTCACATCTGTTCCAAACCCTTGCAACAATGGTTGTGAAAGGTTCAAAAGGAGGCTCGATGTGTAGGAAGGATTGAATAGACCACTTAACGCTTTGTCAGCAATGGAATTACGAGTTGATTCCCACTTTAACTCATAATTTCCCCCAGTGAGTAAGTCCTGCGAAAATCCCGTACTCACGTTGGACTGACTTTGATTAAATGGTGCAGGCTCGTTCATTATCACGCCCACAGCACCACTTCCACTTAAAACAGCTTGGTTAAGTGCGGTAATTGAACGGTCATAGCGACCACTCAATGTTACTGTGGGATCAAATTTTGCTTGTTCAAATACAATATCCGTGACACGCACATCTCGTGTCTGACGGCTAATGGAGATATCTAAATTGTTCTGCAATGCCTGAAGTATGGCCTCTTGTAATGTCAGGGTCGTGACAGATTCAGGCTCGATGAGACTGACCAGGCTCTTGTGTGTTTCTGCATGGCCAAAGGACATCACTGTCACACAGCTCATGACACAGAAACATAAAAAAGGTTTAAGGTTTATATTCATATCTGATCCTGTTTAATTTTGAACAATGCCAAATTTGTTTATTTAGCACCTATAGCATTAAACACTATGTGGTATGCGTATGGAATGAGAAATAGATCATCCCTTGCTTTTAACCTCTCGTGCCAAACTTATCTCTTTATTCTTTTCTCTCTTAATATGATTGTAACGCATTCATCTATTTGTTCGACAAGCAATTTTCACATGTGGCCGGGTCAGAAAAAGCAATTTTCTCTTTTAAGCATGGGAATTATGACGGAAAAACTGTATAATCTCTTTACGGTGACGGAATTTAAAGAACATAGATGTCTTGCCTCAATAAATAGCCCATGCCTCATGTTTCGATCTCACAGTTCCTATTATATCCACCCAACAATAGATGTGATCGCACATAAATATCTCAACAACCCAGAAACGAATACCCTCAAAACGATTGAAAGGCAATGGTTATGACAAATGGTCAGGTAGGTGATTTCTTTATCTTAGGCTGGGATGGGATGGAAGTGACGCCATCTCTTACACGACTTGTCGAACGTTATGGTCTCGGTGGCGTCATTTTATTTGACCGGAATATTGATTCTCCTGCTCAGATAAAGAAGCTGACACAACAGATTCGCCAATTACCTTCCAAGCACCCGCTTTTAATCTCAACTGATCAGGAAGGAGGGCAGTTTCAACGTATGAAGCCTCCTCGGTTTGGCACCCTGCCTCCAGCATGTGACGTCCGTCTCGATGACGCACTGGAGGTGGGCCGAAAGTTGGGTCGTGAATTGTCGGAGCTTGGCCTTAACCTAGACATGGCCCCAGTCCTCGACGTGCATACAAATCCCCAAAACCCCATTATTGGGGTACGCTCATTTCATTCTGATCCTGCCACCGTTGTCGCAGTTGGGCAAAAAGTTATCCAAGGGATGCATGAGCATGAGGTATGGGCTTGTGAAAAACACTTCCCTGGGCACGGAGATACGTCCGAAGATTCTCACCTAACGCTGCCTGTCGTTAACCATCCGCTTGAACGTCTCCAGGAAATTGAAATCCGTCCTTTTCGCGAACTCTTCGCTCACGAATTGCAATTTGTCATGAGCGCCCATGTCGTATACCCTGCCCTCGATCCTGAAAAGCGCCCCGCGACCTTTTCTCCACCTATTCTCCAAAAACTCCTGCGGGATGACCTCGGCTTTGAAGGGCTCGTGGTCACTGATGATTTAGGCATGGCAGGGTCGTTAAGCCGAGGGGATATCGTGGATGCTGTGCTCGAAGCCTTTGCTGCAGGCTGTGACTTGCTTTTGGTCTGTGAGCATCTTGACCGCCATGAGGAAGTGATCGCCAAACTGGGTGAGGCCATTACCCAAAGCACGGCGCTACAAGAACGTGCGAAGGCAAGCCGAGCCCGCCTGGCTTCTCTAAACCTGAATTGACATGTCATTTCTTAAGATGGATGAGGTCGTATGGAGACCTGGGACTGGGTCATTGTCGTCACATATTGCCTCTTGATCACCTTCCTAGGCCTTGCCTTTAAAAAGCGGGCCGAAGGAGGCATCGAAGCCTTTTTCCTTTCCGGTCGGAAACTTCCCTGGTGGCTGGCAGGTACATCTTTAGTCGCCACCTCCTTTGCTTCAGATACCCCGTTATTTGTCACAAGTTTGGTTCGGACCAAAGGTGTTGCTGGAAACTGGGACTGGTGGTTTATGGCCCTTGCGTCAGTTGCTTCATTATTTTTCTTTGCCCGCTTGTGGCGACGCGCTGGCATTGTCACCGACATGGAGTTTATTGAATTGCGCTATGGTTCTGGTGCAGGAGCCTTTCTTCGAGGCGCAAAGGCTATTTTTTTAGGGGTCGTGTTTAATATTTATGCATTGGGTGCCTGGCCGGTTCTTGGTCTCACAAAGGTTCTCGAAGAATCAACGACCTGGTCCAAAGGATTGGCGGTGCTATTCTGTGCATTGTTGGCTCTACTTTATTCTGTATTTTCAGGGTTTTGGGGAGTGGTCGCTACCGACTTTGTACAATTTTTTCTATCGCTGCTCGGGGCCACAGTTTTAGCGGTTGTCGCAATTTCTGCTACTGGTGGTCTGGGTTCTTTTTGGGAAGCAACTCAAGGATTTTCCGAAACGCAATTTCTTCCCGCGCATACCCCTGATGCATTTTGGAGTTCTCCCTGGATTTTTTTCTTATCTCTTGTGTTGGTGCAGTGGTGGGCAAGAGGTGTTGAGGGAGACGGGATGGCTGTCCAAAGATTGTCCGCCTGTAAGGATGAAAAACACTCCTTCTTCGCCATGCTTTGGTTTAATATTGCGCATTATGCTATCCGGCCTTGGCCTTGGATCATGGTCGCCTTGGCGTCTATGGTTCTGTTACCCGAAGTCACAAACGGCCTTGGGGTTGTGGATCATGAACGGGCCTATCCCCGCATGATTATTGAGTTCCTCCCCGTAGGGTTGAGAGGATTGGTTATTGCATCTTTCTTTGCCGCATTTATGTCAACCGTTGATTCACATTTGAATTGGGGATCCTCTTATGTTGTAAATGATGTTTATCGTCGTTTTTTTAAACCTGATGCCGATGCACGCCATTATGTACTTGTTGGCCGTCTCGTGACAGTCGTCTTAATGATGGGTGGCGGTCTCATTGCTTTTTTTTCCTCTTCCATCGTTGAAGCGTTTTACAATGTTCTCCTCCTCTTTTCAGGAGTGGGATTGGTGGGAGTCGCACGTTGGTTCTGGTGGAGAGTTAATGCGTGGAGTGAAATCACAGCCATGTTGGCTTCAGGCATCTTGACGCTTTTCGTTTCACATTTCTGTCACATGCTGAATTGGCCTAATACTCGTCCCGTTCATCTTGGTATTGTCGTTATTGGTTCTACCGTCACTTGGTTGGCCGTTACATTTCTCACTCAGCCAACTTCAGAAGCCACCTTAAAAGCGTTTTATGAAAAAGTCCGGCCGACTGGTCCCGGATGGAAACCTATCGCACCCTTATGTCCCCAGGTTACTTCGTCTGACTCGCTCATGCTCAATGCTATAGGATGGCTCGCCGGAGTTGTCCTCATTTTGGGTGCCACCATGGCAATAGGCAAAGCCCTCCTTGGATTTCCCTTCCAAGCTAGTGTTTTCGCAATCACAGCTGTTGTTGGGTTATTCGGTGTTTGGTTCATATTTAGGAAAATGAAATGGAACGTCTAACCTGTCATTCTTTAAACATCTTGTGTCTTTTTTTGCTTTTCAGCGCGTGCCATGTTCCTCAAGAAGTAGTAGGGTCTGAACAACAAAGTCTTTCAACACACATTGATGCCGCTCATTGGGGAATTCGGACTTCAAAGGATATTGCCTATTTGTCATTAGGCATCTTACATGAGACGCAAGGTGATAAATTGGTTATCCATGACGTTAGATCACGACGACCACAGAGACAACTCCCGAACAATTTTACTTCTCGTTCGCCAGAGTTCAAAAACGGCGTATTTCTGGTGAGTCACTTTAACCGTGGGAACAGAAACCATTTAGGTGGATATTTCAATACATTCTCCCGGCCTCCATCACAAGCTGCTATTGGAATCGATCCGCCATCACCTGATGAGACACCAACGCTCAACTTCACGTATTCAGATCACGCTCCAGGCTTTGCCGGATTTTGGATTCACCTCTTTGACTTCAAAGCACCACCTGAAAAACGGGTCTTTTTGGATACGAGAACAGCGAACTTCCTAACCTTTTCCATTCGAGGAGAATCAGGAACGGAAGCGCTAGCCTTAAAAGTTGCGGATCAACAGCTGGAAGCTAAGGAAGATTCACACTTGGTGGGAAATTTAGGAGATTTTCTTCCCAAAGGAGAGATTACTCAAACCTGGCAACAGGTGTGGGTGCCTCTTCGTGCATTTCCTCATGCGATTGATCGCCAATACTTAGCCGGGCTAGTTTTTCTCGCGTATGGACATGGTCAGATCTTCATCAAGGATTTAGCCTTTACCACTGAGCAGAATGTTCCCATACCAACGGCTCAACAGCCAACACCATTAATCCGGCAATTCCGGAAAGCCCTTTGGCTCTGGGAGACAGAGCAGGTACTCAATAACCCAGAGGAACGTCATGCCCTGCTGGATTTTTGCGCACAACAGGGCATTACCGATTTGTTTATGCAAATTCCTTATGAAGCTGAGCAGGAGCAACAACAGTGGCGGATCATGTGGCAGACAGAAAAATTCCCTTCGCTCCTTCGCGCCCTCCATCGTGCAGGTGTAAGGGTTGATGCCTTAGATGGAGATCGGCGGTATGTTTTGAAAGAATTTCATGGTCGACTCCTCATGCTCATCGATCATCTCCGCCATTACAATGAACAGGTTCTTCCTGAAGAGCGTTTTGATGGAGTGCGTTTCGATAACGAACCCTATCTTCTTCCGCAGTTTGCGGGTGTCCAGAAGAAAGACGTTTTGCGACAATACCTCTTATTTCTTCAGAAAGCTCGACCACAGGCCAACCAAGCCGGCTTAACCTTTGGGGTCGATATTCCATTTTGGTTTGATTCGAACAATACCTTCTTCGAACCTTCAGCGGAACTGGAAGGCCGTCCCATGACTGAACATATCTTGGATCATGTCGATAACATTGCCATCATGGACTACCGAACTCAAGCGTATGGAGCCGATAGCGTCCTAGCCCATGCACAAACTGAGTTGACTTATGCAGCAGAACAAAAGACCCCTGTCTTTGTCGCTCTGGAGACGGTTCCTCTCCCAGATGAAACGTTACTTCGGTTTGACTCTCATGGCAAACAGGATTCATGTGTTGTCTTAGAAGATGCTGAGGATCAACGCATTCAGATTTATTGGCTGCCCACATGTACAGAGACAGATCCACTGAGCTTCCTGACAACTCAAAAACATGTCCAACTTCGTCAGGCAGGGCGCATTGCAGTTCCTGCTGATAAGCTGACCTTTGCTCAACGTTCACCAGATGAATTGAGACATGTCATGCAACAAGTCACCACAGAGTTTGCGCATCTGCCTAGCTTTGTTGGGTTTGCAATCCATTCCTACGAAAGCTATCACGTATGGGTTCAGGGTAAACATGTCACTCACCCATGAGCCGCTTATTACCAGACACTCTCAGAAGAAACTTCAATTTGGAATGTTCTCTTAGGGCACGGGTGTAGCTAGAAACTGACGGATTGCCTGATTGACTTGGAGAGGGTTCTCCCATTGAGGCATGTGGCCTGAGTCAGAAATAATTTTGAGCACAGAATGAGGGATCATCCGATGCAGGGTTTCTCCAACAGATGGGGGAAAGACTCCATCCTCTGATCCCCATAAAATCAAGGTAGGATGAGTAATGCTTGATATTCGCGGCGCGAAATTCTGTTCCCATTCTCCAAGATGATCTGCGAGTGAAAACAGAGCATGGAGAAAACCAGGGGTTGACCGATTTTGATAAGATCGCTCAATCACCAAAGATGTTAATCGATAAGGATTATGAATGACCTTGCTGAGGACTTTTTTACTGAGCCAGCGTCCTAAGAACCAATTCCCCATTTTAGCGAGCCAAAGTGGTGGGCGACTTTCCAAAAATGCTTTATGTTGCGCCGAAACGAGGCTATCTTGAATATGCGCGGGAAGCCCAGTGATCAGCACAAGAGATGCGACGCGGTCGGGGTGCTGCAAGGCCATGCTCATTGCCAATCCAGCGCCTATAGAGTTTCCAATGAGCACGGCTTGTTCTAGACCGAGATGGTCCATGAAGTCGAGAAAGAAGTTGAGGAGCGCAACCGGCGTATACGCAATATGGGGTTTCGCAGAAAGACCAGATCCCAAGAGATCAAGGGTAATCACTCGATATGACTGTGCCAGGTCGTGTTGCTGATGCTCCCAATTCCAAATTGCCCCACCAAATCCATGAATGAGAATGAGTGGACGACCTTCTCCTTCATCAAGATACACAATACGGTTTCCATGAATGGATACTGTGTGTAAGGGAAGGCGTTGCAGTAAATCAATCTGTCGCGGGATGGGAGAAGTGATTGTACAGCCCAACATCACCAAGAAGAAAACACTAATCAGCACAACCACAAAATGACGAGAAACCTCTCTAATCTATTTGAATAAGCGTCTCTTCTGCGTTAACGGCGTCACCTTCATTGATGTAAATCGTTTTAATGGTTCCATCGATTGGTGCGGGCACCTGATTTTCCATTTTCATGGCTTCAATCACAATAAGAGGATCGCCCGTTTTTACGGAATCGCCTTCCTGCACCAGTATTTTCACTACACGTCCAGGCATTGGTGTGGTGACATCGCCTGCTTTTGTCGGCTTGGGACGGGAACCTGTGGTATGAGGTTGAGCACTTGTGGAAACGTCTAGGCCACCAGCAAGGACTTCTTGGAGTGGTTCGAGATAGACTTCTTCCAACTTATCATCAATTTTAATGTAATACGGCTTCCGCCCATCCACGGTTTTCCCTGAGCCAGAAACCCGAATGTGATAGGATTCCCCATGCAGCATCACTTTAAATTCTACCGGGGCCAGATGCAGTTCTTGGGCAACGAATGGTTCCCCACCCCCTTGAGGTTCAAGTTTTTCGGGTTTCAGTTCTCCACGTTCCCGTTCATCAAAGTATTGTAGGGCGATGGAAGGAAAAAGCGTGTAGGACAACACTTCTTCAATAGTTGCATCTTTTTTATCCAATTCAGCCTGTGCCTGTTCTAACTCAGGCTCTAAGCTATCCGCCGGTCTACCGGATACAGGCTTATCATCTCCTAACGATTTTTTGCGAATTGCTGCATTTAACGAACCTGGTGGTTTGCCGTACAATCCACGAAAATAGTTTTTTGTTTCATTGGTAATAACTTTATAGCGTTCACCGGTGTGAACGTTGAGTGTTGCCTGTGTGCCAACAATCTGACTAGACGGTGTCACGAGGGGAGGATACCCCATATCCTTACGCACACGAGGGATTTCCTTTAACACTTCTTTCATTTTGCCCAGCGCATTTTGCTCAACCAATTGACTCGCTAAATTAGACAACATACCACCGGGCACTTGAGACATGAGGATATCGGCATCAACACCCGTAAAGTCACTTTCAAATTGACGATATTTTTTCCGAGCTGTTCGTAGATGTTCTGCGACAGGAGCAAGGCTGTTCAGTTCCAGTCCGGTATCGTATGGGGTATTACGCAATGCGGCAATAAATGATTCTGTCGGTGGATGAGATGTGCCACCTGAGAGCGGGGACATGGCGGTATCTAAAATATCTAACCCTCCCAATACCGCCATGAGGGCTGACATCGATGCCATCCCCGAGGTGTAGTGCGTATGTAAATGAATAGGAACTCGCACAGCCGCTTTAAGACGTCGCATGAGTTCATACGCTTCAAATGGGGGAAGCAGCCCTGCCATATCTTTGATGCACAAGGTATCCGTGCCTAAATCTTCGAGTTGTTTGGCTTGTTCGACAAAGTGATTCAGGCTATGGACTGGGCTCACGGTATAACAAATAGTGGCTTCGACATGTTTTCCACAGGCCTTCGTGACTTCTATTGCTCTTTTCATATTACGCAAATCATTCAACGCATCAAAAATGCGAAAGACATCAATGCCATTTTCGGCCGATCGTTCAATGAATGTATCGAGCACATCATCGGCATAATGACGATATCCCACCAAGTTTTGGCCACGAAGCAACATTTGCAAACGGGTATTGGGCACAGCCGTACGAAATGCGCGCAATCGTTCCCAGGGATCTTCTTTTAAGAAACGCAGACAGGCATCAAACGTGGCACCTCCCCATACTTCCAAAGACCAAAATCCTACGCTATCAAGTTGGGCTGCTGCTGGTAGAAGGTCTTCCGTTCTCATACGAGTCGCCAACAATGATTGATGTCCATCCCGAAGAGCCACATCAGTCAGAAACAACCTGCGGCTCGGTGATGGCTCAAGCTCAAGTTCTGGAAACTTGTTCTTTTTCGATACCTTTGGCGTCGAGACCTTCTTAGAGGATGGGGGTAGTGTCGTGTTGCGTTTCGTAGCCATAGTTAACCTTTTGTCATTTTTCCTCATCTCATCTTCACGTTTCGGCATTTCAAACAATGCGGTACTGCCCATAAAATGGGCATAGTGTATGGGAAGAAGAGGTTGTCTTACAATCCCTCATGCGCTGCGATGGCTGCTGAAATGGCTATCACTAAATCTTCTGGCTCCATGGTTTCTTCATACTCATACAACTGTGGGTGACTCTCGATAAAGGAGGTATCAAATCGTCCCGCCCGAAAATCAGGATCTTCCATGATTTTCATCATAAACGGGATAGTCGTTTTAACACCACGAAGGACAAATTCTTCCAGTGATCGATGCGTTCGGCGAACTGTTTCATCCCATGTTCGACCACGAACAGTCATCTTTGCTAAGAGCGCATCATAATAGATGGGGACGGTGTAATCTTTATAGACAGCGCCATCAATACGAACACCTACGCCGCCTGGAGAAAGATACGCGCTAATTTTTCCAGATGCGGGACGGAAACCATTTTGAGGATCTTCGGCATTAATTCGACATTGAATGGCATACCCTTGAAGACTCACCTCATGCTGCCCAAAAATCAAAGGACGTCCAGCAGCAATCCATATTTGATTTTGAACAATATCAACTGCCGTGATTTGTTCCGTAACCGTATGCTCGACTTGAATCCGGGGATTCATTTCAATGAAATAAAACTTCCCATCCTGATCCAACAAAAACTCCACTGTCCCTGCATTGTAAAACTTCGCTTCGCGGGCCAGCACAATGGCCGCCTCACCCATCTCTGCACGTAACCGTGAGGTCAGCGTCAAGGAGGGGCCAATTTCAATGATTTTTTGATGGCGGCGTTGGATCGAGCAATCCCGTTCACCTAGATGAATAATATACCCATGTTGATCAGCAAGCAGTTGAAATTCAATGTGATGCGGCCGTTCAATAAACTTTTCGATGAACAAGTCGGCATTACCAAAGGCCGCTAACGCTTCACGTGCACCAGATTCCATAGCCTCACGAAGTTCGCTATCTGATCGTACCACCCGTAGACCTCGCCCCCCTCCACCAGCGCTGGCTTTGACCATGACGGGGTAGCCAACTGTTTGACAAAAGGCTTGGGCTTCTTCAAAGGAAGAGACGGGGCCATCCGTTCCTGGAACGACTGGCACAGATACACGTTTTGCAAGGGCTTTTGCCTTAACTTTATCACCTAACAAGTCGAGAGCTTCTGGTGAAGGGCCAATAAACGTAATGCCAGCCTTTTGACACAATGCGGCAAAGTCTGAATTTTCCGCTAAAAATCCATATCCAGGATGGATGGCATCAGCGCCAATTCGTTTAGCTAATCCCACAATTTGTTGGGCATCCAAAAACCCTTGAACCGGTCCAGGCCCAACCAAATAGGCCTCATTGGCCTTTTTGACGTAAATGCCAGTGGCATCACATTCAGCATAAATCGCTGCCGTGGCAATATCGAGCTCACGGCAAGCTCGAATGACACGCATAGCAATTTCACCACGATTGGCAACGAGGATTTTTTTAAACATTGAGGAGAACCACTGTCTGCATCAATATTCCAATGGATAATACTGCCCAGCTTTAATCACACGTTGCCCTTCTGGTGAAAGAACAAATTGGATAAAGACTTTCGTAATGGGTGAAGGTTGGGCTTGCGTCACAAGCACAATTGGGCGGCGAAGCGGATAGGTGCTATCTAAAACTGTTTGCCGTTCCGGTTCAATTTTGTTGATAAATTGCAAGGTAACGCCATACCCATCAGATTGAGCCTGGAGCGCTGGGCGCATAGACACATACGTGATGGCACGCACGTCACCATTCACTGCCTTAAACACTTGAACTTCAGGCCCTAAGATAGTGGTTGATGCAGGTTTCCGTCTTATCCCTAGCTGTTGTTCAAAGCTTTGCCGAATATTTTGATTAAAAGCTCGGTTAATCAGTCTAATTTTTAATTGAGGCGCTTCCTCCCACACATCTGACCAAAAGCGTATGGTTCCCGAGAAAATTCCCCTTAACTGTTCAGTAGTCAATTCAGCCACAGGATTGGCAAAATTGGTGACCACGGCAATTCCATCCCAAGCAATGATGGTGGAAGGAAATTCCTTGGCAACTAAGCCTGTCACCGCCATGTCGGCTTCTTTTTCCTGAATAGTATGTAGTGGTTTGGCATTGGGGTGCCAAAAGGTGTCAATGGAGGAAAATGCATGTTTTTCTTCAAATTTCTTGGCAAGGTTCGCAATAACATGACGTTCTGGGCCATTACCAACAATGAGAGCCGTACCAACGACGATATCATCGGCACCATGGACGTTGCTTCCAAGCGTGGTGCTCCAAAAAAGAATAAGAAATAAAAGGGCTCGCTGATTCACAATCTGCTCATCCTGGTCTAACCGTAACGGGAACCTGTCTTGTTCTCAACTCATACGCTTTCAAGGCATCTCATCATGATGTCTAACATAAACGATGAACACTCACAGTTGTGAGGAAAAAAGAACACGTCATATCACATTGCCAGAGATCATCTAGAGAAGCGATTAGGAGTTCTCTGAACCAGAAGAATCTGTTGGTTGGGTCATATTTGGAGGTGCGGGATTGGCCCGAGCACCCATGATAGGAGGAAGTTTGGCGAATTTACTCACGCGTTCATTACACATATCCATTGCCTTCATTTCAGCAAACCCCGGCTTTTGTTCACCTTTCACTTGAGAGGCAAAAGACGACATCAGTCGTTGAACGTTCTTTTCCTGGCATTGTGGGCATGAGGTGTCTTCTGGTTTCACACTAATGGCTTGCATGACCTCAAACTTATGGGAACAATTTCCGCATCGATATTCATACAACGGCATAACAGCTACTCCAGGTCAGTGAATGAATGAGGGGCAATCAACCTCAAATGGGCACTTAGACTCCATTATACATAATTCGATTACCCGGTTACCACGGGCACCCAACACCTCTTGACAATTAGAATATAGACTCGGGCACCTTGACGGTGAAGGAAGCACTTCGTTATCCTGTTTGCCGTTCAACACCCCCATCGATCGCAGTCACTGATTGCCATTTTATATAAATATGTGAATATGAAGGAGGGATGGTATGTCCTTGTTAATTCGGAAGTATAAGCTTGCCAGTGGCTTACAGCAAGAAGAACGGATTGATGATCCAGACCGCATTGCGCGTTACATGAAACTGTTCGACCGTGAAGATGTCAAAAAAATTCAGACAGGACAAAAAGTCAAAATTGAAAAAGATGAATGGCAACTACTAGAAGATTGAGACCATAAATTCACGTGTATTCACAATATAAGTATGATTGAAGAAAACTCTTATGGGATTCTGGGTACATCTGAAACGATCACTTGATCAAGCCATGCTTCATAAAGACCGTTGTCTCGAAGTGCCTTCTGGCCCTACGTCTTCAGACTTTTGGGAAGGTGGTTGGGAAGAATACCCGACGAAAGAGCGCGCCCTTGACGCACTTGAACAAACAGAGGCCACACAGCAACTCAAATGTCCTCTGTGCAAGCCTTAAAGACTTCTTATTCTTCCCTTACCATGACTCTCACATGAATTATGCTGGTAAGGGAAAACCTCATTCTTTGTAATCATCAAAAACACGATGGCTGAAAAATTTGGAAATTTTCGGTGGATCAAGGAAGGGGTGTTGGATAATCGCGTGGCAGGCTTTGTCGTCGGACGAATCACCTTTGCAGGCATCGGGGAAGTAGCCTTTTGTTTAAAAGGCGATTGCAAAGGGGAAATTAGCGGAAAGGCTTTTCGGTTTAATAATTCAACCTTTTCCGACGATGCCTTTGCCTTGGAACGACTGGTAGACTTCGATGCCCCTCAGCTTGGAGAAGTCAGCCTGATATCGTTTGACCCACACCCATTGTTAGAACCTCATCCGTATATCGAATGGTTTTCTCAAAAACGCACACATTACCGAATTGAGCTCGCCCTTAAAGATGCATGGATTCTCACGGAGGCAGAAGCCCAATTTTATGATGATACCTCTAACGCCCTCAGAACCCAGTTCAGTCCTCACTTCACCTCTGCTTCAAGCCCACCTGCCACAGAAGATTGGTTTTGAAACACCCAACTCGTGTGAGAATCGGAGAATTCGTCGGCATACAATGAAGGAGACGACGTAATCAGCGAAAGCCACACACGTCTAAACACAATCAGGACAGCGCACGAAATCTGAACCTGTCTTATTTTTTCTTAGAGTCTGCTCGTTGAGCTCGTTCTAATGCTTGCAGACGTTGCTTATTTTTTAAATGCTTTCTACGTAAATTACGATCTTTTTCCCGCCCTCTTGGCATAATAGATGACTCCCTTTTTGATAAAACATGCAACCAATGAATACATGAAAAAACAAATTGTAGTCAATCTTTATCTTATAGCACAACCTAATCAGGTCACAACACGCGGTTGCGAGGGGCTAAGGCTCATGGTAAGATCGATCCCCCTACTCATTTCTTTCTCAGAAACCTAGTAGGTATCGCAAAAACGTCCCAAAACCCTCACCAAATATCCCATAACCTGCCTCGCATACATATGGAATATCATCTATGACACAACCACAGTTAGAAAAAGTCTATGAACCCCAAGAGGTTGAAAAACGGTGGGGAGCATTTTGGATTAACCAGGGATACCAGAAAGCGTCCCCGACCCACTCGGGCACGCCCTACACCATTGTAATCCCGCCACCAAATGTCACAGGCTCTCTTCATATCGGACATGCTCTTAATAACACCCTGCAAGATATTTTGATTCGATGGCGACGCATGCAGGGCAATAACGTGCTGTGGCTACCCGGAACAGACCATGCTGGCATTGCCACGCAAAATGTCGTTGAACGGCAGCTGTTGGCCGATGGACAATCGCGGGAGCATGTAGGTCGAGAGAAATTTATTCAACGGGTATGGGAATGGAAACAACAATCTGGTGATACCATCTTAGGACAGCTCAGACAGTTGGGGGCTTCCTGTGACTGGGACCATCTTCGATTTACTATGGATGAAGGGCTTTCGACAGCCGTCCGTGAAGTTTTTGTTCGACTCTACGAAGAAGGACTGATTTATCGTGGCAAACGTCTGATTAATTGGTGCCCCCGTTGTCTCACGGCACTATCTGACGTTGAGGTTGAACATGAATCTGTCACAGGCGACCTCTATCATATTCGTTACTCATTGATAGATGAGGTGGACACGTCGCTTATTGTTGCCACAACGAGGCCGGAAACCATGCTTGGCGATACCGCCGTTGCAGTCCACCCTGAAGATCCTCGCTACAATCACCTTATTGGCAAACAGGTGCACCTTCCCCTCACCTCTCGAACAATTCCTATTATTGGCGACTCCATTCTTGTTGATCGAGAGTTTGGAACTGGAGCTGTGAAGATTACTCCTGCGCATGATTTTAATGATTTTGAGGCAGGTGAACGACATGGGCTTGCCCAGCTGTCTCTTTTTGACCATTCTGCACACCTTGACCCGACTCTTCTTAACGAAGCCCTGGTTGATCAACGCTTGCAAAAAACGATCGCACACAAACCCGTGCTTGAAGCCAGGCAACTCGTGGTTGATCACCTCAAAGAACAGGAACGGCTTCTCAATATCGAAGATCATGCAATGGCGCTTGGAAAATGCTATCGCTGCAAGACCGTTGTCGAGCCATATCTTTCTCCTCAATGGTTCGTCAAGATCCAACCCTTGGCAGATCCTGCCATCCAAGCCGTTGAAAATGACACCATTCGAATTATCCCTGAAGGATGGAAAAATAATTATTTAGGCTGGATGCGAAACATTAAAGATTGGTGTATTTCTCGACAAATCTGGTGGGGACACCAAATTCCTGCTTGGTATTGTCAAACGTGCAACAAGGATAGCCTGTTGCAATCTAGTCACGCTGTCGGTGTAACAGTGGAAGATCATCCACTTCCTGAACGCACCAAAGCAAATTGTTTCATTCTTTCAGATGCCAAGCCGCTTGTTTCAAGAACTGCGCCTACAGCATGTCCTCACTGTAAAGGTTCTGACTTCTATCAGGATCCAGACGTGTTGGATACGTGGTTTTCATCAGCCTTATGGCCATTTTCGACCCTGGGATGGCCGGAACAAACGCAAGATTTCAAAACTTTTTATCCAACGGCCACATTGGTCACCGGCCTAGACATTTTGTTTTTCTGGGTCGCGCGTATGATTATGATGGGGCTAAAGTTTACCGGCCAAGTCCCTTTTCGTGATGTCTATATTCATGCGTTGGTGCGGGATGCTGAAGGACAAAAGATGAGTAAGTCCAAAGGCAATGTCATTGACCCATTGACCAAAATGTCTCAATACGGCACGGATGCCCTTCGATATACATTAGCGGCCATGGCGTCTCCGGGGCGTGACATTAAACTCGCTGAAGAGCGAATTGAGGGCTATAGAAACTTTGCCAATAAAATTTGGAACGCTGGGCGGTTTATTCTCATGCATGCAAATGGGCCAGTCACGATGACCCCAGTGCAAGAACGGACATTTGCAGATCGTTGGATTTACAGCCGATTAAACCATCTCATTCGTTCCGTGAATGCCAGTTTGGAAGACTATCGATTTGACCAAGCCACCTCACATCTCTACCATTTTCTCTGGCATGAATACTGCGACTGGTATCTGGAACTGATCAAACCAACCTTACAAGCCGATGAATATCCTGACACTCCATCCACCCGTCACACATTACTCACTACATTTGAAATCCTCCAGCGACTGCTTCACCCCTTCATGCCATTTCTTACTGAGGAAATTTGGCAAGTGCTGCCCCATGAAGGCACAAGTATTATGGTTCAGGCTTATCCACAGGCCCAGGCAGAATGGGACTCCCCACAAGATGAAGAGGCCTTTGAGCTATTGGAACAATTTGTCACAACAGCTCGAACCGGACGATCTCTCTTAGACTATGCGCCTTCAAAGCCTATCACGCTATATGGCATAGCTGAAGACCCAACCGAGACGAATATCCTACGCCAACATCAGGCCTACCTTGCTCATCTGAGTAAAAGCACTTTACAAATTGGCAGCCAAAAACAATGGACGTCTGCTCAAACTCTTCGCCTAGCGGTAGGTGGCACAACTGTTGGAATTATGGTGGAAGGCCATGTTGACCTCAAAAAAGCGTTAGATCGGATCCGCAAGCAAATTCAAACAAAGCAAAAAGAAGCAACACGCCTGCAGGGGAGACTTGCCTCTCCTGACTTTACGGCCAAAGCTCTACCTGACGTCATTCAAGAATCGAAAAACCGCCTCCAACGTCTTAATCAGGAGCTCACATTGCTAGCCAGTAGTGACCAGCAACTTCAAGAAATGGGCATAGCATAATTTTCAATGAATACATTTCCCCCTCCCCGTTTCCATATTCAATCAGCCGTCAACGCGGCTCTTGCCGAAGACATTGGCACAGGGGATGTGACCTCATGCACGTTGATCCCAGATGATTTGTTCGCGCAAGCAACTGTTGTTGCCCAACAAGATCTGGTCATTGCGGGAATGGATGTCGCACGCCAAGTTTTTGAAACCATCAACTCCTCGATGCACATGACAGCGCTGCATGCCGATGGGGATCAGGTATTCACGAACACCATCCTTCTCACCGTTAGAGGGCATGCCCGCTCTATTCTTACCGCTGAACGAGTCGTCTTAAATTTCCTTCAGCATCTTTCTGGTATTGCGACCTTGACGGCACAATTTTGCCATGCCACGCAAGATTATCCGACAAAGATTTTAGATACACGGAAAACGCTTCCAGGCTTGCGCGCGCTTGAGAAATGGGCTGTCCGTTTAGGCGGCGGTATGAACCATCGGCAGGCATTAGATGATGGTATCTTGATAAAGGATAACCACCTTGCCCTCTTACAGTCCTTGAATATTGACCTCACGCATGCCTGTCGTATGGCGAAGGAACATGGCCCACATGGACTCAGAGTTTCAGTCGAAGTTGAGTCTTTAGAACAGGTTCTTCAGGCAATAGACGGATATGCTGATATTCTGTTGTTGGATAATATGAGCCCAGAGTTAGTAAAAGAAGCTGTTGCGCTGGTTCATGGCCGGGCTTTTCTTGAAGTTTCTGGAGGAATCACCTTGAACACGGTCAAAGCGATGGCTATGACGGGCGTTGACGCCATTTCCATTGGCGCGCTAACACACTCGGCTCCCGCCGCTAATTTAAATATGGAGATTCAACCGATTCAAGAGAACAACGCACATCGAATGAACCATGAGGAATCACAACGCTTGTGACACCGCTTTCATCCGAACGCATTCGTCTTTTACTCAATATCACTGATCTCGCACAAACGATCCATATTCTTGATGAGACCACCTCCACAAACACGGAAGCCTTTGCCTTCGCACATGCCGGAGCGTCCCATGGCACCATTGTCTTAGCTGAGACACAAACAGCTGGTCGTGGACGATTGACACGCGAATGGTTTTCGCCCCCTTTGCAAAATATTTATGGATCCATTCTCCTCAAAAACGTTCCCCCACCACAGAGAATTTCCTGGATTCCCCTCATTACTGGGTTAGCCATTATGCACGCTGTTGAAAAAGAATCCGGAGTCGCTCTTTTTTTAAAGTGGCCGAATGACCTCCTCGTGGGAAATCGAAAAATTGGCGGCATCCTCTGTGAAAGTACCGTTCAGGGAAAGGAAACCTGGACAATTGTTGTAGGATTTGGGCTGAACGTCCACACGCCTATCAAAGAGTTTCCTCTGGAGCTACAACCTATTGCCACATCCCTATTTGCTGAAACAGGGCATCATGAGGATCGCAACCAGTTACTGGCCGCAATCCTCTCAAACTTTTCGATGTATTACCGAAAGCTACAGCGGTCGGATTTGAGCACGGTGAAAGATTTGTATGTTTCTCGATGTTCAACATTAGGCCATCACGTTCAGATTCGACTGGCTAACGGCAAAATGCTTGAAGGCATCGCTTCGGATATTGGAGCAGATGGAGCACTGCAACTCTTGCCTGCTAATACCCATACAATGAATTGCCATGAACTTATTGATATACAATCAGGTGAAGTCATTTCTGTACGATAGGAACACCAATCATCATGCTTCTTACTGTTGATGTCGGAAATTCACAAATTGTTTTGGGCGTCTTTGACCAAGAAAAACTCCGTGGGTCCTGGCGTTTAGCAACTGATGTGACCAAAACGGCAGATGAGTATGGCGTGCTGGTCCTATCCTTATTGCACACCATCGAGATTCATCCTCCAGACATACATGGATGTATTATCTCTAGTGTGGTTCCGCCGATGACCCCTATTTTTGAATGTGTCAGTGAAACCTATTTTCAGCAATCACCTCTTCTTGTTTCATCGGATTTTCCATTTGGACTGACCCTACAATATGATAATCCACAGGAAATTGGAACGGATCGATTAGTGAATGCCGCGGCAGCGTATCATCGATTCCACAATGAGCTTGTGGTTGTAGACTTTGGAACAGCAACCACCTTTTGTACAGTCACAAAAGATGGTGAATATCTCGGTGGCGCCATTGCCCCTGGGCTAAAATCTGCCGCCAATGCCCTTCACATTAATACGGCGAAGCTTCCAACCGTTGACCTGCTCTGTCCGCCAACCGTTATCGGAAAGGATACAGTGAGCAGCATACAATCTGGCCTAATTTTTGGTTACACAGGCCTTGTGGACGAACTGGTCTCTCGTATTCAACAAGAAACCGGCCAAACGTCAACCGTTTTAGCAACGGGTGGCCAAGCTTCGATCATTGCCCCTATCTCTCGAACCATCCACGAAGTCCGCCCCTTTTTAACCCTTGAAGGCCTTGAACTATTATATCGACGCGTCAAAGACTCCCAGTCTCAATAACAATCGATGGATGAATCACGAACGCTGCTAGAAATTTTCCTAAGATTCTGGGCTATGCGTTTTTGAAAAACGATTTACTCTTGTCGCGTGAAACTTAATAAAGCAAACCCCTGTGGCAGAGCATGGAGTAACGGTCCAGTTAATTCCCAAATAACCTACTATGTTTAATGCCATCAAAAATGAACTGGACCGCCAATGCACTCAACAAGACACCCATAATTCGATTAATCACCTGCATGCCTGTAATACCGAGAAGTTGTTGAATAGTGCTTGTCAGGAGTAAGGCGATGGCCGTAAGGAGCAAAATCGTTAAAAGCGACACAAGAACAATCACTTGCTGTGTCAGATCGCCTTCGGCATTGGCCATCAACAGAATCGCAGCCCCCATGGAACCAGGACCTGCAATAAGTGGCGTCGCAATCGGGAAAACAGAAATGTCCTGTTTCGATACGGCCTCTCGCTCTTCTTCTACGGTCGTCGACGTCCCACCGGACGAACGTGCGAATACCATTTCAATGCCAATAAGCAACAATAAGATCCCGCCTGCTGTCCTTAATGCTGCGAGAGAGATACCAAGACTGGCTAACAGTCCTTCCCCAGCAAGTGCAAAAATGAGCAAGATGACCGTGGCAATCAGTGTGCCGCGGACAGCCATCAATCGTCTGTACTGAAGCGTTCCCGTTGCTGTCAGCCCAGCAAAAATAGCTGCAACGTCGAGTGGAGCAATGGTCGCAAAGAATGTTGTCAGGGCTAAGCCTGCAGTCTCGATCATCTCATGCTTGCCAAGGTGTGGAGCCCTTCACGTTACCGTCCATTACTTCCAATACACGCAGCCGTTGCACGGAACTTCTAAGAAAGCAGGGAGGAGCGAACGACTTACTCTATTTTTGATACTGGAATATACCACGTGGGCTTCATAGCCTCGAAGTCTGTACGGACATTATTGGTAAGATGAGGATCAGAATCGAAGACGACAGGAATGCCAGCTTCATGTTGAAACACGACCCAATGCCAAAAGGGTTTGCCATGTTCCACATGGTATTTTATAGCAAGCAAGGCTGGATTGGGCATTTGTTCCCATTGTTCAAATAAAATTTCATGGGCAGAGGTGGCATACCCAAACTGGGAAAGAAGATTTCGGATATACACAGTATCTGAATAGAGCGCTTCATCTTCAGCATAGATTCGCATAGAATTTGCTTGCGTCTTCACCGTGGCATAGGACACACCAACAATGTTTGCCACGGCAGCAATGCCACAACCGGTTGTCTCTTCTTGTACGATAATCATGATTAATCAATAAAAAACCAAATGATAGCTAAAAGTACCTAAAACTCTATAATTTCCACACTCTGCGTAGAATGACAAAGGCATTAAATACGCACAACAAGGACATATAGATTTATCATTCGGAAATACTACTGAAAACTCCACCGGCCTATTTCAGGTTGCCATGAGAACTTCTTAGCACTTCGCTCCAAAGTTGTCTTCTCGCAGTTTTGCGGTTCCACCTTCTTGTAATATCCAAAATTCTTTATGGATAACACCTCTTGCTTTATTCATTTTCCAATCCGACGTTACGATTGCACTCGTCGTATCAACGACTTCTATCTGAGGTCTTATTATATTCTACATCAGAAAATCCTTCATTAATAAGTTGTCACTAAAAACCTTGAGTTTCAGCAGTTTCTATAAATGTGCCAAATGGCTTTGCGTGCATAACTATCGTCTGTTCATAGTAAGCGGCAGAACCATCAGTGTCATCGGCATTAAAGGCTGCTGCCATTAAGTGTTGGCTGTATGGTCGGCATCTAACGCAACTGCTTTTTATTCATTAGAAATCATAAACATTCTTCATATGTTTCATTAAGACAAACAATAATATTTATGAAGGAGATTGGAGAGGATCAGCTTTATCGCATGCGTGCCATTACCTGGAATCTACTCGTAAGACTCACACACGACCTGAAAACAACGCAGCACAACCTATGACTTTAACTGAAACATCCCTAAGACGCGTGCCAGGGCTTGCTTCAGAACAGTGAGGGTCCGCTTGGTGTAAATGGTCTGCCCAGCTTCTACTTGCTCAGAGATCACAGTCATGTTCGCCCTTTTTCCCTATCCTGTAAAGCCTAATGGGTTGCCGGTATTACTTGGACAGACATCGGCAATGAAGGAAAGGGATGCCATGTCTATTCTGAAGCCTCAAAGTCCTGTATGACAGCTTGAGCTGCCTTACGCACGCCGATATCCACATCTTTTCGTTTTAGCGCTTCAAGAAAGGGTATTGTGTGTCGTGCTCGAAAAGTCCCCAATGTCTTAATAGCACTCACTCGGACATTCGCATGCGGGTAATCGAGGAGGAGTAGAAGGAGAGGAATCATTTGCTGATGAGTCGTTGGGAGAAATTCATGAAGGGTGCGCTGGATAGCCGTAGAGGCAAAGACCGCTTGTGGTGACCTCATGGAATGACTAAACTCGGACGCATCCTCGCCTACATCACTCGTTCTTTGGTGATGGCGAGCCATTCTCTCTAACGCCTCGAGAAAAATAGTCTGGGCCTGATGGTTTCCATGAACCTGTGCCCACACAATATCTCCGAGAAAGTAATAGTAGGGGTTTGTTTGGAAATTTCGAAGCGCATCGAGATACGGAGGCGTACCGACATTCAATGAGTCAGCCGTCTCTTGAATGTTCAGTTCAAAGAGGGAATCGTTCTTATCGTCTTGAAGTCGAAAGATTCCCGTCATCACCGTGCCAAAATCATTGACTCCCAGCTGAACACCACGAGTTTCTTGGTAATCGACAGACACGGTGAAATCATGTGGCGATGATTCAGTGCGGACGAGATCAAAGCCTGCAGTCATTAACTTTACCCTCACCGCCCCTTCAACGTCATAAAGAAGTCGGCCACGAGGCTTCCACGTTGATGCGTTGACCTCAACATACACAATTGGGATTCCATCAAAAATAGGGATTTCTTTTTCAACAATGAAGCGAACCTCGCCAAAGGCTAGGGGAAGATTTACCCATAACAGAAAAACGACACACCAACTCAATTTTCTAACACTGAACATAGATTATGGGGCTGTCCTAGATAACGAGAGTTATCTTAGGATGGCTGGATGCGGAAGAGTC
>JAALKI010000036.1 GCA_011088105.1 Nitrospirota bacterium | reverse complement strand
AGTATCGCAATGAACAACGATCACAGGTGGCTTGATTTCAGGGGAGCACTACACCGATTCCCACTGATAATCTAGCCCAACCGTCTCACCCTGAAGCCAGACGAGTTTTTTCCGGTCGCCACGCTCGATGGTTAAGAACTCGATGCTGGAACCGCCAGTGAAATTGGGTTCGCCGCCGCCGCCAAAGCGCGAGGTAGAAGGCTTGGACGGCAACCTGGACAGCGTCCCAAGTCAGACCGGCTCGCACCTAAAGTTGTTGCGTTGGTTGATGAAGGTCGCAGCTACCGCTGGATAGCCCGAGATCTGGGTATCAGCAAGAACACGGTCATGGACATTGTGAAAAGGATGCGTGATGTTACTTAGTTCGAGCACATCATGTTCTCCGAAGCGGACGTTCTTGAGTGCCCCGCAGACGGTTTCTATCCGTCTGCAGTCGGCCAATAATGGACATTTAGCAGCATGAGAAATCCCCAGCTAACTTATTTCGAAGTGGAGGGCTTTGACAAGATCATGCTGTAGAATTTAAGTCTTCCGTTTTACCGATTTCCTTGTTGATGAGAGTAATCATTGAGGTGATACTCTTTCTTTCGTCATCAGTAAAGTTACCTGATATCTCAGGTTCTCCCAAAACTTTTGATTCTATCAACGCTTTAATCATTTCTGCATAAGAAAAGTCCTGTTCATTGTCGTCTACTTTGCTAAACACAGTGATTTCGGAGTTTTCATCCTTCTTAAACACGATTTTCATGCTAACCTCTAAAATTCTTCAGATTATACTTTTTAACACGTTTTTTCACAGAAGCTTTACCACCATCAGTAGTTGAGGCTATGAGATCAACAACATCTCTACCGTCAATTGAGCCTTCAAGAGGGTTTGATTTAATGGTTATATTATTGTCTTTATTCTTACACATCACTACATTCTGGGCATCGCCTAACATGGGTATTGTGGCGTTGTGAGAAACCAGAATAACTTGTTTCTTCGTCTTACATTTCTTGATTGCCTTAAGTAGCCCAGAATTTATGTAAGCAATAGCAAGATTATCTTCTGGTTGATCAATTATAAGAGGTGCGTTATCACCATCCCAACCAAGTATTAAGTCAAGAACAACCGAGGTTTTCCATCCAGCGCTCAAATTATCGAAGTCCTTCCCCTCTTTTGTGGTTATTCGGTATTTCTTTTTATTCATAGCTTCAAATTTTCCCTTAACACGTCTTTCGAAATCATCGTAGTCAATAACCTTGGGATCGCGCTTACTAAATTTTTCTTCAAAGAGAGCTTCAGGCTTGATATCTTCGAATGTTTGTATCCTGTGCTCGGTCTTCAGCATGCCATTAACTACTTCCAGAAACTTTTCCTTAGTCAATTCAAATTCATTACTGATGGATAGCTTGTTGCCCATGGACTCAATTTCTTTGGTGCCGATTAAAATTTTGAACTTTGAGATATTTTCTAATGATTGATTGAATGTTTTTTCATACCTAATGTATTTCCTGAGCGATTCTAGTAATTTCTCAAATTCCTGTCTTTTAGTTGTAACTTCCCGATTCTCTTTTTCCTTAGTTTCATCAATTTCCTTTTCATGATTGGAAATAATTCCACGTACAGAGGATTCTAGCTTTGCATATTCAAACGCTTTCGAGAGTTCATCCCTAAGTTTTTCAACAAGAGCTTTATCGTGAGGAACTAAAGGATTGTCTGATAAGAACCTGTCTATTTCGTCTAAGTTCTTAATATGACGAACGTAATCCGCCTGACCATACTCTATAGATTCAATTGTTACATCATCAGGCAATAGGTACTTCACTGGGTTGCCTTGAATCACATCTGTCACAATTAGGTGAGATAATCTGGGAATCCTTTTGAGAGTACTTTGGAGCTTCTCAATTTCTTTTACTGACTGGACTAAACTATTTAGTAGCGAGCGGAGATCTGATAAGCCATTCGATATCCTTTGTCGTTCTTCTTTATCTGGTGGGAACACATTTTTAAGGAGTGAAATATCATCGATATTTTTCTCTTTATCCTTTGGATTGCATATACTACTAATATAGTTTTGGTCTAGATAATGAGGATGTTGCCCTGCTGGGTTTTTTACTTGTATGTCATGAATGTCATATGGCGTATTAAGATAAATGCTGCCATCAAATGTACCGACAATTTTTCTGAATATTGAGTCAACAAACAAAGACTTTCCACTAGAGGAACCACCTATGACTACGTTTAGCCCTGGTGTTAGCTCTACATCAATATCAATATTTTCCTTCTTTAGTGAAGCATGTTGAATACACTCCGCCCATGAATCAGGTTTTTCACCGTATTTAAGTCTTGATGATTCTGATAGAGATAAACGTAAGCCGTTAAAAGTAGGACTGGCTAACATCCAAGTTGGTATGAATGGGGAAGCATCTCTGCCAGCTTTACAATTGGGATAGTCCTTTGGTTCATAATTATCTGTGGCTGTAACAAGATTTACAAACTCCCTTATTCCTAGTCGATCAAAATAGTGGTGTGTCTTTTCCAGACTTGTGTTGCTTCTGGCTGTAAATCCGTCAAAATGATTGTAATAAATGCTCCGTTCCAATGTTTTATCAAACTCCACACCGTCAGGAATGGACATGTCAAATGTTGAATGGTTTTGCCCTCCGTGAGGTAGAAGAAGAAATTCATACTTATCGAAGCAATTCATTATTTGTTCTAATTTTGGGATGCTCGTATCATCGTTTTCGATCACTTTTCTTGGATAAAGTTCATCTAACTTTGTGTTGATATTGTCTATGGCAGGAGCGTCAATTTTTGGCAAATTGAATAGCATGTGACAGTGGTAGGGGTCGGCAGAATCATAATTCCGAACGTGCAACTCCACTCCCAAGAGAATGTGCTTAATTTTGTTTACAGCCTTTAAATATATGCCTTTGTTGATAGTGTTGTGGTCTGTAAGTGATATGAGATAGTCGGCTCCGTCTGCGATTTCCTCAATCTTGGTTTTCAACATATCGACATCATATGAATCATTCAGACTTTCAGGGTTATCTGAAGTATGGATGTGAAAATCGATAAAAACTGGGTCCATTTATCTCTCCTGCGTCACGTCTGGTCTGGGTCGTTTCCGGTCAATACCGGACATCAACGTCAGAAATGAGTGCGCAGCCGTTTCTTAGCCGCGTCTGCCCCAATGATTTGTTAGCCAACTGATTGTTTTTGTGTGGAATCACAAAATGGTAATTCGCTCGGATAACACCAGTGCGGGATATCGAGTTTAATAATTTCATCGAGTGTTATACTTCGCTCTATGGTTGCAACTTGCCCATAGCCATATCTAATTTCCAGTTCAGCTTCCATCACAAACCAGTCACCAAATATGCTGTCGCAGCTATAACACCCAAAAGACATATAAGAGTCTCCAACTGTCTTGCTAAATCGTTGTTTAATGTCACCTAATTTTATGTGCTTCCCCTGTTCAGTCCCAATAAATTCTCTTGCCAGCGCAATTATTTCTGGACGATGAGCATGTTTGTCTGAACCCCACAGAGATTCGTCGGAATGGATTACAGCATTGCACGCAGAGCGGAAGCTCGGTTCGACAAAATAAAGATGGTTCATTGCTTTACACTTCCAACATTCCATCTCGTAGAAAACTAACTTCACTTTCTGTTCCCGTGCCGTTCGTACGACATCACAAAATTTTATATTGCCGATTAAAAAGTTTCGAAGAAAATCCTGCAACGGAAGTTCCTTTCGCCCGCTCAATGACACAGAAAAGGATTTGCCTTCTTGTTCTGTTATATAAAAGAGGGGAAGGTCTGGCCTTTCATCGGAAAGTTTTGATGGAGCTTTTTCAAACAACCAACAACCAATAACTCCATCACGGATATATTTTTTTTGTCTTTCTAAAGTCTTTTTTAATGATTGAGGACTCATCTGGATTTCGAACGCGAAGTTTTTTGTGTCGCTGGCCACATAAACATCGGCTCTCCAATCTCTACCCTTGTACTCTTGGAATGTGTGAACCCCTAAATCATTGCAGGACGAAAATATCGCTGACTTTATTAAGTCATGGGTGGAGGTTTCTTGTTGTGGCAGCATTTTCGTTGGAATGTTCCTTTTTATGATGGCGGAGGGCCCTTGATAAGGGCCTTTCGATCTACTCTAAATAAAATAAGACTTGACTCTTTTAGAAATTGGTCTTTCAGAGCAAGCACAATCTTCAATATCAATTACTTCAACTTCGTCTAGCAAATCTAAATGAGTTTTTTTGCACTCCTTATTTTTTACGGTTTGGCCGTTGGGTTAATGCTGCCGCTGCCGCAGTTTTCGCAGCTTTACTTGACTTAGGATCACGAAGAACCCGCCCAGCAGCTGATGCCGCTTTTTTGCTGGTGACTTCGTTGTTAGATTTCTTGGTTTTTTTCATTAAAATTTCCTCCATCTAAAGGTTGAAAGAACGTAAGGCTTAAGCCTTACGTTAAGGTCAAAAAAAATGCCTTGGTTATGCAGCTGAAAAACCTTGCCACTTTAGTCGACGCAAGTGATTGGAAGCCATGTCTGGACTAATCTCGTAAGTTGTACTGACTAAATCCACAGAGATTCTCCCATATCTTTTTTCTAACATGTCTAAAGTTGTTCTTGGCAGTAAAATTGATCCTGCAAATGTCCATGCTTGCCATTCGGGGTCCTCATAGGGGCGTAAATTAGAACGCTGTGTTCTTGCAAGTACATTATTAAGAAGCAACCTACGCCTGAGAATGGGTACATGGATCAAAGCATGCCCTAATTCATGGCACACTGTGGTTTTAGCATAATGTGATTTTGGTGCTTCTGATTCAAGACCGTCCCAAACATCTTCTGAAACTAGTATAGTTATTTCCACATTGCCATTCGGGTCCGTAGCGCCGTCTCGGTTTCCGAGTTCTTCCCGTGTGGCAGGACATACATGTATTCCAAATTCTGGAAGACGACTATCGACCAAGTCCAATACATTTAAAGGTTGTGGTTTCATTAACATATCAGGAGCAAGCTGCTGAAGAACGCAACGTCCAAGCTCTTCTATCACCGCAGTACTTAACGGGTTAACCGGTGGCACTTCTTCATCTAGAAAACTACTCATTTTGATCCCCTAGAATCCTAATAAGTTTTTCTAATTCATCAGTAGAAATATTTTTCTTATCTATTCTGCGGGCAAGCGCTAGCCCTAAATCTTGGTATTGCGGCGGGGCATCTCTCAAATCAAGTTGAACTGGCCTAGATTTAACCGTAAGACGCTCTAAAGTGTCTCGATCTATTGTAGGGATTGCTCTAATTAAAGCGTCCCAATGGTCTTCTTTTAACGGCGGTCGAACACCACGCTCGACCTCTCCTAAATACACAGCAGATACATTGAGAGCCTTTGCTGCTTTTCTCAAGCTGATATCAGCAGCAACACGTTCTGCACGGATATACCGGCCAAATTCGTGACCTACTGTTTTTGACATGTTAAATTCCCCCCTCGTTTCTTTAATTGTAAGGCGTAAGCCTTACAATGTCAAATACAAAAAAGAGGGTCGACTAACAAAATTAAATGACCGCTATGGGTCGACTTGAGACCGATCAGTTCGATTGCTTGCAGCGTCCGCTTTGGCCATGAAAACCCTTAGCGTACGATAATTCCCAAATCCTCTATCGTCCCCATATAGATTACGGAAAATCATCCCACCTTTTGCCTACCACTTCAATAGCTTAATTCGACGACAAAAAGTTATTGCAGCATGTGGCGCAACGCGCTACGATACTATATGATTGAGAATTTTAAGCACCGCGGCTTAAAAAGGCTCTACGACAAAGGCGACCGGAGCGGGTTACGCACGGATATTGCTGAGAAAGCCGAACTGTATTTATCCATTCTGGATACTGCTGAAACGGTACAGGAACTTGATATTCTTGGTTTTCGCTTTCATCGGCTGACTGGTAACTTGCGTGGGTTTTACAGTGTCACTGTGTCGCGCAATCACCGGATCATCTTTCGCTTTAAGGATGGCAAAGCCTTTGACGTGGATTTACTAGACTATCATTGAGGAGAAGATATTATGGCTATGAAAACCCCTGTACACCCCGGCAAGATTGCCAAACACGCCATCGAAGCGACAGGCCTGAATCTGACGGAAAGTGCCGAGCGGCTTGGTGTCGATCGCACGACACTCTCACGGCTAATCAATGAAAAGGCTGATCTCTCGCCAGAAATGTCCGTCAGGCTTTCAAAAGCCTTCGGCTCAACCACAGAACATTGGATGCGGATGCAGTTTGCTTATGATCTGGCGAAGGTTCAGGAGACTGCCCGCTCGATCAAGGTCAAGCGCTTTCCCAAAGTTGAAGTGCTGCCTATTTGACGTTGTGGAAAACCAAACCAGAACCCCTTGGCGATTCCGTGTTTCCCCCGCCGTTACGAGCATAAATTCAAATCACCAAAAGGTAAAAGTCACCGTTCGCCCGGGCCGCCGCGGCGTTCGTGTATCGGCTCACGCGCCGCCGCCCGCCCCCGGGCGTGGACCCAAGGGCGGGCGGCCCGGCTTAGGCTGCCGGAGGCGGGGTGGCCATCCACTCATGCGCGAGCTGGATGACGGTCAGGAGGTCCGGCGCATCACTCAGCCTAAAGGAATGGCCACGGCGCAGATTGCCGTTGGTACCATCCCGAAACGACTGGGTGAGGGTGAAGGTATGAAACGGCCCCTGGACCGACTCGTTGAGCCAGATCGTGGCGGTGACGCGGCCTTGCTGGAACCGGTGAACAGGTTTGTAAGAGGGAGATGATGCCATGATAAGACTCCTTGTGTTGTAAGTTGATCTGTCGCTCTCTCACGGATGGATGGAGAGCGAGGGACCAACGGACAAGGAGCCGACGAGGGGCGTGAATGGGCGTACCCCGCAGGACCAACGCATCGGGCATGACAGGATCATGGTCGGCCAGGAGCCCTGGCGTGACGGATGTGCCAGCGGGGCGGAAAGCCCAGGCAGGTGCCCGGGATGGCACCATCGGCCCCCTGTTCATGGCGGCGACCAGAGCGCCGCCCATCTGGCTGGAGGACACACGGGGGCCGCTCCCCCTCACCAGACCCCAAGAGGAGGGGGCCCCGGTAGGCAGCACGCCGCGCACACGGCTGAGTGACCGAGACTCGTCAGGGATTTGCCTGGCGGTAGGAGGGAGTGCCTAAAACGAAGTGAAGAAAAGGGAAAAAGCTATGGAGAGATCGAGAATATTGATTGTGTGTTTACCTTTTGTGGCGTTTCTAAGCTTCTCACATTGCACACTGCCTACCCAAGAGATGAAAACCGGTGGTATATCTCAAGAGTCGATCAAGGTTACTCAGACAGATGAGACAAAAAAAATTGACCAGGAGAAATTAAAAGAGGAGCATGCTGATCTTTTGCAAGAATTTGCCAACCCAGCTGCTGTGGTTACGGTTCTTCTCTCTGAGCAGGATATCGTTGGTTATGGGGTTCTTATTCGGTCTGATGGATACATTCTTACTCCTGACTATTTTCAGCCATTTTGTGAGGAGCCGGTGGTCAAAGTGCTTCTCTCAACCACAGGGGTCCCTGTGAATGCAAAAATCATAGGACGAGATTCTCGTAGCGGTTTGGCTGTCCTAAAGATTGACGCTGATGGATTACCATATTGGCGTTTGAAAGCTTCTGAAGACTTACGGGCAGGAGATGTTTTACTCATGGTTGAGCCCAATGGTCCTGTTGAGTTTGTTACCATTGTGCAGTTCAAGGATATTTTGTTTGGTCAGGATTCCTTTCAAATTGCAGGTTCTTTTGATAAGCGGACGTTTCTTAGGGGCGTGCTTGTCAATTTGAAGAGTGAGTTGGTTGGTCTTAATCTATCCTTGCCTGATGCACAATCGGAAAAGGCTGTACTTTTTTCTCTATCCACCTCCTATGCTCAGTATGTTGCTGATAGGCTCATCAAATTCGGGAAAATCAATCGTCCCATGTTTGGAGTTGCCATTCAGGAACTTACCCCGAAACTTCGAGAAGCCTTTTTTATTAAAGAAGAGGACAAGGGAGGTGTATTGGTTTCTATCGTGCATAGACATACTCCTGCGGCGAGAGCTGGATTGCAGGTAGGGGATGCAATCATGGAGTGGGACGGGAAACCAATAAAAAGTGTTTTGATGTTTCGCCGAATGCTTGCACTAGCGGAATTAGGGACAACTGTCAGACTGAAGGTCATTCGGCAAGGGGAAACAAAAAGGATTGCGATTTCTTTGACGGACTTACATTTGTCATTATCACCTCAACCCTGTCGCTGAGGCCAAGCCTTATACTCCTTTTCCTTTTCATTTCATGAGAGACTTCGGTCTTTAAGCTGGGGCCTCATTTTTAAGGGAGTCGTTTGGTTTCTTGCTTCTCATCTCCCGAATAAACGTGATCCTGGTCATGGTGGTGAGGTCAGGCTGTAAATCGCCTGAGCTTGTCGGAGAAAGACGATCGAGGACGTATTGCGTGGTGGGATGGAAAGATTTTTGGTCTCTATGAACACTAGGTTCTTCTATGTCCTCCTTGGCGTAGTAGAGGCAATCTGCAAGTGTGGAGAGCGATGACTGTGGCCGGCACGCCCGCGACCAACAGGCCACGGGCGGGTTCCTTCCCGAGGGTGGGGGAAGGGCCGGGGTTACATGGTAGGCGTGGCTTACCCTTTTTGCATGATCGGGTACGACTGCCAAAACGTGATGTTCCCGTTTCGGTTACACTGGCTCCGATCCAGTGAGTAATAGGTTGGGGGGCCACTGTCGTAGTTGTAATCGATGCTCCGGTCATTTGAATAATAGGCTGGGATTGGTCCAGGTGGCTGATAGGTATAATCATTGCGGTAATCTCGCGGTTGCGGTGGGTGATACGTGGCACTGCGAAAGGGAGTAAACCCTTTCCAACATCGTTCAAACGCCGCCCCCTGGAACAAACGATCAAACTGGGCAGGATTCGGAGGGGCTTCTGGATTCATCCACTGTTGAATGCAGACAGGCTGCCCTCGTCGAGAAAAAATCGAGTCGGAGGGAATATCCATGCAATAGGTGGCCATCACGGGCAACACCACCCCGAGTGTAAATTGTGCTGCGGCAACCTCTCGGCAGATCGAGGGGAGGCGGTTAATCTCACATCGCTCACCCCACCCTTCACTGGCATAATTGACCAATTGCTCCTTTCCCCTAAAATCCGTCGGACACAACTTGAGGAAGTTCTTTCGTTTTTTGATTTGTTTGTCCGGACGCCGGTGTTTAATGGAATAGAATTCTTTTAACGGATTGCCGCATGCGCCAGGTCTTCCCCCAGAAGCCGAGAGACACAGGAGCGTCTCGCACGAGGACTTGGTCTTGCCGCTCATAGCCCAAGCGTTCGTGACTCCGAATCCGCTCATGACCATCACCACTGCTAATCCGAGAAACCCGACTCTTCCTTTCATGACTCCTCCTCCCTTATGACGGCTTGTGGTCTTGGCCCGTTCCATGCTGTTGAGCCAGCCAGTGTTGGAAATGCTTATCTCTTTTAAAATGTTCTTCTAAGATCAGCCCTACCACGACATCAGCCGTCATATCGGACTGGGGTTGTGTCTCCTTGGCTGCGGCCACATACTGATCTAACGTGTGTAAAATATGTTCTGACAATTTCAACGCCCGTTTTTTGTACGTCAGTTTTGGGGGAATCTTTAAGGTCACACTCATGAATTACCTCAATGGTTAAGATGATCGAAACGGTCGAAGCACAAGATCATTCTCGACAAAAATATTCACGTTCCATCCTGGGCGAATCGTAATGGTTGGTTGCTGGTCTAACAATTTATCGGTGATCCGTTGCCCGGTTCGATTAATATTTTGGCCGATGTTGCTGGTCACCACTTGGGTGGCATCAACACTATCATTCGTAAACGACCCCTGAGAGAAATTGGCTGTGGCCGCGAGTGCGCTACTCAAAATGACCCCGGCCAGTAACCTGCCCCAATGGTGATCCACGTCATCCTCAATGCCAGCAAAGCCGCTGAGGTCTACGCCAGGAAGGCCTTCTAGGTTAAACGAGGTGCCATCTGGAAAGATCAACCGATGCCAGACCACCAACACACGTTCTTGCCCGAATGTGACAGAAGAATCATACCGGCCAATCACTTTGGTGCCCTGAGGAATCAGAAGATAATTTCCTGTCACCGAGTCATACACATGTTCCCGAACTTGTCCGGTCACGCTCCCCGGTAAGTCCGAATTGATTCCGGTGATCAACACGATTGGGATCACGCTGCCAGCTTTCACTTCGTAGGGTGAAACTGGATCGAGCACCACCTTCTTGACATACGTCTCAGGTCCCTTCTCTTCACGGAGAAACCGTGTTTTCCGGTCTTGGGACTGACGAGTTCCGCCGCCGCCGCCGAGGACATTTAAATCAGGAATCTCGCCGCTGCCGCTTTTTTTAAGGGCGTCTTCCAATGCTTGTAATTGATTACGCACTCCGTTCTGGTCCGTGTGCTCAGCTGACGGGTCTGATCCAGACACATACCGGACCGCTTCCAGGCTCGACCGCACCGCTTGCGCGTATTCCGCTTTCCTTCGAATCTCCTCTTGCGATGCCTGTTGCTTGAGAGGCGCCTGAAATTGAGGACCGGGCAACGCTGGCGCATCAGCCAGCAGACCGGCTGCGCCTAAATCGCCCTCGAGCGGAGGCCCAAGAGTCGGGGGCGGGGCCTCGTCCTGTTGTGGTTCGCCCGTGGCTAAAATTTGGCCATAGTTTAATTTCGTTCCTTGAAAAATCGAGGCCGTCTCCTTGACCCCTTCCTCTTGCACAATGGCCTGTTTCCCGGGTGTCTTCCCGGGTGGAGTCTCCTGCAAAAAGGCCGAGAAGATCGCAAAGGTCACCAGTAGGACCACGCCACAGCCAATGGCCAGCAGTGGGCCTTGCCGGATCCGCCTGGGGACCGCTTGCGCGTGTCCCCCCATCACTTGATTAGGATGGACTTTCTTGTTCACCGGCTTAGCTGACGGGTGTTCCTCAGGACCCGGCTCAGCCTCGGGGGGGCGTTCTTCTTGAGCATCCATAGCTTACGACTCCATTTCTTCTTCTTGTGCGAGACCAGACACAATTTCCACAATCTCCTGATCGTCTGTGCCGACAATCAACCGAGCTCGTTGAAATAACCGATCCACGACATAGAAGTTCTCTTTGACGCGATAGTTCACGAGCTGCAAGGCATCGGCATCGCCATCGACTGGCAACAAAAACAACGCCGGGGCTTCGCTCACTTCGAGGACCTTCGGAAACCGGATAAACGTTTTGTGGCCGTCATCGAAGGTTTGCACTGGTGTCCAGCGAGGATTGCCTCGAATCACTTCGATCGCATACTCAAAATTGGTATTGGCGAGATTCACATTCGTGGCGACCACCGGTTCCTCTCTCGCCTTCTTGGATTCCCGTTTGGCCACCTGGCGCAAGAAGTCTTCGTGGGGATACCGCCACTTGATGGAGACCATGTAGGTGTTTTTGTAGGAATGCAGCTCGAGGTGATACACGCGTTTATTGGTGGTGAGGACCAGCGTGGTATGTAATCCCGCCCGTGTTGGCTTGATAAAAAAGTGTTGCCGCTTGACTCCGTTGTCTTCGGATTCCGAGACACCTGAGACCCATCGGGTGGAATCACCAATCCCAGGAGTGCCCATGATTTCTTCTCCCGGCTGGAGCTGAATGTCTGTGATGCGTAACGGCGCACAATACACCCTGTATAGCCGTCCGGGCTCAAAGTTATACACGGAAATCGCATTAAAATACCCGTCGATCTCTGGCCCATCGGTCGCCTGGTCTGTTGCGGCTTGAATCACTTCATGGGGGGGACGATCATCTCCCTCCTCTCCTTCAGGAGAGGACGTGGGAATCTTCTGCATTTGCCCTGGGACGATTGGTGGTTCTTCCAGATCGGGCATCACCACCGGACCTTCCTCAACGATAACCGGCTGCGCGGCAATGTACTCGACTGGTGCCGGAGGTGGTGATGTCTCAAACAAGGCACACCCAGACAGGACCAGACTGATACCCCATCCAAAACACTGCATCCTTATTGTTCGTTTCATGCGCTACTTTCTCCTCTTCACTCTAGGAATCAACGATGCCCCATGAAAAATGTTCGATGAAGAACCCAATGGGATTGGTCTCTAAATTGGGAGTACTCTGACTAAACGTGAAGGTGCCCCGCCATGTCTCTTCTCGGAGTTGTTCCCCTTTTCGCGACCACACCATTTCTTTCCATTCGGCTTGAACCGTATCGTTCGACAGTGCAAGAACGCTTTCCACTTTAATATCTACGGCTTCGTTTGCCATGCGGATAAATGGATTATGTTGGTCTTTGTCCTCCCCTTCCCCAGCTTGCACCCATTGGTTCAGTTGCCGCGTGCCGGCCGGACTCAAGACGAAATAGGCAGCTCGCCAGTTGTCTTCGACCACTTTGGGGTCGATACTCAGTGACCGGGTGTGTTTCAAAAACTGACGAATGGATTGTTCAATCAGGGCTTGCGTAAACGTCCAGTCTTCTATTCTCTTTCCCACCTGCCCGATCGCGTGCACTCGCCCGGCTGAGTCCACTTCCACCACTTCAATTTGAACTTTTCCCAACGTACCTAAGTACAGATTGCCCATCACCGACAAGACCAACAGCCCTAAACAGATCAGGGCAAACACCCGCCAATTCTTCGCCGCATGAAGGACGCGTCCTTCCCGCGCGTCCCATTCTGCTTGCGCTTTCAGGTATGGGGTTTCCGGCAGGCCTTCGGCGGGATATGTTGCCGTTTTAGTGATCATAATGCTTCCTTCCGTCTGTTAGGACTCTCGAATGTTTGGTGTGCCACTCCCGCTCCCGGGGTGCCCTTCCTGTGATACATGGTGGGGTAATCGTTTAAGGTCTTTCATGGCCTTCTCCACCCACTTCGGGGGTGTTGACGGATCAGCTTGTCCTCTGGACCGCGTCGATCCTCCCGGCTCCACCCATCCCGGCATGCTTGGCCCCGCGCCCTTGGTGGAAGGGCCACTCGCGGCTTGGGTGCTGCCAGTCACACTGGAGCCACTCGCCGTGCTCGTTTCTATTTTCTCGGAAGCCGCCGCGCCAGATGCCCCGCTGCCAGGCGAGATTGCACCAGGAGACGACGACGATGGGGGGGCGCTGCTGCCGGGAGCGCTTGCGCTCGGATAGGTCGGCCCCCTCGTCCCCCCAGACGCATCCCCGACATTCACATTGGCGGTTGATGAGGGGGCGGTGCTGGAAAATACACTACTGACCAATGGGCCAGCCTGAGGCCCCACGGTCGTGGCGGCCTGACTCAGACCGAGACCCCCGCCAGCCATGCTGGTGGCGGCCCCGAGAGATCCGATGCCTGACGGCATGCCCATTGAGGAGGCGGCCATCCGGGCACCGGCTGCGACAGCCCGACTCCCGCCAGCAAGGGCTGCCCCGGCTAGGGGTAGTGCCGCCAGCGCTCCTACCGCCGCCCCTTGCGCGGCGACGCCAGCGGTCAACGATGGGGAGCCAGCCAGCAAGCCAGCGGCCATCCCCGGGGCATTCCAAGCCAAGAAGGCGATGGTGGCCACCACGGTAATTTGCGTGAGTATCGCGTTGTAGTTGGGGTTCTCTGGAAGCGCGACCGACTGAATGACGGGAAAAGAGGCGGTCAGAATGAACCCGAGGATCATGATCTTTACCGCAGAGCTTACCAATGCACCAATGGCTTTCTCGGTGAGAAACCGGGTGTGGTTGTTAATGGCAAAAGGCATGAAGATGATGCCGATGCCCGCCAGCACATAAAATTCGAGATAGGCTAAAAACACCTGAAGGGCGACAATAAAAAAGGCGATCATGAGCAACAGATAGAGAAAGCCAAAGGTCAAATGGTCTCCAACGTTGAGCACGGTAAAATCATTAATTTTGGCTAACAGCGGCTGACTCGCTTCAAAGGACAGGCCCATAATGGCGGAAGGATCACGCAACACGTCGGACGTAATAGTCCCGCCCCCGGCCAGCAAGCCCACTTGCCCAAATGACCCAATCAGCATGCCGATTAGATCGTCATAGTTCCCAATCACCCAGACCCAAAACGAGATAAACAACACTTTCCAAAACAGCTCGCCGACGTTGTAGTTGCCGAGCGCGATCATGCTCCCGAAGATGACGAGTTCAATCGCCAAGAAGCTGTAGAACAAAAAATCCACGGTCTCAGCCAAACGGCCCGGACCGGCGATGAAGATTTCCCGAAAGGTGTTTAAGTTGTTGCTGAGGACGTTCATACGTATTAAAATCCATCAGGGATTTTGGCTGATGATTCCTTGATGGCTTGCTTCTGCGCTTCCCATTCTTCGGCCCGAATTTTTTTCATAAAAGGATGCCCTTCACGAATCTGATGAAAAGCTCTGCAATTTACACTGTCGGCTGGGATTTGTTTGCTCTGACACCCTTTCCAGTTTTCCAAAAATTCATCCAAATTGTTTCTATATTCTTCCGCACGTTCGTCAAGATCCTCCGCCGTGATCTTAATGACCTCCACGGCGGAGGAGTTGGAAGGGGTGGGACTCTCCGGCCCTTCCGAACAGCCAACGCTCAGTAGCAACACAGCCAATGCCAGTAGAATGCGGTTCATGGTCGTTCTCCTCTTTGATTAAAAGCCCTTCGGAATCTTCGTTTTCGGGCCCATATACGTGTAGTCTTTCATGTTATTTTCTCGCTGGGCTCGAATCAGTTCTTCTTTGGTGACCTCCTTGACGGCGGCCATGGCCATGGCCCGGTTCATGCTGGCAGTTTGCACATTGAGGTGGTTCAGACTTTCCGAGACCAACGCGGTTTCTTGCACAATGGCCTGTAATTGCCGGACTTCTCCCCCTTGGGATTGACTGGTGGTCACAATGTCTTGAAGGGCTTGCGTCCGGCCCTGCACGTTTCCGGTCAATGTTTGGATCTCTATGGCCACTTGGTTCGCATCCACAATGGATTCGTTCCATTGGGTGGTCATGGTTGTCACTTCTTCGAGTGTCCGGGGTTCGCCCCATGTTGTTGGATCCGGGTAGAGCTCACCCATCTCATTCCGAACGTGTTCGATGTTCCACCCGACTGACTCGACGGTGTTCAATACCCTTTCCAAGGCCCACAGTTGTTGCCCTAAGCCATTGACGATGCCGACAAATCCCCCTGATGGGAGCGTTTGGAGCGTATCAGCCATGTACTGGATCTGTTGAATTTGATTTTGGATTTGTTGGGCCGTGTTTTGGACTACATTAACGGTTTCGATAATATGATTCGCGCGTTGGAGTTGGTCTTGTAAATGGTTGATCGACAGGCGGACTTGAGTGGCGATATCCACGGTGGGAATGCCACTTGCCCACACCACACTCGGGAGCACGACGTGACTGATAAAGAAAAAACTAAGAGGAAATTCCTTCATATCCTGCCTCGGGCACATTGTGATGTCACACGTTGTGACATCAAAGACGTGAGACACACGACCGAAATTACCGCTCCCCTCGGCTTTGATTTGAGGTGCCAATTGGGAACCTCAAACTTTTTCGCTCCCTGGAGATACGTCTCAAGTTTGAGTCTCCGTTTGGTCTGCTGTAGAATACACAGGATCAGGAGAATCGTATGCATGCCAATACCATCCTTTCCCCCGAAGCCTTATCCACCCTGTGGCATGACCTGGCCCAGGACGAGCAGCTCCCGGACTGGTATGAACTCACCGAACATGGTGAGTTGGTCATGAGTCCAAAGCCTTCGAATCGGCATCAACGCGTGTCCACAGAAATTGCCTTTCAACTGCGCTCTCAACTGGGAGGAGAGGCGGTGGTTGAAGCGGCTGTCCTGACCAGCTCGGCTGGCGTACGAGTGCCTGATGTTGTGTGGATGCCATCGGACAAATGGATGGGTCGACCTCAAGACGATCTGATCCGAGCTCCGGATCTGGTGGTGGAGGTCCTTTCTCCCGGCAATCGCAAAACGGAAATCGACCATAAGGTCCAGGCTTACTTGGCCTCCAGCATCCAAGAGGTCATGATTATCGGCTTGGATGGCGAGATCGAATTCTATCGTGCTGATGGGGTCCATGCCACATCCCAATTTGGTGTGACGCTTTCGTTGTCTCCTCATTTCTTTTCCTAAATATACCCAATCGGCCGTGCGTTCTTAGACGTTGCGGGATCCAGTAGTTGCGTCACATATTTGTGCAGCACCGCAATGTCTTTGTCGGGTTGTTCCACCTTCTGTGCCAGCTCCTTATTCGTCGCTAACATTTCCCGCATACGGACAAAGGTCCGCATGATCGTGACATTAACCTCAGCGGCTCGATCACTGTGCAAGACACTTGAGAGCATAGCCACGCCCTGCTCGGTAAAGACATAAGGAAGAGACCGCCTCCCCCCTCGACCTTGTTTTGCTATTCCAATTTGGAATAACAAAGATTCCCATTCTGCTTCAGTGAGTTGAAACATAAAATCATCAGGAAAACGGCGCAGATTGCGTTTGACAGTCTTGTTTAAATTCCCTGTCATCACACCATACAACTCAGCCAAATCCTGATCCAGCATCACCTTTTCGCCACGGATCAGGTACATGCAGCTTACAATTCGCTCAACCGGAATCACTGATGCTTCTTCTTCGGTGTCCATCAGAAGGCTAAGACGTAACTGGTTCATTGGTCAGAGGCTCCATGACCTCAGCGGGGTCTTGTGGCAAATGCGTCGCTTCCCAGTCTTTCATCAGCTCCACCGCCCAGTGCAGATGGCGGTCTTCCAATAACGCTTTCCCCCACTCCTCCTTGGGCAACTTTTCTTCCATCCCATCCAGGAACGCTTGGTCCGCGGTCGAGGACCGGGCCACGATGGCGAGCGCGACCGGGCCGAGCTCGAGATCAAAGACTCGCCGCCCTTTCGGGCTTCGCAGGTAATACTCTCGCTTGGGCGTGGCCCGGGCAATGGTTTCGATTTCTGCCTCGCTGAGCCCAAATTCGCTATACATTTTCCGTGCGATTGGATCGAGGGCTTGCGGATTGGGTAAAAAGATTTTGGTCTGACAGGCCGAATACAAGGTGCTGCAAATCGGACTCTTGACGGCGTCCTCCAGCTCCGTGGTCCCAAACACCATATACACATCTTTCTTTCTTGTTGTCTTAAACCAATCTTCTAGCCGTTGAATGAAATATGGATATTTCAAATACAGCCACCCTTCATCAAAATACAAAAACGTTGGCCCCTGGCCGAACCGCTGTTCGAGACGATGAAATTGATACCCGATGGCTGGGACCATCGCCCGTTCGCCCAACGACATTAAGGCGCCGGTTTCCAGCATGGTCCATTGGCCAATGTCTAATTCATCTTTGTTCCCGTCGAGAATCTGCCCATAGGGGCCATCCAGGGTAAACGGCGTCAGGGCTTCTCTCAGGATGCCCTCTTGAAGCATGCCTTTTAATCCGCTGATGGTGCGCTCTTCCTTCGGAGAGGTGGCGAGATTCTGTAACGCCTGAAAAATATCACGTCGTAAAAACGGATCAAGTTCCACCGCTTGTAAGGCAAAGAGCGTTTCGGCCCACCCCACGGCCCATTGCAGTTCTTTTTCTTGATCAATGTTCCCTAACGGTTGAAAGCTCACCGGTCGATCAGGGTTCCCCGGTTCGTAATAGTGGCCCCCTACGGCCATGGTGAGCGCGCGGGCACTTCGATCACGATCGAAGATGAAGACTTGCGCGTGTGGATACCGTAACCATTGCAGCGCCATCATCCCCAGCAGCGTGGTTTTGCCGCTCCCGGTTGGTCCGGCAATGAAGGTATGCCCCACGTCTCCCACGGCGAGCGAGAGCCGGAACGGGGTCCGGCCCGTGCTGTTGGTGATCATCAAGGGACTGGCATAGCCAGTCTTCTTCTTCAAATGTTCGTCATACCGATCCCCGCTCCAAATAGCTGCTAACGGAAACAAGCGGGCGAGATTGAGGGTGCTGAGGAGGGGTCGCCGGATGTTGGCATAGACCTGCCCCGGTAAAGAACTCAGCCACGCATGAAACGAATTCCACGTTTCAATCTTCGTGGCAAACCCTCGGCTGTTGAGCACTTTACAGATCACTCCCATTTTCCGCTCAACTTCATCGAGGTCCCGGTCCCAGACGGTCACCGTTGTGGTGTAATAGCCGTAGCCCACCGTTCCCTTTCCCATATCCTGAAGCGCCGCGTCACATTCCGCCGCATTGGCAACCGCTTCAGGGTCTCCCAAGGCTTCCTGGCCGCTGGCCTGCTCCTTCAACATCCCATAGAGACTTTGTCGCTTGCTCCACCACCATTTGCGATATTTTTTGATCTCCTGCTGAGCCTCTTCCTGATCCAGAAACACAAACCGCTGGCTCCACCGATAGCTCACGGCGAGATGATTGAGATCATCAAGGATGCCCGGCCAATCCTCTCCGGGAAACCCCATGATCGTGGCCGTCATTACATAGTGGTCCCCCAGCACGGCCACCTCTCCTGATTGATACACTTGATCGGGTAAGAGGGCATCCAAGTACATGGGGGTCTCCGGGCATTTGATCGGGTGCCAGTTCATCGAGATGGTCGAATGCACATAGCTCAAGGTTTCATCATCGTTCAACTCTGACACGGTGGGACAAATCGTGCTGAGGATATCGATAATTTGCCCGGCGAATCGGAGAAAATAGTCCAAGTCTCGGCGGTTGTGCTCTTGAGGATCATCCTCGCGCGGATCGTCCACGAAGAGACTTTCGAGTTTTTTTGATCGCGTGCCGGGAAGCTGCCAAGACAGGGTGAGAAAGTAGCTCGAGTCATAGTGTTGCCCTTCGGCTTCATAATGGCCTCGCCGTTCGGCGTCCACGACCTGAGGGATCGCATGGGGCCATTCGGCGGCGGGATACTGTCCGGCAAAATACCGTTGCGCTTCGACGTGCAGGGCCCACCCGGATCCCAGTCGCTTCAATAAATTATTGAGACGGGCCGTGGCACTGACCAATTCGCCGGGTGAGGCCGTCGCCAGATCAGGCCCCCGAAAGGCCACCGTTTTTTGAAAGACGGAATCTTTTTGCAGGATCACCCCGGGGGCGATCAGGGCTGCCCAGGGTAAATAGTCACTGAGTCGCTCCGGGTGTTTCTGATATTCGCGTAAATGAAACATTCAGGGTTCCAATCGTTTGGGAGCTTTCATCGTAAATTTCACAATGTCAAAAAAATGCGGATCGTGCCGTGTACCCATGGCGACCGCAACATGCAACACAAACCCAATGCCAAACGCCCAAATTTCCTGCATCCCAAAACCTACGGCAGTGGTGATGACCCACACCAGGATGGCCATGTTCCGTGGGACGCCGGCCAGAAGCACTGGACGGGTGAGGGCTTGGTAGATTGGGGTGGTGTACCCCTCATCGTCATGCATGGCGTTGGCCTTGTTCTTACGGAACCATGGCTCCCTGAGTAAACCCGAAAAAAGGGAGTCCCCACGTCACGGCATTGAAGGCAATGCTCAATCCCAACACCATCCAGAGGATCTTGCCCATGGCCCCGCCGCCTTCGGAAAATCCCAATCCAAATCCCGCTGCAATAATGGCAAAGACGCCAATCGCCCACGCGACGGGCCCCGTGACCGAATTCACGATGGTGTTCAAGCGAGATTCCCACGGCATGCCGGTGGTGGTCGCAGCCATCACGCCATCCACACTCAAAAACATGACGAGTCCCCAGAGACTCACCATTACAAGGTGTTTCTTCATCATTATATTTGCTCCTTCTCACATGGCTTGTACCGTTCACGAGACGATGAACCCTCGTGAACGATCCAGGTCTGCTGTTGTGTGTCATATCCGTCAACGTGCATGATTCCGGTGACCCGTCGACCCCCGGGGTGGGCGTGATCACGCTGGATGTGCACGACGAGATCAACCGCCTCCCCCACGAGTTCCTTGGGCGCGTGCAAGACTACTTCTTCGATGAGCGTACAGAGTCGATGGAGGGCTCCAATCGGGTCATTCGCGTGAATGGTCGAAATGCCGCCTGGGTGACCGGTATTCCAGCTCTTTAATAAATCCAGCGCCGCCCCATCCCGAATTTCCCCAATAATGATCCGGTCCGGTCGCCGACGCAGGGTATCCATCACGGCGCGGCGCATGGGGTAATCGACATTGGTCAGGAGCCCGACTTTATTGTCGGAATCACATTGCAATTCCCGATTATCTTCGATGAGGACCATGCGGTCAGTGGTTGAACTGGCAACTTTCAGAAGTGCATTGGTTAGGGTGGTTTTGCCGCTGCCGGTGCCCCCGGAGACAATAATATTCTTTTTGGTCAAGACGCTGTGCCGGAGCAAGGCCGCGTGTTCCTCAGTGACAATGGCGTGCTCTACATAATCCTGTAATGAGTACACCAATGACGCTGGTTTCCGTATGCTTAATGTCGGACGTTCCACAATTGGCGGAAGATCTCCCTGGATCCGAAAGCCATACCCTGGGATCGTCGCGGCCAAGGAGGCATTGTGAAGACCCACCTGAGCATGTTGTGCCGTGGCCATCAGCCGAATAGCCCGTTCAACTTCGGGGGCTCCCATCCAGGCACCAGTTTTCCGAAGTCCAAGTCCGATTTCATCGACCCACACGGCACCGTCAGGATTCACCAACACTTCAACAATCTGGTTGTTCTCAAAGTGGGGCGTGAGATCTTTCAGCGCGGTCATCACCATGGCATACTGCCGCTCTTGAGAGAGCGTGTGCCCATTCCCGTTTACGAGATTCATGTCTTTTGCTCGAGCTCCTTTTCTTCTCTCAGCAATCTTTCTTCAATCGCTCCCAAAATCCACCAGGAAAAAGTTTCTGGCACGAGTTGAGACTTCCTTACAGCCACGATTCGTTGCTCAACATGCACCGGTATTTGAAATTGAATTTTTCGAGGAATGGTTTTTTCACGTTCCCCTTTCTTATATCTCATGATTTCCGCTTCTCTTGTTGAATTTCCATGTGATATCATGTATAAGTAGTATTATTCATAAATAATCTTATCCGTTCTCATTGATTGGCTGTTGTCTAAACATATTTTTCAATTCTATATGAATGTAAAAATAACTTTATTTATTCACAATTACTATGTGTAGCATGAAATGTAAATTTTATTGACATCTATATTACTATAATTTTGTTTATAGTGAATTTATAAATCATGTTTTACAATTATTTTTACATAAAAAAACATAAAATACAATATTGAAAAACAATCAAAGGAGGACTTACTATGTCTCCAACGTCAAAAAATCAACAAGTACGGGGTCAAGTGATTGACGAAGAAGAAAAGGTAACCAGGGTTCAGGTCACCTTGCCTAAGGAGATGGCCGATCGAATGGAAAGGATTCTAAGCCGGAGCTTGATCCGACCAAGCCGAACGTGGTGGGTTCTCAAGGCGATTGAGGCGTACATTATTAAAGCCGAGGAAGAGATAGCGGCAGAAGAAAGAGAAAAGGGATAGGCTCTTGAGAGTCCTTGCCCCTTTTCCTCCTAAAATAGCGGAAGAGAGCATCTCAACTATACCATTTCATCGTCGAGTGGGTTTCTCCCAAAACGGTGACGACAATTTTTGCATTCCCACTCTTCATCATCATCAAGGTTTCTATTTTTCTTCGTTGCTCCAGTCTTTTCTTGCTCAACCCATTTTTTGCATTTAGGGCAACGCTTATCAAAGTACGCTAAGTTGGCTCATAAATCCGGCTTTCGGGAGCTGGGCTTGGAGCCGCTTAATTTCGAGGTGCTGTCGACGAATCTTCTGAAGCGTTAAGACAAACCCTGCCTCCCCAGCACTCGTCACACCCACGATGGTCATAATTGTCTGAATCTCGGTTATGGTCCTAATCTCTTTCTATAGCCTGGCGATCCAACCTCGGCTATGGCCTCTTAGATACATGCCGAGCTAGATGAAAAATTTGCCACATTAAATTTGTAAAAAGGGGAAAGGAAAAAGTTTAGTACTGCGTAATCAAGCGTTCGGCTCCTTCGCGAATTCGATTCTGTGTGTGGAGATATTGGTTCGTCTGCGAAATGCTCGCATGATGCAGCATATCTCGAACGGCCGTGAGAGGAGCCCCATTGTCTAAGGCCATTGTGGCCGCCGTATGCCGGAGCGAATGGCCAGTGATTCTCGGTGTCAACGAGGTTTTGACGCTGGCCAAGCGAAGAGCTTGCGTAATAAGAAAGCGAATCGTCCTGGTCGTGAGCCGATGCCCTTGCCGTACGCCCATGGTGAGAAACAAGGGTTCATCAGCATGTGGTGCTCCGCGTGTCTCTAAGTAGCGATCGAGTAAGGTTTTAACCTCGGGGACCAGCACCACAATCTCATCTTTTGCCTTCCGGCCTTTTCCTTGTATATCAAACACCCACCCATCCGGTGTCGTGCGAATATCGCCGACATTAGCACGAGAAACCGAAATTTCTCGGATGCCCGTCTTTAACAGTACATACAACAAAGCTTTATCGCGGATCCCTTGCGGTTTTGTGTCGTCACAGACTGCTAAGACCCGTTGCACTTGTTCCGTTGTTAGTGAATCCCGTTTATACCCAGGCCGGATTTTGGGACCGCGGATAGATTCCATGGGATTAAAACGGATGTAACGGTGTGCATGCAGCCATCCGCTGAAGTTGCGAATCAGACTGAGATAGAGTTGCTGACTCTTGAGGGTCATGGGTCGATTCGTCCCTGGCACACAGGTTATTTGCAAGTCTTCTTTCCAGGACACCATGAGTTCGGAGTTAAAAGAGAGATCAGGGTGGGTCGTTTGCCAGAAATGCATAAATCGACGAATAACCGTTTCATAGAGCCGTCGGGTATCTGGGGCATGCTCAGTTCGATGGAGCGAGCAGAAAACCCCTAATAAGGTAGGTAGTTGAAAAGGACCCTGGAGGGATACAGGCGAGAAAGTATTAGAAAGAGGCACGGGAATGGGAATCTTAGTGGGAATCAGAGCGGAATCATTATGGTTATCAGCCATTGTGTAGTTTCGTGTCCTGGTTGAAATCTCTTCTTTGCTTTAGGCTACCTCGATTTTTGCTAAGTGTCAAATTACCGCTAAGGGAATGCTAGCGGCAATTATATACAAAAACAGCACTTGCAGAACACAAACATATGGTGTTATTTTTATGACAAAAAAATAGGGACAAAAGAACACTGTAGCAGGAATATCTATAAGGTCTTGGAAACATTACGGTAATTGATGTGAGAGGGTCAGTCGATGACGGCCATGAATGATGAAAAAGACGAACTAATTACAGATGCACTTTGGTCTCCATATCCGTACTTCATGGTTCTTCACCGAATGTTCGACGGAGGCATGACTGGCCTGTCAAGTACCCAGCGACTCCTTTACTTGTTCCTTCTCCGTGAAACATTCGGTCGTGGCCGACAGGACTATCAAGGAACAATGCGCGAACTCAGTCGAATGACGGGCCTAAATAAAGATACGGTAAACAAGGCGATCAAGGCCCTAACTCGTCATGGACATGTCGACATTATTGATCTAGGAGCTGGGCAACGGCCGTGTTGTCTTCGCATTCACGTCGTTTTTCAATCTGAGACATTGCCAAAGCAACGTGGTAAAGGCTCACTAGAAACTCGTCTTGCGCAATTGGACGCCGAGGATAAAACCATGCTCCTCAATATGGAACGGTATCTCCCTCAGACGGAAAGAGAAGAGTATAACCTTAAAGTCCTCCATACGTTAAATGAGTTAGGGTTTGAGATGACACCTGAGATTCAACGTCAAGCCCTATTATTTTTATTATTACGTGATCAGGCTTACCATGCTATAAGAGTTAAATATCCTGGTATTTTTCAATACCAAGAATACTAGTCTGTCCCTCCCCTCTCTCACCCGCAAATAGCCATAGGTCAATAGCAATAATTTTAAACATTAAAATATTAAAAAAACATTATTTCCATAAAATAAAATGTTTATAAAAATAAAAATACTTTATTACTCATTAAAAATATATTGTAAATTATATAATTGATTTTATAATATCTCATTGTTTATAAGAAAATATAAAATAGTTACAATATTATTAGCGGCTAATATTCATATACAATAAACATATGTTAACAATACACAATTTCATTTAAAAGTATTTCAGTATTAGCGGTTAATAATTGATCATCCAACATGTCTTTAAATATATGCCTGATTTTTCTTATTGACTTGAGCATTATAATATATGTATATTAGACAAAACAGATATATAAATTACACGGGGGGATGCTGTGCATATCATTGTAGTGGCAAATCAGAAGGGTGGGGTAGGGAAAACAACCGTGACTATTAATACGGCTGCTGCTTTATCAAGACTTGGAATGTCTGTACTTGTTCTAGATCTTGATCCTCAAGCAAATACATCCACAACACTTGGTATGAGAGATCCGTATGAGGTAAAGACCACAGCAACCAATGTGTTTCTCGACAAAGATAGTCATGTTTCTCCATGGCAAGAAACAAAAGAGAAGGATATTAGTCTCATATATGGTCATGTAAGCCTAACTAGAGTCGAAAGAGATCTTCCACGATTATACCTGACAGCTCCAGGAACTGTGCTTCGCAATAAAGTCGCGGAAATGGCGACGGGAGACTTTGATTTTATGGTGATTGATTGCCCTCCGTCACTCTCGATGCTAACCGCAAACGCGTTGGTGGCAGCCGACTCGCTGATTGTGCCGATGGAAAGTGGATCGAAGTATTCTCTTGACGGATATGGAGATTTAGAAGAGTTAATCCGTGATGTCAAACAGGGTGGGGGCAATCCTCAGTTATCACTGCTGGGGGTGATCTGCACACGGCATGATGGCCGTAAAAATCTCTGTAAAGCGATGCGCAGTGTCATGGAACAACGATTTGGTGAGAAGGTCTTTCCGGTGTCGATTAGCGCCTCAGTAAAAATCCAAGAGGCAGAAGCCGCGAAAAAGACTATTTATGAGCATGATCGCCAAGGGACCGTCGCTCGCGAATTCATGGAGTTGGGTCGTCAGATATTGTCTCGACTCAAAATGTCATCTAAACAAGACCAATCAGAAGCGGTGAATGAATGAAACAAGAACAGCGTAAAGCCAATCCTAAGGCCCAAGAGAAGAAGAGCAAGCACTTAGAAGCGTTGGAAAACACCTTCCACACATCAACCAGACGGTTTTCCGCCTTTACCGAATTAGGGATACCTCCAGATCCCGCCTCGCCTCCGGCACCAGTCGTCGATGAAGCAACAACGCACCCTGCGCCTCAACCACAGGCCGTCGAACAATCACCTCGGCCTGCTCTAGTTCCACAGATGCCTACGTCGGTATCCAGTGTTGGGGAACCTCTACTTCTTGATATCCCGGTTTCTCAAGTGGTGCCTAATCCGAATCAACCCCGATTTCTTGAGAACCCCGACGCGAATGAGCGGCTTCAGCAATCGATACAAACCTCGGGAATGATTCAACCGATTCTTGTTCGTCCCTTAGAAGATGAACGATATGAAATCATCGCAGGTGAGCGCCGATGGCGGGCCTGTCAAACATTAGGGATGGAGAGTATCCCTGCGATCATCCGATCCGTTGACCCTCGTCATAGTGCCACCGAGGCGCTCATTGAAAATCTGGTACGGGAAGACCTGTCCCCCATTGAAGAAGCGACAGCCTATCAGCGTCTACTGCATGACCACGGCTTTACCCAAATGCAGATTGCCGACCGCACTGGTATTTCTCAATCACGGATCTCTCAATTGTTAAAGCTGCTTTCACTTCCAGAAGATCTTCGCCAACAACTCTTTGCCCCTGGCAGTGCGGTCTCATCCTCGCATGGGGAAATCCTGGCGACATTAAACCATGATCCTCAACGACAACGAGAACTCGCGCAGCGATTGCTGAAAGAGCAATGGACACGGGATGAACTCCAGCGACAAATAAATCGGGAGCCTCGAGTGAATAAGGGATTTCAAGCCGTACAGTTTACCGATCGGGGAGAGAAAGGCTATCACTTAGTGGTGTGCTTTCACAGCAATCGGCCACAGGACCTCGAAGAAGTTGAAAGTAAACTCCAGGAGGCCTTAGATCGGGTGAAATCTGTACGGGCACTTAGAACATAAAATACTATAGTATCAACAAAAAGTTGGAAATTTTACTCTCAACATCTCAACGTC
>JAALKI010000006.1 GCA_011088105.1 Nitrospirota bacterium | reverse complement strand
TAACACCCTCAATTATGTCGTATTGGTGGACTCACTTTCATGGGGGGCAGGATAATACCCCATAAACTATACGTTAAATGTCTTGCTTCCATTGCCTATTGGAGAGAGTCGTTTTCCATTTTCCAGCGGCAATAACACTTCCTAAACTATTCCTCCACACTAACTTCTCTCCTGATAATCCTTCATGGCTTGTAGAGATTATCTGAGACAGCACCTATGCTCCTCCTTAAACTCCAATGAACATGGCCTCCTTGTTCCGATGAAGGGATATCATAAAAGAAGCCTTCAGACGCTTGCACATGAGTTTCTCGAAATATCACTAGAATTTCTTCTGTCTCGCTAGCGATACCTTCTTAGTTGTCTTACGTCTCTGCCTTTGAACCAATCTGTCTTACTTATAGAGACTCGCAACTCTGATGCCACCCGGCGGAGTTAGAAGCCTAAAAGCTATGGCATACATCTAACCTGTTGATTTCTTATAGAAAGAGTTATCTAACGATTGCAGGGCTAGCCGAGACGTTTGGAGAATCGAGAATCTGAGCTGTCTATATCTAGATATAGGCAGGATGATCAAGGCATTGGCCAAAACGCTTGATGCCAAACAGAGATGATTATATTGCCAACAATGTGAATACTCCAGGAAGTATCGTATGGGCCAACACCAAACGTTGCCCGTCATGAGCTAAAAAACCTCTCAGTCGCATTTATATGATTTAAGCTTCCCATCATAGAGCACCAGTTGGGCTCTGACTGTTTTCTAGGATACACACGTGCCAGGGCTCTGAAAGCCTATTCAGAACAGCGGGTTTCGGTCTTGATCCTAATGAGTATGGAGTTAGTACGTCTCAGTCAATGAGACGACATCGACGAAAACGAAAGACAAATCATTGAACAAAAGGAACAACTACAGCAGAGGCATGTACCTACATTACAGAGCTTGCTCTTTTTCTTGCTATCACTTTCCATCCTATCTTAGTGCAAGCTGGGGGTATCTTCAAAGGTCAAACAACCTGCATAGCGCCAGTGGTTATCTTAAGGAGAATGTTCAGTTGGCTGTGACTCTTGGGTAGCTGGCTCCTGAACGATCTCTCCAACTTCATCAGTTTCAGAAGCCGCTTCCAGTGCCTCGATATCCTCGGGCTCTTCAAACCATTTGACGAGCATATCTTCCCACCAAGCCTCATTGACTTCCGGACCAGGGTCAACCCCCAACCAGGCAATCTGCTCTTTGGTCAATGATGGATCAACAACGGTGGGATTATAGAGCGCTCGATCAATCACTTCTCGTGTGGCAAAGCCCCCCACAATCCAGGAAGGAGAATCAGCTCGACGCGACTTATACGCTTGCAATCCTATCTTGAGGTAGAGAAACACCTTTCGCTGAGTATCATCCAAAAAACCGCTTGGGGGAAGGCTCAAGGTTTTTTCAATTTTTTTGCGCCACTCACGCTGATCATAGCGAGAGGTAAGCAATTGCAATGTTTTTTCCCCATCCGGTGGATCAAGAGGCATGTTTGAACTCCACTAGTTTCCTCCTATAGTCATCTCGGAAATCTTTATTGTCGGACTGGCAATCCGACCCCGAAAGACTAAATCATTAGCAACCATTTCAATGTTCGCAAACATCGTTTTCAAATTTCCCGCAATGGTGACCTCTTCGACTGGATAAGCCAATTCGCCATTTTCAATCCAAAATCCTGCCGCTCCGCGTGAATAATCTCCAGTGACCATATTCACACCGAACCCGATGAGCTCTGTCACATACAACCCTTGAGGAATGGAACGAAGCAGATCATCCGACGACGGTGTTCCAGGTTGCAGATACAAATTCGTTGGTCCGACAGATGGATTATCCCCAATTCCTCTTGAGGCATTCCCTGTAGAAGCAAATCCAAGTTTCTTGCCAGAGTATGTATCCAAGAGAAAGTTCGTAAGAACCCCATTTTCCAAAATCACCGTCTTTCTCGTTGCGACACCTTCTCCATCGAAGGCCCGCGACCCTAAACCGCCAGGCAATCGACCATGATCTTCAACGTGGACGAAATCCGGCGCTAGCTGTTTCCCAAGTTGGTCCTGTAAGAATGAGGCGCCTTTGTATAACGAATACCCAGAAATGGCTGTAGCCAGATGCCCCAGCAATGACCCTGCCATATCCTGATCAAAGATTACCGGGACTCGCTTCGTCGTCAATTTCTTGGCTCCCAACCGGCGAACGGCTCGCTGGGCAGCTTTTTGACCCACTAATTCTGGGCTCTCCAGCAACCCAAACTTCCTGGACACAGTGTACCAACCATCTCTCTGCATCCCCCCACCGTTCGAATCAACAGCAATGGGGGAAACCGAGAGTGAAAAGGATGAGCTACGATGGGCTCCGATAAACCCATGACTATTCGCTAATACCACAGCCCCATGGACGACAGAACAGTCAGCACCTTCTGAATTGATGATACGTACATCCTCAGACATTGCCGCTTCTTCTCCACGACGAGCCAACGCGATTTCCTCCTCAACGGAGAGTGTTGTAGGATCAAACGAATCTAAGTCAGGAAAGTCCTTTGCTAATTGCGTAGCATCGGGAAGACCAGAAAGATCATCTTCCGCCACAGCTTTGGCCAAGGTGCAGGTATCGGCCACTAAACGATCTAAAGATTCCTTTGAAAAGTCAGATGTCGACACACTCGCCGATCGTTTTCCGAAAAATACGCGAATCCCCAAACTTTTCTCTCGTGCTTTGCTCAACCGATCAACAGCGGAAAGCCGAACCTGCACAGAGACGGAATCGCCTTCAGCCACTAAGACATCGGCTTCTGTTGCCCCATGAGCTTTAGCCCCTTTCAAAATGTCTTGGGCGAGCTCGGTTAGATCATGTGTCGAGACACTCGTATCTTGAGTCACCCTCCCGTTCCCCCTACCGTCATTTCATCGATCCTGATCGTAGGTAAGCCGACACCGACGGGAACGGATTGCCCTTCTTTGCCGCAGGTTCCAATTCCTTCATCAAGTTGCAGGTCATGTCCAACCATCGATACCTGTTGGAGGATGTCTGGACCATTCCCAATCAATGTCGCCCCCTTGACGGGTTTTGTAACACGCCCATTTTCGATGAGATAGGCTTCACTGGCCGAGAAGACAAATTTTCCATTGGTGATATCAACTTGTCCGCCACCAAATGACACAGCATACAACCCTTGCTTCACAGACCGAATAATGTCCTCGGGTTCGGACTCTCCAGCCAACATGAATGTATTAGTCATACGAGGCAGTGTCATACTTCGAAAGTCTTCACGACGGCCATTCCCAGTTAATGGAATGCCCATCAGTTTGGCATTCAAACGATCGGTAATATATCCACGCAAAATACCATGCTCAATCAGCACCGTTCTCGAGGTCGGGGTGCCTTCGTCATCAATGTTTAACGACCCTCGTCGAAATGGCAACGTCCCATCATCCACGATGGTGCACAGGTCTGATGCCACACGCTGGCCAATTAAATCGCTAAAGGCCGATGTTTTCCGACGATTAAAATCTGCTTCTAAACCATGTCCAATTGCTTCATGCAACAAAATTCCTGGCCATCCTCCACCAAGCACCACCGGCATGGGACCAGCAGGAGCTTCGACCGCATCAAGGTTCAGAATGGCTTGACGCGCGGCTTCTCGCGCAAAACGTTGAGCTCGGTCTTGTTCTGAAAAAAAGGAAAATTCGACACGGCCACCGCCTCCATAACTCCCAACTTGCCGATTTGTTCCATCTTCAGCAATACAGGTGACTTGCAGTCGAGCCAACGGTTGGACGTCACCAACTAAAAGCCCGTCCGACGTTGCCACCATCATGACTTTATGCTCCGTATTGAACGAGGCCATGACTTTGGTAATCCGACGGTCATATTTCCGCGCTTCAACATCAATCAAATCAAGCAATGCGACTCGATCTCGAGTCGCGATATCGGTCACCGGGGTATCTAGTGGATACAGGTCTCGACTGGGGGATCTTGTCGGCAATACGGAAACAGAAGCGTTGCCCTGTGGTGAATTGGCGATATACCGCGCCGCATCAGCTGCAATTTCTAGATCTCGTTGGGTGACATCATCTGAATACGCAAATCCTGTTTTCTCTCCTGATGTCGCGCGGACACCTGCCCCACGAGCAATGTTTTTCACGGCCCGCTTGACGATGCCTTCTTCCATCGAAACCGACTCTGAAATTCGTGATTCACAATAGATATCAGCATAATCAACATCTTGTGATTTCACTCTTCCCAATGCCTGCTGAATGGCACGTTCGTGGAGGTCAAATTGCGCTAGATTGACAACAAAAGGCATAGCAGAGAACACTAATGTATCGTTATAATAATGAGGAATGGGTCTAAATGAAAGAATCGAGTATATCTGATTCATCGACATGGAGACAACCAGGCTCACCTTAAGGATGGCCAAACAAGAATCTCGTTGCCAAGACGCGTAGGCCACCCTTTCTCATCATCAATGCCCAACGTTTTTTGGTTTGACAACATTGGGGATGGCGTTTAGACTAGATTTGTTATTCGATACCCCCTTCAATGAATCACTCCTCATCAGATCATGTTCTTCATTTGTCGGATGATCAACTTCTCCGACAACTCGACCCAGACCAACGCCCCCGACATATTGCCTTCATCATGGATGGCAATGGACGATGGGCCAAATTCAAACACCTCCCACGGATTGCCGGACATCGGCAAGGGCTCTTAGCTCTCAGAGATATCTTGGGCACCTGTCATGAGCTCGACATTCCCATTGTCACCATTTATGCGTTTTCATACGAAAATTGGAATAGGCCTGAATACGAAACCACTCAGCTCATGGCTCTCCTTGAAGAATATTTGGAACACGAACGGGCAAGATTTCAAGAATACAAGACTCGATTTCTCCCCATTGGCCGTCTCGATTCCCTCCCTGCCTCTATTCAATCATTATTGCAGACCGTGAAAGAAGAGACGCAACACTTCACACAGCATACGTTAACCGTCGCGCTCAGTTACGGAGGACGCTCTGAAATCATCGACGCCATCAATCATCTCATCACCGATGTCCAAAACGGGGTCCTGTTGAACCAACCTGTCAATGAAACGCTCTTTCAACAATATTTGGCAACCGCCAACGTACCCGATCCAGACTTACTCATTCGCACGAGTGGAGAAAACCGCCTCAGCAATTTTTTGCTCTGGCAAATTGCCTATACAGAACTCTATTTCACAAAAACTTTCTGGCCAGATTTTCGGCGGCGTGAGCTCATACTCGCGCTCCTCGATTATCAAACACGCGAACGACGCTTTGGCGGCCTCTCCCATGCTGTCACGCACTAGAGTAGGCTGTGAAGCACAAAGATCGCCGTCTGAACCCACAACGTATTTATCCTGCTCTGATTTTTGTTCCGTTGTTTTACGTACTCGTCCGGTACTTACCCCCTGTAGCGTTTTTTGCCATCATTCTGACCGCTGGTCTTTTGGCCTTTGTGGAATGGCATCGTCTCTTACTTCCCCTCACTGCGCCTCGAGGCGGAATGGCCATCGGCCTCGTCTGCCTTACTCTATTGATCAGTCACATGCAATGGCCCGCCATTGGATCGTTTGAACTGACTCTCCTCATCATCCTGAGCATTCTTTTCTTCCACCAACTCACACACCCTCCTCGAGACACCACGCTTCTTTCGCTCCCGATTATTTTATTTGGCATCATCTATATCGGCTTACCATTAGGGTTTTTACTCTTGACGCGCCAATTGCCTCATGGGGAATTTCTCATTTTTTACATCCTCCTTGTGACCTGGGCAGGAGATACAGCGGCCTACTATGTCGGCACCCTCTGGGGAACGAAGCCCATTGCTCCCATTTTAAGCCCTAAAAAAACCGTTGAGGGCTTTATAGGCGCGCTCCTCTTCGTTCCACTCATCGCCTGGCTGGCGCATCTATGGTTTCTTCCTCAATTGACAGCATGGGACTGCATTGCGACAGGCCTCTTATTGACAAGCGGCGGTCTTTTAGGGGACCTTTCAGAGTCGGCATTCAAACGGGCTAGTGGGATTAAAGATTCAGGATCGATCATCCCCGGACATGGAGGCATGTTAGACAGGTTAGATAGCCTTCTGTTTACAGCTCCCCTATTTTATTATTACATCCTCTTCGCAAAGGGAATAGCTTCGTGACAACGATTACAATCCTTGGATCAACCGGATCCATTGGCGCAAGCACATTGGATATTGTCGCCAAATTCCCTGAACAATTCTCCGTTGTCGGGCTTGTCGCCGGGACCAATGACGAAAAACTTGAAGAGCAAATTCGAACATTTCAACCAAACATTGTGGCCATGGCCGACCCTGCAGCTGCTCGCCGGTTGCGAGACCGCCTCTCCGATATCCAACTTCCTGTCCTGGATGGCATGGCAGGCATTACCGAAGTCGCTCAATATCCCGAGAGCAACCTTGTCATCTCCGCCATTGTCGGAGGCGCAGGATTGCTCCCAACGTTAGCAGCCATTCAGTCCGGACGGCGGGTTGCCTTAGCCAATAAGGAACCGATGGTGATGGCAGGTCAACTCATGCAAACAGAAGCTCAGCGCCAAGGACAACAAATTTTTCCCATTGATAGTGAACACAGCGCCATTTTTCAGTCCATGGAAGGCCACCGCAAGGCTGACATTCGCCGAGTGGTTCTCACAGCTTCAGGAGGCCCATTCTGGGACACGCCCCCTGAGGAAATGGCTACAGCAACACGGGCCCAAGCTTTGCAGCACCCAAATTGGAAAATGGGGGAAAAGATTACAATCGATTCAGCGACATTAATGAACAAAGGGTTAGAAGTGATTGAAGCCAGTTGGCTTTTTGATATTCCAGCCAAGCAACTTGATGTCCTAGTCCATCGTGAAAGTATTATTCACTCTCTTGTCGAATATCATGATGGGTCCGTGTTGGCTCAACTTGGACTCCCGGACATGCGGACACCAATCTCGTATGCTATGAATTATCCTCAACGAGTCCCTTTGCTACCACCACCACTTGATCTTGCCACAATCGGGAAACTGACATTCTTTCCCCCAGACTTCGATCGGTTCCCCTGTCTGGCTCTTGCCTATGAAGCTCTGCAAGGAGGTGGCACATGGCCTGCGACTCTGAATGCCGCCAATGAAGTTGCCGTCGGTGCCTTTTTGAATAATGGCATGAGGTTTCTGGAGATTCCCAACATTATCCGACAAACTATGGACGTCGCACTGCCTCAACCACTAACCTGTTTAGAAGATGCCCTGGAAGCTGATCGATATGCACGTGAAAAAGCCGCTACCTTCATTCAGCAACTGCCATGATGTCTGTCATCGACAGACTCACATAAAAAGGAACTGTTCTCCATGAGCCTTCCAGCTGATGCCATTTTTCTTGTTATCCAAAAAGTTTGGTGGTTTTTACTCGTCCTCGGCATCCTCGTGACCTTTCACGAATTCGGCCATTTCATCGTTGCACGATGGGCAGGGGTCAAAGTCCTGAAGTTTTCGTTAGGATTTGGACCAAAAATTTACGGGCGCCAGATCGGTGAAACAGAATATGTGCTTTCGGCCATTCCGCTCGGAGGCTATGTCAAAATGTTTGGCGAGGACCATAACGAAGTCCTGTCGACTCAAGACCGAGAACAGTCCTTTCTGCACAAACCACTTCTTGCACGCACCCTCATCGTCGCGGCTGGCCCAGCGTTTAATTTCCTGCTCAGCTACATCATTTTCACAGGATGGCTCGCTATTGGCACGCCTTTGTTCGTCCCGACATTTCAGGATCTCTCTCCTATAGTTGAAGCAATTCACCCTGATTCACCTGCAGCCCTCAGTGGCCTTCGCGTGGGCGACCGGATCATCCGAGTGAACCAAGAGCCGATGACCACTCAAAGCGAAGTATTTGATGTCATTGCCGCAAGTCGAGGCAAATCACTCACCGTCGACGTCATACGTGAAGAAATGGTGAAAACGTTTCTTATCACGCCAGAAGCTATGACCATACCTCGGCAAAAAGAGCCAATCTATCGTATTGGCATTGAAGAGTCCCCAGCACTCGTCACCTCCGTCCTATCTCGCTCTCCAGCCATGGCCGGTGGTATGCAGAAAGGTGACCGTATTACGCGAATCAATGAAGAATCTATTCATACGTGGTCTCAAATGACTAAAATCGTGAGAGATCATCCGCAACAACCACTCACGGTGCAGGTCCTACGTGAACAAGAACTGCACACCCTCGTGGTGACACCAGAAGGCAAGCGCAGTACTGAAAACGGCCAATCCGTCGAAATCGGCAAAATTGGCATCACCGGACCAGGTCGTTCCGTAATGAAAGGCTCATCACTTCTGATGGCGCCCCTTGAAGGGTTATATGCGACCTGGGGATGGACAGAACTTACAGTCATTGGCATTTATAAGATTCTCACCGGAGAAATCTCCAGCAAGAATATCGGCGGCCCCATTATGATTGCGAGCATTTCTGGCGAAGCTGCTGAACAGGGCATCGCGAATGTGGCGTTTTTAGTCGCCATTCTCAGCATTAACTTGGGAATTCTCAACTTGCTGCCAATTCCAGTGCTTGATGGAGGGCACTTGCTTTTTTTCATGTTCGAAGGCATCCTCCGACATCCCCTTGGCGAACGCCAACGTGAACTGGCCCAGCAAGCTGGGATTGTGCTGCTGCTGAGTATTATGCTGTTTGCATTTTGGAACGACATTCAACGCTTACTTCAATAAACACAGATTCTCACGAATTACGCTCGACGCCAACCAGTTGACGAATCACTTGGCTTTCCAGTTTATATGCGCACTTCACAAGTTTTTATTCCCACATTGCGAGAAGATCCTGGCGAAGCCGAAATTGTGAGCCATCGCCTCATGTTGCGTGCAGGACTCATTCGTAAAGTCGCGTCGGGACTCTATACGTACCTGCCACTTGGCCTTCGAGTCATCCGTAAAATCGAGCGCATTATCCGTGAGGAAATGGAAAATGGAGGAGCCCAAGAACTTTTGATGCCTATCCTGTCTCCAGCAGAGCTTTGGCAAGAGTCTGGCCGATGGGGGGTGTATGGCAAAGAATTATTGCGATGCCGGGATCGACACGAACGAGAATTTTGTCTTGGGCCAACACATGAAGAAATCATCACAGATTTGTTCCGACGGGAAGTCAGATCCTATCGGCAGTTGCCCTTGAATTGTTTTCAAATCCAAACAAAATTTCGCGATGAAATTCGTCCACGTTTCGGCTTGATGCGAGGACGCGAATTTATCATGAAAGATGCCTATAGTTTCGATCTGGACGAAGAGGGAGCAAAGCGCAACTATCAAAAGATGTATGATGCCTATGAACGGATCTTTACCCGATGTGGGCTTCAATTTCGCGCAGTCCAAGCCGACAATGGCATGATTGGTGGCAACATGTCTCACGAATTTATGGTCCTGGCAGACACAGGTGAAGAAACCATTCTCTATGATGAACATGGAACGTTTGCCACCAATGTCGAACTGGCCGAAGTACAGACATCCGAACAGGAATCGACCGTCCCTTATCAGCCACAATATCGTGTCCAAACACCTGGAACGAAAACGGTGGAAGAGGTGTGCAACTATCTCGGCGTAGCCCCGAATCAACTGGTCAAAACCCTGCTCTATCAAACCGAAGCTAACAACGTCATCGCTGTCCTCATTCGGGGCGATCATGAAGCCAACGAAATAAAAATTCGACGAATGTTAGGGGTTGCAGAACTGACCCTGGCCGACCCTGAAACCGTCCAAACAGTCTCCTCAGCCCCCGTTGGGTTTGCAGGCCCTGTTGGGCTCACAAACGTTCCGATTCTGGCGGACCATGCAATCCGTGGGATGCGGAACTTCATTGTAGGTGGGAACGACCAAGACATCCACCTCAGAGATGTCAATTGGGGAAGAGATTTTCAGATCGAGACCTTTGCTGACATTCGAAAAGCGCAGGCCGGTGGCCCATCTCCGTCAGGAGACGCCCCTCTTCTGTCCGCTAAGGGGATTGAAGTCGGTCATGTATTTTTATTGGGAACCAAATATAGCCAAGCCATGGGAGCAACCTACCTGGATCCTCAAGGAAAAGATCGTTTAGCCATCATGGGATGCTACGGTATTGGCATCGGGCGAACAGCTGCTGCCTGCATTGAGCAACATCATGACCACCGAGGCATCACATGGCCCGTTCCCATTGCCCCGTTCCATATACACTTGATCTCAGTCTCAGCCTCCGACAATGCCCTTAAAACCACTCAGGATCTCTACACTTCGCTAGTGCAGTCCGATATTGAAGTTTTGTGGGATGATCGAGATGAACGGGCTGGCGTAAAGTTCAATGATGCTGATTTAATTGGCGCGCCTCTCCAGATTGTCATAGGTGACAAAGGACTGACAAAAGGCACCATCGATGTAAAAGTACGGAAAACCGGTGAAAGGAGTCAGTTGCCTCCCCAAGACATCCTCCCTTTCGTCTCTAAATGGCTAGCTGAACACTCATCCCTATTAAGGCCCCAATAGGCCACCAATTGCCTTGTCATACAGGCTCGAACCTCTAGAGATTCCTCTCATTTCGTTGACAAATTAAAGAACTGAATGCTACGGTGACCTCTAAGAATTTGCTAAGAATGTGTCAATTTTTTGATCGAATGCCATGATGACTCAAATGACGATACGCGGGTTGTTATTTGACCCATATAACAATGCCTATATCATTATTTTACGAGACGAAGATAATTCGGACATGCTCCCTATTTGGGTGGATCGGTCAGAAGCTAGTGCTATTAGTTTTGCCATGGAAAATCTTGCGCCACCACGACCAATGACTCATGATCTGATGAAGACGATCCTGGATACCATTGGGGCCAAGATTTTGAGCGCCGTTGTCACAGACCTCAAGGATAATACCTATCTTGCCAAAATTCATTTATTGTACGGAGATTCGGAATATTCTATTGATTCCAGACCAAGTGATGCCATTGCATTAGCTCTTCGAGCGGAAGCCCCGGTCTTCACAAAAGAAGAGGTCTTGCATAAACAAAATTCGGAAGAGGTGGCACGATGGCTGGAAGACTTAAAGCCAGAAGATTTTGGAACATACGAGGCATAACCCACGAGAGAAGCCTACCTTGCTTCCCGTTTCGGTTTCAGAGACTGACAGAGTCTAGGTTTTATTTTCGTTCACACAGGCTCAGCGTAAGCAAACCTTCTTATTGTATCTCAGTAAGCTGACACTCAAAAGATGGAAGAACTAGAGAACACCGGTGGTATCGTAGAACACGATGCCACATTAATTCCCCTCATTGTGCATGGCGTACTCGTGGATCCAAACACCGATACGCAAATTGTCATTCTACGCGATGAGACGAATACAGAAGTCTTGCCGATTTGGGTCGGAGCCACAGAAGGCACATCCATTCGATTGGCCCTTGAAGGCATTATTCCGCCCAGACCAATGAGCCATGACTTGATCACGAGTTTTATGGATCACTTGGGCACAACAGTCAAACAGGTTGTGGTAACGGATGTGAAAAATAATACCTATTATGCTACGATTCACTTATCGGTCAACGGCATGGAACGGACCGTAGACGCAAGACCCAGTGATGCCATTGCACTGGCATTACGGGCAAAAATCCCAGTCTGCGTCACGCAGGAAATTCTGAAACAACGGGGAGATGAAAACCGTGAGGCTTGGTTAGCGAAATTAGAACCCAAGCAATTTGGACAATCTGAAGCCTGATCAACGATACAAGACCACATTCGAGGAGACACAGGAATGCGAACGTTTCAAGCAAAACCGCATGAAGTTCAGCGGAAATGGCACCTCATTGATGCCAAAGATCAAACTTTAGGCCGATTGGCTGTCCGTGTAGCAACCTTGCTTCGCGGGAAGCACAAACCGACCTTTACACCGCATGTTGATACTGGCGACCATGTCGTCGTCATCAACGCCAGTCAAGTACGATTAACAGGAAATAAACTACGAGACAAAACCTACTATCATCATACGGGCTATCCCGGTGGGCTTAAATCGACAACAGCCAAACGACTGTTAGAGAAAAAGCCTATCGAAATCCTCAACAAAGCCATCCGCGGCATGTTACCCAAGACCCCTCTTGGCAAACAATCGGCTAAAAAACTGAGAATTTATCCTGGTGCAGAACATCCCCATCAAGCCCAACGACCAGAATCTTTTGTGATATCAGCATAACACACGTATCCTAAATCGATTATCAGCGTTGAGAGGACAACACAACATGGCAGCAACACAATTTTACGCGACCGGGAAACGAAAACTTGCCATTGCACGAGCATGGATCAGCCCGGGGAACGGAAGCATTGTCGTCAATGGCAAGCAGTTTGAAGAGTATTTCTTTACCTTACCTAACCGGGTACAAGTTCAATCTGCCTTCGACCTTACAAACATGCAAGGACAGTTTGACGTCAAAGCCTCAGTCTCCGGTGGAGGCCTCACTGGTCAAGCAGGCGCACTCCGGCATGCCATTGCCAAAGCATTGGTGGTCAGTAATGAATCACTCCGATCACCATTAAAAAAAGAAGGACTGCTCACACGAGATGCCCGAACAAAAGAACGAAAAAAATACGGGCAGAAAGGCGCGAGAAGCCGGTTCCAATATTCCAAACGATAATAGGATCAGTCGGATGACGAGTACAAAGGGAAGGCCGACAGGCCTTCCCTTTTTTATGTTCCCTCATACACAATCATGGCAAAACAACGAATCCGAGTTGCAGTCCTTGGAGGCAGTGGCTATACCGGTGGAGAATTATTACGCCTGTTAGCTGGACACCCAGCCGTCACTATCACCACGGTGACCGCCGAGAAATCTGTTGGACTTCCTGTCTCCACACTCTTCCCTAACTTGGCCGAAACGATTCCACTCACCTTTACGGCACTGGACCCTGGACACCTTGTCAAACAAGCCGACATTGTGTTTTGCGCACTGCCGCATACGCAATCGATGGGGCCCGTCGACCACTGTCTCCAGGCAGGGGTCCTGGCCATTGACCTCAGCGCAGACTATCGACTCAAAAATCCAGACACCTATCACACCTGGTACCACACACCTCATTCCAAACCACACCTTCTCAAGAAAGCCGTGTATGGCCTGCCTGAACTCCATCGTTCAGCTATTCGAACAACACGCCTTGTTGCTGTACCGGGTTGCTACCCAACCGCAGCCATTCTTCAATTAGCCCCCCTCTATGCACGAAACCTGCTTCAACCAGGCTCGGTGATTATTGACGCCAAATCAGGTATTTCAGGAGCTGGACGAAGTCCGGCATTGCCATTTCATTTTCCAGAAAGCCATGAATCCGTCAAGGCCTATAAAATTGGAGAGCATCGTCACACCCCAGAAATTGAGCAGGCATTAAACTCTCTTGCTAGACAACGACGATCAACACAAGCTAAGAATCATCCATCAGACACCATCACGTTTACACCGCATCTGATCCCGATCAATCGAGGGATTCTCAGCACGGCCTATGGGCGGCTACGCACACCTCTTTCCTTGACAAGATTGCGCACCTTGTATAAAAAATTTTATGAAGGTGAATCATTTATCCGGCAACACGAAGACGTGATGGCTATTAGCCCCAGCTATGTCCGTGGATCGAATTTCTGCGACCTCGGCATTTTTTTCAATCATCGAACAGGACAAGTGATTACCGTGGCCGCTCTGGATAACTTGGTCAAAGGCGCAGCCGGACAAGCCATCCAATGCATGAACATTCTCTTAGGCTTCCCTGAAACAACAGGGTTAGACAAACTACCGGCTTACCCCTAACGCAAAAGACCATGAAGACACAAATTCGAGGTGGCATTACTGCCCCCAAAGGATTCCTCGCTGGGGGAGTCCATTCAGGAATCAAAAACGCTCCCATATTGGACCTGGCCTTAGTTGTTTCAGAACAATCTGGTCCCATAGCTGGAGTCTTCACCACAAACCAACTGCCGGCTGCCCCAGTTCTCGTAGACCGACAAAAGCTCCGACACCGCATTGGGCAAGCCATCATTGTCAACAGCGGAAATGCGAATGCCTGCACAGGGGCACAAGGCTTGCGTGATGCCAAAGAAATGGCCACCATCACGGCCCAGCACATAGAATTATCCGCACAACAGGTCTTTGTAGGATCGACCGGTATTATTGGACGTCCTCTTGCACTCTCATGCATCCGAAAGGCCTTGCCAACATTAGTCAAACGGCTTAGTCGGCGTGGACACCGACAGGCGGCACAAGCCATCATGACGACCGATACAAAACCTAAAGAAGCCGCAGCTTCTTGCCGTATAGGCAACACACTCATCACCATTGGTGGGATGGCAAAAGGATCGGGCATGATCCATCCGAATATGGCAACCATGCTCGCCTACCTCACAACAGATATTGCGATAGAAGCCAAAGCCCTTCAGCATGCACTCACGATTGCCGTCAACCGATCCTTCAACTGCGTCTCCGTTGATGGAGAAACGAGCACCAACGATACGGTGTTACTGCTCGCCAATGGTCTCGCACATAACGCGCCTTTAACCCGCCGCTCAACATTCTTTCCAGCGTTTCAAGAGCTGCTCAATCATGTCTGTTTATCTTTAGCACTGCAAATCTGTCGAGATGGAGAAGGACTGACAAAGATGGTCGAAATCCTCGTTCAAGGCGCCAAGTCGCAGCAGGATGCCAAATGGATCGCAAATAGCATCGCCACCTCACCGCTAGTCAAAACGGCCATCTTTGGGGAAGATCCCAATTGGGGGCGAATTTTGGCTGCGATGGGACAGGCTGGTGTCGCGCTCACCTCACAGACCATTACCCTGCACTTTAATGATCACCCATTACTCAAAAATGGAGAAGGCCTGGGACCCAACGCCGAGCAGAAAATCAAAACCATAATGCAAAAACCTGAGTATCGCATCACAATTACCATAGGAAATGGACCAGGCACCGCTCACCTCTGGACGACCGACCTAACCTACGACTACGTCAAAATCAATGCATCATATACAACATAAAAGCGCTCCTGGGCTTCTATCCTTCTTGGCCTGAGAACCTTCTTATTATCATCTGGCTTCATTGACAAGCTTCAATTTCTCAGATCGATCGAATGATTTAATTTCGGCCTCACGCTTCAAAGCAAGACTTCTTGTTGGTTGCTCTTCTGAATACACGACCTTCAACGGCCCTCGACCTTTGGTATACTTCGCCCCTTTGCCTTGTTTATGTGCAATCATCCGACGCTTGATATTCTTGGTGATACCCGTATACAGAGTCCCATCAGCGCACTCGACCATATAAATAATCCAATTCATCAATAACAATAGCTTCTACTTCTTAAACATCTTAGCCAACAGCCGTTTACCTCTGCATCGCTCGACCACTTGATGAATGTCATGAGCTCATGATATCAGAAGGGATAGGACTTTCTGACAACGCACCTTCTGTGAAAATTCCAGCAACATGGCCGCATAGAAACATCCATCGAGCTTATCACATCAAAGACTTCAGGCATGCCAAATACTCGAATGCGCTGGCTCACACTAGCCATTATGATACTTTTGACCGGAGGGAGCTATCTGTATTGGCAATCTCCAACACCGTGCCATCCAAACGAAGCGGAAGCCCAACTCATAGCCCTGACGTCTCAAGGAATCCACTCGGTGTATCATCCTCCGAGTCTCTCGAATTTGTTATGGATTCACGTCGGGCCGCAATGGCACGCACTTTCTGAAGATGAGAAGCGATCTCTCGATCGATTGGTCCGATGCGCAGCACGCAGGACTGATGAACAGGGGAAGGCCACATGGCAAGCAGCTTATTATGATCAAGACACTGGGAAAATGGTGGCGTTGACAAGTCGAAAATGGGGTTTTCGCCTCAAGGAAGAAGAGACACACTTTTCACAGGATCTCATCGCCCCTTGACAAGTCCGACGGATTGATCTCTGCACATGCTGCATGCATCAGGTGATGAATCCTAATCACCAACTGCTAGCAAACATGATAGGATAATGCACGATGCGTATTTTGATTGTCGAAGACGAACCCAAAGTTGCCTCATTTATCCAACGCGCGTTGGAAGAAGAAAGTTATGCCGTCGATGTCTGCCAGGACGGCACGCAAGGATTGGCCTTTGCACAAGCGGTTCATTACGACTTGGCTATATTGGATCTCATGCTACCTGGATTACCGGGGCTAGAATTATTAAAGGCGTTGCGAGCCGAAAAGATTAAAACTCCTGTGCTAATTTTGACGGCTCGCTCCGAAATTGACCAACGCGTCAAGGGGCTGGATGCCGGAGCCGATGACTATCTCACAAAACCTTTTTCTATAGATGAATTGCTCGCTCGTGTCCGAGCCTTGCTCCGACGAGCGAGCGGGGATCCTTCTGGCATTCTGCAAGTTGAGGATCTGGTGTTGAACCCAGCTACCCATGAAGTCACACGGACCGGACAGCGGGTTGATTTAACCATCAAAGAATATGCCCTGTTGGAGTATATGATGCGTAATACTGGTCGAGTCTTAACCCGCCCGATGATTTCCCAACATGTATGGGACTTAGACTTCGACACTTTTACGAATGTCATTGATGTCTACATCAGCTATCTTCGCAATAAAATCGATCGAGGGCACGATCGCCATCTCATTCACACTGTTCGCGGGAGCGGATACATGTTGACAGCGCATCGCTAACGATTATGTCCATTCGAGTGCGACTCACGATTTGGTATGGATCAGCCCTTGTCTTGATCATGCTCCTGTTTGCCTCCTCTCTGTATGTCGTGATGTCACAGACACTGCATGATCAAATCGATCATTCATTGGAAGAAGCCGCTATTGCCGCGGCACGGACATTGGAAGAGCATCGATTTGGCCCGTTCCTGCTGATGGAGGACCTCACTCAATCCTTTCCAGAACTCGCATTGTTAGATAAATTCTTTCAGATTTTCGGACCTGGCGGACAGATCACGCTGCAATCGGCCAATATCCAAACACACAACGTCCCTCTCAGTCAGGTGGCCCTACAGGCCGCGCTTACGGGGCAGGAAACCTTTGAATCGGTTCGCTTCCAAGGAGCAATCCCTATTCGGCTTTTGTCATACCCCATTCGCCGAGGAGAAACATTACTGAACATTCTCCGCGTTGGCACATCCTTACATCCTGCGGAAGAAATGTTGCACCGACTCGTGATTGTCTTATTCATCGCTTCTCCACTTGCAGTGGCCATCTCTATGCTAGGTGGATGGTTTTTGGCTGGTCGGGCTTTGCGTCCTGTAGATATGATGACCCTGACAGCACAACGCATTGCCGCCGGGGACTTGACCCAACGGATTCACACCACATCGACCGATGAAATCGGACGACTGGCATCAACATTCAACGACATGATTTCGCGCCTCCAAGCATCGATCAGACAAATCCGCCAATTCAGTGCCGATGCCTCTCATGAACTACGAACCCCTTTGACGATTATCAAAGGGGAAGCTGAACTAGCCATACGTAAAACACGAACGCCTGAAGTCTATCGAGACGTGCTCACCAGCAATCTGGAAGAGATTGATCGCATGAGCCGGATTGTTGATGAATTGCTCTTTTTATCTCGTGCCGACCTGGGCGAGATTAAAATTGAGCGTGAAACTGTCCAACTTGATGTCTTAGTGCAGGACATTCACCAACAAGCCTCGATTCTTGGACAAGGTCGTCAGATCAACACCTGTCTTGTCGAGAATGAACCCATTCAAATCCAGGGTGATGAATGGCGTTTAAGAGAACTCCTCTTGAACATTGTCGATAATGCCATCAAATATTCCCCTCCCCATGGAACAGTGGAGCTCCGTCTCATTCGGAATGAGTCCATGGTACAGTTCTCAGTCACGGATCATGGCATCGGCATGACACCAGATGAACAGTCACATATTTTCGATCGATTTTACCGAACCAATAATGCACGGGCCTATGCCCAACAGGGCACCGGGCTTGGCTTACCTATTTGCAAATGGATTGTGGAGGCCCACCATGGCCACATCCAGGTTGACAGTCTTGTCGACCAAGGCTCCTGCTTTACGATCATCCTGCCGCTTCTTCCCCCAACCAAACCCGTAAAAAGCTGAGAGCGTGACACCAGACATTCCAGCCCATTCACCCACATCTGTTTCCTGACAACAACAATGCGCAAGAATTAAAGACTAGGAAGCACCTTCGCCCAAGAGCATTCAGCCAACGGCATCGTAAAACCGTCTCCACTTTTTAGTCGTTAGACGATCGTTTGGGATCATGGCTGCTATTTCATCATAGATGCCCGAGCACACCTTAAGACCACAACAGTTTCTCTCTTGAAGTACACCACTAATATCCCATCTTAGTGAAGATGTTTCCCAACCCGCTGTGTTGAAAACCAGCCTGTCTCCTTTTGATCTAGCCAATGCCACACATGCCAATGTGCTTCGTTTGCCTTTGCCTACAGAGAGGCATATCCCTATTTTTCGATTAGAAAATTTTAATGTCTCATTAATCTTCTTTTCATATCTGAATGATACAACCATGTCAGAGTTATTCAGATGAAGTGAAGGATCATAACGTATTCATTGATATGTTTTTCTAAGGAGGATGCTATGACCCATGTCTCGCAATCTCAACACTCACAAAGATCTCACCGGAAACCACGTATCAACCTAGCCGTCGGCCTCACGCTTGGTGGGCTTCTCTTTGGATCTTTCCTCATTGGGGCCTATGACTCACCGAGCTTGTCGATCGCGGCTATCTCATCTCCAAAGGCCCTTGAGTCCACCAACCACCTCAATCTCCCGCCGGCACAAGGATTTGCCGAAATCGTCAAAGCGGTCCGACCAGCGGTGGTGAACATTACTGCCTCCAAAATCCCAACTCGGGACTTTCAACGTGCGCCATTCAATTCAGAACCATTTGGGTCTAGGCCTAACCTTCACAGACGCGACTTTTTTGGTATGCCAACCCCTCCTGATTCACAAGATCCCAGGGGAATGGGCATGGGATCAGGGGTTTTGGTTTCTCCCAATGGGTATGTCGTGACGAATAATCATGTTGTAGAAGGTACTGACAAGGTGAAGGTGTTGTTACCAGACAAACGAGAATTCATAGGAACTGTCATTGGGACTGACCCGAAAAGTGACATCGCGGTGATCAAGATAGATGGAAAACAGCTGCCTTACATCTCATGGGGTGATTCATCCACATTAGAAGTTGGAGATTATGTCTTAGCCGTAGGCAATCCTTTTGGGCTTAATGCCACTGTTACCCAAGGCATTGTGAGCGCTTTGGGACGAGGCGGTATGGGGATTACCCACTATGAAGACTTCATTCAAACTGATGCAGCCATTAACCCTGGGAATTCTGGTGGAGCCCTCGTGAACATGCGAGGCAAACTGGTGGGCATCAACACCGCGATTTTGTCTCGTTCGGGAGGATATCAAGGGATCGGGTTAGCAATTCCTGCCACAATGGGAATGCCCATTTATGAAAGCCTGGTCAAAACCGGAACAGTTGAACGCGGATATCTTGGCATCGGCATCCAAGAAATGACTTCAAGCCTCGCAACCGCGCTACGTCTCACAAAAGCAGAAGGCGCCTTAGTCACTGACGTCAAGCCAGGCAGTCCTGCTCAGCAGGCTGGACTCAAGCAAGGAGACGTCATCATCTCATTTCATGGGACCGCCGTGAACACACCACGGGCGCTTCAACATGCTGTCACGCAAACAACAGTCGGGACACAGACGTCTCTTATGATCATTCGTGATGGAAAACGTCAAGAACTCCATACGATCATTGGGGAACATCCTGACACACCTCCTCGCGTTCATGCTTCACAGTCAAAAGACAAGGGTTCCTTGGCAGGCATCGCCGTTGCCAACATCGACCCACGCCAGTTCCAACGACTTGGCCTCCCCGATCATATCCAGGGGGTATTGGTGACAGCGGTTCAACCAGGGAGTCAACCTGAGCAATCCGGCTTACGACAAGGTGATGTAATTCGTGCAATCAACCGACAGCCGATCCGATCAATACAAGAGTATGAGGTCGTCGTATCCACGCTGACAGAAGCGCAGCAAGCCTTAGTACTCATCAATCGAAGAGGGGTATCGCTGTTCCTCTCAGTTACTGTGTAACCATGCTTTTCCCAATTCTTTTCTCAGCAATGAGGTAAAAGCCAGGAGAACGTGAGCAATAAGAGCCCGTTATCACCATAAGGAGAAAGGAAGGAGCCATCATGATGCACCAACACAAAAGACAACCATCGTTTGAGTCCCATCCCTATCTAGTACCTGTTGAAGACCCTACTGACTATGACCGTCATTATCAGGTTGCTCAAAGCTTCGCGACTCAAGACGAGAATGCCTCAACCGCTCCATCAGAGAAACGCCAACGTGTGCAGAAAGAATCAAGGGGCCCTGCCCTTGAGACACTCTATTTTCATGCATTTGCCTCGCGGCCACTGCTCGACCGTAAAGACGAACTTATGTTAGCGAAGCAACTTGATTGTAGCAGCCAGACAATTCGAACATTAATCAGCCAAGCCACGAACATCCTCAAGAAACAAGAGAATCCTGCTCAATGGAATGAGGAACTGACGATGCTCCAAGACAGTCATGAATTGAGTGGGCTCTCCGCACCTGCCATTGATCAGGTCATCGATGTGCTGAACCGCATCAGCACGCCAGTAACAGGAAAGCCCCATGTGTCTCCATCGGCACAATCAAAGCTGAAGAACATTCAGCAAAAAATTTCCATGGCCCGAATCCCACTGGAACAGGCCAAAGACGACCTTGTTCAACGTAACCTCCGCCTGGTCGTCGACATCGCCAAGCGATTTACTGGACGTGGCTTAGGCTTATTGGATGTGATCCAGGAAGGCAACATTGGCTTGATGAAGGCCGCTGAACGATTTCAGTATCAAAAAGGATTCAAATTCAGCACCTATGCCACCTGGTGGGTGCGTCAAGGCATTATGCGTGCATTAGCTGATCAATCAAGAACCATCCGGATCCCTGTTCATACCACTGAAGCCTGGCAACGCATTACCAAGACAACACAATCGCTATCTCAACGATTTGGTCGCACCCCTCGAAGAGAAGAAATTGGACAACATCTGGGGATTGAACCAGAGCGAGTGAAGGAAACGCTTGAGGCATTTCTCGATCCAGTTTCCTTGGATAGCCCTCTTTCAGACAATGAGACCTATTTAGGCGAGTTTCTTCCGGATGAGCAGGCACTTCCGCCAGATGCCGAAATTCAGGATCAGCAACAACGGCAATATCTTGATCGCATTCTGGACCATTTAACACCCAAGGAACAACATGTCATCCGACTCCGATTCGGTATTGGACAAGACGAGCCTCTTACACTAGAAGAAGTAGGCAAAACCTTGTCGGTAACCCGCGAACGCATTCGGCAAATTGAAGTAGTCGCGCTAAAGAAGTTACGCTCGCCAGAAGTCAAAGAAATGTTCGCAGAAATCCGATGACTGGAATAAACTCGGAGGGGTTCCTAGCAGCGGATTCCTGCTAGGTCACAGAGAAACGCGTAAATCCAGGCCAATTCCCTATATCGCCGGAATCGGCCGGACATGCCTCCATGTCCGGCCTCCATGTTGGTTTTTAATAAGAGTCGCTTCTGATTCGTTGTCAGAGTGCGTAACTTGGCCACCCATTTTGCTGGCTCCCAATATTGCACTTGGGAGTCGTGCAGTCCCGTCGTCACCAAAAGATGTGGGTAGGCCGTAGCTTCTAGATTATCGTATGGTGAATAGGCTCGGATATAGTGATACGCCTCTTGATCATTCGGATTACCCCATTCATCATATTCTCCAGTTGTGAGGGGAAGCGTCGGATCAAGCATCGTTGTGATCACATCGACAAACGGCACTTGCGCCACTATGCCATGAAATAAGTCGGGGCGCATATTCATTACCGCCCCCATCAGAAGTCCTCCCGCACTCCCACCCATGGCAAATAATTTCTCCTTACACGCATACCCTTCACGAAGCAGGTGTTCTGCACAGGCAATAAAGTCCGTAAATGTATTGCGCTTCTTCATCAGCTTGCCATCATCGTACCACTGACGTCCAAGTTCCTCGCCGCCTCGGATGTGGGCAATGGCAAACACAAAGCCGCGGTCGAGAAGACTCAAACGAGGCGAGCTAAAATTGGCATCCATGCTAATCCCATAGGATCCATAACCATACAAGAGCAGCGGTTTCTGTTTATCTGGGAGCAACCCTTTTCGATAGACGAGCGAAATGGGAACCTGCATCCCATCCAAACCTTTTGCCCATATCCGTTCGGTCTGATATTGAGTTTGATCAAACCCTCCTAGGATTTCATCCTGTTTGCACAAGGTTTTTTCTCGAGTCACCATATCGTAGTCATACACGGCATGCGGCGTGGTCATGGACATATAGACGAAGCGCAGCATGTGCGTCTGCATTTCATGATTGTCACCGAAGGCGGCCCAATAGGTCGGCTCGCCGAAATCGAGGACATGCGTTTCCTCGCCAGAGAAGGGAATCACACGTAGCTGCGTTAAGCCGTCCTTTCGTTCTCCCACAACGAGATGATCCTGAAACAATTCAAACGACTCCAACAAGGTATCCGGACGATGTGGAATGATTTCTTTCCATTGCGATTGTTCTATACGATGGATGGACGTCACCATCAATCGGAAATTTTTTGCCTGATCGTTCGTGCGAATATACAACATCTCTCCAGCATGATCGACATCATATTCATGGCCTCGCTGACGCGGAGCCACGACTTGAAAGAGCCCAGCGGGCTCATTCGCATCTAACAATCGATACTCACTACTCACCGTCTGGTGCGACGCAATCATCAGGTACTGTTTTGATTTTGTCTTGAAGACACTTGTCACAAATGTGTCATCAGCTTCTTCATACGCCAACACATCCTTCGTAGGATCGTCCCCAACCGTATGCCGCCAAATTTGGTAAGGCCGCAAGGTGCTAATGTCTTGTTTTGAGTAAAACAATGTGCGGTTGTCATTTGCCCAAGCCATATTTCCCGTGACGTCAGGAATGACATCGGCAATCATCTCGTCGTTCGCAAGATATCGGATATGAATTGTATAGATTCTTCTTCCTTGAGTATCGACCGCATACGCCAAAAGGTCTTGACCAAAACTGACAGCCAGCGCCCCCACATCAAAAAACTCATGCCCTTCTGCTAACTGATTGACATCCAGCATAATCTCTTCATCGCCATCAAGTGAACCATGTTTTCGACAATACAGTAGATATTCTTTCCCTTCCTCAAACCGAGTATAGTAATAGTAATCATCTAGTTTAAACGGAACCGACAAATCCTTTGGCTTAATCCGGCCTTTGATCTCCTCAAATAATGACTGCTCGAACTCGGCCACATGGTTCATCACAGCCTTTGCATATTCGTTTTCAGTGTTGAGGTACGCTAACACTTCCGGGTCATCACGTTTGCTAAGCCATGCATAATGATCAACCCGAACATCTCCATGCTTTTCAAATTGTATCGGTTTAACCGCGGCCACTGGAGGCACCGGCATTTCCTGTTGAAGAGATGTGTGTATCAGGCTCTTATCTTCCACGTTTCGTTTCCTCCTATTGCACACAACGATTATTCTTCAAACCGACGAGATTTCTGTCGACCATGCTTGACGAAACCACGCTGTCGTTTTTCCTCCAGACGATGTTGGCTGACCCCTCGTGGGATGCGAGTCTTCTTTCGCACGGCCCGCTTCTCCAACGCCTGAGCAAGAATCGTGGCAAACCGTTTTAATAATTCTCTCCGATTCGCCAGCTGACTACGATGGAGTTGGCAATGGAGCGTCAACACCCCATCATGCGTCACTCGGGATCGAAGACGTGACACAAGCCGATGTTTTTGCTCATCACTCAAAGAAGAAGAACAAGGAATGGAAAACTGAAGCGTGACCCGACTATTGACTTTATTTACATGTTGCCCGCCAGGACCACCACTACGAGAGGCTTTCAATTGAAGCTCATGTTCAGGAATGGAGGTGCCCTCCATAATATTAATCACCCATCACCTCATCCACGCCACAGCAACAGACCATCCTCTTCAAGAGCTATCATAAAAAAAGCGAGAATGGTAGCAGGCAATGTCCACTGTACCATTCTCGCCCTTTTCTTGTCCCAATCATCATGGGACCGGGGTCTTATTCGACTTCGATGGGGATCAGCCTCGGCTTCACCTTTTCTTGTTTAGGAATGACCACCGATAAGACACCTTTGTCGTATTTGGCCTTTGCCTGATCCGCATTCACATGGGTCGGCAAGGTAAAGCTCCTGAAAAATGTGCCATAGGTTGCCTCTTTTACATGATAGCCTTCCTCTTGTTTTTCCGTGTCGGCTTTCCGTTCTCCACGAATTTGCAACACCTGGTCGATAACAGAAATATTGACATCCTTCATATCAATGCCGGGTAATTGCAGATCATAATAGACATAATCGTTATCTTCATACACATTCACTGGTGGGAACCAATGCCCAGCCTCACTATTACGATCATCCCATACCGGACGAGCATAGGGCCGTCCACCCCACCAATTCAATGTTCGTTCAAGTTCTGTGAAAGGGTCCCATTTAACCAACATGATCGTTCCTCCTCTTCTATGCTTTTATCTCAATCAACTTTCTTTTGTTAGGCGCCTTATGACATATGAGATAATTCGAAAGCGAGAAAAGTCAAGGCCCCCCTCATCTTCCTCGACAAGAGAAAATTTCTCGACTTGCAATGAACAAACACCCATTTCAAAGCGCATCATAAACTACTCCCCACCTCGTGTAGGAGGAGCGTCTCTCGAAAAACATGGGCATCTATTTTGTCTCTGCTGTGCCTTCAACAAGAGACACCTTGCGTTCATTTTACCCTTTATTGTTTGGAGGGAACCGAGTTAAGACTTGCTTAATAATTTCGCTGATCCTTTTTTTTCTTTCTTCTGGTGTTATGGAAATCTCGACAAATCCTTTGGCTGTCCCTCGCCAGACAAGAGAATGAGATTTTGCATCGATAATATCTAATAATAAGAACCCTTCTTTCAGCTGTTCGGCATAAGCAGAGATTACCACCGAGCTCCATCCACGCATGGAATGAGGACGGTAGCCGTAAACATCCTGAACCGTATTGATATCTAACGCCTTCTTGACAGTAATATGATAGTTCACCAAAAAATCTGGAGGATTCGTTGAAGCTTTGAGAAATCCTTTCTCTGACATATGCTGGTCAACGGTCATTTGGATTTGACGATGTAAGAGAAATTCATCTAGTCGAGAATCACCAGTTATCTCTTCTGAAACCTTCAACCATTGATAAGTATGGTAAGAGGGAAAGTCAGTGGACACATCATAATCAGAATTAACTTCAATGGAATTTGCAGCACACCCAACCAAGACCAGCATCCAGAAAAAGACTAAGAAGTCGCAGGGAGGACAGAGAGATTTCTTCATCGTTAACGAGCCTTTTTCATAAAAGTTGGCTCTTAATAAACCAGAGGGACTCCCGCAGCTAATTGAAAACGCAACACTGCACGAATTTTGTTTTCAATTTGAAGATACCGAGCAACTTTTGTAGCAGGCAGTACCTTTGCCAACTTTTTCACATTCGCCACACGAATTCTCATTTCCTCAGCTTCTGCATGGAGCCATTCCTTAATAAGCTTGCCTGCTGTGTCATTGGAAATGGAACCACTGTTAAAGGCGTTGGCATAATCAGAGACAAGTTGACCAAGCCGTTGATTCACATGTTCAATGTCTGATTGATAAGATTCGTACACAGGCCAAAAACTTTTGGCCTCTTTGTCACTCAAATTCATATTCATGGCCACGACGAGTTTTTTGTCAGCTTTGACTTTTTCTGCCAAAATCTCCATGTTGACGTTTGCAGGTTTTTGTCCTAGGGAAGGCGAGACAAGACATAGGCTGGTTACTGCAAAGAAGGCAATAAAATATGAAAAAAGTTTCATCTAAAGCTCCTATAAGTTGAATTGGTTTGGTTGTTATTGGAAGTCGGTATTTCTCATACTGTGCCAAACTTCAATTTTACTGAATGTCTTCGGTATTGTCGTGAAGAGTAGTTCCATAAGAGGGACGCGCTGGGATGCCGTTGTTGGCCTCTTAACAACTCATCACACACAAATAAAGTCGCTCTATTCGGGGGGAACACAAAATCCTCTGCCTCGTTCCTGGCAAAGACGATAGCTGAAGCGGTCACTCCAAAATTGAAAAGCCTGCTCCACATCATCCCAAGAATTAGTCGAACCCTGCAAGGTCTTTCCGCCAGCTCGACGATCAACCGCAGCAACAAGAAGTTCTCCAGTCTCCGCATCAGTTATTTTGGCTTCAATGCCGGCCTTCCCGACAAATGAATGGGTTCCAGTGGCCAATTTCTTGGCACCCGACAAGAGGTGCGCTTGTGGCAAAATAGTGGAAACCATATCCAAAACAACGTTTGATTGTTCTGCTTCCGTCAGAGCCGCTTGAATCCGCATGACCCTAGGGCCGGGTTCTTGAACGATGTGATAACTCTCTCTTCTGAGGGCTTCGATAATCTTCACATGGAGCAGTAATTGAAGTTGGCGAAGTTCTCGAAGAGGTATTTCACTGAGCCCAGAATCACCTTTAAGCCAAACGGTAACAGTATCAATGAGAGCTTTGTCGTAAGAAGCTAAGCTAATGATGGGATGGCGGTAGATGAGGGCTGGCTCACCCTTTCCTTCTTTCCGAAGCATGGAATAATCTTCTAAAAAACCAGATAGATTTACCTCTTCAACCTGTTGAGAAGGGGCACATCCAATTGAAAGGGCCAATACAAAAAAAATACACACCCTATAAGCATGTGACATACTTACTATCTTCCAGCCAACAAATCTTTTTAACAAGAGCCGCCTCCTGAGTCGAACAAATATTTAAAACCAAATCCTACCTTTTTACCCATCACGTGTCACTCTTTTTCAAATACTTTTGGGGAAGATCGGTTTGACTCGAAGAATTGAGACAAAAAATTGGCACGATTTGAGAACCGACCACCAGAAAGGCAAGGGTATACACACGCAACTTAACATGGCCTTATTTATTTCTGCCAACGTTAGTTTTCCTGTACATCCCAGTGTTCAAGTGAGTAAACTGCCGAACATTCGGTCCAATCATCGTGATAAAGCGATTAGCCTGAACCATCAAAACTACAATGCCTACAGCATTCATTTGGCCCTTCGTTTGTTTCGGACAACCAAGTTGGGATCGCATTAGCTCGGGTCCGGTGATGGAATCCGGTACAGCATGGCGTACAAGACCGGCACAACAATCATGGTCAGGACCGTTCCGAACGTAAGGCCTGCCATGATAGCTACAGCCATACCCACCCAGAAAACGTCTTGAAGCAAGGGAATCACGCCCAGAACCGTTGTCGCTGCGGCAAGGACTACTGGACGCAATCGAGAAATCGCTGAACCGACGACAGCTTGGTACGGACTTTTCCCAGCCTCAAGTTCCAGATTGACCTGATCGAGCAGGACCACCGCATTCTTGATCATCATCCCGGAGAGGCTCATGGCTCCGAGTAGCGCCATAAAGCCAAACGGCGTGTCCGTCGTCAAAAGACCAACAGTAACTCCAATCACGGCAAAAGGAATGGTAAGGACAATGACTAAGGGAGACCGAAACGCGTTAAAGAGCGCCACGATGATGAAGAGGATGACCGCGACAGCCGGAATGACGCCTGGAACGAGTGAGGCATTGGCGTCTCGTGAAGACTCATCGTCCCCGCCCCATTCCAACGTGTACCCTGGGGGAAGCGGGAGCTTCTCAAAGTCCGCACGGATGCTTTGCTGTAAAGTCGGTGCGGTGACCCCCAGGATGGGTCTAGCTTGCACGGTAATCGTTCGCTGTCGATTGCGCCGCCAAATTAAAGGATCTTCCCATTCTGTAAAGACGGTGTTGGTCACCTGTGACAACGGGATGGTATTGGTGGTCAAAACCGGCTGAACCTGGAGGACAGGAAGCCCGCCGACATTCTTTCGCTCTTCTTCCACATGCCGTAAGACAATGGGAATCAGGTCGTCTTGATCACGATACAGACCCACCTGGATCCCGTCATAGGCCCGTTTGGTCGTCTTCGCAATGTCTTCTCGCGTGACCCCTGACCACCGGCCGCGCTCCTGACTGTAGCCAGGCACCACCTTTTGCACGCGAGCCCCCCAGTCGGTCCGTGCATAGCCCACGAGTGGATTTGCCTCCAGAATCGTTCGGGCCTGATCAGCATGAGATCGCAACATGCCGGCATTCGCAACAGCCGGCCCGCTGATACGCGCCTCGACCTTCCAGGTGTTAGCGGGTCCGACGCCATACTTCATGATCGGAATAGTCAGGTCGGACATGTTCTGCCTGAACCACGAGTCCAATTCTGTCACCAGGGTGTTGATCTCTCGAAAGTCGTGGACATTGACAATGAGCTGTCCATACCAGGGATACGGCTTTTCCGGACTCACGGGCAGGTAGAAACGGGGGGGGCCTCCCCCCACATACGTGGCGAACCCCTCAATCCGGTTGTCTTCTAACAGCTTGGCTTCGGCCTTCTTGATCTCTTCTGAAACAGTCTGGACTCGAGTCCCTTCAAGAGCCCAGAAATCGATCATGAATTTCGGCATCGAGGAGTCCGGAAAGAACAATTGGCGGACATGGCCAAACCCGACAATCGAAATGACAAGGAGTAGGACCATCCCAGCCATGGTCAACACACGGAAACGAATCGCCCATTCAAGTTGGCGCCGGAAGATTGTGTAGAACCTTCCACCGTATTCATCTGTTTCTCCTTTACTGCTTGTAATAGGTAGCATATCGATACATTGCAATGGCGTGATCGTCACAGACACGACCCAACTGGTGAGCAGAGAAATCGCCACCACTGTGAACAGCGAGCGGCAGTATTCTCCAACATCTTCTGGCGATGCAAAGATCGGGTAGAAGGCCATGACGGCCACGACCGTAGCCCCCAACAATGGCCAGGATGGCTGTTGGGCCGCCTCGATCGCTGCCTTGACACGATCCATACCTCGCTTCGCCCGAACGAGGTAACCGTCAGCTACGACGATGGCATTGTCCACCATCATTCCCAAGGCAATCACAAGCGCTCCAAGGGACATGCGTTGCAGATTGATCCCAAAAATCGCCATGAGAATAAACGTCGCCAGGATCGTTGCAATCAAGGCGAAGCCAATGATCAATCCCATGTGCCATCCCATGGTCATGGCCAGCACAATGAGGACAATGCCGACCGCTTCCACAAAGCTCACGAGAAAACCGTTAACAGCCTCAGAGACAATGTCTGATTGCCAATGAACGCGGTGCAACTCAATCCCGACTGGGAGGATGGGAGTCAATTCTTCCAGACGCTGGTCGAGTGCCTTTCCGAGGTCAACGATGTTGAGGCCAGCCACATTAGCGATAGAGAGTTGCAGAGCGGGCAAGCCGTTATATCTGATTAGGGTCTGTGGAGGGTCTCGATACCCTGGTCGAACCGTTCCGATGTCTCGAATACGAATGAGTTCCGTATCACGCAGCGAGGCTGAAGCCTCACCCCCGATCATGGACTCGGCATCTCTGGTAAGTTGCCCTAATTCATCGACGACTGACGGGCGTATGGTGAGATCGGCAATATCGAGAGGCGATGTGAAGGTTCCGGATGGCGCAATCCGAAATCGTTTATCTTGAAGGTCGACCCCCCCTGCATCAACGACCTTGTTCTGAATCTGCAAGGTGTTGGCGATACTTTCGCTGGTTAATCCCAGCTGTGATAACTGCGTTTGCGATACATCTACATAGATCACCTTTTTTTGGACACCTAAGAGATCAATCCGTGCAACGCCTTTGACGAGGCTCAGATCTTTTTTGACGTCTTTGGCATACTTTTCTAATTCCGCATAACTGTACCCATCACCGGTTATGGCCAGTTGAAATCCAAAGACATCGCCATAGTCGTCCAAAACATCAGGCCTGCTAGCGCCGGGAGGGAGAGTCGTCTCAACGTCATGAATCTTCCGGCGGAGCTGATCCCACACCTGAGCCAACTGGTTGCCCCAATATCCCGGCTTGATATTCACCTCGATAAGGGAGAATCCCTCCGTAGAACGGGATTCCAAGTAGTCAATTTCGTGCATTTCCTGAATGGCCAGCTCAATGCGGTCCGTGACCTCCAGTTCAACCTCCTCTGGACTGGCGCCAGGATTATGAGGTGGTGATGACGGCAGTTTTGACGGTAAACGCGGGATCTTCAAGCTGACCGAGGCTAAAAAAGCCGGCAATTCCACCCACGAAGAGCAGCAGGATGGCAAAATAGGTGACGGCTTTATACTCAATGGCGATCGCCGCAAGATTCATCCGTTCTGCTCCACCACGTCTTCCAAAAATTTAACCTGTTGCCCTTCGCGAAGTGAGTGGACCCCAGCCGTGACAACCCACTCGCCGACCTCAAGCCCTTCGATGATCAGAATGCCACCATCCTGGAGTTCACTCGTCTTTACCTCGCGGCGGTTGACCATCATGGTTTCCTCGGCGATGACCCACACATAGGTTGCTCCAGTCGTATCAAGCGAGAAGACAGTGCCTACGGGGATAGTAAAACCGAATTCATTTGTCAGGTTATCAGGTGGATTGGCATCGCCCGTCGTTTTACCGGCCATACCCGGAAGGATCGTAAAATCTTTGGGCTGATCCATAATGATGGTAACCGGATAGGTGCGCGTCGCTTGCGAAGCCTCGGTCCCAATTTCATAGATCTTCGCCGGAACCTGCCGGTCTGGGAATGCGTCGAACTCGACAATGATGTTTGTGACATAGGGCGCAAGAGCAATGAGGTTCTCCGGGATATCTACGATCATCTCGATCCGTGCGGTATCAAGAATCCGGGCGATTCGTTGCTTGCGTCGCACTGTTTCAAAGTTTTCAACATAGGTGGCCACCACTGTTCCATCAAACGGGGCTCTGAGATAGGTGTAACTCAGTTGGTCCTTGGCCGTATCCAATGTCGCTTTGAGCGAACGGACCTCAGCTTTCGCCGCATCCAGGGCTTCACGTTTCTGATCCAGCAAGGTCTCACTCGCAGCCCCTGGGTCTTCTCGTATGATGTTGTTGATACGTCGGAAGTCACTGACAGCACGTGTCAGCACAGCCTTAACCCGATCCAAGCGACCTTGTGCATTGCGCACATTCACTTCAAAATCACGAGGATCGATTCGGGCGACGAAGCGCCCTTTTTTGACCCGATCACCTACATCGACAGGTCGTGAAATAAGAGGGCCTCCGATACGGAACGACAGGTCCACTGCTTGATGCGCTTTGGCTCGACCAGGAAACCATTGTTTGCGAAAATCCGTCACATTAGAAACTTTTACAGCCTTGACCGGTCGAACGAAAATCTTCTCTTGAGGTTCTTCTTGCCCACATCCCGTCCAAAGAAGAACTGAATGAAACATGACAATCAGCAGAGTGAATGTGCAGCGTGCACGAAATCTCATAGAGGTTACCTACATAAAAATGAGGGTTGAAGATTAAAAGTCAGGTTTTGGGAAACTTGTTGCGGCTTCAGTAGGAGGCAATACATCCATTGCCTTCGGATTAATAAGGTCTCCCCAGTCTGTCCGCTCCCCCATGACCTGCTTCGTCTCGATCGGGATAAAGTCCTTGCCTTGGCGGATCTGCCATCCCCCACCCAACGCTTTATACGTCGCAATCAGGTTCAGGGCCACATCTCCACGAGTAGCAGTCCAGGTATCCTGTTGTTGGACGAGAAACTCTTGGGAGTCGAGCACCCGTTGATAACTCACCGAACCGTCACGGTACTGAATGAGCGACAGCTTGACTGAACGCTTGGCCGCGTCGACGCTATCCGACAACAATCGTGCTCCATCCTGTGCACGAACAAAGGCTACCAAAGCATCTTCCACTTCTTGGGCAGCCTCAAGAACCGTGTTCTGATAGTTGACGATTAGTTGCTGAAAGCGTGCATCCTGGACGCGGATGTTATTGGTGAGACGACCATAGTTCAGAATAGCCCAGTCGACTGATGGCCCAACAAAGTATGTAACGCTGTCCACACTGAACAGTTCACTAAAATCAGCATTATTTGAAAGGGCTCCACCTTGGACACCGGTTTGCAAACCAATGGATCCCAGTATGGCAATGCGCGGGAAAAGATCAGATTTAGCAATACCAATACGAGCACTTTGAGCAGCAGCATCCAACTCGGCTCGACGAATATCCGGTCGGCGCTTCAGTAATTCAGCTGGAATCCCAACCGCAACAGCAGGGGGGGCAGTTGAAATGACCGCTGGGCCCTCCGAAATTTGCTGAAAGTTGCTTGGGGGCATACCAAGTAGAATGCTGAGCGCATTCTGAGCTTGGCGAAGTCCCGTTTGCAATCGTGGGATGAGGGCTTGTGTATTCCGCAAGAGCGACCTGGCTTGGGTCACGTCCAGTTCAGTCACCACCCCATTGCGAAACCGCACCTCGGCGATTTGCAAGCTCCGCTCTTGAATCCGGACATTCTCGTTGGCTAGTTCAATCCGTTCTTGAAATGTTCGAGTCAGGACATAGGTTCGAGCAACCTCAGCCGTGAGGAAGACCAAAGCGTCATCATAATTGGCAATCGAAGCAATGAGCTCGGCATCAGCTGATTTCCCCTCCGGAAGCGACCCCAGAAATCCAGTTCCCATGCTGCATCGAAGCCGGTGGAGTAATTGTAGTTGAACTTATCGACGAGCGCCGTATTCGTTGCATTCTGGCTCAACTGATTGGCCGTCGCGGCGGCACTGGCTTGTTGCTGTTGTGGGTAGAGGTTCCCCACCGCAATCCCCAGGTTCGCCCGGGCTTCTAGTACACGGATTCCGGCAATTCGCAACGGCAGATTCTGCTCGAAAGCCATCCCAATAAGAGAATCAAGCACAGGGTCATCAAAAACGGTCCACCATTCGCTGTAGTCAGCTGACTCGTTTGTAATTTTTGGATCGTCCTCCCCAAGCCACTGACCTTCCGTTGAAGCTTCTGGCGTGACAAAATCCGGTCCTACCATGACACACCCGCTGACCACTACTATCAAGGCCATCAATCCCAACAGCGCTTGCATGGGAACGAGGGGTGAGCCAAGCATGAAGGTTGCACGGCTGTCACGGTCAGGACTCGCGACCAGATGTAGAGTGACTCGTTCTTCGTTTCTTAGCCTGGGGAGAATCATCTGTATCATATTGTCCTTCATATCCTTTAAGGGCAATGTATGGAGAAAAGACACAAAGCATCAACTATAACATAGCGACATTTTGTTATTACACATTATAAAGAACCTCGTTTGAATGGATAAAAATTCGTTGAGCCCCCCTGGTATAGGTATAAATTTTAAGTGGCGCGATCTGGGCCATGTCGAGACAGCGACCATTTCAACCCCAGGGGTGCAATAAAGGTTGTGACGATCACCATCATGACGATGGCTGAAAACACGACATCGGAGATCACGCTCAGCCCCTTGCCCACGCTGACAAAGATCAGTCCAACTTCGCCCCTGGGAATCATCCCGATTCCTACGGACAACTTATCTGAATCTGTGCCCGCGAAAATACCAGAGACAATCTTTCCTGCTATCGCGACAAGAACAAAAGCCAACCCCAACACAACGGATTCGGTAGAAGCAAACGTGGCGAGATTCACTTGCATGCCCATTAAGACAAAGAAGATAGGGGCAAAAATGGATTCAAGAGGTTTCATGAGTTCTTCAATGGTCGTTCCATCAGAAGAGTACTTAGTAAAATCCTTTTCGTTCAAAATCAGACCTGCAGCAAAGGCCCCAACGATCGTGGCCAATTCGATTTGATTGGCCAGCCAAGAGAGGAAGAAGCACAGTCCAAGGGGAAAAAGAAGTTTGCAATTTCGATCCAATGCACTCACAAGGGAAAGCATCATGCGTACTAACTTGTCTCCGAACATCATGACAAGCCCGAGAAATAAGGAGGAAAGTAAGAAAATCTGTCCGATATCCAGAATATGCACCTCTCCGGTTGCCACAATCCCAACCACAATCGCTAAAATAATGAGGCCCAGGACATCGTCAATGACCGCAGCGCCCAAGATGATTTTCGCTTCCGGAGTCTGAAGACGATGTAAATCTTTAAATACCCGCGCCGTTATTCCAACACTCGTGGCGCACAATGTGGCCGCGACAAAAAGGTGAGAGGGCATTGGATCATTGGGCAGCAGCCAAAGAGTCACGAGAAAACCTAAACAAAATGGGGCCACAATCCCAACGAGTGCGACACTTATGGCCTTGGGCCCCACCCGAATCATGTCATCGACGCTCGATTCAAGCCCGACCAAAAAAAGGAGAAGAATGACCCCCAATTGTGAAAAGGTCCAGATTGCCACCGTGAGGAGAACGTTTAAATTTGCTCCAGGACCAGAAAGGATTTGAACCAGCTGACCTCCAACGCCGTCAGGCCCTAACTCGGCCGCAGAAAAAACCTTTTGAGCTGATTCCGTGACCGAAAGTCCGGAAATCCAGATCTCTCTCTAAATGGCTGAAGCTTCATTGATGTGCATCACCAAAATGGTCAGTGGTCTATCTAACCACACACCCACATTTCCAATGACCACGCCAAATAGTAATTCCCCCAATACTGAGGGTTGATTGAATTTTTCAGCGGCCCAACGGCCTAACATGGCGAATAGAGTAATCAGAGCTAACTGTAAAAGGACAAATGAAAAGGGATCGACGTGGCCTTCTCCATGTTCCTCTTCCGGATTTGTCGTGCGTTGGGTAATGGAAGACGGAATACTTTGAGAATCCAAGGTTGGTACATTCGCAGGGGTGGTATGTTCTTGCCCTATGCCTGATGCCCCGGGAAGCCACCACCAGACAAAGAGTAGAAGGAGCGTTATGAGGAAAATTCTCCCGTAACGGGACAACATGCAGATATTTCCTGGGATCCCTTGCTTAAGCTCTTACGCAGCGATACTAACTGCGCCCCTAGAACTTGTTCAATAGCAATGAGAATTTGTGAAGGCTAGCAAACAGGAGTATCCAAAAAGGTCAAGAACGACGTTACTCTCAAGGGCGAGAGGTGCACCTGAGAAAAATTCAGATAACTGCTCGACTCCCGCTGATTCTTTAACTTCCTCTTCTTTTCGTCTTCGACGACATACGCAAATCACTCTTGAAACTCCCGGGAGGAAAGCTTGGTGATACTGGCCAATTGAGCCAGTCGCTCATCCAGTTCAAAATCCTCCGGATCAAGGCAAATCATATATTGACGAGCGGTGTCATAGGATTCGGACTTTACATTAGACATTTCGAACGCGGGTTCAATTGGTTTTATAGTATTTTAACTTTTAACTAGTGGATATATTGGCTAGACTCTGAGGCATGAGCAATACCTACAGTGTTGACTTACGAGAACGCCCAGTCGCCTTTGTCCTCAAGGGCGGGTCACGGGGTACCCCTTGTGAAATCTTTCAGATCGGAGAGAATACCCTTTACCGCTGGCTTCGGCAACATCGGAGCGTGTGCCGACCAAGCGACGAAAGAGCTCCACAGAAGCGGATAACCTGTAAACAGTACCATCTCGAACTGTTCGAGTTCCCGTTTTGTGAACAGGGAAGTAAAGTGTTATAAAAAATAGCTTTGCCATGATAAAGGCATTAGAATTATCACAAGATCATGGTTAAATTCGAACGACCGCATTGTAGATATTGGAGGGAAGGGGATGGCAAATCTTCAAGATTTGCGTCGTAAGATAGGCACCGTCAAGAACACACAAAAAATCACGAAAGCCATGAAGTTGGTGGCCGCATCTAAGCTCCATCGGGCCCAGCAACGAATTTTGGCCTTTCGTCCTTATGGGCAAGAATTGCGCCGTGTGCTTGCCAACCTGAGCGGTCGTGTGAATCAATCAGCACACCCCTTGTTCCAAAGGCGTACGGTCCGGACCATTCAGGTGACAGTGATTTCGAGCGACCGCGGACTGTGCGGGGCATTTAATATGAATGTTTTTCGCAAAGCTTTCCAGGTTATCCAGGATTGTGAGAAGAAGGGGACAAAGGTGATTGTCGGAGTCGTTGGCCGGAAAGGGAATGAATTTTTTCGTCGGCGTCACTGGCCTCTTCGCGATCCAAATGTTGATGTATTTGAGCGGTTAACCTATGAGCACGCCCTCGAAATTGGATTGGAGGCGGTGGAAGCTTTTGAGAGTGGTATATTTGATGAGGGATATGTCGTCTATAACGAGTTTAAATCCGTTGCCCAACAGCTGGTGGTTGTCGAGAAAATGATTCCTATCGAACCTCTAGAAGAATTCGGCATGGTAGAGGCGCCATCCAGCGGGAGGGGCTATCTGTATGAACCCAATCAGGAGGACTTGGTGAGGAGCTTGTTGCCAAAATATGCTCAGGCCCAAGTGTATCGCATTCTGTTGGAATCATTGGCAGCCGAACAAGCAGCACGCATGGCTGCCATGGATGGTGCCACTCGCAACGCAGGTGAACTTATTAAGAAACTTAGCCTCCAATATAACAAGGGGCGTCAAGAGGCCATTACCAAAGAACTCATGGATATTGTCGGTGGAGCAGAAGCGCTAAAATAAATTCCCGTGAAAAGAGGACAGCAGATTCTTTTTTATGTCTTCAACAACACAGCACAAGAGCAAAAAGCGAGGAGGCTTGTTTCAGATTGCCCTTCCGATTTGTGCACTCGTGGCGCTGGGGGGAATTCTTGACCCTGCGGGAATGGCCAGTGGTGCCGGACTCATACTTTCGACGGTTTTCAGAGCCTTGGACTGGTTTTTCATGGCTACGGTGACGACCCTCTTAATTCTGGTGCTCTGGCTCGCCTTCGGTCGCTATGGAAACATCAAACTGGGCAGTGCAGACGATAAACCCGAATTTTCATATCCTTCTTGGCTCGCAATGTTGTTTGCCGCGGGAATGGGAGTGGGCCTGTTGTTTTGGGGCGTTGCAGAACCATTGATGCATTTTTCCGGAGCCCCAGGCAATCCACCAGGGACCCCGCCAGCCGCACGACAGGCCATGACAATTACGCTGTTTCATTGGGCTCTCCATGCCTGGGCGGTGTACTGCGTCGGAGCCCTTGTTCTTGCCTATTTTGGTTTTCGAAAGGGGACGCCCTATTTACCCGGGGCTCCGCTTCGAAGTGCTTTGTCCGGAAAGTGGGTCAATCCGACTGCTTGGTTGGCTGACCTCTTTGCCGTAATCGCTGTAGCCTTGGGTGTGGCCGGGTCCATTGGGTTGGGTGTGTTCCAACTTCAAAGTGGATTGCACGTCCTTGTGGGAACAGACCTCCAATCAACTATGATGACAGCTAGCATTCTTGCCATCCTCATCATCTGCTATATGGTTCCCTTGGTGACAGATCTTGATAAAGGTGTGAAATGGCTGAGCAATGGGAACATGATCATCGCGATTCTCGTCATGCTGTTTGTATTGTTCGCCGGGCCGACAGCTTTTCTGCTACGCACGTTCGTTACCGCATTTGGTGATTACATCACCGGCGTCGTCGCCCTCAGCTTTCAGCTTTTTCCCTTTACCGATATCGGCCCATGGCTCCAGAACTGGACGTTGACCTATTGGTTTTGGTGGATCGCTTGGGCTCCATTTGTCGGTGTGTTTATCGCTCGCATCAGTCGGGGAAGGACAATTCGAGAATTTGTCATTGGCGTGCTGTTTGTTCCTTCACTCTTTTCAGTCCTCTGGTTTTCCATCTTTGGCGGTACCGGGCTGTATGAAGAGCTACATGGACAGGGAGGAATTGTGAAATTGGTCCGCGAAGACGTTAGTACCGCACTGTTTGCGTTATTCGATCGACTACCACTTTCCGGTGTGCTCAATGGAACGGCCTTGGTGCTCTCTTTTATCTTCCTCGTCACGAGCGTGGTCAGTGCTGCCTATGTCCTGGGAATGTTTACAAGCCAGGGGTCATTGAATCCATCAGTCAGACAAAAGCTTGCTTGGGGGGGCCGCTCTGGGTGGCTTGGGGACAGCCTTGACCTTATCAGGAAACGTGGAAGCCGTTCGTACAGTCGCGTTCATCGGAGCCATCCCATTTACGCTGATCATTCTGCTTCAAATCGGGTCCTTGCTTATCGCTCTTCGTGGTGAGAAAGAGAAGGAGAAGCCATGAAAAGGAGTGGGTTGCTCTTAGCGCTGAGCCTGCTCATTGCTGCATGCCAGCCAAGCCAAAGTCCTCTCTCCATTGGTTTGCCTCCGACAACCGAACAAGCAATTGTCGCTCAGATGGCTCGTCACATTATCGAGGGCACCACGAATGTGCCGGTTCAAATGGTGAAATGCCAAAATTCTTATGACTGTGCTGGAAGCCTCGTGGCAAAACGTATCGAACTTGTCGTGGATTATTCGGCCTTCGGGTACATGTTCCAGCGTCACGTTGCGCCAACACAGAAAGGATCCTTAGCGGAAGTGCAGAAACTATATGAGCCCTTAGGGTTCCAATGGCTGGACGTGTTGGGATTCGAAAATGGCTATGTGCTTGTGGTTCCAGAAACCAAGGCAAAGAGCTTGAATCTCCAACGTATCACAGATTTGAATAAACTCGAAGGAGGGGTGAAAATCACATCCTCGAGCACGTACTTCCGCCAGCCCGTGACTGGTCTCCCAGCACTCCTTCGTCATTATGGAGTTCGGCTTCGCGGAGAAACCTTGCTCATTGATGATTCCTTTAAACGCCTTTTGGCTCTTCATGACGGGTTAGCGGACGTGGCCATCATTCGCGCAACCGATGGTGCTCTTCGAGACATCTCCCTTACCGTTCTTACCGACGACCTGGATTTCTTCCCACGGTACGATGCCGCCATGATAACACTTGCGGATACCATGACGACTCGTCCCCACGTCGTTGATGCCCTAGGTCGGTTACATGGCCACCTCACTCCAAAAACCATGCAGGACTTAAACTATCAAGTTGACATTGAAGGCCTTCCTCCAGAGGTGGTGGCTTTTCGCTTTCTTCGAGATGCCAAGATAGTAGAGACAGATTCCTTATCCGTCAGTCGAAAGGCGGAAATGATCATTGCCCTTGATTCGCCTGAGCGGTTTGGAGGCCTGACAACGTTTGTTGTCCGTGTCGTTCGAGAGGTCTTCCCGGACCACCAAGTCATTCTTTCTAAAACTGAGGACGCCGTAGAGGCTGTCGCTCAAGGAAAAGCTCGATTAGCTATCATTGGCGCAGATCGATTTTTCCCAAAAACCAAGGACCAACTGTTTGGTGAACGGGACAATCGAATTGAAGCGGCTGCTGTTTTAGGCAGCGCCTATCTCCACCTTATTCGAAGAGGAGAACAAGAAACACCCCAAGACGTTTTATCTGGGAAAATTGGGGTGAGCGTGAGCGGCAGTGCACGTGCTCGATTAGCTTCAATGGTTCTTCAAACCGTTCATAAGGAACCTGTCATCTTTGCAAAAGACGAGGAACTCGTAAAGAAGTTAAAAACCAAAGAAATAGATGGTGCCTTGATTTTTACCGTTTCGGGAGAGGCCGAGATTGCCCAAGCCTTTATTGACAAGAATCTAACCTTACATTCACTCCCCAAGGAATTAATACAAAATCTTCCGCCTTATTTGTCACCTGTCCGAATTCCAAGTGGGAGCTATCCAGGGCAAGCTGGGGAAATCGATACCGTGGGAGTTCAGGTTGTCCTTGCCGGGCCCTCGCCTTCTTTCGCGCCTGGTCCGCTGGGGGGAGGACCTGCCGCCGCTTTGCTGACCCAAAATCCTCCATTGACCGTTGAACAGGCCGATGCTTTAGCCAAGGCTATTGGCAACCTTGAACCACCCGATCCCATTCTGCCATCAGTGTGGGTCAGATCGCTTATGGAGTCTCAAGAAACCGGAAAATTGACTGCCGGCCAAAATTTACTCGACACGACTCTCAATATCGGCATCATTGTGTTTTTGGGTTGGCTGGGAGTCTTAGTCATCCGAGGACAAAATTCCTAGATAGGCTTTTCACTGTTTTGAGAAATCTTTGGATAGAAACCTATCCACCAAACTGGTGTTTACCTGGGCTGAGTGTCTGGCCCTAGCTTTTCTCCGCTGGGATATCTTCGGGAAGGGAGAAGGCTGTGGAGACAATGGATTCGCTCAAGAAGATGATACCTCCCCCTAGTCGACCTATGTTTGCTTTTTCGAAGATGTAAACAAAAAGGGATTCTGCATTCTCCTCATCCACTACCACGTTCACCATCTTCACCAGAGTAGGTTCGGGCAAATGGCCCCCCTTGGTCGATACACCTCGCAATGCAGCATGCCCTCGGCAAGGAACACTGTGAGCTCTTGTGATGCCTTTTTCACTCCGTAAGGCCAGCAGCAACAACCTGTCGCTGCCATCATCCGGTAACACGCATGTAATGACCTGGGTGGCCTCAAGGAGTAACGATTCTCCGTATTCTTGTTCTTCACTCACAAGCGCTCTCGTCTTTATTCCTTTTTAGTCAATCGATCTTTCACGCTCTGTGGAATATAAGTTGCCGCCTTTTCCAAAGGAGTGATGCACAGAAATCCTCTGGCCGGGGTATCAAAATGACCAGCATGAAAAATTCTATCGGCCACAATTTCACGCTGATCAGAGGAGACCAAAACAGTGACAATATCTTTCTCGGCATCAATAGCTATTCCCAATAATCCTAATCGTTCGCGTATTCCAGTCCCCCTGCCATGATACACTAAGGCAGCGGTTGCCCCTGCTTCTCTCGCAGCTTTCACAATATCATCAGCATCACCGCTTTGCACGACACAGGTAATCATGGCCACATCCGTTAAGTATGTGATTGTTTCACTCATAATACCGTCGATCCTCCCTAAACGTGTGGTATCCCTGAGGCTTTAGTTACTGCCAGCGCCTCGTTCCTCGCGTTGTAATCAGAGAGCAGACCAGTCGCCAAAACCGTAAGAATTGGGCCAATGGATGCCATGGAGAGAATGCCAAAGCCTTCTACCGCATTCGTGGCATTGCCAAACCCGAGACCCATGGCCAACACAAGAGGAACGGTGATCGGACCGGTGGTGACACCGGCACTATCCCAAGCCACATTGACAAATGTTTCACTTGAAAAATAGGTCAATACCAAAGCCAGAACGTAACCAGGCATGATCAACCATACTAACGGAAGATTGAAAATGAGCTTGGCCAAACCAATGGCAATACCGATTGCCACGCCAAGAGAGACCGCGGCAATCAACGTTTTTTTCTTGAACACACCATTGGTAAGACTTTGGGCAGTGGTACCAAGCGCGTTCAGGGCCGGCTCGGCAACCGTGGCGCCATAGCCCAGCCCAAAGGCAAACACCAATGAAAGCACTAAGCCCACTACATAAATATAAAGAGGAGATAATGGGACAGTGGAGAGCTCCATAAACGCAGCGGGCACAAGACTCCCAACATTACCGCCTAATTTTGAAAGACCATAGGTAAGTCCCGCGTTAAACAGACACATTCCAATGATCGTCAGACCGATTCCATACACAATCTCGCCCATGTTTTTGAGCGTTTCTTTAAGGACTAGCCGGAGTAACACAAATAGGAACAAGACCAGCGGCACTGTAACCGGTCCGGTCGTCACTGCACCAGCATCCCAAGCCAAACCGAGGATCTTGGTCAACTCAGGATCAAATGCGCCATAGAGAGTCAAGCCCAGCACTGAACCTAAGGAAATATAAATGAGAGGTTTGAGACTCCAGCCATACAGAAACCGCAACGTCCCTATGACCGCTGCAAATCCAACGCTAAACCCGATCACCAAGACGAGAAGTTCCGACCAGTCATTGAGCAGAGCGAACAAATACGGCGCACGTTCCACCGCTACCTTTTGGCCAGCTGCCTTTAAGGCGCCGATCGCGGGTTCGGCAAAGGTCACCCCGATTCCGAGAAGAAGCGTGATAAATAGCACCATGGGCAAAGGTGATTTTTGCGGTAAACGCTTGCCAATCACCGTCCCGAACGGCATCAGGCCCAGCTTGAGACCTTCCATAAAAAACATCAACCCAACGATCACGGCAAACAGACCACCAGTGATAACCCAGGAGTCTTCCACCAATTGGCGAAGAATCAAGATTTGGAACAATGCCAAATACAAGGCCAAGGGTATGACCGATTTCACTTGCTCCATGAAACGAACCGAAACATACGGCTGCAGGAGCTTGAAAACTTCCTTTGACATAAGTTTTATCGGAGTTGGCTGATAGGGGATCAGACGACCTTCCAAATCCCGTTGTAGTTTTGGGGTCAGGGCATTGAAACTCACTTCATCATGCCCGTATCCCAACTCATGTTGGTAATCTCCGAATCGAAAGTGCTCAGCCATATGATTCCTTATCCATCCACTAACTCATGGGTACAGGTTGTCCGGTCTGTTTGGTCATATTCTACGTTACTTTTGGATCCGATGATGATTACCCAAAAGGGCGGCTAGAATATCATGCTAAACCTCCTAGCATCCAGAGACCGCGCGCTGATGCCATACTTTCAACCGAATGGCCCTTCCACGGTCAGTTTTATAAGGATGAAAAAGAAATGCACGACCTACTAGGCGACGATTTAAGTTTAGGAACGTCTAGGAACGTTTGCGGCTTTTCAATTAGTGTCTCTGAAGGAGAGATATCGACGTCTCAAGCTTTCGGGGCCATCGAGATTAGAGCACAAATGAATCACAAGCCATAACATTCTTACTCTATTGATTCAAAAACACAGAAATCATGAGACTTTCATGATGAATGTTCTTTTCGGCATAGAGTTTGCGTTATTTCAGCAACATGAGCAGAATGATGCAGACACTGACCGGACTTCATGGAAAATTTAATCACAAACAGGCTTTGGATTATCCAACATTGGGCTCTTCTTTCCATTCAGAACAACTAACCAAGCAATAGCCAAATACTTCACAAATGCCCTCCCCCCTTCGCGGTCTTCTCATTGCCCAGTTTTTTGGTGCGTTTAATGACAATGCCTGGAAATTGATGGTTGCCTTGTTAACCATCAAGCAGTTGGCTTCGCAAATGGGAGCCGGCCCGGAATTTGAAGCAGCCTCCCAAGCCCAAACAACCCTCACGTTTATCGTCTTCACCTTACCACTTGCTCTCGTTTCTATTTTTGCTGGTGTCTTTTCGGATCGGTTTAGCAAGCGTTCCGTTATCGTGGTTATGAAATCGGTCGAAGTGATCCTGATGGCCTTGGGAACGTTAGCCTTGTTCCTCAATCCATCAGGTGGAGTCCTTCCACTCATTGTCTTGGGAGGAATGGGTGTTCAGAGTGCACTGTTTGGCCCAGCCAAGTATGGCATCTTGCCAGAGTTGCTTCCGCATGAACGATTATCCGCAGGTAATGCACAGATAGAGTTATGGACCTTTCTCGCTATCATCGGCGGCACAGCTATGGGAGGCATTCTGCTGCAGTTTACTGAGGCTTCTCCGTGGTTGGGAGGACTTGGATTGTTAGCGTTCTCGGTTATTGGTCTCTGGGCTTCCTGGCAACTACCCAGGGTGCCACGCGCCCGGGAAGAAGGAGGACTCCGTTTTACACTCCAAGGGGCATGGAATGCAGTTCAGGCCGATCGAGTGTTGCGGTTAGGGATTTGTGGCAACATCGGATACTGGACAATCGCCAGTCTCGTTGGGCAAGACATTCTCGTATACGCGAAGGCAGTGTTGCAGTTGGCCGACGCCTTGTCCGGGTTGCCATTGGCAACGTTTGGAATTGGTGTGGGGATTGGATCGGTCTTAGCCGGCAAACTTTCTCATTCGAAGGTTGAAGTCGGACATATTCCGCTCGGAGCTATTGGACTCACCCTCGGCCTCTTTCTACTTGGCACGATCAGCCCCGGGTTGTTCGGTACTTTGGTGGGCATGACCTGGCTCGGATTGTCGAGTGGGTTTATTGTGGTGCCCATCAATTCATTAATCCAGTGGCGCGCTCCTGAAGATCGACGAGGTGCCGTTATTGCATTTAGCAATACCTTTGTCTTCAGCGGAGTCATCGCAGGATCATTAATCGCGGGTGCACTCTCTCAGCTAGGTCTCAATGCCAGTGGCATTCTCATGGCTTCGGGAGTGTCGACAGCACTGTTAACGACCTGGGCCCTACGGCTCATGCCCGAAACCTTTGTCCGAATGGTGCTCTTCCTGATCACTCACACCCTGTACCGGCTTCAGGTCATCGGCCGGGATCATGTACCAGAACATGACGGAGCATTGCTGCTACCCAACCATGTGTCATTTATCGATGGGTTGTTACTCCTGGCAAGTGTCGATCGTCCCATTCGCTACATTGTCGATCAACACTATTACGAGCACCCTCTATTCAACTGGCTCGCTCGAACGATGGGTGCCATTCCGATTTCATCAAAAGGATCACCAAAAGAAATTCTGCATGCTCTTCGTGAAGCTGGACGCCGTTTAGATGCCGGTGAATTAGTGTGTCTCTTTCCAGAGGGACAAATCACACGGACAGGAAACCTGCTGTCATTTCGTCAGGGATTTGAACGTATTCTGAAAGGTCGAGAAACTCCTATCATTCCTGTGCATCTCGATCGAGTGTGGGGCAGCATCTTTAGTTTTATTGGCAATCGATTTATCACGAAATGGCCTGAACGCCTTCCCTACCCCGTCACAATTTCCTATGGTATGCCGATGCCGTCAACAACGGCAGCGCCCGAAGTTCGCCAGGTTGTGCAAGAATTGGGAGAAGCTGCATGGACCTATCGAAAGCCCAATCGGCGTCCCTTGCACCATTCATTCGTTCGAGCGGCTCGCTGTCATCCTTTTCGCTTTGCTTTTGGAGACATAACCCGACCGAAGGTATCGTGCATGGAATCGCTCATCGGCGCAATCGCCCTCGCTCGCGCGTTTCGTCCTCATTGGGGCACCCACCATACCGTAGGGATCTTGCTTCCACCTAGCGTCGGTGGGGTTTTGGTCAATCTGGCGGCGACACTGTCCGGTCGGACCACCGTCAATTTGAATTACACGACAGGGCAAAGTGGCATGGAGGCCGCAGCCAAACAAGCCCACCTCGATACGATTGTAACCAGTCAACTCTTTGTCGAGAAAGCAAACCTTGAACTGCCTACAGGGATCAAGATTCTTTGGATCGATGAGATTCGCAAATCCATCAGAACCGTAGAACGAATTAAAGCGTTGTGCCTTGCTCTTTTTGCTCCCATTGCTATGTTGGAACGCATGGCAGGGTCAACTTGTCGACCACAGATGGACGACCTGGCAACGATTATTTTCAACAGCGGAAGTACCGGAGAACCCAAAGGCGTCATGCTCAGCCATTTCAGTGTGGACTCCAACGTAGCGGGAGTGGCGCAAGTATTTCACGTAGGCCCCAACGATCGGCTATTAGGGATCCTACCATTTTTTCATTCCTTCGGGTATTTAGCCACTATTTGGCTTGCGGTTAATCATGGAGTCGGTGTGGTGTATCACCCAACACCATTGGACGCCGGTGCCATAGGGACATTGATTCATAAGCAACGGGTGACCATACTCATTGCAACCCCCACTTTTTTGCAACTCTATCTGCGCCGTTGCACATCAGATCAATTCGGATCAGTTCGCATTGTGTTGACTGGCGCTGAAAAACTACCAGACCGGCTCGCGCAAGCGTTTGAGGATAAATTTGGTATCCGTCCTATTGAAGGCTACGGTGTAACCGAATGTTCACCCGTGATTTCTGTGAACTGCCCAGACTTTCGCGCTGCTGGATTTCACCAACCGGCTTCACGTCGTGGCACTGTGGGGCAACCCTTGCCCGGTGTATCCGTGCGAGTCGTCGATCTCGATACGTTTGAACAACTTCCCGTAGGGAAAGCCGGCATGTTGTTGGTCAAGGGACCAAATGTCATGCAAGGGTACCTCGGCCGTGAAGACCTAACCGCTAAGGCTATGCATGAGGGATGGTACATCACCGGGGACATGGCGAATCTCGATGAAGACGGATTCCTCACCATTATGGATCGCCTCTCCCGTTTTGCCAAAATTGGCGGGGAAATGGTCCCTCATGGGAAAGTAGAAGACGTGTTGCATCAAGTAGCCAATGCAGAGACACAAGTGCTGGCAGTCACCTCTATCCCGGACGAAAAGAAAGGGGAACAACTCGTAGTGCTTCATACATTGGATGAAACAAGCATCCCAGATCTTATAGAAAAAGCCGCAGCTAGTGGATTACCAAATTTGTTTATCCCTCGCAAAGACGCGTTTATCAAAGTGGAACAGATTCCGTTGCTCGGAACAGGCAAATTGGACCTGCGCGCACTCAAACGCATCGCGATCGAAGCATTAAGACCAACCCCTAATCATTAGAATCAGGCGTCAACCTGGGGTTAGGTTGCATTTTGCCGATCATGCCCACATTCCCAGCATGCCGTAAAATCTTTGGCATGGACTTCCCCACAACGCGAACAGGTCCAAGCCGTCACGTCTGCCGGTTGAGCTTCACGCCAGTTCTTCAAGAATTCTTGGGCCCTGGGAAGATCATTGTCATTCAAAATCCATAGTTCGGGAAATACTTCGGCAAAGGGCACTTCCCCAGCTAGTGATGACCCTCGTTGATTTTTGACAGTACATGGAATGCCATCATGCTCTAGCATTTCTTTGAGCATTTCCACTTCTACGAGCGCTGGAGAAACAAAAAATTTGATCATGAAATTTACGAAACTGTCATCGTTGAGGAATGTGCATTGGCCCAAGATGGCACGTCATTGAAGACGTGTTTAGGGATTCCTCTAGCAAATTGCCCTTCATCATTCTTAGGAAATGACAGAAAGGGCTTTCTCGAACACCATACTACCACCATAACTCGCAGCATTGACAACCCTAGAGAAGAGCACGTCCTACGGCTAATCATCACCTCTCCTGAAATGACGTTCCGTCAATCAAACTTCCGTAGCTTCATCATCCAATGAGCTACATTAACTAAGTTTTTCTCCAGAGATCATTTGTCATATATCTCACAAAAATTCCATATACATAAGACCCACCAGCGACAAAGTCATCGCCAAGCAGAAAAGATTCATACGTGTCATCTATGTATTTTGAATTTTCTCAGTTGTGATTCATTCTGTTCTCTCAAGAATACATCCAAAACAGCATTCAGATAGGCGGCGGCATATTGATACGGAATAAGAACTGTATATATTTGTGGAAAAGCATCAACTCAACGAGAAACTATGGAGCTTGTATAATCTTCAATTCGAGTGCATGAATTGAGTAGAGACAAAAACTTTGAATAGACCATTTGTCCTATGTTTAGGACTCGTCATGATTGCTAGAATTTTGTTGTGTCATCCAACAGGCCTGTGGGCAAAGCACCACAGGCCTGTTATGTTTGCATTATAAATCAGATGGGGCCTTGTCCTTGATCTCAGCCCAATTCACGTCTCCCTTTTTGATATGGCCAGGGATATCCTGATTCCACTTACCTTGAATACCTTTGTCTAAATTCAGATAAAGCTTTCCTTCAACGATTTTCCACACCTCTGGATCGGCAACAAACTTCTTGCCAACCGCCATGCCATAGGCACACCACCCCCCATAAGCGGGGATGTACTTTTCGGGATTGGCTTCGAACATTTTTTTGGTCTCTGCACTCACAAATGCATACGTAACACCCTTGTAATCGGCCACGTGATACCCGCTCCCACGTTGAGAGGCACCCTCTGTGAAGTACGCAACAGGGTCATAACCACTAATCCCTGGTGTACTTTGAGTGTAATCCTGGCCAAAGGCCGGGGTCGCGACAAATGCCAGAAATAGGACGAGTGCTGGCATGCATGATACGTTCATCAATTTCATAATAAATCTCCTTTTTGAGGTTAACAGTTTTTATAAGTATACAAATCTGTATACTTTATAGGCAATAGTCAACTGAAGTGAGTCTTCATTACAACTATTTTTCACTTTCCTCAAAAAATGAATTTTCCCTATTTTTATTGATTTTAAAATAGTATGTATATTACATTCCTCTAACGTTCTTTGAGTATCCTGAAAAACAAGCAACGATATTTAAGTAAACAAATTTGTATACTTATATGAGAAAAAAATCTGAAGCTTCCTCGAAAAGAACACAATTGATCGAAACCGCAATCGAGCTATTTGCAAAGGATGGCTTTCATGCCACAGGGATTGACACCATTGCAGAACGGTCTGGCGTGACGAAAAAGACCCTCTACACGCATTTCCGCTCAAAAGAAGAACTTATTCTGGCAACGTTACACCACTATGCAGACAGATTTCGTAATGAATTTATGAGGCAAGTTGACAGGCAGGCCCGGACACCCAAGACACGCCTTCTGGCTATCTTTGATGTCGCCGAAAAATGGTTCAAAAAAGAAAATTTCTATGGCTGCATGTTTATCAATGCGACGGGAGAATATTCAAAAAATGATGCTTCAATTCGACATATCTGCATCGAATACAAGCGGCTGATGAATGGGTATATTCAAGAACTTTGTCAAAAGTTCATGGCGCGGGAACCTAACAAACTCGCCGAGGAAATTGCCCTCTTACTCGAAGGGGCCATCGTCACTGCGCAAGTTTCTCAACAACCCACTGCGGCTAAGATTGCCAAAAGGGTAGCAGCCATCCTCATAGACAAAAGAAGCTGTTGACCAATGCCAAAATCTCTCAATATCTGCTTCTGAATCAATGAAAGCGGAAAAGCCTTTGCTGGACCTCTTTCTGGTGCATCTGAGTTATGCGAAACTACTCTTCCTGAAGGTCTCGTCCTCGAAGTAGTTAAACTGGACGAGCATTCTGACCAAACGTTGATCGGTGATTGTTGCCTGCTTGCTTCACCGGTCATATATGAGGGATAGAGCATTGGCCCAATGGTTGAGCCCCTCTACGCCTTGATATTCCCAACGCACATCTGAAACTGGTGATCGTTTGAAAAACGGTCACGTTCTCCATAAGGCTAAGTAGCAGACACAGACGCCTCTTCCATAATAATCGGAGCTTCTTGCGTAACTGCACAAGTGGTCAAGGCAACAAAAGCCATGCACACAATGACACATTGCAGTTGACGCATCGTAAATTTTCGAACAATTAACATATCCACATAGCAAAAGGCAGCCCTCTCTGGGCTATGCACATTCTCTTCCAGCTTCACATTGCGGAAGGCGGGACTCTCTTGAGGGGAAGGGCCTTGAGTGCATCCGAGATCTGATGGCTCAAGCCTGCAATGTTTTGGCTCATGACCGCGATGATATCGGCAAAGACCTGGCCACATTCAATCCTGAAGTGCACCACAGGCTTTGCGAAAGACTTCGTACGGGGGAAGAGAGTGTCAATACTCCCGTGGACGATGGTTCAATAGTTGTTCAACATGCTTGATCGTCACATGGCCAAGTTTATGAAAGCAAAGGAAGCACTTATTGTCTATTGTTGAGCATCTACTTTCTTAACGGGGAGTCCTCAATTTATATTGCACAGCCCTACTCGCTTCAAAAAATCATTCGTAAAGACCCGCCTAACCTCAGCACTCAAGAGCGTCTCTCGACTTTTAATCCATTGGGTTCGCTTGGGACCATACATAGCTTTAATGCGCTTCGAATTCAAATGTTCATTAAATTTCCCCCAATGCATGGTAAAAGGGATGCCGGCTTGTTCAACGAGTTCCCATACCAAGTTGACGTACTCCTGCATGTTTTGAGTGTTTAAACCATCTAGTTCGATGACGCAGGTCGGTTTATATTTGGTGAATCCGAGCGTAGCCTTGGTGCCTTTCACAAACCGCAAAGTAATCAGAACAGGCATAATAGTGTTGAAATCTTCATACGTGCGCAACGCAATATCAATCACCTCTAAGGCGCTCGAGGGAGAAATGCCAATCCCAGAAGCAAAGACTTCCCCCTTGGTTTTTTCATCGCGGAAGATTTCTTGAAACGTTCCCGTGAATTCATATTGAAAGAGTTTTTTGACTTGGGCATTGAGTTGTTTTTGACAAATTTCTTGAGCGGACCAGGTGTGAGTTCCATGAGATGTCCAAGGAGTTCAATCCCTGATGTACCAGGGCCAATGCTCTCTTTCTCTTGAGGAGGCCGGGTATAATCCTTTCGATATTTCCCAGTAAATCCAAAAAACACAGCAGCCTCTTTAGGCCGTTTCCCTTTTTCAGCCTGATTGGGACTGAAGGTTACTTGAAAGTGATACAACGTATTTTCATTAAATGTGACAGGAAAGTTATTTCGATCCGTAGCACGACACTCTAATTCTTTGAAATAGTTATCGAAGCTAGAAAAATATGAGTTACGGACTAATGCCCCCTATGTCTTTACCATTTATGAGCGGTCATTCCCGTTAAATACCAATTTGGCAGAGATTCTCGACGCCCAACCGATTACGCCACACAGAGGATGTGCAAGTCCACCTGAAGGACAACTGCCGCTCCCCAATCACACAACCCTTGGATAAAAGGATACACGTATGACAAGTCTCTATTTCATCGACACTGAAACATTGGCACAAAATCTAGGGCGAGAAGGCCTAGTCTTGATTGATGTACACGGAAAAGCGACCTAAAACTTTGTGACTGTCATAGTTGCGTCACATGCTATCACTGTTTTGTTCACATACCCAATGAGAGAAACGATTTGATTTCCAGAAAATCCTACAGTCTCCTTTTTGGTGAGAGATGCAGCCTAACGAATTGGGTGCCACGGATCCAAGAAGCCAACCCATCACAAGATGAAGTATAGCCAGCCATTGCATATCAAATTTGCTAGAATAGTCTATCCTGGAACATCTCACAGAAGTACCTACGTGGCTGCATCGGGTTGATGATTGTGAGTATTGTGATCATCGGTGACGAAGCTCCGTGCTTCTCACAGTCGGTAATCTTTTAGCATCAGTCTGCCCGCCGAGCTGTATGAACACGTGAAGCTGAGGTACAATAGCAAAGAACACGTTGTCAGCAAAGACAGAGCACGTCAAAAGGTATCGCATGGATCTTCAACGCATGATCGGGCTTGGAGTGGTTGGGAATTTCACTGGACATTTAGAACAGGCAGGAGAAGCTCAGGAGTTTGTCCATATCCAAGTCATTGACAACCATCAGCCAAAAGGGTTGTTTCCCTTTTATGTCCCGGGATATACCTCTTCGTTTCTGAGCACCTATCCGATTTCGTCTACACACCTTACCTGCCCTCACGACGGTAGCCACGTGCAAATAGAACCCGAAATAGCCCTCATCTGTCAGCTGGGCTACCAGAAACATACAGTCCACGACCTCCGTCCAGTGAAGTTTGCTGCGGCTAATGACTGCTCGATTAGAAAAACAAGCGCGCACAAAATTAGTGAAAAGAAAAACTGGGGATGCCACTCGAAAGGCTTGTCGCAAACCCTGATTGACATCGATCGCTTTACATGCGGAGGGGTCATGGACCCATTTCATGTTGCTTCCTTCTTAAGGCGAGAGGAACAATTCCATACCTATGGAATTAATAGTCCTGTTCTGGGGTACAGCTATTTTACGAGGTCTTACAAGAATGGATCATTGAGAGAATGAATGCTCAAATTGATGAAGGTTCACTAGAATCGATTGCAGAACTGATTCGACAGGCCAGTTATCCAGAATACGCCATCATAAGCATCGGAGCCACACGGTATACAGAATTCGGCAAACAGACCTTTTTACAACCGGGCGATGAAAGTCTTGTGGTTGTCTATGACGCGTCTATTTATACTTCTGAGACCATTGAGCAACGCCTCAAAGACCGTGTCTACGAGGGGCCAGGAATATCGGTGCTATCCCAATACGTTGTCATGTAAAAAAAGGAGGAAGTCGCTCAGATCGTCGAACTCGATGAATTGCATAGCTACGTGGGGCATAAAAACTATTGCTGGGTCTGGATTACTGTTGATCAACTTGGGAACCGCTTCCTCTATGTTGTCACTGGCACCCGAGGCGTTGTGACCGAAGCACGATTATGGGCGGCTATCGAGAGTCCAATAATTGCGGCTGTCATGACCGACTCTTGGGAACCCTATAAGCAATTTGTCCCCTCAGAGAAACACAGGCAATGCAAGACCGAAACATACACCGTGTAAGGCTACAATTGTTTGTTTCGACATTTTCTGGCACGCTTCCGTCGGAAAATGAAATGTTTCAGCAAAAGCGAAACCCATGTTGCGGTATTCGGTCATGCGGTTAATGGCACAATGGAACGGGGAACGAAAATATATCCTATATTTAACAATACCGATTTAAAAAAGATGATTTCTACGGCTGTATGTTTATCAACGTGACCAGAGAATATTCCGAAAGAGATACTTAAATTCAGCCTATCTGCATCAAATCAAGCGTCTGATGAATAGATATATTCAAGAACTTTGTCAACAAGCTGTGGAACGAGACTCTAACAAACTAGCCGAGGAAATTGCCCTCTTACTTGAAGGAGTGATTGTTACCGCGCAGGTCTCCCAACAACCTGCTACCGACAAGGTTGCCAAAAGGGCGGCAGCCCTTCTCATAGAAAAAAGGAACCGCTGAATCATTCAACTTAATAACCAAGTAGCAGCCATTATTTGGGAAGTTTCGTTTGATAGATCCAATTGGGGTTTGCGCTAACTTTTTTCTCCAATTCGCGAAGTTGCGTCAAAAGAACTCCGGCTTGTTGGTAGACATGAGAAGGAAATTTTCTTCCAGGGAAAGGAACTGACGGAATGGGCACAGTGTCTTTCAGTTTTCCGTACAGATAAGTCAGATCGGAGACAAGAAGGGTGGCCAGATCGTAGACGTCGCTAGGATGGACGTCAAAATCGCGTACGGCTTCCCCTGCAGCTTTCTCATCTAGATGGAGAACGGTCATTCCCGAGAGGCGAGCAATTTCCTCCACCCGGGCAAAGCACTCGATCAACCGAAGAAAGACTTCACCAGGGTGCTTCCCTCGTTCAAAGGACGGGGAGGAAAAAGAAGGCATAGAACCGGGAAACCGAGCGAGCAAAGCTTCGGCATATTGAATACCCCACGAAATTTGCTGAAATACATCACTTGAAGAAAAGCGCCTCTGAAGCATCAAGTTGAGCTGCCGACTCGCTTGCACGATGGCTCGTCCGACTTCGGTTGGCTTCGTTGACGGCGGATGCACTTTTTCAGAAACCGTCTCGAGAATTCCCAATTCGTTCTTAATAACCATTAGCCGATCGTAAGCAGCCGTGACTAACATCCAGTTGTGATAGGGACGAATGTCTGAGGAGGCAATTGGTCGAGGTCTTAGCCCTGTACTCCCTGTTAACTCCAACGCAAGACGGTCGGCCTTGATGAATAACGTGACCGATTGAAAATACACTTCATGCGGCAAGGCATCTGTAGCCATTGGCGTACTATATGGTTGCTTTGGCTTTCCCATCTCGAACCGAACGGTTTCCAGTTCTTCACGAAACCATTGAACACGAGCTAGGACATCAGCTGGAACAATGGTCTCCGGAGAAACAGTTCGACCACTCACCGGAGGGGGACTCATCATCGCTGGCTCTCCCCATGCGACAAGGACAAGACTAAAGTGTATGACTATGATAAGCAGGAAAGCTTCTGTGCTCTTTTTAAGTTGGTCCATGAGTCTCATCTTCAGATTAATAAGGCCAGTTAACTCCCTAATCATTGGTATTGAGTGCATTTTGGTATACCTGAGTAGGCGTCAACCGGATTCCGCGAACTCGCAACACAGGCGGATAAAGGCGAAACAAGTTGGGATTCTTGATTTCAAGTCGAAAAGATTCACTTTCTCCATAGGGCTCTAGAGTCAGCTTGTTATTGAGTGACACATAAAAGTATGGGTGCCCTTCTTTGGTATGACCATCGGCACCTGGAAGACCAAGGTCCGATGTAACATCTCGGAGTCTCGCCCTCTCTTGAATTTTCTGGACGACAACGATCAAGGAATCAGCTTGGATAGGATCACCAGACTGGTTCTTGACACGAACGAAGTAGGAAACACGTCCACGAGAGGAAAGACGGCCATTGGAGAATAATTCTCCTCCTTCTCTTGTGTCATATGAAAGGAGCGGAATGACCCCACCCGTCAAATCTTGAAGATCATCGATGGACGAAACTGCAAGAAGGCTCGAGGGCATAAGCAAAAGAATAAGTAGGAAACATGCATATTTATTGACATATCGACCTGTCCGTACAACCATCGTACTTTTTCTCTACCCTTTTGGGGTTAGAGGCAATGAGGCTAGAATCCATCTCACGATCTCTCTCACCTCTTTTCCCCTTTCCCCTGGCGTGATGGTTAGTTCGACAAATTCCTCAGCTGTGACTCGCATCAGTTTTCCTGGACATCCCGGTAGTTAAGAGGTTGAATCGGCCTGGCATTCTGACCAATCGTTGTGATAAAGCGATCAGCCTGCTTTTTCGATATTTTCATAGGCACCTTCAGAATGACCCATTGAACTCCTTCAGAACAAGGTGGCGTAGTCAGTGATCCATGATAGGAAAAATGGTGTATTGTATCAGGCAAGACATCCATAAGATCAAAAGTCAAATCAGTGCTTACTTCCTGACCTTGAGCAGGAAAACGATGCCCTATATGCGCTTGCAGCCAATCTCCCACACGTGCAAAGGCAGGATTTTCCTTCCCAAAAGTCAACAGCACCCCAATCACCACGATATGACCTTTCTCATCTTGATGGACTAAGTGCATTTCCATAGGATACGCCTTTCCATCTATATGGTGTTCACTGGGATCGTGAAAATGAAATTGCCGCAATTTATATGACCGACCGTTCAATCGAAAAAAACTTCCTTTTTGATAGTTCACTTGAATAGTGTGCCCATTATTCCGAATTATTAATGGTGTCGGTTTGTAGTGAAATTCAAGGTTTTCTTGGTTATACCCAGCATGAGGCATGACAATATTGATCGGCGATTGTTGCCTACCGGTCTCGCAGGTCATATATGATGGTTTGAGCATCGCCCAATGGTCTGGCCCTTCCACGCCTTGGTAGCTCCAATGACCGTTGGCAAATTGGTGATTACTTGGGGAACGACCACGTTCCGCGTGGGGCTTCGCGGATTTTTGATGCTCCAATTTCAAAGCCGTAGAAGACCCTTGAGTCGCTGAACAAGCGGTCCAGGCCAAAAGAACAATGAAAACCATGACACGTTGAAGTTGAAGCATCATATGATTTCTCCGACGATTAACTCATAAACATGGAAAAGAAAGTCCCTCCAAGGCTATGCGCGTTTTATTCCGGCTTCACATCGCGGAGGGTGGAACCCTATTGAGAGGAAGGACCTTGAGTGCATCAGCGATCTCACGGCTCAAGTCTGCAACATTTTGGCTCATGGCCGCTATAACATCTGCAAAGTCCTGGCTGACCGATTCTTGGATGAGCTGTACTTGCCGAACGACTAAGACAGGCTCTTTTTCATTTGACAGAATTTTCCACCTCGCGCTTAAAAAAGTTCGCCCGCTGAGGTCACTGTCAAACCGCGTAACTGTAATCTGAATCTGATAATCCCGAGGTTGTACACCTCTCCAAGGATGAACTTCTACCTGATTCGTTTGCAGAAGAATGGAAAGATTTTCAGCCAAGACATTCGAAAAGTTATCTTTCAGCGGTTCGGCCCACCGTTGAAACTCTTGGATGGTCAATTCGTTCGGACCGATTCGACTCATGATTTGCGGCCGATCTAGATAGTCAGGAAAATCTATCGGGCCCACCCCGACAACTGGCGTAACTGATTCGACCGACGACGCAACATTATTAGATGGACTGGCAAGAGAATTTAGGAGGTAAAATTTTGTTGGAGCCGTTTCTGCACATCCCACAAGTGTGCTGAGTAACAGGACTTGCAGTATACGGCCAGTATACATCTTCTTTGGGTTGGTCATGTGCTCCCTTTATTTTCCTGACCCTTTTCCATGAAGAAGAGCCTCAGGATGCCGTTCGAGATATTCAGAAAGAATACGGACTGACCGTGCTGTCGCAGAGAGTTGCTTCATCCCTTCTTCTGTGCTGGCCGTCAATGTGCCAACGCGTTTGTCCAATCGATGCGCGAGCGTTCGAAGATCTTTTAAGAGCGAATTCATTGATTTCACAGAGGCACCCAACTCTCGAGAATTCGTGAATCGTTTGGCCCCTTTGATGGTTTCTAATAGTTCATAGGTGATTTTATCTAGAGGAAGTTTGCCAATCTTGTCCACGACATCCGTGAGAGTCCGGCGTAACGCATCCATACTGGAAGGTACCGTCGGAAATATAGGAATACCCTCAGTCATCACGAGGCTCTTCCTAGGAAGATCGGGGTACAATTCAAGGGAAACAAACAGTTGCCCCGTAAGCAAACTACTCATTTGGAGTTGGGCTCTCAACCCGCGTTGAATAAGTTTGCCGACAACGTCATATTCTATCAAAGATTCAGCAACGTCCGTGGCGATAACCCGCTCCGGCTCAAGTTCCACCATAACGGGAATACGTAACTTAAGTGTTTCAGGATTTAATTCCATCTTGACATCCGTCACAGTTCCAACTCGAATTCCCCTGAAGTCAACAGGAGCCCCAACTGTCAATCCACGCACTGATCCATCAAAATACATCAGATATGGGACCTTCCGAACAAAAGACGATTCCCGAATACTTTTAAAGCTTTCATACAGTGGGAACGCTGCACCGTCTTGACTGGGTTGGTTTTGACCTTGACCAACAGGAGTGTCAAATGCCACTCCACCAGCAAGCAGGGAAGCCAGCGATGCCATTTGGACATTGACACCCTCTGCATTAATGGAAACATCCAAGCCACTGGCTTCCCAAAAACGCGTACCGGTTGTCACACGTTGATCATGCGGCGATTTAATAAAGATATGGAGAAGAACACTTTCATTATCAGCAGCTAATTCATGGGAAAGAATTTCTCCAACTTGGATGTCACGAAGATATACTGGCGATCCATCATACGCCGAACCGAGTTTCTTCGCCTTCAACACATATTGCGTTCCGGGATCAAATGATTTGACGAGTGGAGGAGTTTCAAGTCCTTTAAACTCTCTTGCAGGAGTTCCAGGCAGAAGGTCGATATCAATATAGGCCCCTGACACGATTGTCTCTAATCCCGATATCCCTCCAACACCTACCCGTGGGCGAACCACCCAAAACTTTGTATTCTCTGTTAAATGCGGTTCCGTTCCATGAACGAGCGCAGCCGTGACAACCACACCCGACAAATCCTCCTTGATTTCAACTTTTTCAATCTGTCCGACCTCAACTGCCCGATACTTGATCTTGGTTTTTCCAGCCTCCAGCCCTGAGCCTTCTTTAAACGAAATCGTCACCACGGGGCCTCGCTCATTAACGGTCTTATAAGCTAACCATACACCAATGAGGATTGCGATGAGGGGGATGAGCCAAACCAAGGAAAGATGCTGTCGCTTTTCAACCGCCACAGGAGGCAACTCACTGTCGGGATCAATGCCAAGATCTTTTTCAGTCATGGGAGGCTTGCTCCGTCACATCCCAAATAAGTCGTGGGTCAAAACTCTCAGCGGCGAACATCGTGAGGACCACGACAGCAGCAAAACACACTGCTCCAGGGCCGGCTTCGATCGTTGCAATCGCCTCAAGTTTGACAAGTGCAGCAAGGATAGAAATCATAAAAATATCAATCATGGACCAGCGACCGATTCCTTCTGTCAGCCGATAGAGAGTCGTGCGGTCCTTAAGACGCCACGTGGAGTGGGTTTGCACGGAGAGTAATAAATAGATAATGGAGAGAAGTTTTAAGACAGGAACCGTGATACTGGCAAAGAAGACTAACGCCGCAATGGGCAACATATCTGCCTCGATAAGTGCAATAACTCCACTCAATATGGTATCCGGTTCCCCTTCTCCCCAGGAAATCACCGTCATAATCGGCAGGATATTCGCGGGAACATACAAAATCATTGCTGCGAGGGTTAGCGCCCATGCACGAGCCAAACTATTGGGCTTTCGGCTATGCAGTTCCATTCCACACCTCGAACAACACACGGTGGAATCGGCACTCAATGGAGGAGAGCTTGTGTTGAGCCTATGACACATATGACAGCTCAGCAACGAAGCGCGAGCCGCTGTCAATGCAAGGCTACTCATGAGACCTCCAACTCATCCCAGATAGACTCAGAGTCCATAAAAGCATCGGCAGCAGCCATGGTGAGAATAAGGCCAACAAATGCATAGAGAGAAGATCCCAAAACAATGGTGGCGAAATCGACCAATTTCACATAGGCAACAATTACACCAAGGAGGTACACTTCCATCATGGCCCACGGGTGAAGCGTTTCCACAAATCGAAACACTGGAATAGCCTTCCAGGACCGCCTTCCTAACTTCAAGGGGAGTAGAACATACAGGATACCGAAGATTTTGAGTAATGGAAACAGGACCCCTACTGCCAAGACCAGTATAGCCAGGACCCCCATTTCTTGCAGATAGAGCTCTTGAACACCTGTTAGCAAAAGGGCTTCTTGCACCCGACCTTGCAACTTAAAGGTCATGAAAGGAAAGACATTCGCACCAATGATGAGAATGAAGGAAGATAGGGTAAGACTCAGCGTGCGATTCAGGCTATCTTGTTTGTGCTGGTAGAGGCAAGCGCCACAGCGTGTACAGCTTGCCCATTCGCCATGTTGCAAAAACCGACGCTGGTGCAGCAAATCACAATTATGACATGCAATGAGTGCTTCCAACAAAATTCGGATCACCGTCTTCCTTGCTTGCCTGCCTGAGAAAAGCCTTTTTCCTCAATAACAAGTTACTGTAGCTGAACCATGGACCTCAAAAAATTCTTTTTCTCTTCACAAAAACAGGTTTTTGACAACGCCAATCTCGTGACATTCTTTACAAACCGCAAGATCGGAAAGATAACAAGCATAATGGAAATCCTTCATTGAACAAGCAATGCCAATGAGTTCTTCCTCAGCCCAGACTGTCACCATAAAATTGCTGTTTTTTGTCATCCCTTCCATGCACCCACAATCGTCGATTGGCCTCCGCTTTCCAAGAGTAGAATGACGCAATAACTCAATAAATTGATCTGTTGTATCCGAGTGTTGACTTTATATTCGATACTCCTGTTCTTCTTAGCCGCAAACGATTAACATAAGGGACGGAACGAAAAGAAGCCCCACACTCCACTTCATGTTTAGACTTCTTGATACAGGCAAGCATCCAAAATACCAAGAACCTCACTGAGAACAACCTGATGAGCGCTTTCTACGAATTTAACTTTCCGCCTTCTGTAATCAACCGCTTTGATCTGTTCGACCATAATGAACCCACTCAGAGATGATTGGTCTGGCAGTTTCACGTGAAAGGGGTAATTCCTATTCGTGTTGGTGATAGGGCATACCATGGCAAGGCCAGTATGCTTATTGAACAACGTGTTGCTCACGACTAAGGCAGGACGCCGGCCTTTTTGTTCATGGCCAGACTGAGGATCGAAGTTCAAGATGACAACATCTCCCTTTTGCGGGATATAGGACGGCATTTACCATTCTTCCTTCCCTAGAGGGGTCCCCCACGCCACTTCTTCTACCTGATAGCCTTTGGGCACCTTTGACACCAAAGCCCTCAAGTCGTATTTGCCGCGGATCTTTTTTAGTGGTTCGATAATAATCTTCTGGCCTTGGACCGACACATGAACGGCATCGCCTACTTTCACATGTGCATCCTCTAACAAAGCCTTGGGGAACCGGAGGCCTTGGCTGTTGCCCCATTTTTGCACTTTGGTCACCATGATCTCTCTCCTCTTGAGAAGTAAATGTATAGCCAAAGTATATACAAATAAAATTCACGGCACAACAAACCTTGGAGGGAGTTCCGTGAGACCTAACGTTTAGGGTAAGAAGCACAACGTTATGAGCCTCCTGGTTGACCCAATTGTTAGATGCAGTGAGGATGCCGATCCAGAATCAAGCGTTCAGGGCCATTCCATAGAGTGATGAAGTACCGGGCTACCCCATTTGCACAACCCTCCTCACATCATAGCAAAACTATGGTTCAACACATTCCGTGTTGCCCCGAAGGCTGCTGATCTGCCCCCGGTGATTGGTCTACCTCCGCTTAGAACTGAATCAGCGTTTGTCGTCAGGCGCCCCCTAACAGGAGCCCTCTTCGCACCTACTAGCCATCCACACAGAACCTATTCTATCTTTAGAAACTGTCTGTGCTTCTTGTTGCAATATCACGACTGGCAGTTATTCAGATAACTTCCCGTGAGCCTTATCAATGAATTTCTTCAGGTCTTCAGCCCAATTGTCCATGATCGATTTGGCATTGCCGTAAAATTGAAGACCACCTAGAATATCCAGTCTGGACCCTGACTGATGATCAATGGCCGCGGCAATGGTTTTGCCGGTGACTGAATCGACCACTTCCGCTTCCATTCCCGCTTCGCCTAAACCCACGCCGGTCATCTTGGTCCCAGGATGGATATTTAACGCGACTTTGGTTCTCACAATATCGGAGATGGAGGCACGCACACGGGCAACACCCGGACCTCCACTTTTCACGACTCGATAGTCTATTTCGAGTTGCTCCACAATTTGTTGATGGAAATATTGAGCCAGCTCACCCAACTTCTCTTGATCAATTCCTCGTTCTTTTCCCTTATCAGATAGATTCACCGCAACAGGGTCCACCATAAAATTGGAATAGTCGCCAATGTTTATATTGGGATTGATATACCGATGACGCCCATCGATGTCCGGATGGGGTTTCAAGTTCGAGTAATCTTTCAGAAATCCTGTCTGGGCAGCCGGGGTCGCACAACCAGAAATCAAAACCGGCGTGAGACCAATAAGTAGCCATACTATGGCAATTTTAATGTTCCTCATCATGAAAGTCTCCTTACTCTTAGTAAAATAACACCGCTTCTTGGCGCTCTCAAATTTGTCCTGATTGTCCCTATAGATTTGAGTAAAATCTTACAAGATTCGCAATCACGTTTACTATGATCAATTCCCTTATCATGCCTGCTTAAAGGAACTTGCATATCGTCAGATTGCCGCTTCTTTTAGGTAGGCTGTTAAAAAGTTGCCGGCACGATTTCATGGCATCCAGACTATCCAAAGTCTTCCCATGACCATAAGTCTGTTATTCATTCTCCTTCACATCTTCTGGTTTGATACAGTTGCTTTCCCCTCGCAACTTACACAGCCGATAGCGCGTCTGATAAGCCCAATGTTGATATGTCTCTTCAACATCATTCCAGGTGTTCAACGACCCACCGATACTTTTCGAACCGGCTCGCCGATCCACCGCAGCCAACAATAAATCCCCAGACTGCGCATCCGTGACTTTTGCTTCAGCGCTAGCTTTTCCAACGAATCCAGCAGTCCCCGTAGCTAGATACTTGATCTCTGATAATGCTCGCATCTGCGGAACAATTGAAGAGACGGTATCAAGTCCCATTGTAGACTCTTCTGCTTCAGTTATCGCGACCTGCACACGCATGACACCTGGACCAGCCTTGTGGACAATTTGATAATCTTGCTCCAAAACCGCCAGCAGCTTGGACCAGAGGTCGTCGGCCAAACGTTGGCGATCTATGGCACTGACATATTCCATATGGGAATCCTTGCCGAGCCAAACGGTGACCGGGTTCAGGATGACTTTATGATAGGAGGCCCAGTCGGTGCCGGAGTTCCGGTAAATCATCAAGGCTTCTCCACGTTCTCCTTCACGCAGCATAGAGTAGTCACCAAGAAACCCTGTCTTTTCAACAGATCGCGCTTGCCGAGTCGGAGCACACCCTGCAACGATGCTTACCAGGACTAGAGCAATGAGGCTTTGAAATATCAGTCGATTGTTTAGCATGAATTCTCCTTTTCTTCATGGAACGGTCGGGGTTCTTGCCTCTCTCATATCCTTCCTGACTTTACCTACAGATACGACCAAAATTTCACCAGATTCGGGATGACCGGGATCACGGCCACGCGGAAGGTCCAATTGGGCGCCAGCGCATCCGGCCTTACAGGAAACCACTGCACTTCAAACGCAACCCTGGCTGGAACTTTACCAAATTTCACCATCTGGTTCACACCAATACCAATAGGAACCGTGTATTTGTTCCCGGCATCAGCAAACCAATTCACTCGAATATTAGGCGCCATACCAATCTGCCACATCGCTTTGCCACCCAATTTGTATTGAATAAAATACTCCATGTTCATCTGGCTCGTTTCTTTTCGATCATCATCACCAGCAAACGACCACCATTGCATCGGCAACACCCCATCCAGCAAAGACTTGGTCAGGCAGACAGCCCCTTCGCCAGGTTTCGAGAGCAAGAGCCCGGTTCTTTTCCTGGACAAAAAGGGCTTCGACAAAAGAAACCTTCGGCTCGTTGAATCCCGAGACTGAGAAACTTTATGGAGAGTCCTCTAATCAAAATTAAATTGCGTCGAGGTTTGAATGCGCCGACCAATCCCATCTCGCCCATCCTTTAGTTCGTTACGAGCCCAAGCAAACTGAACGCCGACCGTCATCCGTGGAATAATATTCCAGACAAGATTGACTCCTGCAGACTGAAAATTCTTAATCGCCGTGCCAGGCTGCCCTCCCAGATTGTCAATTTCACCATAGGCTCCTCCAATATTCGAACGAAGTGTATCCGTCCACCAATGCTGATAGCCAGCAAACGCGGCATGGGCTGCTATCGTTTCGAATTTTCCCGATCCCGTGGGAGCAGCATCGGAGCGGGCACCAATCAAACCCTGAATATACCGGCCAACCCCATCACCATAGGTTCCCTGAAAGTGGATGTTATCTTTTCCAAGCATGTAAATTCTTCCACTAAACGTAACTCCCCAGCCAACTACGTCTCCAGATTGCCCCATTCCATTATCGAACTGAATTTCGCGAACCAACCCACCCAGTTGAAGGTGCCCCCAGGGTCCTTGTTCCCGAACATGCGCCGCAACATCCGGCCACTGGTTCAGGGCATCACTGGTATCAACACCCGGAACAGGGTCACTAAAATCTCCACTCGGATTTTCAATAGACACGGCCACGGTGGTACTGTCTCCTACCGGTTGAGTCCAACGAATTTGCCCCTGACGAGCAAAGATACCTGCATCTGGTCCCTCGTACCCAAGTGATTCAGGCCAGGCCGAAATATCCACAAATGTCGACCACGTTTGACCTGCGGTCAGTTTCCCAAGTTGACCAAAGGCATGCCTGAGGAGAAAATCTGAATTGCTGGATCCAAAAAAATCCCATTCTAGAAAAGCCCGAAACCCTCCAAACGGTGATGAAGTTCGAGCATCGAAATTGATTCGAGATTGGCGAGCTGTGAAACGAGCTTCACCTTCTTTTCTCGCATTTGGTGTGCCATCCACTGGAATCTGTGTTTGAACAAAGGTGTCTCCACTCGGAATGAAATCAAGGTCTTTAATGAAATCAAGTTTGACGTACCCTCCAACTTTTACCGAGATATCAGACCCGGGCACTTTATAAGAACCAGGAAAATCCCCAAGGACAATAGGTAAGGCCATGGTCTTCTCGGTTCCTTTATCGTTCTGAGGTTTTCCTGAATCCACGGTAGTTGACACTGAGGGAACAGCGGAAGACAGTTGTGGATCACGCTGACCTTCAAGTTGTTCAACTCGTTGCTGCAGAGCCTCAATGTGTGCCTTGAGCTCTTCGATTTCTTTCTCCTGATGTGCACTAACCGTTGGTGCCCACATGAAGACGAGGCTAATAACAATCGTCGTAAGGTTCAGAGTTCTATATCGTCCAAAACTGTCCATCTTTCTTGCGGCTAACTACTTACTCAGTTAGATTCGCCTTCCATCTCGCGGTCCTGCCAGGGAAAGAAGTCGGTCTTTTCGATTGTCCATCAGTTTGTCGCCAGACAGCAGCAGTCACAAGAGAAAATTCTTTTGTGTAATACGCATCAATACCCAGCATATCCATGCGTTCCATATATGATGTTTCAAATTCAAGCACGATGAGATCCCCGCCCACTTCACCACCTTTTCGCAATAACCATGGGATAGGGTCTGACTGAGGACTGACTTCACTGACTTCACAAACTTCCCGAACATCTTCCCCACCTAAAAGATACCGTCGACAACTCTCTTTCAATATACGAAGATCGATGTACCCGATTTTCACAAATCCTTCTTGAATAAGGGCTTTGCTCGATTTCTGGCTCAGAGCAGCTGGTTGTGTTCGCGATTGAACGGGTTCATCCAGTAAAGAATTGTAGGTCAGGCTTGGTTTAGCCTGTTGGCAACCGATGAGAACAAAAATCAGAATAAACCAAATCATATAGCCTAATCTTAAATAAGAAGTGGAATGCCAGGAACCTCTTTCTTTCTTACCAGACCTACTTTCTTTGACACCTTTTTTCACTTCTGCTCCAGTTCGACACATTACTCAACAAAAAGAATAGCCCACGGGCTCAATGGTATGGTTGCTATATCACAGGACTCAAGAGAATAAACAGAAGATTGTTCCATGTACTGATTGATGCCGTGTCAAGAAGGGGGCGTCCCTTTCGGGCAACGAGATTGTACTGAATCTGATAGATTCCGGGAAGTTTCGATTAGGAATACCCCGAAAAAATTAGCATGACGCCTAAGTAACAAGAAACTGTTATTTTTGACAGAGCACACGCGTCTGTGGGAAATGCAGAATTGTTGTAGCCCCACACCAAATCCGGCAGGCTTTGTTGACGGATTCATGTCATACCTATGTACCACAGACTGTAGGCGAGAAACAGATCGTCGTGAGAAAGGAAGTTGACAAAAAGATCCGAACACTTAACCATTCGATCCTTGAGGTTGATTGAAGAGGTAAAACTCAATGATAGATCATTCGTTCTCTAGACTTGCTCAATCTAACCGGTTCAAACACTCTTCTCAGAGCCTTTGGCGCAGTTTTCTCTTAATTAGTATTTTGGGAGTCAGCTTTGTCCCATGTGACTCCATCAGAAACGCGTTGGCCATGCCAACCGCAGAAAAAGTGTTTCATTTGTTAGATTTACCAGAGGATACAAAACTAAAAATCCTGAAAGGTGAAATTGTTAATTGGACAACAAGTAGAGCTTCTGACCGAGAACTCGTCGTTGGTCTGGTTGTACTGGTCAAGAAAAGACCTGAGGACCTGGCCGAATCCTTCCGCCAGGTCACAGAGTTTAAGGTCATTGATTCGGTGAAAGCCTATGGCCAGATAACAGGAACAGGAAACCTGGAAGACTTTGCAGGGTTAGTGCTTCAACCCAACGGAATAGAAGAGGCAAACGCTTTTCTGAACGCAGAACCAGGTGGCAACCTGAATCTGGCCAAAAACGAAATTGCCGCTTTTCAAGCCCTAAAATCTCAACTCGAAGCATCCAATCAATCCAAAAAACAGGTCGAAGAATCTCTCAAGAGCATGTTGTTTGCGCGATACCAGGCCTATCGGGGAAAGGGTTTGGCAGGAATCGCCCCCTACGATAGAGGAGATGGTGAGCAGCTGAGCCCTGGGCAGGAACTCACTCTGGCCACGAATGAATCGAAGGTCTTACGCAAAACCATCCCCTTATTCTATAAGATCCTTCTCAATTATCCGGCCATCGACGCCAAAGGATTTGAGGATCGGTTCTACTGGGTCAACATCGAGGTATTCAGACGCCCCACGTTGATCTTGATGCACAACATGTTGCTTTTTATCGAAGGTGCTTATGTGGCCTCTGAACGCCATTACTACGCGAGCCATGAATACAACAACTTGCAAACGGTGGCTGGAGCCTTGCCGGTAGAAGAGGGGACGGTCCTGATTTACGTCTATCGCATCTCAACCGATTACATCGGGGGGTTCGGATCCTCAATCAAAGATGCAGCAGCTCGGGCCATTATGGGACCCATCGTTGAAAACCTCTTCAAAACCATTCGAGATCGGGTTGAAAAAGATTAATGTTTTCGGTTTAGCCTGTTGGCAAGCGATGAGAGCAAAAACCAAAATGCACTAAACCATATATCCCAATATTAGAAGAAGGGTGTTCGTTGATTAGAGGAATGTGTTCGACTGCTGTTTTCACCGTTTGTCAGTTGATCATGCACGTCTCAAAACTGAATATCTTCACTGATATGCACTCGAGAGAGCGCAGCCTGTCCAACACGACGAATTCCTAAAAGAAACGCGGCCGTTCGCAAGTCTACTTTTTTCTCTTTGGCTAATTCAGTCACGTCTCGGTAGGCTTTGCGCATGATCTTAGACAGCTCTTTCTGAACCTGTTCAGTTTCCCACCGAAATTGTTGAATGTTCTGAGCCCATTCGAAATAGCTGACCGTCACGCCACCCGCGTTGGCCAAGATATCCGGAATAATCAACACATTTCGTTTTTGTAAAATTTCATTGGCTTCCGGTGTCGTTGGCCCATTCGCCCCTTCAAGTATAATCTTCGCCTGTACTTCATGAGCATTGTCTTTCGTTAAGACATCCCCCAAGGCAGCAGGGATCAACACATCAGCCTTCCAGGTTAAAACGTCCGAACCGGCACAGGCATTCCCACCTGGAAATCCTTGTACCGTTCGGTGTTCCTGAACCCAATCAATCAGATCGCCAACAGGCAATCCATCTGCACGGCTGACTCCACCCTTATGATCACCCACTGCGACAATTTTGGCACCTTCGGCCGCCAACAATCGTGCCGCATGGCTCCCAACATTACCGAATCCCTGCATGGCCACAGTCATATTCGATAAAACTTGCCCCCGGTCTTTGAGCGCCTCTTGAAGAACAATCATCAGCCCTCGGCCCGTGGCTTCTTCGCGACCAGGAGATCCAAAGAGGTGCAAGGGTTTGCCGGTGACCACACCGGGAGAAAAGCCGGCATACTTCGAATATTCATCCATAATCCATCCCATAACTTTTGGCGTCGTATTGACATCCGGCGCGGGGATATCCAGGGTTGGTCCAATCACTTCTTTAATCTGTTCCACAAATTTCCGAGTCACCGCATGTAAGGCTCGTTCACTCATCATTGTAGGATCACAATTAATTCCACCTTTGGCTCCACCAAATGGGAGATCGACGACCGCTGTTTTCCACGTCATGAGACTTGCCAGGCTCGCAGCATGATCCTCATTAACAGTGGGATGAAATCGCAACCCACCTTTCATGGGTCCTCTCACTTTATTATGTTGGATTCGGTATCCAAGATGGTGCATCAGCTGTCCCTGGTCGTCTTCGGTAATGATTTCAACTTTAATGACCCGAAAGGGTGTTAAAAGTATACGCCTGACTTTTTCCGACAAACCAAGAACATCCGCTGCCTGGTTAAAATAATATTGTGTCTCTTCAAGCATGAACCCTCTCCTCAGCAATGGTTATCTATAGAAACCCTGCGGACCTAGCCCATCGCTTCATCATTCAGAGTTTTCCCATATCTTCTTTGTAGATAACGGAGTCTGCTTCATACCCTTCAGGAAGTTGATGGCCAACACCTTTGTGACAATCGATGCAGGTTTTGCCTTGCTTCATCGCCTTTTGCATATCACGTTGGGCGATGAGACCTTGGGCATGGAAATCCATGGCTTCATAGGAATGGCAATTTCGGCATTCATGGGAATCGTTGGCTTTCATCTCTAACCACACTTTCACAGCGAGTTTTTCGCGCATGGCTTCAAATTTCTCACGTGTCCGAATGGCCTGAGTGACCCAACCCCACAGTTCGCCAGTGGCCTTGATTTTGCGAATGACTTTGGGGCCCCATTCTTTAGGCACGTGGCAATCCGAACAAATCGCTCGGACACCTGCAGCATTGCTGTAATGTATCGATTGCTTGTATTCCGGCAGTACAAAATTTTCCATCGCGTGGCAAGACGTACAAAACCAGAGTGTGTTGGACTGTTCCATGGCCGTGTTGAATGCACCCCAGAAAAGGATCCCCGCGATTCCACCGACGATAAAAATACTTCCCCAGGTGTATCGACTTGTGGGGCGCCAAAACCATTGCCACAATTTGGCAATCATTTGATAGATGCCTTTGCGGTCATTTCATTGATCCTTTCCCATACCGAGATTCGAACCCCTGCCGAACTTTGTTAATTTGCTCTTTACTCATGCCATTAAAATACCAGTCATGTCCTGGAATAGGCTTCAAGTATGTATGAAGCAGTTTCTTAGCTTCTGCTTCTCCAGCAATTTCCTTTAATTCCGGGATAAACTCAAAGTACGTGTGCTTGGCGACTTCATACATACCATGCCACCATGTGTAATCTGGACCACTCATGGATGCACCATGTCGTGCACGGCGTCCTTCATGATGCCAGATCTCCCACCATATCCATTCGATCTTATCGTCAAACGGGCTTTTCGTAATCGTTCCTGATTTCTTTAACTCACCCATGATAGCCGCAAGAGGCTTTGCGAACTTCTCATTGTAAAGATCAACGACCTTATCGAATTGGTTGTAATGCCCTAAAATCACAGAATCGGTATGACAAGCGGTACACACGTTCTGCATTTTCAGACGCCGTTCTTTCCAGGTGAGAACTTCCACAACATTCGAACCCTTGGCTTTCGACCCAACCTTGGGGAGAGACGTGCCTTCCGGGACATCAAACTCATTTCCATCTTGGAGGCGGACCAGGTTATTTTTCACAGAAATCGGTGGACGCAACGTCCATGAGATTCGGTCACCAACATTGTGCGTTGGCTTTTCCCCTCCGCCTGCACTCATATGACAGGTGGCACAGGTTGGTGCCGCCGAGTAGTCGACACCAGTTTCCCATTTATCTGACTTGAGATTCATCTCGTGAACTTTGGCATGGTAGATGACACCATGTTTCGACTCGTTATACACCTCAATTTGTGGATGATCAGGACCCACATGGCATTTGCCACAGGTATCTGGTGTACGTGCCTGCGCTTTGGAGAACCGGTGCCGCCCATGGCACGCTGTACAAGACCCCTTTGACCCATCGGGATTAATACGACCAATCCCCGTGTTGGGCCACGTGGTGGGAAGCGGTTTCCCATCTTCACCGATTTCAATGATGGAGCCGTGACACTGGCGACACCCAGCGTTTACTGCAGCTGGACCGCCCACAACCTCACCAAGGAGATTATCCAAGGAAGCCAGAATTTCCGCAGCCTTGGCATGGTGAGAGCCATCCATTTCCTCAAACTCTTTCGTGTGGCACCGAGCACAGTCCTTGGGGGTGACGATGACAGAAATCAACTGTCCCTTGTGCCTAAAGGCATCTTTGTCATTCCCTTCTGCCTTGTGGCAATCCAAGCAATTCACGCCCCGTTGGCCGTGGTTGCTCTTATTCCATTCAGCATAGAGCCCCGGCGTATGTTTTCGGTGACAACCCACACATTCCTCACCCTTTGGGTCACCCCAATCCTTGCCATATTCACCCGCTGGGCGAGCGGCTGGGGCCTCGCTTGGCTGCACAAGAAAAATAACCATTCCAAGAACCACCAAAAGAGAGGCAGCCATCCCAGAACGAAGTATCATTATGAGGGAATTGGAGTTCCTGACTGTTTCCATGACTATTCCTCCAGGGTAATTTAACTTAACGGTCGGGGGTAGGGTTATGGGAATTTTTACTCTCGATTTTAGAGATTGGCTATCTCTGATGCAAATAAGACGCGGAAGAATTTTGTCTGCGGCTTTTAGAAGTTAAGGAAAGGTGAGAAATCCTATAAAGGTCAGCCGAAAAAAAGCCCTGCAGGATTCTTTATGAAGAAAAATATTTGGAATTAGCGGGCAGTGATTAGTTTTCGGTTCGTAATTGCTGAAGCTTTTGACTTAACCGTACAGCCCAATGTTCAAAGGCTTGCCTAACGTCATCCCAGGAATCCATAGAACCATCGAGTGTTCTCCCGCCTGCCCGTCGATCGACAGCGGCCAGTAAGATCTCTCCGCTTTGAGAATCTGTAATCTTTCCTTCGATACTGGCACGGCCCACAAACGCTTGGGTTCCTGTGGCTAGTTGTTGCGTGCCTGTGACGAGTCGTCCTCCAGGCATAAGCGTTGAGAAGATATCCATAGCCACGTTCGATTGGGTGGCTTCAGTAAGGACAACTTGGATTCGCATCATTTCCGGTCCGAGCGAAGGAACCATAATATAGTCTTGATTCAGCTTCCATATTATTTTTGATCGGAGTTCATTAGCCAACCGTTGAAGGTCTTCTTGCGAAACCTTGCTTGAGTCCGATTCTGTCCATCGCCACACCATGATCGGATCAACATATACTTTTCGATACTTAGAAAAATCCGCTTTGGGATTTCGGTAGGTGAGAAGAGCTTCACCGTCCCCGCCCGGCTGAAGCAAAGAATAATCACCCAAGAATCCGGAAAGGTGGACATCCCTGGCTTGGTGAGTGTCACTACACCCTGTCAGACAGGCAATTCCTAACATAAAGAGCATGCCCCATTGGTTCAAATTCCAAGAAGGCCTCTTCCAGAACCATTCTTTTTTAAAACTATTCTTAGCCATACTATTCTCCCAAACGTCTATTGGGTTTTGAGTTAAGAGCAAAGCCTATTCCAGAACTTGTGGGGGTAACCAACCCTGTTTGACATAAAACTTGGCTCCCTTTTCAGCCAGTTCCTCGGCCATTTTTTGGACATTGGCTTCGAGACTGGCTGAAAACGGTAACGCATCGGCCACTTCGGACGTGATCCCGAGTCACCACTGACAGCGGCCGATGTTGCAATACTTCCTGCTGCGGCCCCTACTCCGACCATCGGACCCATTCCCGGTTTCCGTCCGCTCTTTACCTCCGACTCAAACTCCGATATGAGTCGTGTTCCAAGAGGAGTCACTTCGTAGGCTTGACCTTGAGCTTTCACCACACTTCGGCCTAAACCAAATCCAATCACCATCCGTTGAGTCATATTGCCTTCGTCGATGGACAAAAATCGGCCTTTGACCACCAATAAGTTTTCTTTGCTGAGCGGAGGGTTTTCAGATACTCACCTGGCAAGAATGCCATAACCGCCAAATTTTTTACTAAATTCTCTGATAAAGCCCTCGCAACTTTCCCTCCCACCTCAAGTTCAATTTGTTTTTTTCGGATTTCCTTCTGCTCCTTTTACCAATTTGGTGATATCAGCACCGAATCCCTCATCGATTTGAATCTGGTCAGGAGAAATAGCAAAGTCATAGATAAGTAGCCGTTCGGGTTTGGTTAGGGATTTATTCCAGAGCAATTGAGGATAAGTCTGGGTTTCTACACTCGCACACCCCACAAATGAGAAAACGGCTGCTGACAGAATTATTAGGGCATTCCAATGATGGTTTCTGGCTCTTGAGGGAAAAAACCAGCGGCATATTTTGGAAGTAGATTTTTGCATCCAAAGATTCCTATTCCTAGAAGCGAGTAATTTTCTATCGTTTATGTTACAGAGAAAATCCTTTCATTTATGAATACGCCACTCCCTGAGCCTTTGACTGAGGCGATCTGCCCAAAATTGATAAATTTCTTCTACTTGGTGCAGGGAAGACGTTTTACCTTCAAGGCGTTTTCCACCTGTTCGACGATCAACAGCCGCGAGAAGGAGTTCTCCTGTTTGACCATCCGTAATTTTCCCTTCGATACTGGCTTTGCCAACAAACGCATGCGTTCCGGTTGTAACTCGTTTCACTTCCGAGAGTGCTAAAGCAGCGGGCAATACTGTGGAGATTGTATCCATCACCGTGGATGATTTTTCTAGTTCGGTTAAGGCGACTTGAATCCGCATCACGCCTGGTCCAGATTCGTATACAATTTCATAATCAGAAGAGAGTGCAGCCAGAACCTTATTCCGCAGGAGGCTTCCTAAACATTGCAGATCTTCTTGGGAAAAATCATTGAGGGTTGATCCTTTCCCTCGCCAGACCATGACCTTATCAAAGAGAACTTTGTCGTACGTCGAAAAATCGGCTTTGGGGTTGCGGTACACATACAAGGCTTCCCCTTCTCCACCTTTTCGGAGAAGAGAATAATCAAGAAACCCCGATGGTTTGACCTGCTTGGCCTGGTAAGATGTTTCACAGCCCCCAAATGCAAGCATGCACCCGAGAAGACAAGTGATGGCATTAAACCGAATTGGAGAACACCTCCGATCTATACTCTCGATACCTCAAATGTCTATATTTTGGTTTTAACAGAATAGCCTTTACAACCATTGTCATTTCAGGATCACTTTTCCTTTTACAGAGAGCACTCTACTTCTCGATTTCCAATTGACGGGCCTTATAGCGAAAACTTATTTTGTGTCGGCTGTCGATGGAATTCATGAAGGAGTAGGGAAGACCAAATTCGGGTGTGTTGTTCAAATTCACGGGCACATAGAGGTAAAAATATTGGGCCACTTTATCAACGGCAAACCCGGAAGTGTCACGCAAATTAGAAGGCCCGAAAATGGGCAATACTACGTATTGACCATTACCGACTCCATAATGACCAAGGGTTTGACCGAAGTCTTCTGTCTGTTGCGGTAGCCCCCAGCCAGTTGCATGGTCCCACAGCCCTCCGAGGCCCACCGTCGAATTAACGAGAAATCGACCTGCAGTTCTAAGAGTGACCTCTGGCTTGAGCTGCAACAAAGCATTTAATAAATTTCTGATATCATCGATATTCGAAAAAAAGTTAGAAATCCGATCTTCCACATAGTCAGGCATAACCGCTTCATACCCAGAGACGACCGGCAGAAAGACATAGTCATCAAGTTGAGCGTTAAAATTATACATGGTTCGGTTAAACCCTTCCCAAGGGTCATAGATATCAATGGCATAGCGTGCATCAGATTTCACAATTTTACTGACTGGCTTTTGGGGCTCATTGGTTAAAGAACGATTGGAATGCGGTGCGTTGTCCTCCTGAACGAGCAGATTTCGATTTTCAGATGTCTGATTTCCCAAAGACCTGCCTGGTTTGATGGATTCGAAGTACAACTCTTCTTGTTCAATCGGCGATGCAATGTGTTCAGCAGTTTGAGACCGTAGACGATTTCGTTCGATATGTTGATTCAATACTGGTTCGGAAGTGATGACGGAAGAGGGCGTGGAAACAAAATGGGCCAACTCCATTGACTCATGCAGATTGTGATTTTTTGAGTTGGTCGTCTTGTTTACAGGGTGAACGAGAGGACCCGGATCTGAAGACGTTGCCGACCCCGTCTGGCCTTGGAAGAAATTAACCATGTACGCCACGTTGTCACGATGGTCAATATTTCCGCAGTGGCCGCCTTTCGGATACACCTTGGCACGAGTCCCAAAGACATCCTGGAGGTAGGATAATTCACCGGGGCCCAGAATGAGATCATCGGCATTATGAACCACTGCGAGCTCCGTAGCTCGCCGCAAATAGGGTTCTATGGACCGCAGACTCAGATTGCGAATCAACATCCTTTCATTTAAACCAGGATACCGTCTTTGAAAATACGGAGAAAACAGGTCTTCAAAATACTCACGAAAACTCACACGAACTGAGACTTTATAATAATCTGTCAGGGTATCTGTGGAGGAGAGTTTGAGGTCTTTGGGTTTGATATATCCAGCATTGATTAACACATCGGACGTGAAAACCATACTGGCAGAGGACATCCGAAAATCAATGCCGATCAGTGCGGCTATCTTTTCCTGTGAAGGAGACTTTTGTTTATACGCCGCATAAAGAAATTCACTGCCAAAATTCACAAAATCCCCAGTTTGATACACTTCTGAAAAGGTTTGAAATGTCTGATCGAAAAACTGGTGGACACTTTCGGGATCGTCTGAGAGATTTTGGGTCAACATCTCATCAAGAATCAACGCCGATGTATACAAACTCACCGGTGGGTTAATCAACAATGCTTTTTCAAACTGAAATGTGCCGCGGCCTTCATCCAATTGAGCCACAAAGGCTGCCTGCGCAGCCCCCAGACTATATCCAGTCAGATAAAATTCCGTGACCTCAATCTCCTTCTGGATCTGCAACCAAGCCAACACCATCACCCGGTACAAATCCTGCGCATCTTCCATGAAATGCCCAGGAACGCCTGTGGTGGAAGCGGACACCATGAAATTCGGATGAGTAGGGGACGAGAGCGACAGCACATGAAAGCCGGCTTGATAAAATGCTCGTTGGAGCATTTGCATTTTTGGTGAGTTGTACCCAGCCCCAGTACCCGCAATCACAAAAATTAACGGAGCCGGGTGGTCTTGTCGAACGAGAGAATAGCGTAGGGCTTGACTATGCCAGAGCACATCCGGGGCCTCTCGTTCTTCAAAAACGACCAACTCTAAATTTTTTGTCGGAATGTCAGGAGGCAGGTCAGCTTTGTACGCATTCGGAGTCCCCACCACTGTGGCGACAAAAGGATCACTCAGAGGGTAATCATACGCTTGGCTTTGGGCAACCCCTAGAATGAAAACGGAAAACGCAAAAATTATGCTAGAAACGAGTTTTCTCAAAAAAAGACCTTCGCGATTAAGGAAATCAATACTCTGATCTGTTGCTTTGAAACCATTTTTGGGAAATCAAGTGCTAAAACACATGGTGCATCGTTATTTGACCCAATGGAGGACATTGCGGATGATGGACCACCGAGGTTCTTGTTCTCCCGTTTCCTGACCTTGAATCCAATGAGCAAACAGACGATGCATCGTTCCATCCTTTTTCTTTAACGCGATCCAGGTATTGACAAAATCGGCTAATTCTCTTTCTTCCAGCGGTAATGGAAACACAACAGGAGCTGTTAACGGAATGGGACGTGGGACCACCACGGCAAATTCTGGATATATTAATGTCCAAGCCGATCCTTGCTCTGCCCCATAAACGAGAGCATCAATCATACGTTGCTGGTCTGTAAAAAATTCGCGTGCCGACTCAAGAGATATTACTGAAGCCTGGGGCAACTCTTCACGCAGTAATGCGGTAAAACAGGGAGACTTGCTGGGAAGCCCAACCTTAAGGCCCTTCATTTTTTTTACGTCCTCCCAACTTCCAAATTCATGTCGAAGATAATCCTGGACGATAAAGGCAAAGGTGGCATCCATAAAGGCGGCAGAAAAGTCAATGACTTGCACGTGTTGGGGCGTCGCTACTATCCCAGATACCACCACATCACATCGGCCATCATTCAATGCCATGGCCATTGTTTCTCGATTCACAAGGACAAATTCGAGGCTCACATTCAGCTCTCTGGCTAACAGATGCGCCAGTTCCACCCCCAAACCGACTAATTGTCCATCTGAATTAAAAAATGCCAAGGGCAAAGTATCTTTCATGTACCCCACTCGTATCACCCCTCGTTCTTTAATGATTTGAAGCCTGGGTAACTTAAGGTTACTTTGCAACGATTCCATCGATAACGGCTTGATGCCCTTTACTAAGACCGAGTCATGTAAAAAGTCCTTTTGCGCAAAGGTCCGGTATTTCGTGTAATCCGGCTCGGGCGCTGCACCCAAGAGGAACACTGTCCCTGCCACACTTATCCCACATACCACCACCGTGACGACGGCATAACGCAGCAGATTTTTCCATTGCACATTCAAGCGCTTGCTCAGGGCAAAAGGACCTAACAGCGCTAAAACCAAAGTATGCAAAGCCGCCAATTGGGTTCCAAAACGAGAAATGAGGACATCGCTCACTAGAAAGAGCTGAAACATATCCGTGGGAATGCGGAAGAGATCCAGCAAAAAAGGAATGGCTACAGGAACACTGCCAAAAAAGCTAAAGAGCCCCCACTGAGAGAAAAGCCGGATATTCCTGGATCGCTATTGGAACATCTGCAAACCACCCGGCGAACAGAATAAAGCTCAAGGTCAAAAGTTTGCCGCAATTGGGAAAGGTAAATGCCGTAGGCACAATCACGCCCACGGCCGAATGAGCTTCTTCTGTGCGAAGATCATATTTTGCCAACAGCTCTTTACTCTTTTCTACTAACATGGGAAGCACAATTAAGAGATTTCCGGTTGCAAAGGCCGTAATGAGAACATCCTTGGTATGTCCAAGCACATCTCGATAGGTCAGTGGCGTCAAGCTAGTCACGAAAGCCGGCAACACCCAAAATGTCAACAAAGCCCAAACAACGACATATGCCAGCAAGTATATTTGCCATCGCCCCACTTCTTCCACGTTCATAGTCCCTGCCGCACTCGCGGCAATTGCAAAGATTCCGAAAGGCGCTAACTGCACGACAAACCCAGTAATTTTCATGAGCACATTAACCAAAACCGAGAGGGGTTCGAGCAACAGCTCTTTTTTCTGGACTCCTATCAGTGCAATACCCATGACCATGCTAAATAACACCACCGCTGGCACCAAATTGTTGGCCAAGGAATAAAACGGATTCGCAGGAATGTAGAGCTCCACGAAATTAAATGGTTTTTTTTCTTCGACCAATGTTGTGCTGAAAAGTGACGCGGTTTCCCAATTCGGAAACATCAGAGGCATCAGGATCACCAAACTAAGGGTAAACGCCCATAATACCAAAAGCAGTGTTCCCCCTGTCTTTGCAAGGGCAATCGCCTCCCCATAGGTCAAACGTCCTAAACCAACAATCAACGAAGCTACAACGTAGGGAAGAACGGTCATTTGTAGAAGCTGAATGAACACCTCTCCGACGATCTGAAGGGGTGCTGCTATTTCTCCCAAGAACACCCCTGTACCTATGCCAAGGGCTAGTCCGAGAAGAACTTTAGTGGACAGTGTCATGCCGATGAATCATTTCCTTTTGGTGAAAAAACTTTTGAAATACTTAATGAAGGCTGGCGGAGGAGAGTAGCAAAACATCCTATGGGTTTCATACTGTCCGCAGTATCAGTTTTCTCATGATTTTTACAACTGTTGGAGCAATGCATGGACAGTTGGATCTTTCGGTGAAAGTGCCAGGAGACGCTTGGGATACTGAGTTGCAATCTTTTGGTTTCCATGATCACGATGCATGGTATTGTGGAACGCCAGTAATGAGAAAATCCTCACCCATTTGCCGTATCTGTCTATTCATTAGCGATACAGTTTGCAGTAATCGTTTTGGCGATGTTCCACCAATCAGATTTTTGGCGTCATCGCCACCCAACAATTTTGGGGCAACATACAACATGACTTGATGAACGAGACGAGATTGTATGAAGCTGGCATTGACTTCACTTCCTCCTTCAACCAAGACAGAGGTAATATCCGTAGCCCCCAATCGTTTCAATAATATTGGTAGTGACACATGCCCTTTTCGTGATGGTAACACCCACACGGTCACCCCTTTGGAACGAAGTTTATTCAGGCGCTGTACGGATGCCTTAGCCGTGGTGGCAACAAGGACCCCCATTCCACTCTCTGATTTCAGTATATTGGCTCTCAGTGGAATGCGAAGCCGACTATCCAACACAATTCTCAATGGTTGACGAATTGAAGACTGAGAAAGACCTCGTACCGTCAAGTGTGGATCGTCCTTGAGGATCGTGCTGATCCCTACCAAAATAGCATCCACTTGGCTTCGAGTTCTGTGGACATGTTTTCTCGCTTGCTCACCGGTGATCCATTTGGATTCACCACTAGCCGTCGCAATTTTTCCATCCAGTGTCATGGCCGCCTTCAGGATGACAAAAGGCTGTCTCGTCCGAATCCAATGACCATATCCTTCATTGAGTCGAGCAGCCTCGCTTTCGAGACACCCTACATCCACGATGATCCCAGATTTTTGAAGCCGACGAATACCTTGTCCCTGCACCAGCGGGTTTGGATCTTGCACGCCGATAACTACGCGACGAATTCCCGAAGTCATGATACTCGGCACACAAGGAGGTGTTCGTTTATTGATGTGACAACATGGTTCTAGATTCACATACAAAGTCGCCCCATGTGCTGCCTCGCCGGCATGTTTAAGAGCTAGGACTTCGGCATGCGGGCCGCCAACCTTGGCATGATAGCTTTGTGCAACGACTTGGCCATCAGCCACGACAATAGCTCCAACCATGGGATTTGGGCTCGTGGAGCCACGCCCCTTGGCTGCAAGCCGAAGAACACATTTCATGAAATAGCGATCAGTGAGCTGATCTTTCACTTTCGTACTGAACGTGGGCGGGATTTTGAATGGGAGGATTGCTTACCTGAAGACACACGACCGGCCTTGGATTTTGTGGCTGAAGCCGCACGAGCTTGTCGTTGAGATGACTTCATCTGTTTTTTGGGTGCTTTCTTGATGGCCCTTCTTTGGTCATCCGCAGCGATGGCTGCTTGAGCGGCTGCCAATCGAGCAATTGACACGCGATAGGGAGAACAACTCACATAATTGAGCCCTAACTCATGACAAAATTCCACCGAACTTGGCTCCCCTCCATGTTCACCGCAAATACTGAGTTTAATGTCAGGACGCGTTTTGCGACCTTCATCCATAGCCAATTTCATCACAGCTCCAACCCCCTCACGATCAAGGACTGTAAAGGGATCAAAGTCCATGAGATTGTTGTCTCTATAGAAGCCCGTAAACTTGGCGGCATCATCCCGTGAGAACCCATACGTGGTTTGGGTCAAATCATTGGTCCCGAACGAAAAGAACTCTGCTTCTTCGGCAATATGATTGGCTAAAACCGCCGCACGCGGCAACTCAATCATGGTTCCGACAAGATACGACAACTTGACGCCATAACGCTTCATCGTCGCCGCCGCCACTTCTCGGACAAGGTCCTTTTGCGCTTTGATTTCAGACAACATTCCAACAAGTGGAACCATAATCTCCGTCCCAATGGTTTTGCCTTCTTTTTTCACTTCACAGGCCGCTTCGATAATGGCCCGCACCTGCATCCGTGTAATCTCAGGCATGGTAATCCCTAACCGGCAACCCCGAAGACCTAACATGGGATTGAATTCATGGAGTTCCTCGACCCTCGCCAACACTCGTCGTTTTTCTTCCAGTGCCACAGAATCTTTCTTGGTCAGTTCCAATCGGGCAATCTCCACCATAAGTTGTTCGCGTTTGGGAAGAAATTCATGTAACGGAGGATCAAGCAATCGAATCGTGACCGGAAAGCCTTTCATCTCTCGATAGAGCCCAATGAAATCCTGCTTTTGCAACGGGAGTAATTGTTCAAGATACCGTTCCCGTTCTTCCTGACTTGATGCCATAATCATCCGCTGCATAATCGGCGCACGTTCTTCAGTAAAAAACATATGTTCGGTTCGACACAATCCAATGCCTTCAGCGCCAAACCCTCTGGCAATCTTGGCCTGCTCTGGGACATCGGCATTTGCACGAACACGAAGCACTCTAAACTCATCTGCCCACTTCAGGAGCGTAGAAAAGTACCGATACTTTTCAGACTGTGCTGCCGAGAGCGTGCCTTGAATCACTTGTACAATCTCTGAATCCATCACAGGAATAGCCCCACCGTACACCTGCCCTGTAAATCCATTGAGCGAAAGGTCATCACCTTCTTGAAAGCGTTGCGCTCCAATACGAACATGTTTCCCATCTGCGAAGACCTCAACCGCTTCGCACCCGGCAACACAGACTTTTCCCATTTGTCTAGCCACCACAGCGGCATGAGAGGTCATCCCACCCGTCGCCGTGAGAAAGCCTTCAGCCGCATGCATACCATGAATATCATCTGGGCTTGTCTCTTTCCTCACTAACACGGCACGCTCACCGCGCGCTTTCATTTCCACAGCTCGATCCGGGGTCAACGCAATCTTGCCCGCCGCTGCACCAGGCCCTGCCGGCAATCCTTTACCGACAGCTTGTCGGCCTTCTTCTGCTGTCCGCTCAAAGATGGGGTAGAGATATTGGGCTAACTGTTCCGGCGCAACACGCTGCACTGCTTCTTTTTTACTGATCAAGCCCTCTTTGACCATATCGACAGCAGTGCGAACAGCGGCGATGCCCGTTCGTTTTCCCACTCTGGTTTGGAGCATGTAGAGTTTCTTTTCTTGAATGGTAAACTCTAAATCCTGCATGTCCCGATAGTGTTTTTCGAGGGCTTTTTGGGTAACCATGAGCGCTTTATACGCGGAGGGCAGTTTTTCTTTTAAGGCTTGAACCGGGAGCGGTGTACGAATCCCTGCCACGACATCTTCCCCTTGGGCATTGAGAAGACATTCGCCAAAGAATGTTCGCTTTCCAGAAGCAGGATCACGGGTAAAGGCCACACCCGTTCCGCTCGTTTCGCCCATATTGCCAAATACCATGGCCATAATGTTCACTGCGGTCCCCCACGAATCTGGGATGTCATAAATTTTTCGATAGGTCTTTGCTCGATCCCCAAACCAAGATTGAAACACCGCATCAATCCCCATTTGAAGCTGAATAAAGGGATCTTCCGGAAATTCCTGACGCGTTTCTTGGCGAACCAGCTGTTTAAACTGGCGAATGAGATCCGTTAAGGCTTCCGCAGAAAGATCGGTTTCCTGGCTCACCCGACAGGTTTTCTTTTTTTCATCCAGAATGGTTTCAAACTTTTCACGAGGAACGTTCATCACAACGTGACCAAACATTGTGATAAAGCGTCGATAGGCATCCGTGGCAAATCGCTCATTGTTAGTTTTGGCCGCCAAACCTTTAACGGTTTTTGAGTTGAGCCCCAAATTCAGGACCGTGTCCATCATACCGGGCATTGAGGCACGCGCTCCGGATCGTACCGAGACCAACAAGGGACTGGCCGGATCCCCAAATCCCGCCTTCATGGCTCGTTCAATTCGTTTCAGACCTTGGAGCGTTTGTTCCCACATCTTTACCGGATATTGCTGCCCTGCGTTAAAATATTCCAAACATGCTTCTGTGGTGATCGTGATGCCAGGTGGCACGGAAATCTTGAGGTTCGTCATTTCGGCAAGCCCAGCCCCCTTTCCACCCAGGAGTTCTCTCATGGAGCCTTTCCCTTCGGCCTTGCCATCACCAAAATAATAGACAAATTTTTTGTTACGCATACCTCATCTCTCCTTTACGATAACTGGCATAATATGCATCATGTTCCACTGCTCAACACATCCCGGACCTGTGCTGAAGAGTTAACACGTTACCCATCAAGCCGGACACGATATCGCACAATCAAAAACCGCTTCAGCCTCACACCCGAAAATATCACGACTACCACAAATAGCAAAAGTCCAGCCAGGCGAAAGTCCCGGTTGCGATCACTGGCATAATACAATTTACCATCGTTTCCCAACACCAGTGGCTCGCCATCCCGAATGACATGCGTCTGCCCTGTCAGGTCAGAAAGCACGAGCCATTCAGAACACACGCGCATTGGGCCTTCGACCCCAACCACATGCGTCCATGCAACGCGGACACATTGATCCTTTGCTGCATCAAAAAATTCTGGTGGCGCCAAGATATGCTCCAAATTGACGCCACTCACCACAACACCCCCTAGCAAGACGCCGTTACACAACACGATCAAACACAACGTGACGCCCAGACTAAACCACCACACTCGTGTTTCCCGAGTTGCTGAAACCATCAGTGGCCTCCCAAGCTCCACACTTAGCTCATTTCTCCTTCACCTCCCTTTACAGCTAGACAAAAGAGGCATGGACTCCAGCATGAAGCGATGGACCATCAAAAAACAACGACGATACGCTTTATTTCCCCTGCACTTGTATATGAGAAAAGTCCGCCACTAAGCCAAATAATCGATCCACTCGATAGAGCAAGGAAAGACGATTGGCTCGAATAGCCGATTCTAGCGCATTCACTAATACGCTGTTAAAAAATTCGTCAATACTTGGTTTCAAATTGATCAGCGCTTGAAGGGCCAGATGATAGTTTCGAGCATTCAAGGTAGATGCCACTGTCTCCATTGCCTCCGTCACCATGGCCTGTAATGTATGCTCCGATTCATGTTCAAAGAGCGTTGTGTCCACAGCTCCTGTCGTCCACTGTTCTTTTTCCACCAGTCGATGAGCCCGTTTATAGCCCACCATCAATGGGTCAAAGGCTTCTTCGTGTGTTACCGACTGAATCGCTTGCATACGCAAGAACAGGTCTAAGATGTTGCATTGATTAGCCGAACATCCCGCGATGACTGACTCTATGACATCATCCCGTAAACAATGGACTATTCGGCCATAATATCGAAGTCGTTCTATGACAAACTCTTTCACCGTTGCTCTATTGTTTCCTGTTCCTACCCTATTTCTTTCAGATGGTTTGGACCCAACGAGCCTCTCACCTCCCTCTCCTAGCCGTATAATATCCAGAAGATCAACATCCAATTGACCTTCGATTAAGAGACGAACCATACCAAAGGCTTGGCGCCGAAGCCCCAAAGGGTCTTCAGACCCAGATGGCAAAATCCCTGCTCGAAAAAATTCCGTGAGCGTGTCCAAGCGGTCAGCAAGCGAAAGAAGCAGACCAATTGCGCTCTGCGGCACAGTGTCCTCAGGATGGCGTGGTTGATACTGTTCGCCAATGCCCAGACAGATCGACTCCCGTTCTCCCTCATGCCGGGCATACTCTCGCCCCATTAGGCCTTGGAGGAGCGGGAACTCACCAACCATCCCAGTTGTAAGATCTGCTTTGCTCAGCAATGCCGCCCGGCGGCACGGTTCTTTGAGGGATTCCCACCCACACCAATCGGCAAGTATGGTGACAAGATTCACCATTCGCTCGGTCTTCTCATAGAGTGACCCAAGTTTTTGATGAAAGGTCACGCTTTTTAACAGTTGTACTCGTTCAACGAGCGTGATCTTCCGATCTTCCTGAAAATAGAATTGCGCATCAGCAAGCCTAGCCGCGAGAACTCGTTCGTTCCCTTTTTGAATAACGGCCATATCCTTATCAGATAACTTCATGTTGATCGGTGCAAGAAACTGTGTGAGGAGTTTCCCATCTTTCCCCACAAGTGAGAAAAAGCCCTGATGCTCTTTCATCGCAGCGATCAAGACTTCTTGAGGCAGTATCAGGCATTGAGGATCAAATTGTCCTAGAAGTCCTCCCGGATATTCCAATGAAAAGGTGGCCTGTTCTAGCAACGCATTGTAATTCTCTTGATAGATCGTCCCTTTCGCTGAACGAGCAAGGACCCTCAACCGCGATTCGAGATACGCCCGACGCACACGATGATCGACAATGACACCGTAACGCTCCAAGGTTGTCAGATAGGTCTCTGGAGACTTGAGAATAATTCCATCCTGTGCATGAGCACGCCGAGGACCAAAGCGATGTCCCCAAGTTCTATTACCGGATGAGAGGCCCGCTACCTTCACTTTCAAGACTGTCGATCCGTTCATAGCAAGAATCCATCTCATCGGTCTGGCAAAACGGAGCCCTGTATTATTCCACTTCATGGATTTGGGAAACGACATCTGTTGAATAAGGTCTGGAAGTAAATCCCGCAAAAGACTATTCGTAGTCCTGCCTTTTTCTTCTTTGATTGCGCAAAGATATTCACCTTTCGGGGTATGCTTCACTTCTAGCTTTTCTACTGGCACCCCCTGAGACCGAGCAAACCCCTCTGCCATCTTGGTTGGCCTTCCATGCACGTCATAAGCTCGATCCTTGGGAGGCCCTAAGAGCTCTTGTCGTACGGAGGTTTGCTTCGACGCTATACCATCCACGAACACAGCAAGTCGGCGGGGAGTACCAAACGTCCGAATCTGTTCATAACCCACACGATGTTTGGTCAGTAACAGACCCAGGGTCTGTTCGAGTTGCGTTAACGCCGGTTCAATAACCTGCCAAGGCAATTCCTCCGTTCCAATTTCTAATAAAAAATTCGTCCGCGTTGATGATGCTAGCCCAGCAGTACGTTTCATTGCCTCACTTTTTTACGGAGCAAAGGAAAGCCTAAGGCCTCGCGACGTTCAAGATAGGCTGCTGCGCATCCCCGAGCCAAAGCTCTGACACGAGCGATATATCCTGTTCGTTCGGTGACGCTAATTGCTCCTCGCGCATCCAATAAATTAAAAAGATGAGAGGTCTTCATACAATAATCATAGGCAGGTAAGACAAACCCTGCAGCGAGCACTCTCTGGCATTCTGCTTCAAACGACTCAAATGTCGTCCCGATCATCCCTACATCGGCAATATCAAAGTTGTAATGGGAAAATTGCACTTCGGCTTCGTGATACAGCTCTCCATAGGTCACACCCTTTGCCCAGACAAGATCATAGACATTGTCAACTTCCTGGATGTACATGGCTAAGCGTTCTGTGCCATAGGTTAATTCGACCGTGACCGGATCAAGAACTTGCCCGCCCGTCTCTTGGAAGTAAGTAAACTGTGTAACTTCCATTCCATCTAATCGGACCTCCCAACCCAACCCCCGAGCCCCCAATGTTGGGGACTCCCAATCATCTTGGACAAACTGAATATCATGTTTTTGAGGTTTAATACCTAAGCATTGCAGACTCTCTAGATAGAGGGATTGCACTTCATCTGGACATGGTTTTAAGACAACTTGAAATTGGAAGTACTGTTGCAGACGATTTGGATTGTCGCCATATCGTCCATCCGTCGGCCGACGACACGGCTCCACGTAGGCCGCACGCCATGGTTCAGGACCAAGCGCCCGGAGAAAAGTGGCTGGATTAAAGGTACCTGCCCCTTTTTCAAGATCATACGGTTGTTGAATGATACAGGAATGACCGGCCCAGAACTGTTGGAGGGAAAGTAGTAAATCCTGAACGGTCACAGGTCAGCCCCGCCATATTTCAAAAACAGTTTTTTCGACCATACATTTGTCGAAGGTGGGGGAAACACGCAAGGACTCATGACAGAAGTTGTTAAATCTAACAACTCACCCCACATGTGTCAAGCCAACGTCTTGCATTACCTAGAGATTTTCCTTATAAACTTGGTGGCATTAGCCATTCCTCAACTCTATTGCTACACATTCATCCAAAAGGAGGATTGACGATTATGCAACACAGTATCTGGCAAGTGATGTCCTTGACAGCCCTCATTGCCTGTATGGCCTTTGTCTTCGGATGCGCAGAATATGGCGGAGCCGGAAATGGGTACAGTCATTCATCGGCCGAAACCACTCCCGCGGCAGGCCCCAGTGAAGTCTCAGCTGGCACCCAGGGAGATACCTTGGAAGCTTGTATGGCACGCATTCCTTCGAATGCCACACATGGCCAACGAATGATTGCCGAACGGACATGCCAACGAGACAATGAAAACCGGCAGCCTATTCTTGCCGTACCCGGCAAGTAACGCTTCTTTTAGCATGAGTGCTGGTCCTCGACACTCATCAAGCACATGAAAAAGGTCACGCCCTCCTCCTAACGGAAAGGCCGTGACCTTTTTCTCTCTTTGCACCCGACAATGCCCGTTATCCTTTCCGTAAGGATCATACCCTTCCAATATACTTTTGCCCCATGGTAAATTGCGTGCGGATAGAAACATTGATGATTTCTTCATGATCACACAAGTCTTAACAATCGCCGGTTCTGATTGTAGTGGTGGCGCTGGCATCCAAGCTGACCTCAAAGCCTTATCGGCTAATGGCACCTACGCCATGTCAGTGGTTACGTCCATCACTGCGCAAAACACCGCAAACATCACCGCTATCCATCATCTCCCGACAACTATTATTGAAGCCCAAATTGACGCAATTTTTGACGATTTTACCGTATCAACTGTCAAAACTGGCATGCTGGCCACAACCGACATCATTGAAGCCGTCAGTCGCAAACTGGCCCATCATGAGATCGCCCATTTGGTTGTTGACCCAGTTATGGTTTCCAAAAGCGGTCATTCGTTGTTACAACCTGACGCCATTGACATTCTGAAATCTCACTTAATTCCACATGCCTTCTTGCTCACACCGAATATTCAGGAAGCCGAAATTTTGGCAAACATGCCAATTCGCACTCTTGCCGACGCTCGAACAGCCGCAAAAGTTATTCACCAGTTGGGATGTCGGCATGTCTTGATCAAGGGAGGGCATCTTCTTGAACGCCCAGCTACAGACCTGCTCTACGATGGTCGATTTTTCAGAATGTATCAAGGAGACTATATTGACACCCCCCATACCCATGGCACCGGGTGCACGTATGCCTCTGCAATTGCTGCCCACCTGGCTCGAGGCGCTCTCCTGCCTGATGCCATTGACACAGCCAAAACATATCTTACAGAAGCCATCCGGCATGGACTGTCAATTGGTCATGGCCATGGGCCAACACATCACTTCTATTTTCTTGATTCACCGACATCGCGTTAATCCACGCCAAGGAGAGCCGCGACTCTCAATCATCGGATGGTCATGATGGAAACAGCCACAGCCTTACGAGAAGAACAGCTAGAAATTTTACGCGTGTTGTACCCATGGTATAAAGAAGAAGTTTTTCGCCGTCGTGAACAAATGATGCGGTTGACCGCCTTTGCTAGCGCCTTTCTCGTTCTATTGTTAATTACCATGATGACCGTCTCCTCGCCTCATTATCTCGATGCCACGGTTCGCGTGTTTGCCATCACCGGTGTCGCACTCTTTTCGGCCTTATTTGCCTATCTTATCCTTCAACAGCGTGACCGCCATAGAATTGCAAAACAAACCCTGATTGAGATGGAACGAGTCTTGGGACTTTATGATGAAGGCTTATACACAGTTGGGAAGGCCCTCTACCCGAAAGATTGGCAAACGGCATGGCTCAGCGATAAAAGTGTCACCGTCTATATCACAGTCGTTGCCGCACTCACGGTCTTGGTGATTGCAGCCATTTTCGTTCAAGGATAGCATGCTCAAATCCTATCGCGGCACGATGCCGACTATTGCTCCCGACGTCTTCATTGAAGAGACGGCCGTGATCATCGGAGATGTCACGATTGGACCTGATTCCAGCGTATGGTTCAATTCCGTTGTTCGTGGAGATGTTCATTGGATTCATATTGGACACCGGACCAATATTCAAGACCTGTGTCTGCTTCATGTCACTCACGATACCTATCCCCTATCCATCGGAGACGATGTCACAGTCGGCCATCATGTCGTCCTTCATGGGTGCACAGTCAATGACCGTGTACTGATTGGCATGGGCGCCATCATTATGGATGGAGCGGTGATTAGCGAGGAATGTATTGTCGGAGCAGGAGCTCTCGTCACTGAACGAACAATCATCCCCCCTCAAAGCCTTGTTCTCGATTCTCCAGCAAAAGTGATCCGTCCCTTAACGAACGACGAACACATCTGGCTCAAGCAATCCGCCCAAAACTACGTCCAGTATGCCAAACAATATCTTATTGATAGCCAGAACTCATCCAGCAAGCCGTAAAGGTCCTTTTATTTGACCGTCTTCCAAGTTGGAATGAGTCACAACGATTTGATAAAGTTCGAAACGTAAGAGAACAACTGATGCGTTGCCCCAACCAAGCGAACAATGCCCACAGACAATAACTTTGCTCATGCGAAATATTCCCGATCAAATCCTGGTGATCGGGTAAGCTACGATACATTTGAGTCGGACCTATCACCTGAATCACAGGCTTGGCAGGACGGGATGGCCGCAGCTGGAGCAAACATGGCCAAGGCAGGTGTGCGAGCGATTGTGTGCGTCTATGGCTCCTGGATTGGATCGGATCTTTTTGGCGCAGGCCGACTTGATGAAGCTGGTGGACTAAAGCGTGGATATTCTCGCGGAATTCCAGGGCTCGAATCACTCCTGTCATTGCTTCGACCGACTAGTTACCAATTACCCTTTCAAAATCCCCAGCTTTCTCCACCGTTTTCCAATGAAGACACCTTTAAATCTCGTATTGATGACCTAGTTGGCGAAACAGGAAATATCACAGCCAACTATATCAATACCTTGGAAAATGGCCTCAATCAAGGAACATCTGCCTCTCTGCCTTGTCTTCGATACCTGTGGTCTTCAAGGCATCACCACATCGGTCGTGTGGAAAGCACCCTAGATTTTTTGAATTTCCTTGCTGCCCTTTCCAAACAATTCTCTCTTGATTCTGGCCATCGCCTGTTAGTACTTGGGTTTGGACATGCCGGACATGTGCTGACGCTTTTGTCAAACTTTCTAGCTTCTGGCGAATCATCCAGCCGTGAGATGCTAATTGATACCCTTGAATCATATTATGCACAAGATCAAGACCATACTCCAATTGATGCCATTGAACGTTTACGCCAGGTGATCAGCCATCTCAATGCTGATGACGCACATCATCCAGTATTAGATATCGTGACCTTTGGGACCCCTGTTCGATACGGATGGGATACGTCAGGCATTCACCACTTGCTCCACATCGTAAATCATCGCCCTATTCGAAGCGATGGGAAACACTGGTTGGCAAAAATGGACTTGCCGCAAGTAACGTACGAAATGCCTGCTTTATTAGGAGGAGACTATGTCCAACAGTTGGCTGTGGCAGGCACAGATACGGTTCCATCTGCTACACACGAACAGGAGGTGAATGCTACCTTACAAGAACTGTTGGAACCGTATGATGGATTTGAACGTTGGCTAGAATGTGCCAGACGAGTCACTCGCTGCGCCAATGATGGCCATTGCGTCCTTATTGACTATCAACACACTCATGCAGCAATACCGAGCAGCCACCTTTTTGGTCACGCTTGCTATACGACCACACAGGCCATGCTGGATCAAACCGTGAAAATTGTCGAACATTTGTATTCCTGAACGGCTTCTTCTCACCAACTATGAATCTTTAATAGGCCACTTGAACCATCCGACGTTCCCCTGGTGGCACATTGATTCTTTCTAAATAGTTATGGTATCTGGTTGCAGGTTCGCATGATGAAGAATTGGAATGCGGCATGAATTCAAATAGTCACTTACAACATTTTTTGTGAAACACTCGACTCGCATCTTCATACTATGATTCTTGGTATTCCAAAAGAAACCTATCCGGGAGAACGACGTGTTGCGCTTATTCCTGCAGTTCTTCCATCTTTGACCAAAGAGGGGATAGAGGTCCTGGTTGAGGACGGCGCAGGAATAGAAGCCGGCTACCCCAATAAAGCATACATTGAAAAGGGTGCGACCATTGCAACATCTCGCGCCCAACTTTTTGAATCCGCTCAGATCATCGGCCAAATTCGTATGCTTGGAGCAAACCCCGAGCAGGGTCAAGCTGATTTACCCCTATTACAGTCAGGCCAGCTTGTCGTCGGCATGAGTGATGCGTTAACGCATCCTCAGACTGTCCATGATCTAAGCACTCGTAAGGTCATGGTCTTTGCCTTGGAATTATTGCCTCGGATCACCCGTGCGCAAAGCATGGATGTCCTCTCATCTATGGGCACAATCGCCGGATATAAGGCGGTCTTACTCGCTGCACATTCTCTCCCGAAAATGTTTCCAATGCTGATGACCGCCGCAGGAACAGTGGCACCAGCCAAGGTGCTCATCATCGGCGCTGGAGTAGCCGGCCTGCAAGCGATTTCGATGGCTCGCCGCTTGGGAGCTTCTGTTGAAGCTTATGATCTTCGGCCCGCGGTCAAAGAGCAAATTTTGAGCCTTGGGGCAAAATTTGTCGAACTTCCTTTAGAAACAAGCGAGGCTGAGGACAAGGGTGGGTATGCCAAAGCCCAAGACGAAGATTTTTATCGCCGTCAACGTGAACTCTTGGGCAAAGTCGTCGCTGCTAGCGATGTGGTCATTACAACAGCTGCGGTGCCAGGGAAAAAGGCTCCCGTGTTGATTACAGCCGACATGGTTGTACAAATGGCACCAGGATCCGTCATCGTAGACCTCGCTGCTGAACGAGGCGGAAACTGCGAACTCACCAAGCCTGATCAGACAATTGTAAGCGACGGGGTAACGATCATTGGTCCGGAAAACCTCGTATCAACTGTTCCCTATCATGCCAGTCAAATGTTTGCTAAAAATCTTTCGACCTTTCTCTTGCACATCATTAAAAAAGGTGAACTGACTATTAATATGGAAGATGAGATTACCCGGGAAACCATGCTCACATCCGATGGGAACATTGTCAATGCTAGGGTTGCCGAGTTGCTCAATCCGTCAGCAGAACATCACGTATAGCACGAGGATCATTTCATGGATCTGTTGATTGCAGGAATCACAATATTTGTTCTGGCCATTTTTGTTGGCTTTGAAATTATTACGAAGATTCCACCAACTCTTCACACCCCATTAATGTCAGGATCGAATGCCATCTCGGGCATTACCGTTGTGGGAGCGCTTTTGTCCGCAGGCTCTCAACATACTATGCTGACAACAACCTTGGGATTCTTAGCCGTCGTCTTTGCCACAATCAATGTTGTTGGTGGGTTTCTCGTCACAAACCGCATGTTAGCAATGTTTAAAAAAAAGTCGTAACCCATGCCTGACCTGATCATTAACATTGGATATCTTCTCGCCTCCGTCCTTTTCATTTTGGGCTTGAAGGGCCTCACACACCCTCGTACAGCTGTTCGGGGCAATCTGCTTGGCGCAACGGGCATGTTCATCGCCGTGATCATTACACTGGCCAACCACAATATTGTCAGCTTTGAAGTCATTATCGCCGGGCTCATTCTTGGTGCCATTGTGGGCGGGACCCTGGCCGTGAAGATTCAAATGACTGATATGCCAGAATTAGTTGCCTTATTCAATGGATTCGGAGGGATTGCTTCCGTCTTAGTAGCCGGTGCAGCGTTAATAGAAGCAACCTTAGGAACCGGGGCCCCGTTAGCACAAGTCACCATTGCTATAGCAGCATCAGCCATCATCGGTGCCGTCACATTTTGGGGAAGCTTGGTGGCCTTTGGGAAACTACGTGGCCTGATTAGTGAAAATGCTGTTCTCTTCTCCGGTCAGCAAGTTATCAATACCCTGCTTGCACTCATTGCACTTGGTTTGAGCATCGGGGTAATTGCCGATCCAAGTAACTTCTTGCTGTATGGGCTATTGGTTCTCGTCGCATCGGTCCTCGGCATCTTACTGGTTATTCCCATTGGTGGGGCAGACATGCCGGTCGTTGTAGCCTTGCTGAATTCCTATTCCGGTTTAGCTGCTGCAGCCACTGGCTTTGTGCTGTCGAATAATGTCCTTATTATTACCGGATCGCTGGTCGGCGCTTCAGGCATTATTCTGACCCAAATTATGTGCAAAGCTATGAATCGATCGCTGACAAATGTTCTGTTTGGTGTCTTGGCACCAGTGGGAGGCGGAGGCGCCACCGCAGATGACGTCTATGCCGGTCGCGTGAAGTCTTCATCTCCTGAAGAAGTGGCACTTCTATTTGATGCCGCACGTCGTGTAGCCATTGTTCCGGGTTATGGTATGGCCGTCTCTCAAGCCCAACATCCTGTTGCGAGTTTAGCTGCGCTTCTCCAAGAACGAGGGATTGAGGTGGAATATGCGATTCACCCTGTGGCCGGTCGCATGCCGGGGCACATGAATGTCTTGCTTGCTGAGGCTGACGTCCCCTATGAATCACTCAAGTCGATGGAAGACATCAATCCTTCATTTGATCAAGTGGACATCGCACTCGTTCTTGGAGCAAACGATGTGGTCAATCCACTGGCTCGAACTGATCCCTCAAGTCCCATTGCGGGTATGCCCATTATTGATGTTGATAAAGCGCGAACCGTGGTCATTATTAAAAGAAGTCTGAGTCCTGGTTTTGCGGGTATCCCCAATCCTCTCTTTGCCTTAGATAATTCTTTGATGCTATTTGGCGACGGCAAAAAGATGGTGCTCGATATGATTTCGAGCCTTAAGGAAAATTGAGCTGTCAGCTTGTAGGTTCCCATATAGTTATGATATGGTCCATAAGTTGACCTCATACGTTTGATATAGGATTTACGCTAATGGAAATTCGAGTCATTAACAATAATGTGGAAAAGGCCCTTCGGGTCGCTAAAAAAAAGCTGGCGGCTGATGGGTTGTTTCGAGAGCTGAAACGCCGCCGCTTTTATGAAAAGCCCAGCGTCAAGAAAAAAGTCAAGGAACGTGAAGCCGCCAGACGCAGACAAAAATGGCTGTCAAAGCGTCCCTTACGATAGGTATATTGATCCCCCTCCTTTTCTAATCCCCTCATCTTTACCGTTCTCTTAGAGAGAAGCTGTTATGCGTGATTCAGATATTCACGCGATGGTTCGCCTGATTCAAAAAGAAATTACCCAATGGAAAGAGCCCATCGTCGGGGTTGTGGCCAATCAGTCCCGTGACCCGTTCCAAGTGCTCATTGCTTGCCTTTTGAGCCTTCGCACCCAAGATCATACAACAGCCCAAGCCTGCCAACGATTATTTTCTTTGGCTACAGACCCCACTTCAATGGGACAGTTGTCCCTTCCACAGTTGGAACGAGCCATTTACCCTGTTGGGTTTTATAGGACCAAAGCGAAACAGATTCGGCTCATTTGTCAAAAGTTGATTGCGGAATACAATACAGACGTTCCATGCGACCTTGAAGACTTGCTGACGTTACCAGGGGTAGGAAGGAAAACCGCAAACTTGGTGGTCACTATCGGGTATGGAAAACCGGGAATTTGTGTAGACATTCATGTCCACAGAATTTCTAACCGATGGGGATATGTGAAAACTCGAAATCCTGACGAAACAGAGAAAGTGTTACGTGCAAAACTGCCCCCTCGCTATTGGATCCGTTTTAATGATTGGCTTGTCCCCTTTGGCCAAAATTTATGTCGACCACTCTCCCCTCACTGTAGTCAATGCCCTGTCAGTGAATATTGCAGTCGAATTGGCGTGACATCGTCACGCTAGAGAAGCAAAAGGACAAACTGGCTGGCCTTAAATAAACAATGTCGTCTCTGCGCCAGCCGCCATGGTGAGAATCGCAGGTAGCCCCATGACTTCATCAACCTGCCTGGCAACTGATTCAGTATCAACTCCCATATATTCTAAACCAGCACTACATGCGACGATACGAAACTGCCCAACTTGTTTCGCTTCTTTAAACATTTCATCAATGCTGGGAATCTTTCGCTCCTGCAAAAGCCTCGCGACTTCTTCACTATACTTCTGGTATTCCGGTGGGAAATCGATCATATTGATCCGTCCCTCTGCAACCTTTTTAATTGTCCAAAATAGTAAGACGACAATCACGTCTTTGCCCATGGCCGCAGCCGTCAGCCCAATAGTCGCAACCTGATGCAGCTTATCATACGTTGCATTGTGGGCATAAATAACGAATCGGGGAGTTTCGTTCATGGTGTCACGGGACATTCTCCAACGAGGGATGTCAGGCCCGTGTTGGCTGGATCAGCGTTAGCTGAGAAGAACTGCTATGTTGAAAGTCTTCCTGTTCAAATAGAAGACAACATTTTAGGCGTCCACAGACTCCAATGCGATGTCCGTCCTGCGTGCCCCAACGTTCCCCTTTGGCAAGTTTACCATTAACAGGGTTGAAATCCGTCAGAAAACTCGCACAGCACAAGACCAGCCCACAAGTATCCACGCCACTGAGGACTCTGGCTTCATCACGTGAGGAAATTTGGCGCATTTCAATTCGACAACTGAATTGTCGTGCAAGGTCTTTGACTAATTGTCGAAAATCCACTCGTGATTCCGATGTATAGCGAAATGTGAGTACCCGCTTTTGGATGGCGCCATAAACCTCAACCAACTTCATTTCCAGCCCTAAGGCCACAGCTCGTTCCCGACAAAATGTCCAACCATCAAGAGCCAATCGTTTTTGCTCGGTAATGGTGGCGATGTCTTGATCAGTTGCTTTTCGAAGTACACTCTTCATCACCCGCATCGGTGGCATAAATGGAATCGTCTGAGGAGGGAGATGCACTGTGCCATAGGTCAGTTCATTGTCCAGCTGTAGCATGATATGATCACCAACTTGAAGACTGGGATCCTCTGTTCTTGCTTTTTTAATTTCCCCATTTTCCCGAATCTTGACACCAACAGTCGTAATGGTCTCCGGAAAGGGCTGATCAAATAATTCGTCTTGCATCATGAAATAGTTTGAAGGGTTATACGGTTCATCTCCAGGCCTATTAGACCTACCACAAGAGCAGCCTAATGGGCAAGAAGCTCTATATAGCTATCTTCCTGACGCTGAACGACTGAGTACCAAGAATAGTTTTCAATGCTTATTCACGAACATGTGACTTAAGAAAATTCGGGATGCGATGGTCAAGCTGGTACAAGGACAATGGCGCGAGTGACTCTACAGAATTCACAACTTGCGGCGTACCTTGAGATTGATGCCGAACAATATCCAGGGCATGACCGAAATGGTACGCACAATCTTGAGAAGCCAAAAGATCTTTTAATGCTTCTGGTGGCTCCCAATGAGCCGTCAATAAGGCCGTCCGTGCCGGATTTCGCTGGCTAAACATAAAGGAGAGATGGTCCGGATACCATTCCGCTCCACCAGTCGCATAGGACACTAAAAGCCTCGCACTGGCATGAGAAGCGAGATCAGCCAGGTATTGATTTGTCAAAAACCCATTTTCTCCAACTTCCATCCATTTTCCCGGATGCGAAAGACTGGCATGGGCTGAGTAGGTACGAACTTCTTGTAATTGCTGTTGTGAGGCAAAGATTGTTGATATAGGTCCATATCGTGCCACAAGGTCTTCGATCACGTTATCTTTGATGGCAGATCGTCCATCATTTGTTGGGCCACTATCCGCATGGACCAGGGTCTGGTAGCCTCGATCGGCAATCAAATAACAATTTCGCGCCAAACCTAAGTCACAAGGATCCTCTCCATAAAAGGGCACCGCGACCACCTGACCGCCCTCAAACGTCCAGGTGTCGCCATGGGCTAACTCAATCACTTGAGTGAAGCCCAATTCTCGCATGAGAGAAAGGTAATCATAATAAAAACTGCCACGGTTCTTACGACTTGGCACAATAATTGGGATGTCCTTCGGAACATGCAAAAGTGTCCGAGGATCCACATGATCATCATGATCATGGGTTAAAAAAATGGCCGATGGCCGCGGCAGCAACGACGTCCACAACGAAGGAACCGGGGATTCTGCAAACCAGGGCATCAACCAAGGATCGAACCAAAAATATTGGTTCTGCTGTCGGTAGAGCAGCGCGGCATGGCCCAGATGGATGACATCTTGATCTTGAGTTACACGAGCCCAGTGGGCTTCAACTGATGCAGTTGGAGAGAGAGCAAAACAATCGTGGGCGTGCAGAAGTTCGATAATTTGCGTCAGATGACGTTCCCATTCGTAGCCAGAGGCGGTAGCAATCGTTCGAATTTCTGAAACCATTCGTCGTCCGTTCAAAAAGCCCATCAGCGTTCCAACCCTTGCGGCCATAGGCAGCTCAAAGGCAAAAGGGATCGCTTCTCGAGTCACCGCATTAAAAATCCGTATTCCTGTATAGGACACCGTCGCTGATTGCGTCGGATCTTTAGGGTATTCCCAGAAAAAGGTCCCATCAGGGTGACGTCCACAGCGAATGTGGGATTGAAGCCGTGGTCGTGACTGAACAACCTCAGTATAGGCATCTTCAACGAGACCAGGAAGCGCTGGATCATCGAGCGGCGCACGCTTGGCATATACATCACTAATCGCGGTTTCAAGCGAACTCAAAAGAATACTATGGACTTCATGAAGGCTGGAAAGGACATCAGGCGCAACACCGCCAATATACGGAAACGGCCCGAGAGGTTCGGAGCTTTCCAATTGCACCCACACCCATGGGTGAAGGCTAATGTATTGATTGGCTCCTAAGACATCCCAAATTGACATGATCGTTTAGCGGTTAATTCGATGGGACAATGCTGGCATTTCTTGATGTATCAAGCGTTAACATGCTCACGGTTGGTTCAAACAGGATTTGAATCGTGATCTGATCTGGATCAGCTAAATAAAATGAATAACTGCCGTCTCGATGCTGTTTGGGTGGATTGACGATCATTGCCCCTTGCGCTTGAACAAATTGATACAACCGGTCGACGGCCTCCGGAGAATTCACCAGAAACCCAAAATGGTCAAGAAACTGTGGGAAGCGGGCACGGTACTGTTCACAGTCTTTTTCAGAAATTTGATGAAGCGCAAGGTTATCAGTGCCAGAACTCAAGTACACACTGTATTCATCCGGCTGCCAGACAACCTGCATCTGAAACATCGTTTGGTAAAATGTTTGAGATTGCGCTCGATCTGTGACATGTAGAGCAAGATGCCGTAACCCTCGAATGTCCCCTGCCGGGTGTGACTGACCAATATCCATGGATCATATTCCAAGAGAAATGAAACGAACCATCTTACCTTCGAAGGCGGCTCAGGGCAACCCCAATAGCACGAGCCAATCCCTTTCAATCTCACTCAGATTACTCAAGCAGCCGGTGACTCAACCAAGACGATAAAAATCCTGAATAGTCCCCACGACATAGGCAATCTGCTCTTTGGATAATTCTGGAAAAATTGGAAGCGACAGCACGGTGTCAGCCGCGGATTCGGAAACTGGGAAAGACCCGGGACCATACCCAAGGTGCCGATAACAATCCTGTAAGTGAAGAGGGGTCGGATAATAGACCCGATGCCCAATTCCCTTCTGTGTCAGGTAGGCCATCAGTTGATCCCGATGCTTGGCTCGAATGGTATATTGATGAAAGATGGATTCGTTTCCAGGCTCAATCCAAGGAAGGGACACTCGATCCAAAAGGTTCGCTTCTGCGAACAACTGTGCATAGAGAGAAGCATGGGCTCGACGCGTTGCATTCCATACATCGAGGTATCGGGATTTGACGGTCAAGACAGCAGCTTGGAGCGCATCCAGTCGACTGTTGACCCCCATGCAGACATGTTCATAACCCGACCTGCTGACATGAACGCGTAAGGATGAGATCGTATCGCGAAGATCGGGATCATTCGTGGTAATTAGACCCCCATCGCCAAAACCACCTAAATTTTTTGAAGGAAAAAAACTAAAACAACCTGCCACGCCCCATGCACCAGCCCGCACGCCACGTCTGGTCGCGCCGATAGCCTGGCAGGCATCTTCGATGACGGGGATACCTTTGCGGTGCGCCACATCGAGGATCACATCCATATCTGCACATTGGCCAAAAAGATGGACAGGGATAATGGCTTTGGTTCGAGATGTCAATCTTGTTTCAAGTTGTGCGGGATCCATGAGAAAGGTATCAGGCCGAATATCGATGAATACTGGGATCGCCTGCAACCGAGAGATCACACTTGCCGTAGAAAAAAACGTAAACGGAACAGTGACCACTTCATCACCAGGTTGAACATCAACCGCCATCAATGCTAAGAGCAGAGCATCACTGCCCGACGCTACACCAACGGCATAGTCACACCCTATATACGAAGCCAGGGTCTGTTCTAATTCGATGACACGTGAACCAAGGATAAAATGTTGCTCCTCACACACTGCCTCAATAGCCGACATGATTTCCGACCGGATCTGGTTGAATTGCATCTGCAAGTCCAAAAATGGCACGTTCATAAATTCGACGTTCTCCTTATGACCAAAAGCTTGAAAAGGGTCATGCATTGAAGCATATCTCTACTCAGTGAGCAAGAATGACGAGGTGGTATCATTTTAAGAAAACAACAACTGCTCAGCGAGGGTTGATTCGATGAAATTCTGTAGCCATTGCGGCAACCATGTGACAAGGAAAATCCCTGTAGGGGACGCATTTATTCGATTTGTATGCGAGCAGTGCGGAATGATTCATTATCAAAATCCAAAAATTGTTGTTGGGTGCATTCCAGAATGGAAAAATGACATTCTGTTATGCAAGCGGGCGATCGAACCACGCCTTGGGTTGTGGACCATTCCAGCCGGTTTCATGGAAAACCACGAAACACTGGAAGCTGCCGCCGCACGGGAAACATTCGAAGAAGCGATGGCTGTTGTCGACATCACGTCCTTATTCGGTGTGTTTAGCATCCCATCCGTCAGTCAAGTCTATATCATGTTTCGCGGAACGATGCGAACGAACGACTATGGCGCAGGCGAAGAAAGTTTAGAGGTAGGATTATTCCCCGTGGAAGCCATTCCCTGGGACAATCTAGCTTTCCACGTGATGCATGAAGGATTGTCTCGCTATTGCCAGGACAAAAAAGACGGACGATTCCAGGTTCACCGAAGCATGATCGATCGATAATCTATCCTTCGTTCACAACTGATACTTACCACATCGCCCAGACGATAACCGCATACCGCGCAGCTTTGCCAATGGCAATATACACTAAAGCCATCAAGCCATGCATGCCTAACCATCCAGCGGCGAAACACAAGGGATCACCCACCAAAGGAAGCCAGGCAAACAGTAACGCCGGACTTCCCCATTGTTGTAATCGACTTACAGCTCGAACATCTAACCGTTTGGATAATCTCGAGAGTGGATACCACCACTTCACCATCCAGCCCATTCCCCAGGTTATCATGCTCCCGATGGTATTCCCCCCCGTTGCCACAAGGAGCAATACCCATGGGTCATGGGTATTATGCGCAACAAGCGCTGCTAAGACGACTTCTGACCCACCCGGGAAGAACGTCGAGGAGAGTAAGGCACTTAAGAAAAGGCCACCGAGAGTCATCTCATCTGATAACATTCAACTCAACCTTGACTCCACATTCATAAGTGTGCGACTTTTTTGAATGAGCGGGTGTAGCGCAGTGGTAGCGCATCGGCTTCCCAAGCCGTTGGTCGGGAGTTCGAATCTCCTCACCCGCTCCAATCCTTCAATAACTTACAACAGTTGTCGTTAGTTTAGAAATTACAGGTGTTAAAATTCTGATTGCGGATTTGCTGTAAGCTTCCCCGTCAAGCGGACAGGTTCAACATAGAGTTTTCCGGCCTTTT
>JAALKI010000005.1 GCA_011088105.1 Nitrospirota bacterium | reverse complement strand
ATCGCAATGAACAACGATCACAGGTGGCTTGATTTCAGGGGAGCACTACAAAACTCCGTAACATCCGTTTACCAACCCAACGTCATGCTACAGGCATAAGCCTGTAGATGAAACATCTCCCTGGTCCTCTCTTGATCGAGTTTGATATCATGGGGACATGGAATGTCAGAAGCAAAGGCCTGCGATCTATAGACACCCGATATCATGTGATCATATTGACCAAATACCATACCGCCGTTGGTTTTCACGGGTGGGATGGGTAAGTACGTGCAGGCCAACGTATTGGAAGTGATCCAATATTATCCCGACATTCAAGTGTTGGAGATGAACATTGAGGAAGATCATAGGAACATTGGAACAACAGCATGCTTTACCACTTCCCGCACAATTTCTCCAAGCCGCGGGCAAGAATCCCGACAAACCCCATTCAGGCATCGTCCGCAGTGGCAAATGGGTGGCATCGTCATTACCAGCCCTCTCAAGAAGTGAATAGAAAAGAAAACACGATGAAAGACCTTTTCTCGAACTATGCATTCCATGACGGCTTTGACGAAATGTTCGAGAGTCCCAACCACCCTCGCGCGCATTACCGGCAATTAGCCAAGCGGCTTCAAGCCTTAGCGTCCAAAGATTTTGAACTCAAGCGACGCCAAGCGGATCAAGCCTTTCTTCGGCAAGGCATTACCTTCACGGTCTACGATGACCCATTACAAACCGAACGCGTGTTCCCATTTGACTTGCTGCCTCGCATCATTCCTAACAGTGAGTGGCGAACACTCGAACAAGGCCTACGGCAACGAGTCCGTGCGTTAAACTCCTTTCTTCTCGACATTTACGGAGATCAGAAGATTCTCAATGATCAGATCGTCCCACGAGAACTTGTCGAAAGTTCCGATCTCTTTCTCCCTGACTTTATTGGGTTTCAACCTCCCAAGGACATTTACATTCACATCGCCGGCATTGATCTCATCAGAGACCAACATGGAACCTATTACGTACTCGAAGATAACCTTCGCACGCCATCCGGCATTTCTTATGTACTAGAGAACCGAATGGTCATGAAACAGCTCTTCCCAAACCTTTTTGCTGAAATGCGAGTGAGACCGGTCGATCACTACCCGACCCAATTAGCAGAGAACCTGCGATTCCTCGCACCAGTGTCTCGGGAAAACCCATCAATTGTGCTCCTAACACCTGGCGTTTTTAACTCAGCCTATTTCGAGCATTCCTTCCTCTCCCTGCATATGGGCATCGAGCTTGTCGAAGGACGTGATTTGGTCGTAGAGTCCGACAAGGTCTACAAGAAAACCACGCAGGGGCTCGAACAAGTTGATGTCATCTATCGACGCTTAGATGATGCGTTTTTGGATCCCGAAGTGTTCCGAAGCGACTCGGTACTCGGCGTCCCAGGCCTCATGCGCGCGTATCGTGCTGGCAACGTTGCCTTGGCCAATGGCATCGGTACAGGCATTGCCGATGACAAAGCCATTTATCCATATGTCCCGAAGATGATTGAGTACTATTTGAGCGAACGCCCACTTCTCCCGAATGTCCCCACGTATGAGTGCCATAAAGACCAAGATCGACGCTATACATTGGACAATCTTTCCAGCCTGGTCGTGAAAAGCGTCAATGCCTCCGGTGGGTATGGCATGTTAATGGGGCCAGACTCCACACCATCGCAACGAGAAGAATTTCGTCAAAAAATTCTGGCCAATCCGCGCAATTATATTGCCCAACCGGTGATGGCGCTCTCCTCCCAACCCTGCCTTTTTCCACAAGAACATGAAACCTTCACGCTAGCTGGCCGCCATATTGATTTCCGTCCGTTTGTCATTTGGGGTCAAGATATTACCTTGTCGCTCGGTGGCTTGACGCGAGTCGCGCTTCAAGAAAACTCACTGATTGTGAACTCCTCGCAAGGCGGAGGGAGTAAAGATACATGGGTGCTATACGGAGAAGGGTAGCTGACGCATTATGCTGAGCCGAAGTGCAGAATCGCTTTTTTGGATTGGTCGATACATTGAACGAGCCGAATACACAGCCCGATTCACGCATGTCCACTATCACCTCATCCTTGAAATTGCCGATTGGAGTGAACAGGCTTCGACTTGGAAGCACTTTTTAGAAAGCAATGGGAATTATACAATCTATACACACCTATACGGCCCCTTAAACACGCCAGCTGTCTTGGAGTTTTTGTCACTCAATCGGCAAAACCCCAACTCGCTCATTAATCTCATTGGTATGGCACGCACGAATGCCCGAGGTGTTCAAGACCAACTATCCAGTGAAATCTGGCATCATCTCAATGAGTTTTATCTCAGTCTTCAAGGGCAGACGCCTCAAGAATTACGATCCGCCCCTCACCGCCTCCTCAACCACATTCTACAGACCTGTTACACACTTGATGGTGTCATGGGGAGTACCATGCTCCATGATGAAGGCTGGAACTTTTACCGACTTGGGAAAAATGTCGAACGTGCCGGGCAAACAGCTCGTTTACTGGATAACCCCGTGCTCGTAAAAGCCGCACCCGAGCCTGGCGCCATATCCGAGTATCACGCCTGTCTCGCTATTCTGAAATCAGCCAGCGCATTTGAAATCTATCGAAAATTTTATCGCACACAATTGGTTCCACGAAAAATCGTTCAATTTCTCCTCTTCCATAACCGGTTCCCTCGATCCCTTCGTTTTTCCGCAAATCTTCTGCGTCAACTTCTTGGAAGACTCTCCAGTTCAAGCCGCCGAGCAAATACTCGTGAAAGCGAACGCTTAGCAGGACAATTCGCCGCCGATTTGGAGTTTGGAAATTTAGAGGAAGTTTTCCGAATGGGCCTTTCGCCCTTCCTCACCCAAGTCATCGATCACCTTGATCGCCTGACCAACCACATTGCTCGTGCACATTTCCGGTCAGAAGGCTACTCCCTGGACCTGCCAGCACCTCTGCTCCATACACATCGGAGACCTGCGCTTCGAGAGCACGAAACGCTTCCGCATCCCTCAAAAGCCATCGTCTCCATTCGTCATCAATTTACGTATACTTATCAGTCACCAGTGTCCAAAGTTAGCACGATTATCCGTGTTGCACCACCTCAGCATTATGGCCAGCAACGCCGGCTGGATCTCCGGTGGCACATGGATCCACCAGCTGATTATCGACACTTCACCGATGCCTTTGGAAATTTAGTCTGGCAATTGGACCACGAACACATCGAAAAGGAACTTGGGTGTACCGTGGAAATGAGAATTGAGACGCAATGTCTGTACAAAACTGACAATTCACTCTGTTATCAAGGCATTGGGCTCACGGAATCTGATTGCACGGTTGAACCAGCCGAGTTTTTGCACATGACGAAACTCGTGGATAGTTGTGATGCATTCATCAAAATCACCCAACGCTCTAAGGAGCGTGGCTTGACGCCCGCGGAACTCGCTGAATCATTCATGAACCAAATCTATGCTCATATGCATTATGAACCAGGACGCACGCATGTCGACACGCCCGCGTCCCAAGCATTCAAACAAAGTGTTGGCGTCTGCCAGGATTACGCGCATATTATGCTGGCCCTCTGCCGTCTCTCCGGTCTTTCTGCTCGATATGTTTCGGGATACCTTCCCGGTGAAGGACAGATGCATGCCTGGGTCGAAGTGCTGTTTCCAACAGGCCCTCACCACATCCCAACGTGGGTCCCATATGACCCCACCCATCAATGCCGCTGTGACGAACGCTATAGTACCGTCGCAGTGGGGCGAGACTATCAAGACATTGCCCCGACAAGCGGCTACTATTCAGGAGATGCTCAAAATTCCCTTGTGGTGGCTGTCTCAGTCACGCTGGAAAATCACGAGCCAGATAACCGGTGGTTAACCCCACTCATGATGGAGCAACAAACTGCTGATACAGGCCATGACAGCCAACAATGATCCATGAGCGATAAAGTATATGAGAGAACCCAACCATGACACCCTTAAGACACATCATGCGAAAAGAACTGGTAAAAACCTCCAGTCACGCATCAATCCTTGAAGCCGCACAACGAATGTGTGACGATCGAATTAGTGCGTTGCTTATCGAAAGAAACGGGGAGATTGTCGGCATTGTCACGGATACAGACTTAGTTCGAAGAGGAATTGCCAGTGAGCGAGATTTACGAACAACGACAGTCAGTACGATCATGACGACCCCTCTCTTGAAAATTGAAAGCACGCAATCGATAGAGCAAGCCCACGATATGATGGGCAATCTTGGCGTTCGGCATTTGGTCGTATGTGAAGGCGGCAGTCCAGTCGGTATTGTGTCTGTCCGTGACCTATTAGTCCATTTCCAACGAGTCTCAGAATCCAATCGCATACAGGATTGATCCATTTATACAGTAGTCTTTTCGACAATGTCTTTATGAAAATGATGAATCATGCAATTTGATGTATTAATTATCGGTGGTGGATTGGCCGGCATGCGAAGCGCGTTGGCAGCCCACGAGCAGGGCATGAACGTCGCAATTGTATCGAAAGTTTATCCCGTCCGCAGTCATTCAAACGCCGCACAAGGCGGTATTAACGCTGCCCTAACAGACCGAGGTGACATGTGGGAAAACCATGCCTTTGATACGGTCAAAGGCAGTGATTATTTGGGCGATCAAGATGCGATCGAAGTCCTTGCACGAGAGTCCGGCCAAGACATTATCGATTTAGAACATCGCGGAGTCATCTTCAATCGAACAGACAAAGGCCAACTTGGAACGCGACGGTTTGGTGGTCAGGAACGCGCCAGGACATTTTTTGTATCAGACTTTACAGGACAAGCGCTGCTTCATGTCTTATTTGAACAAATCATACAAGCCGACATTACCCTTTTCGAAGAATGGTTTGTCACATCACTGGCCTTGGACGATCATGGTCAATGCGCCGGAGTCGTCGCCTTTGATATGAAAACCACCCAGTTTCAATTGTTACGAGGAAAAGCCGTTGTTCTCGCAACGGGTGGATTGGGACGAGTCTTCGAGCCCAGCACCAACGCGCTCATTTGTACAGGCGATGGCATGGCGCTGGCTTATCGAGCCGGAGCTCCACTGATGGATATGGAAATGGTGCAATATCACCCCACGACCTTGAAAAACCGAGGGCTCTTGTTGACTGAAGCCGCCCGAGGAGAAGGGGCCTTCCTCTTGAATAGCTTGGGAGAACGATTTATGGAACGGTATGCTCCCAAGATGATGGAATTGGCATCACGGGATGTCGTATCTCGCGCGGAACAAACAGAAATCAATGAAGGACGTGGGGTGAATGGATGCGTTCTATTGGATTGTCGCCACCTTGGAAAGAAATTTATTCATGACCGTCTCCGACAAATTGCTGAGGAAGCACTTACGTTTGCCAATATCGATCTGACGAAAGAACCAGTCCCTATTCGCCCAGGCATGCATTATCAAATGGGCGGGATTAAAACTGATATTCATGGAAGATGTTGGGATATTGAAGGCCGTTGGGACGGAATCCCTGGGTTGTTTGCCGCAGGAGAAACAGCTTGCGTGAGTCTTCATGGCGGCAACCGATTAGGAGCCAACTCTCTTTTGGAAACCATTGTGTTTGGACGACGCGCAGGAACCTGCGCCGCGGAATTCGTAAAAACATCTACATCGACGACTGTTTCGGAATCGGTGATTGCTCGAGACCAGAATCATATCTCTCACATTTTACAGCGGCCCATGACCTCGGATTCGGTCGCGGCTATTCGCTTGGAAATGGGGCAAACCATGAACACACACTTATCTGTGTTTCGTTACCAGGAAGGCATGGAGTCTGCGCTTCAGATTCTCGCTTCACTCAAAGATCGCTGGCAGAATGTTGGGATTCAGGATAAAGGACAGGTCTTTAATACAAGCCTGCATGCCATACTTGAACTCGAGAACTTGCTAGACTGTGCCCACACGATTATCATTGGCGGGCTGATCAGGAAAGAAAGCCGAGGCGCTCATTTTCGAACAGACTATCTTGCCCGCGATGATGAAAACTGGTTAAAGCACGTGCTGATTTACCGTAATCCGGAAAGGCCGCCACGGATTGCGTACTTGCCGGTTCACATCACGCAATGGCCTCCACAACCCCGAGTATACTAATGCAAGCGACCTTGACCATCAAACGCTATAACCCTGAAACCGAAAAGGCCATTCCTTATTACCAGGAATATACGACAAGCATCGATGAATCGGATACCGTTTTAGATGCCCTCATTCAGATTAGGGAAACGCAAGATGATTCTCTTGCCCTGCGATGTTCGTGTCGTGGAGCGATCTGCGGATCATGTGGGATGCGTATTAATGGTCATGCCACGCTCGCCTGCAAAACCAAAATCATGTCCGTCGCCCCCCAAGGGGAAACCATTTCCGTCGAACCCATGCACAACATGCCTGTCATTAAAGATTTGGTCACGGACATGGATTCATTTTGGCGTAATATTCGCCAAGTGACACCTTGGCTTCACCCACCACAACCAGCACCACAAACAGAATATTTGGCCCCACCTGCCGCTATGTCTCATTTGTCCGGCGTCATGGGATGCATCATGTGCGGTGTGTGCATATCCGATTGTACCGTCTTGGAAGTTGATTCAACCTTTCTCGGACCAGCCGCCCTGGCAAAAGCTTATCGATTTGTAGCAGATCCAAGAGACACGGTAACGTCCAAACGCCTGACAGCTCTCGATCAACCAGGAGGCATATGGGACTGCACGCGATGTATGGAATGTATTCAAGTCTGCCCGAAGGGAGTCGCGCCAATGGATCGGATCATGTCATTACGGGCACAGGCTATGAACGCCAACCTTCCAAGTACAACTGGAGCAAGACATGCTGAAGCATTCATCAATATTATTCGAGACAAAGGAACACTTGATGAACCCATGTTGGCTCTCAAAACACATGGTTTATTCAATATTGGCAAAATCCTCTCCTTGATACCTGTTGGCCTGCGCGCCTTGTTCCACCATAAACTGCCAAAATCCGGTCCGCTGCATCGTGCTATTCCTGGCATTGCTCATATACAGCGCATGATCGGCATATTGAAAGATAATCCATGAAATATGCCCTCTATCCCGGTTGCGTGGCGAAAGGCGGTTGCCCGGAACTCTACCAATCGCTCATGCACGTCTATCCCCGACTTGGCATTGAACTGGAAGAATTACAAAACGTCGCCTGCACCGGCGCAGGCGTCTTACAAGAGAAATCTCTTCGTCTTGGCGATGCCCTCAATGCTAGAACCTTTGCCATCGCGGAACAAAAACAATTGCCCATCATGACGATCTGTAGCACCTGCCAAGGCGTGATGAGCCAAGCGAATCAACGTCTCACACAAAACGAACATTATTTGGCAGAAATCAATGAGAGCCTTGCAGAAGAACAATTGACTTATCGTGGTACAACCCAGATTAGACATTTTCTCTGGATATTATTGGAAGATGTGGGTATAAAAAAACTCCAGAAAGCCGTAAGTCGCCCATTAGACAATTTACAGGTTGCTCCCTTTTACGGTTGTTATCTGCAACGGCCGACAGATGCCTTAGGTATCGATGACTATCCTGCTCGACGCCATGCGTTGGAAACCGTTATCACCGCGTTGGGTGCCAAGGTTGTGGACTTACCAGGAAAAAATCGGTGTTGTGGATTGCCAATTCTGACAATTAACGAAACCAATTCCCTGACCATGGTCGCCAACCATACCAGCGACGCAAAAGACAACGGCGCCGATATGATGATCACTCCGTGCCCCCTCTGCCATTTGAATCTGGACGGCATGCAGGCCAAAGCCGAAAAACAGGCTCGCACATCCATCAACCTACCCATTCTCCACCTCCCCCAGCTCATCGGTCTCGCCATGGGCATGAAACCAAACGACCTTGGACTCACGAGAAATCTCGTGTCACCGAACAAGGCCCTTCAGAAAATTTAAGTTACGAGGCTCTTGCCATTTTGATCTATTGTCTCCTTCATGACAGACCATAGTGTTGAGTTGATGATGTGGTGCTATATAGATCAGTTTAAATAATGTTAAACCAAAAGAAGGGAGAACATGATGAAAAGAAGCAAGTCTATGTTTCACGTGCTAGTTGTTACGGCCTTGTTCTTTTTTCCAACGATTAGTAGCGCCGAAGAGACCTACAGATTAAGAATGTTTTTTGGTCTATCGATTCCAACTGGTGGCGCAGTTTCCCTTAAACAGTGGAACGATTTTGAAAAAAGCCTTTTAGCAACATCTTTTGATGGTTTTAACGTTGTAGACTTAGTCGGGTACTACCAGGGAAGCCCAGAACGTTCGAAGCTTGTAACCCTGATAGTTAAGGGCAAAGACATAAATAAGATTGACGACGTGCAAGAAGCTAAAAAGGTAGCGAAAGCTTATGCAAGGAAACTTGGGCAAGAGTCCGTCATGATTGTGACGGTTCCCATTTTAGCGTGGGATTTTATAGAAGCTGAAAAATAAAGAAAAGGCAAATAACAATCTCCAAAGAAATTTTAGAACCCTTGCCACAAAGAATGAGAAAGTTGCAATCACGTCAATTTCCAAGAGAGTCGATGACTTTTGGGGGAAACTTCACAATACAAAGAGAAAAGCTGTGAGTATTGCGGCAATGCAACGTAGTTTTAGAGAAAAAGTAAAAGAATAGTTCACATGAAAGAGATGGACACAAACATTTTTGTTTGTTTCTCAATCTGTGATGATAAAGGGAAATCGGAAAAGCATGCTCTCTCCGATCTATTAATAGCCCATTCTGCGCAGAATCAGGAAAAGGCTCTAAAGCTGTTGCACAAGCTTCCCAGCAAACGGGTATTGCCCATCGAACGCCAAAGCATACCGAGACATTGGAATAAGTAGTGGGAGCACTTACTCCACCGTCACACTTTTGGCTAAATTGCGTGGCCGATCGACATCGACCTCCCGAAGGGTGGCAATGTGATAGGCTAACAATTGCAGGGCAACCGTAAACAAGATCGGAGACATTAACGGATGAGAATGAGGAATCGAAAAGACAAAATCTGCGATTCCCCCTAACTCGCGTTCTCCTTCACTGACGAAAGCAATGACCGGCGCATTGCGGGCTTTCACTTCCATCAGATTACTGACAGTTTTTTCATACAAACGATGGCGTGGAGCTAGGACCACCACAGGCATCTCTTCATCCACCAGAGCAATGGGACCATGTTTCATTTCCCCCGCCGCATATCCTTCTGCATGGATATATGATATTTCCTTAAGCTTCAGGGCCCCTTCCAGGGCAATAGGATAATTAATGCCACGCCCCAGATAGAGAAAGTTCGACTTCGTATAAAACCGCTTCGCCATGGAAATAATTTCCGCTTCTTGCCTTAGAATATGCTCAACCTGACCAGGAAGCGCCCGAAATTGATCAAGCCACCATCGCCCATCATCGGCCATCAATTGCTGACGAATCCGTCCAATGTGCAACGCCAACAAATAGAGCGCCACGACTTGACCAGTAAACGCTTTCGTGGAGGCCACACTCACCTCCGGCCCGCACCGGGTATAGATCACCCCATCAGAATCCCTGGCTAATGAACTCCCCACCACATTGACAATCGACAGAACCCGAGCCCCAAGCCGTTTTGCTTCATGCGCAGCAGCCAAAGTATCCGCCGTTTCTCCAGATTGGGAAATCGCAATAAACAAATCATCCGGTTGGATCATGGGTTCTCGATATCGGAATTCTGATCCAATATCGACCTGTACGGGAGTCCGAAGCATTTCTTCAATGAGGTATTTCCCGACTAGACCAGAATGCCAGGAGGTACCACACGCCACAATCCAAATTCGCTTGGTATTGCTCAGTTCTTCGCTAGTAATGGACAAATCAGGAAGATCGGCTTCGCCTGAGTCATAGCTATAGCGCCCACGCAGGGTATCAAGAATTACTTGAGGCTGCTCATGAATCTCTTTGAGCATGAAATTGGGAAATCCTCCTTTTTCAGCAGCATCAGCGCTCCAATCGACGGTCGTTGGTTTTCGCTTCACACGATGTCCATCCACGGCCATCACCGTGATGTCCCCAGGCGTCAAGACCGCAATGTCTCCATCTTCAAGGAAAATCATGTCTCGAGTGTGAGTCAACAATGGCGTAACATCAGAGGCCAAATAGGAGGCCTTCTCACCCTGTCCCACTACAAGTGGACATCCTGACCTCACGGTAACGATAGCATGAGGTTCATCCTCACAAATGCCCGCGAGTGCATAACTCCCTTGCAATTCCCTCACGACAGACCGAAAGGCTTCAGATAAGGATTGGCTCTGTTTCATGTACGAAGCCAGCAAATGTGACACGACTTCAGTGTCGGTTTCCGATTCAAACTGAAATCCCTCTTGCTGGAGGTGGACTTTCAAGGAAAGATAGTTTTCGATAATACCGTTATGAACGATCACGATATTACCGGATCGGTGTGGGTGGGCATTTTGTTCAGATGGTTTTCCATGAGTTGCCCATCGGGTGTGGCCAATCCCCATGGTTCCCTGAAGATCCCCACCACTCAACGTCTGTTCCAAATTGGCTAATTTCCCTACACTTCGGCGAACTTCAACATGGCCCCGCTGAAGGACCGCAATACCTGACGAGTCATACCCTCGATATTCAAGGCGCTTCAAGCCATCAACTAAGATAGAGGAAGCCTGCTCTTGTCCAACGTACCCAATGATTCCACACATGAATGTGACCTTTCTGTTAAACCCCACATATGCACGTGATCTTGTCTTACCCCTCGGTCAATACATAACCGCAGCGCATGGTCTTCATTTGTCTGATGCTTTGGTCTGTGCATCACGACGCCGAGCCGCCGCCTGTTTGCGATTTTCTTGTTCGACCCGAGAAAGGGATACCGCATCAGACGGGACATCATCTGTGATCGTCGATCCGGCCGCAACAACGGCACCTTGTCCAATTGTCACGGGTGCGATGAGCTGAGAGCCACTCCCGATAAAGACCCCATCCTCAATAACGGTCTGGGATTTTCGAAACCCGTCGTAGTTGCAGGTAATCGTTCCGGCGCCAACATTGACATGTTTCCCAATGATACCATCACCCAAATATGATAAATGACCGGCTTTGCTGCCCTCACCTAATACCGTATTTTTCACTTCGACAAAGTTCCCAACTTTGGCTTTTTGTTGTAACACGGTACCAGCGCGCAGTCTGGCAAAGGGACCAACCGACGCACCGTCTTCAAGGACAGCTTTTTCCATCACGCAACAATCTTCGACCACGACGCAATTGCCGATTTGACTATCCGTAATACGCGTATGGGCACGAATCACGCAATCTTCACCAATCGTTGTCTGCCCTTCCAGCGTTACATGAGGATGCAACACTGTATCTTGACCAAGTTGAACGCCATCATCAATCATCGTTGTGGCTGGATCCAACATTGTCACCCCTTCGCGTAACCAGTGTGTCCGAATCCGTCCTCGCATGGCCTGTTCAGCAAGAGCAAGATGCTCTCGGGTATTGATCCCCCAACATTCCGTGGCATCCTGCGTTTTCACCGCGGAGACACGAACTTCTTCTTGCACTGCGATCGACACGATATCCGTTAAATAGTATTCCCCTTGGGCATTGCGCGGTTCGATCTGATTCAACGCGTTGAACAAAAATTGGCTATCAACGACATACGTCCCCACGTTCACTTCGTGAATGGCTAATTCTTCTGGTGTCGCATCACGATCTTCCACAATCTTGATGACGTCATGGGCGACGCTTCGAACCACGCGGCCGTAGCCGTGAGGATCCGGGAAGTTGGTCGTCAACATCGTCACCATAGCCTGTTCAGCTTGATGATGCATCAGAAGACATTGCAGCGTCGATGCCGTCAGCAAGGGCGTATCGCCATTCACAATCAAACACGACGTGGCAAGAGGTTCATCATCTGGCATCAAGACCGCTTGGGCTTGTTTTACCGCATCGCCCGTTCCAAGCTGAGTCGGCTGCTGCACCACATCAATCGAAGCCCGCAGGTCTTGTTGCTTGTCCACATAGGCATGCACTTGCTCAGCCCCATGTCCGAGAACCAGGACCACTTTTGAATCGACTAATTGGCCCATCACGTTGATCATGTACCAAATCATGGGCCGGCCAGCCACGGGGTGCATGACCTTGGCCTTTTTCGACCGCATTCGTTTTCCTAACCCAGCCGCCATGATTACTGCCGCTATGTGTGCCATTGTTTCCGTACTCCTTGCATGAATTCGTTTATCGTATGGGAACTTCGACAGTGTGGTCGTGATGCTCTGAGTGGTTGGAAACTGGCACCACGGGTGGAACACCCATCGACTTGGATGAAGAATATAACCCACCAGAAACAATCAGCTTCATCGCTTCTTCGACGGAAAGATCAACGGACAGCACTTCGTGCTCCGGGATAAGCAAAAAGTAGCCAGACGTGGGATTGGGTGACGTGGGAACGTAAACATGGATGAGCGGCTCATCAGCCAGGACTTGCACTTCTTCTCTCGTTTCACCCGTCACAAACGCCAAACAATAATTACCGTCCTTGGGAAACTGGATCATGACAACCTTGTTGTATTTTTCCCTTTGTTTAAAGGATAGAATATCCATCATGGATTTGAGCGTGGCATAGATGCCGCGCACGATAGGAACACGATCCAGCAAAGTCTCCCACCGTTTCACCATTTGGCGACCGAGAATATTCGTGGCCATGATCCCAGCCAAAAAGATCAGGAGCACGAGGGTGAGAATGCCAAGCCCGGGCACATAATAATCTTTGGTCACGGCCTCGGCGAGCATATTGCCTAAAATGCTGTCCACCGTGACAAACAGCGTTTTGAGGACAAGCACGGTTCCCCAAATCGGGGTAATGACAAGCAACCCAGTCAAAAAATACCGATTAAGAAACGCCCTGAATGGTTTCAACGGCACAATCCCCTTAAGGGCTGGAACTCTGTTAGGGAAAACCCACTCATCGTTGCTTGTAGCACCGCTGGTTCAATCAGATAAATGTCGCACTCCTTACATTCATCATCTAGTACGAGCCCCCTTCGCATGGTACATGCCTTCTTGTCCAGGCTTCAAGACTTTTCTTGAGATTATCAATGGCTTCGCTGTAGGATGACAGCCGTGAACATTCACGCCAAACCATCAGCAATCGTCCCTCTCACGAAACGCGATCGCAAAGGGCTCTTCATTTCATTTGAAGGGATTGAAGGCTGTGGGAAAACGACACAATGCCACCACCTGGCCCAGTCATTGCGCAATCGTGGGTACCGGGTGATTGAAACCAGGGAACCTGGAGGCACTCTCCTGAGTGAACAAATCCGTGATCTGTTCTTAAAACCAACTAAAAAGAACCGTCAGCTCGAGTCGTTAACACCACAATGTGAAGCACATTTGATCTTGGCTTGTCGTAGCCAGCATGTCGCGCAGGTGATCATTCCCGGCCTGCTCCAAGGAGCTATCCTGTTATGCGACCGATTTATTGATTCGACGCTGGCCTACCAAGGATACGGTCGAGGCCTCAACCTTGAGAAGCTCAAACAATTAAATCGTTGGGCAACTGGAGGGCTTCTCCCAGATTGTACGTTTTGGTTGGATGTCCCGGTAAGCCAAGGCCTGAAGCGACGGTTGTCAAGCACCACACACAATCGTCTGGATCGAGAATCTCGCGCTTTTCATACCCGAGTCCAACAAGGATTCAGGCATCTTGCCGAACAGGCACCAGGCCGTATTATGACCCTTGACGGACGGCTTCCAGCAGAAACCATTGCCCAACAGGTCGCACACAAGGTCGATGCATTGCTCTCACGTCTCACACCATACGCGACCGCATCGACTCGTAAGCGCAAGCCCCAACCGTCTTCTCAACACCGAACAGCACAACACCATGCCATTCAGTGATATCATCGGCCATCAAGACGCCAAAACGAAGTTGCGAGGCATCTTAGCTCGCGATCACCTTGCCCATGCCTATCTCTTCTATGGGGACGATGCCATTGGGAAGCGTCGTATGGGACTCTGCTTTGCACAAGCCTTTGTCTGTGAATCAACAACGGAGCAATGTCCCACGCAAGACCCATGTGGCCATTGTCGCGGTTGCCAGCAGCTTGAACAGGGACTGCACCCAGACACGTTACTCATTGAACCTGACCGAGAAAAAGCGAATCCTCAAATCACCATAGACCGTGTTCGAGACCTCGAACATCATACCCTCTATCGGCCACTCTATGGATGGAAAAAAGTCTGTCTCATTAATGATGCCGATTGCCTCACCTTAGGTGCAGCCAATGCGCTCTTGAAGACATTGGAAGAACCACCACTGTACAGCCTGTTTATTCTAATTACGAGTAAACCGTCTGCACTCCCAGCCACGATACGCTCTCGATGTCTTGCCCTACGCTTTGCCTCACCGTCCACGTCAGACGTTGAAGGGGCACTGGCCTTGAAACGAGCCATGCCTGAAAGCGATGCCCGATTTTTAGCACGTCTGAGTAATAGAAGAATCGGTCAAGCACTTGAGGCCAATCTTGAAGAAGCTCGAGCGACACAAGAAGAATTTTTCTCTCTCGTTTCAGGGACCGCGCTCCAATCAGTGGCCCAAATATTTGATACCACCGAACGGCTTGCCAAAGCAGGCCGCATTCCCGAAGCTCTTGACTGGCTCACTCATGCGTTACGTGATCTGCTCTTGGTCTCCCTTGACGTCAATCCACAATTGATTCTCGATCGAGACCATATGTCTGGATTACAACGCCTGGTGGCCCTGACAACGCCAGAAGCGCTCATCAACCTCATTGAAGAGCTCCAGGGGCTTGAACGGTCCAGGTCACGTAACGTTAACCTCCAATTAGGATTGGAGAACTTTTTTCTGAAACTTCGTGGGGCCATTCCCGTGTAACAATCTATGTTCGGCAATCTTGCCTAGAGACACTAGTCGTCGTTTCTCATTATTTACGTAATTCCAGCAAGAAATGTAGGGGGGTCATGTCTTCGTCGTTTTACCTCACAACACCCATTTATTATGTCAATGACGTACCACATATTGGCCATGCATACACCACCATTGCCGCTGATGTGTTGGCACGGTATGCTCGTCTTCAGAATCGAGACACATTTTTTCTGACAGGTCTCGATGAACATGGGCAGAAGGTCCAACAAGCCGCTGAAAAAGCCAATATTGATCCGCAACAGCACTGTGATCGATTGACCCCACAATTCCAAAATCTATGGAAAACCCTAGAGATTTCCCACGATGCCTTTATTCGCACAACCGATAGCCAGCACAAGAGCATCGTCCAACGCGCACTCCAACAGTTGTATGACAAAGGGCTTATTTATCGTGCCGAATATGCTGGATGGTATTGTACATTTGACGAACGGTTTTGGACGGAAAAAGATATCACAGATGGCCTCTGTCCCGACTGTCATCGACCGGTTGAACGTCTGAGTGAAAGCAATTACTTTTTCCGGATGGGACAGTTTCAGCAACAGCTGATCGACCACATTCATAGCCATCCCCACTTTATCAAACCCGAATCCCGGCGAAACGAAGTCCTGGGTTTTCTGAACAAACCCTTAGAAGATCTTTCCATTTCTCGCCCATGCTCACGCCTTGCCTGGGGCATCGCCTTACCGTTCGATCCGCAATACGTTACCTATGTTTGGTTTGATGCGCTGATGAACTATGTGTCAGCGCTTGAGTATTTATCACCCGCAAAAGCGCGCGCGCCATACTGGCCGGCAAACCTGCACATCGTCGGCAAAGATATTCTGACAACACATGCCGTCTATTGGTCCACGATGCTCTTTGCTATGGCCCTTCCGCTGCCTCACACGATTTTTGCCCATGGGTGGTGGACTGTTCAAGGCGAAAAGATGTCAAAAAGTCGTGGGAACGTCGTTGACCCAGAAGCCATGGTCAAAGAATTTGGGACAGATGCTTTCCGCTATTTTCTCCTTCGTGAGGTTCCGTTTGGACAAGATGGCGATTTTTCACGAGAAGCCCTAGCAGGCCGTTATACCAGCGATTTAGCCAATGGCCTGGGAAATCTGTTGAGCAGGACCGTGACGTTGATCCAACGGTTTGCTGACGGATACGTGCCAAAACCAGAGCCTTCCACACAGACTGAGCTCGACCACGAACTGCAAACAACTGCAGAGACCTTGATCTCGACCACGTTACCCGACTATCTCTCGCCTGAACGATTAGAGCTTCACCGAGCTTTGGAGGCTATCTGGGGTCTCATTCAAATTGCAAACCAATATATCGATAAAACCGCACCATGGGTGTTAGCAAAGCAACCTGACAATCGGCATCGACTGAATACCGTGCTCTATCAGTCCACCGAGACATTGCGGCTTCTCTGTGCCGTCTTATATCCCTTTCTACCTTCCACAGCTAAAAACATGAAGCAACAACTGGGCATCCCCCTAGACTTTTCAATTCCCTTGCAAGAGCATGATGTGACATGGGGAAGGCTCACACCCGGCACGCAGGTCACAAAAGGCAACCCATTGTTTCCACGCATTGATACCGCATCAAGACAGAAAGGAGAGAAATCTGTGGAACATTCGCAGGATCCCATTTCTCACGAACCAACGCTTACGCCACCGGGTTCACAGGACAAGACGTCAGACCCTCAACAGATCACCATTAACGAATTTCAAAAAGTCCAACTCAAGGTGGCAAAGGTTATCGAAGCCGAACGTGTACCCAAATCAGAGAAATTGCTTAAATTACAAGTGCAGGTCGGTGAGGAAATCCGCCAAATCGTCGCTGGCATTGGCAAACGCTACGAACCTGAAACGTTACTGGGAAAAACCATTGTGGTTGTGGCGAATCTCAAGCCAGCAAAACTCATGGGCATTGAGTCCCAAGGAATGGTATTAGCTGCAGGAGGGCAAGAGGTCATGGGGTTACTGACAATCTCAGATGACGTGCCTTCTGGCACAATGATAAAATAACGCACTATACGCATTCGCTGGACAGTCTACGCATTTTTTGTGAAGACATACTCATGGCTCATACGTGGCTAGCAATCATCCTTATTGGCCTTGCCAATATCCTATTACCACCTATCTCCGCGCTAAGCTACGAGACCTCCAAACCATTATCGTCTGTCATTGAAAAAGCCAAAAGCTCGACGGTCGGCATTCTCAAATTTCTTGAGGACACCGCCACACCCGAAAACCGTCAACAATTTTCCATTCGAGGTACTGGCATACATATTGGGAACGGATATATTGTCACAGCCCGCCATGCCGTGGAACGGCCAGAAGGAGGCAAAATCATCGTCCCGCCTATGATTCATGTTCTCACCGGACAATTTGATGAATTACAGGCAAGATTTATTGGAGTGAGTGAATTTTTAGATATCGCCCTTTATCACCTAGCTGGGGACACACTCCCGTCATCGTTAACATCTAACCCCTTTGGAGTGCAGGAGCCCAACATGGGGGAAGAGGTCTTTACGGTTGGCTATCCACTAGGGTGGGGACCCGCTATAGGATTTGGTCGAGTTGGCAATCAGCGCACCTTTTTACCAACCACAAAATCTCGTCTCCTCCAAGTTGATCTCTCGGCATGTCGTGGAAACTCAGGCGGCGGCCTCTTTAACCATCAAGGCGAGATTGTGGGCATGATCCAGAGTATCATTCAAACAGAGGAACACTCAGGAGAACGTCGGTGTAGCCGATTGGCCTTTGCCGTGCCTGGATCATTCATCCAACGGATCGCGAGAGCCCTCATTGAGAACACCCATCCTGGTTTCCCAAAACTGGGCATTCGCATGATGCCCCTCAAAAGAGGAACCACATGGAAAATTGCCGTTGCCAAAGCCACCGGCCCTGCTCGCCAAGGCGGTCTTCGGAAAGGTGATATTCTCCTATCGATTGAAGACCATATCATTACCTCCTCTTCTCAGTTAAAAAGTTATCTCATTGAACACACCATACCAGGACAATCTATTTCCATCACTGTACTCCGTGGCAACCAAGAACAGACCTTCGTGGTGATCTTGGGAAAATCCTAAACGATAGGCATCAGGAAAAAATCTTATCTGTTTGCTTATGGCTAAGTATGTATTTCCATACGATTCTTGGCTTACATTGCTAGAAGGTAAAGGAAACACACGGTTGACTACTGCCATGCCGGGAGATTTCACCATGTTCAGCATTTATACCATTTTCAAAGGCTTCTGTGAGCACAGTAAAGAACGAGTCGCTTTCATGCTCGACCAAGAATGTGTTTCATTCATTGAAGAGCCTATCATCCTTTCTGAAACACATAGGACATAGGGCAGGACATTCAACCGCATCCCATTTATACCCACAATGGGTACAATGGTATTCAATAAGATTGCCAAATGTTGGTTTAAAAGACTCTTCGATCATAAGGGGCCTTCCCTCTTCCTCTATTTTGAATCACTCCTGTCAGCAACATGGAAACACCTGTATCTGGATCCTAAAAATTCCGGAGATACAATATAGATTAAAAATGTAGAATTTTCTTATTCTAAGGAACATGTTTTTTCTTCCATGCCATAGACTTTCCCCTAATACGTTCCATATTCATGGGTACTGCCCTTTTCTCATCAGTCGTTTTCTCTGATGAATCGGTTCAATCCAAACATGGAATTCCGCAGATAATCAAAAAGGCACGGTTTGATCTCTTATTTGATGGCAAGTATGATCTCGTAATGTGCTCGTTCTTCTCATTTTTCATGGCGAGTTGGAAGGAAGGTTAAACCATAAGACACAGCCCTTCAGCCTCTCAGCCAAACACATGAACAACATCTTCTGAAGTATAGCTGGTAGATTCGGCAAGAGATGACGGTTATTCTAGTCATGGTAACGCTAGCATGACCCTGGTGCGGTCGATCAGCTCCATGCCCATGAAACCAAAGTTGACTGTCAACGCATTTTTAGAGAAAGAGGGTTAGATTCGAATAGACTCTCACATAGGAGGTCAGATGAGAATGAGAAGCATGAGCACACTATGGAGTATTCAATTGATCCTTTGTCTGAGCCTATTCGTGGGATGCACGTTGCCCGAAAAGAAAATTATGGACTCACAGAAAGGGCATCATAAAGATCAGCTTTTTAAACGATGGGGAGCACCGGATAAGGAAGAGACACTACAAGATGGTCGGTCGGTCTATACCTGGCATCATAACTGGTCTACCCAACAGGGGAAAGGCACATGCACAAAATCAGTTACGGCGGATCACAAAGGGATCATTGTAAACGGGAATTTCCATGATTGCCCATTGGGAGCACATTATCAATTAGAAAAAAAGTGAGCTCGGTTGTCAGCATAGATCAATTTGGCTAACCAGTCAGGTCGCAATTTGAAGTGCCCCCATGAAGATGACACTGACGACGATCGCAATCGGAGTCTTCATAGCTGAGACCTTCTGAAGAAAGGAATCACGCCTCAACAGATCGTCAAGGGCTAATGGCTCATCTGGGAAGCCGGTGCAATCGGCACCAAGACACGTGTAAAGAAGGAGTGTGAATAACTATGAAAGTAGAAAACCCAAACCATGCCGAATACTGAACATCTGGAAACTCTGAACCAGGGTGGGATGAGGCTTGGAATGGGTGGAGAGAAGCAAATCCGAATATTCTTGCCAGAGCGCGAAACTTTAAGGAAAATTCCTTTCGCAAGCTAACTCCTCCAAAGCGGATCTCTCCGAGGCCGACCACCGAAATGCTACGCGCGGCTGCCCTGAACGGCTCCGTCATCAGATCAAGACCTAGAGCCGCGGTAGGTGGAAGCAAGAATGACGTGAGCCCGCGTTCTCTTTGAAAGATGGCCAATGCAACAGGCCAAAGACATTACCCCAGGCAGAGATGATGTCATCTACCACATGCCCTTCCACATCACAAAAACTGGCACGTAGCGTTTTGGGCACTCGCTCGCCTTCCAAGGAATCGTGAAGTTGATGAATTTTTTAGGTTATTGCTTTTATTGAAGAAGACTGGAGCCGGCGAGTGGGATTGAACCACCGACCTGCTGATTACGAATCAGCTGCTCTACCACTGAGCTACGCCGGCCTTATGGAAGAAAAGGATCTAGAAAAAACAGCTACAATCATTCTGGGTGTGATCATATTGTGCTATGAATAAAGGTGTCAACTTGTTCATGTATTTTTTGACGTTGACAGAAAACTTGTCTCTTCGTTAAGGTCAAAATCATCATGGACCTTCGTCTGTCCACCCCTACAGCGACACATCGCTCTTCGCCCATTTTCATCACTGTTTCTCAACTCGCACTTCTCATTCGTCTACGGAATCAGTCTGGCACCCTGCTGTTAGTGCTCCCATCATTCTGGGCATTGGTTTTAGCTTCACATGGCTCACCACAAGTATCTCATCTCATCATTTTTTTCCTGGGAGCATTTTTTATGAGAAGCGCAGGCGTTGCCATGAATGACTTGGCTGACCGATCGTTTGATGCACAAGTGGCACGTACCCAGCACCGTCCCCTAGCCTGCGGCGCGCTGAGGCCTTCTCATGCTATCGGTACAATCATTGTGTTTCTGACGTTGTCTGCCAGTTTACTGCTTTTCCTCCCTATACAGGTTGCTCTTTTAAGCCCCATCGCCTTCCTCCTGGCAGGAGTCTACCCGTTTACTAAACGGTTTTTTCATCTTCCTCAATTCTTTTTAGGATTGGCCTTTGGGTGGGGCGTCGTGATGGCCTGGACCACTTCGAACCATCAATTGATCCTCGAAGTCTGGATTCTTTTTGGGGCCACAATCTTATGGGCTATTGCCTATGACACGATTTATGCGCTTCAAGACATTCATGCCGATCTGCAAGTTGGCATTAAATCTTCCGCTATCTTGTTTGGCCAGCACGTATGGCTTGCTGTAAGCCTCACGCTTTTAGGCATGTTGATCTTATTGAGCATTATTGGATGGCGAATGCAGCTTAATTCCGTCTTTTATGTAACCCTAACAGGCATTGCGGGATTTCTCAGCCAACAGGTTTGGCGACTCAGATCGCCACTCTCTCCTAACATGGCTTTTTCCATGTTTCGACAACACATATGGATAGGAATCTGTATTCTGGCTGGACTATGGATTGGATGCTTGTAGGGAAGGAATTTGCCTCAACTGTACCAGCTTAACAGGCAGAGGCAATCTCAAGAGAAGTTATGAGGAATCCTAGGCGCTGAGAAACCGCGACAGAAAGTCAGTCTGACTGTTTCCGTTTATTCATTCAGGCGCAGCAATTGGTTGATCGGGTTTGGGCGCTCGCAAGGTTTCCAAGTATGCGGTGACAGCTCTGGCATCTTGATCGTTAATGCCTAAATTTGGCATTCGTGTATGTTTCTTCATGCCTTGTGGATATCGAATCCAGCGATACACCCATGTATCATTGAGACGAAACCCTGCCCGATCCAACGCGGGACCAACCAGTCCACCTTGCTCATTGATACTATGACAGCCATTACATCCATACTTATTTTGGTACAATTGTTTTCCCACTTCTTCAAGTCGTGGAAGTTCTTCTTCCGAAATTGCAAGGTCTGGCCGTGAGACCTGATTCATTTTTGGTCTCTTGGAAAAGTTATCCACTGCCGCCTTGGCTTGATCATATATATCCTGAATGCCGTCGAATTTAGCTTGTACCTCTTCCAAGGCTTCTTCTTCTGGTAAGATCGTCTCATCATCATCATCAGACCTGGCCTCTTCGGCCTCTTCAAGCTTCAATTCTGCTGCTTCCAGAACAGGCTTTTCAGCCTCCAACGCTTGCTCAGCTTCTTGAAGCACTCCCTGGAGCTCTTTTTGACGAGCTTCCAAGTCATACGTTAATGACATGCCATGTAACGTTCGAACATACCCAATTACTCCCCAAATTTCCTTTTCGGAAAGAGTGTACTTAAAAGTAGGCATAGTGGAGACGGCAAAATAATTCTCATCATTCAATACTTCCTCTTTTGAGGTATCTCGCATTTCTCGTGAGACAGCGCTGAAAATTTCCTCATCGCTAAATGTCGACATGGCCGCTTTATCTGAAAGGTCTCTAGGACGTGGATCGGACATGCTGGACCAATTAAACCCTTCGTTTTGACGACCATTTTCCCCATGACAGTGCATGCAATAATGGTGATAGAGTTTTCGTCCTTTGGCCGTTTGCTCATCTTCAAATAATGCGCAACCACTTATCAGCAGGATAAGCCCTAAGCCACTCACGATGGCTGATATCCCTAGTCTTTTGCCAGAGATGTTTTTCATGCCGACAATCCCTTCTTCAGCTTTCTCACAAAGACCAACTCAAATGCGACCGCAAGGGCTAACCCCAGGGCAACGTACCCGTACACGGAATTATCAGGTGGTGGCTCTGCCCGCATCGGGAACCAAGAGGAAACAGATTTCTGACTCCCTTTTTCTTTAGGAACATCCCCTTCAAGCTTTCCATCCCAAAAAGCAAAGGCGATGCTACTCCACTCGCCTAGATCTATTTGGGCATCATGCTCATCATTTGTTTGCAACGATCGGGAAAATACAACGCGCCAGGTTCCATCTTGCCATATGCCTTTTGCCGAAACATCTTGCTGATCTTGCGTGCGAAGCGTTTTAAAACCCTTTGCACTCATATCGATGCCTTTTCCAGCTTCATTTTTCCAATACCAGATGTTCACAGGCCCACCCTCAACCTGAAGCATTTCTTGCCCATGTGCAAAGTGTGCTTTTTTATCCCCAACCATAAATTCTAACGCAGCCGCATCAGCTTGATCATTGGAAGGATCTTTGTATTCAAGGAGGACCGCCACTTTTTCTCCATCATGAAGCCCTCGAACCTTGACAGACATGACGGTGACTTCCTGAACCCTGTCCTGCCAGTGAACTTGTGGGGCCAGGTTAAATTCTGAAACCTTCGCCTCATTCCACACGGCTGACATCGGGTCATCCCAAGGAAGTACCCCTTCAACCAAAGGGATTCGAACAGCAACACTCGTTTGCTTGGTATCGTCTGGCGGGTCGCTTGCCAATACCGAAACAATTCCTCCTGTTATCATCCCGACAAGAATGATACATAAGAGAGTAAGTTTTTTTACACTGGCAGAAAAATACATAGTAGTCATGGGCAACATCGGGTAACCTCTATTGGTCGGTGTGTATTACTCCTCTTCCTCCCATGTTCGAGGCGATTGATGTGCTCCATCATACTCGCCCATGATAATCTTCCAAATGAATTCGTCAGGGAGTTCCTTTTCCCAACGAGGCATAGCTGACTTCCAAGGCATCCCTTCAACAGGCAACCCAACACCACCTTTTTTAATACGCCAAAACAGATAGGATTCTTGAAGTTGCGCAATAGTTCCAGGATCGGCAAAGTTAGCAGGTGGTGGGTTAAACCCAGGCGCTGCTGGACCTTTTCCATCAAAATTCGCTCCATGGCATGGAGAACAATAGGCCGCATAGAGGCCTTTCCCCATCATAATGTTTTCTGGAGTCTTGGGGTAAGGATTCGCCAATCCGACAAATTCACCAGGAGGTGCGGGATGAATAGTCCGGTTTTCTGCAGGAGGCTGATCACTCGGGGCTAACTTCGTATAGGTTTGCCATCCCACTAACAAGGGGAACACCACTAACACGAGCAACCTTGCTGGCTTCGCTATGCCTACTTGATTTTCACCAGATAAAAAACGGGCAATAGGCCCCATAAACTCATCTAATGATGTCCCACTCATCGTATAAAAAATCATGAGTGCACTTAAGGTCAAGAGCATATATAAAGAAATCAACATTGACGGGAGAGGAGCCGTCAATAAAGGAAGAATAAACTTTAATGCCAGATACATTCCCGTCAGGATTATGGCAGAATTAAATAAAGGACCCTTCATAATGCACCATCCTTGAGTGAAGCCATCTTAACGGATTTTTCTTCTTGTCCCATGTCCATGACATCTTCAACCTTAATGCTAATGGGTTCACCACTCATCTTTTGCAAAAAGGCAATCACAGAGAAGATTTCCGGTTTCGATAACGCAATCGGATTTTTATTAATGTAGGGCATACGCGCTGGATACTCTTCAGGAAGACCTTCATGACGGAAGTCTAAATAGATGTAGGACTGCGGATCTGTCAAACTTTCATAAATAAATTCCGGTGCTAACTTGGCACCCACGCCTGCGAGATCTGGACATCGTGCCGATTCGCTTGGACCAATGGAATGACATAAGGCACATTGGCCTTTACTAAAAAAAATCTTTTGCCCGATAGAGGCCAGGTCATCTGGAGTTTTCACACTGGCAATATCAAATGACTCAATTGCTGGTGGGAGCGAAGCCATTTGGGGAACACTCAAGGCCACAAGGCTAAATGAACCAAGCACCATGGCGACAAACCCAAGAACCCGGACAAACATGGCCTTAATGAAAAGCAGGATGACAATCCCTAATCCCACCACAGAGAGGCCGATTAACTGAAGAAGAGCAACTTCACTCATAAGTGCCTACTCCCCCTTTCTCGGTGATCCACCAGCCATAGCCGGGGTCAACCCTTCTGGAAGTTTCTCTTGGCTTCCTTTGGGCTCTTCTTTTTGAGGGCCCTTACTTTTATCTCCGCCCATGGAGGCAACCCAGAAAATAAATGCGACGAGAAGGCAGAACAGAAACGTGTTTAATGACATAAAGGCCGCAGCATAACCAAGTGCAGGCGAATAAGCATATTCTGACGTATCACGCATCACCCCATAAATATGCCAGTGCACTCTAGATGATGAACGCGCATACCCCATTAATGACATTAATAATATCACCATAACGGCATTTAAGACTAAGCTGTAGCCTGCCCGAATCGGCATCTGTCCCCACACCATTTCGGTTGTAGTTTTCGCACTTTTCATCAGGAGCGCCGTTAACGGCGTAAACGTCACCATAATAAAGAGCACGATTAAGACTTGTGCTACTGAGAAGTAATTGATTCGGATAATGGCAGGAACAAAGTACCCCCAAACCCCTAGCACAATCACTGCGATACCCGCTATGACCAAGAGCGCACCCATGACCGACTTGGCAATTTTTGCCCAACCGGCTGTCTCGACCTTTCCTGCTCGCCAATACATGATAAAACTCATAAACGTCACGAGAATCATCAAGTTTGACACGGTCATTTTTGCTGACATGACACCAAACACACCAAGCATCGGATGGTGTGTCCCACCCATTTTCCGTGCTTCTTCAAGGCTGGCAACCAATGAATGGGGGGTCATCCATACGCCCAAGCAGACCATTAAGACAATCAGCATGGCCATAATAGGTTTTTTATAGCTCTGTGCTGAGCCGGGTATTCGATAGCTGATGCCCATCCAAAAGTAATAATTCGCGCCTAAAAACAGTACACCAATTAACATGGCCTGCAGAATAAAGAGCCACGCCAGGAATCCCCCCATAAGGGTAATCCCCATCTGCTGATTGTATTGGTAGATTTCGCGCATGAGCCAATACCCAGCAAAGGGCAGCGGCAACATCCCAAACACACCAATGAAGTTCCCAACATACCCCATCCAATCATAATGTTCTTTTTCTTCACGAGAGACTGCAAGCAAGTAACGCACGCCCGCATAGGCCCCGCAAATAAATCCTCCCAAGACTACATTGGCAATCAACCGATGAATATTGACTGGCCACCAGGTTGGATTTTGCATTGCTGCCCATGCTCGTTCGATATCAGTTCCGTCAGCGACGACCACTGGGCTGGCTTGGAACGTTGCCCATGCATTGGGAACAATCATAATCCCAAGGGCAAACAGATTGAGGAGAAACCCTAAAAAAAGATGGAAAGCTTTTTTCTTGCCTTGCATCGCATCCCACCCATACCAGTACATGTAGAGGGTAGCAGTTTCGAACAGGAAGAGAATGCAGTAGGCAATGAAAGAAGGAAAAAAGATATCCGTCAAATAGGCCATTAACTTTGGGTAGAGCCCAATCAACAGGAAGAGAAGAATCCCTCCAAACAGCGCTGTTGTCGCATAAGCCGATGTTAAGAGCTTGGTAAATTCCTTTGCGAGTTTGTCATACCGTGGTTCGTTGGTTTTCCATCCGACTATTTCACAGACCCAGGCAAATATCGGGACACCAAGTACAAACCCAGCCAAGAGTAAATGCTGTTGCGCTACAATCCAGATAAGATTTCGGCTTCCCATCCCGGGAATATCTCGATATTCCACGGACATGGCTTGAGTGGCAGCATCTTGGGCCAAGGCCAGACATGGCAACAGTAACACGGCAAAGACTGTTCCCAATTTCAGAAGGGGCAGACCACGTGTTTTGCAAACTAAGTTTTTTAATATGTTCATGAGGCTCTGGTGTATCATAATTTTCTCCTCACCCGCCACCGTTTGCTAGTGTGCATGGTCACCATTCGAATGTTCATGTGCATGTTCGTCATTATGGGAAGAAGCTGTTGAAGCAGCTGAGGGCAAAGGTTTTTTCTCATTTTTTACAGCAATGGGCTTGCCTTTCTCAGCACTACCCCCTGCTTGCCCATCACCTTTCCCTTTTTGTTTCTCGCCCTTTTCTAGCTCATCAATAGTTAAGCTTGCTCTCGACAAGACTTGTTCTGTTTTCTTGATGACGTCCGTCGGTTTAATTGGCTTTTCATTTTTTATCACGAATGTATATTCATATTCATCGTGAGGATGAGGCGTATTAACTGGCAACAAACCCCAAAAAAGAAATACACACACAACGCCTACTCCTATCATGGCGACAAGAAGAAGCGTCTGGTCAGCAGGAACCCGTAAAAGATCCCAATAACGCACGATTTCCCCATAAGATTTATCTAGTTGCACTGTACCTCGAAGATGAACCTTCGCAAGGGCACCAAGCCCAGCGAGCCAGCCAAGCAGAAGCAACAACAACACGACTGCGGCGACACTCCCCCACAGAGTTAACTCTAGACTAATTTGTTCGGCAACAGGAATCTCAATCAGATGTGTTTCAACAAGTTCAATGGCACTCGCCGTTATGGCTTTCGCTGTAGAAGTCACGATACCAACAAGCAAATAGAGTATGGGCAGGTAGATTGCACTAAAGAAAGCCCATTTCCACCACAATGACAGCCCAAAGCCCGGTGGAGTATCAACCCGCAATCTTTCTAAAAACACAGTTCTGGCACAAACACCTAATGCCCAAATATCAATGGGGATTGACAAAAGGATCAAAAAACCAAGACCCGTTCCCTCCCAGGGGTGTAACCCTCCTGCCAATAACAAAAGGACAATGGCAAATTTTATTGGAAACCCGGTCCAAAATGTCGGCCATGCGACTAAAAGGCCTAATTTTGTATTCGACAGTGAGGGCGTCAATGGAGGAACTCCCGGTTGATAATAGCCGAAACGGTAAACAACAAGATTCCTACCATGATGACAATCCAGCTAATGAGAGCAATGGGACGCTTGAAAATATCACGCTCTTTGCTGGTATCGAGGAATGGAAGCGCCGCCAGCAAGGCCATAAAGGCTCCAGGAATAGCAATGGCCCCTAAAAACTGCCCAAACTCGCCTCCAAACATTTTCAGTCGCAGAAGCTGGAAAAGAAATAAAAAGTACCATTCCGGCTCAGGATGATAGTCACCCGGGTCAGGAGTGGCCTCTTCTAACAGCACGACAGGTTCGACAAACGCCAAGCTGCAAATGATGAGAAAGACACTGGCCATGGCAACCATGTCTTTCCAAATTTGACGGGGGAAAAAATAATCCGTTTTGGCCTTCAGCTCATCTGGTGTTCCTCGAAATGGCCCAGCCGGTCCAGCTTTCCGGAATAAGAAAATATGGAGGCCCGCAAGCCCCATTAACGTTGCAGGAAGAATCATGACATGAATAACAAAAAACCGACTGATAGTCATTTGCCCTGGCGTTGGTCCACCCTTCAAAAACCTCGCCATGAAGTCTCCAAGGAGAGGTGTTTTGTCCATAATTTCTACGCCGACCACCGTAGCCCAGTAGGCTCGCTGATCCCAGGGAAGGAGATACCCAGTAAACCCAAATGCCATCACAATACCAAAGAGCGCTAACCCCACCAACCAAATGAGTTCCCTTGGCTTTTTATAGGCTCCCCAGAGAAACACTTGTGACATATGGGCAAAGACCATGACGACCATGGCCGAAGATCCCCAAAAGTGATAACTCAGGAGAAACCACCCATAGTCTACTTCATGGATAATGTATTGTGTGCTTGCATAGGCATGGTCCGTACTCGGGACGTAATAAAACATCAACAAGATCCCGGTGACCACTTGGAGGATAAAAATAAAGAGGAGGACAGAGCCAAACGTATAGGCCCAGCGAGAACCACCGGGCACCGGCTCATTCAACATTTTGGCCTGAAGGGTCTTTAAGCCTACTCGTTGATCGACAAAGTCAACAACTTTCTCAAAGGCACTTTGCTGATTAGCAGTTTCTGGGTTTTCATTCATGAAAAATAACTGAAATTGTCCCTTAATGAATTATAAAAGCCTGATCTGATTTTTAACGCCTGCTTTGTACTCTACATCAATAATTTTCATCTCACCGGCAGCATTCACGTCCAAAGGCAACACATCAAGCGCTCTTGGTGCTGGCCCATCGAGAACCTTGCCAGCTTCATCATAAATACTCAAATGACATGGACACAAAAACACCCCATCAGGAAAGTTTTTTGTCCTACGCCATTTATATCCACAACCCAAATGAGGGCATTTCCCAGAAAATCCTATATAAGGAGAGTTACGCTTATTGACCCACACGACATCTCCCGCATCATCATGAAACTTCTTATCTTTTCCTTCATAGACAGCTTTTTGAACTTCAGGGGTTGCCTTGACCACCCAGATATTTTTCTCGATGTTTTGCTCAGGCATAAAGGCTTCTTTGAACCCACGCGTAAACTTGAATTGATAGCCAATGTTTTCCTTTTTGACTCTTTTTACATTACCCACAGAGAACCATGCATTATCAAACGGCTTATACATTGGCTTCATCAGATACTTTAAAACAGGAAACACAAGCGGCAAAGCGATTAATGTCCCAATGGCATGGGTCATATTGTTAAAAAATGTCCTTCGAGGAACACCCTGTTCTAACGTAGGGAGAGGGACTAAAATTTCGCCAGGCTCAACGTGAAGATGATCTTCTAAATGGGCAATTTCCACTTCCTTAATGGTGACATATTGATCACGATCAATAGCAGGAAACTGAATGAATTCGTTAGAGGAACATCCTAACAGAATTTCCTCTTCATTCAGCACTTCGCGGACGTGACTCATGGGCACTTGCCGCTCATTCCCATGACCATTCGACTCACACACCACAAGATGACTGACTTCATGAGAAATTGGATCAACAATAACTTTCGAAACTCGTCCAACTTCTTTATCGGCACAACGAACTTTGGCTGTCAACTTTGGCTGCATGGAGTAGAGATCCTTTTAATACAACACAATTACGTTATTTCATTTTGATTGGCTTGGGAGTATTGACTGATGCATCTTTCAGAGAAACAAGAAAGGCCACCAAGGCATCAATTTCCTCATCAAACATCAAATCTTTGTATTTATCAGGCATTTTGCCTTTTTTGTATTGTTTATCGAACCCTTCAGCCATCCAACTCTTTGGATCGATAATTTTTTCCCGTAACTGCGCTGCTGTCATAAGGTTGCCAATGTTATCCATCTCTGGGCCTCGTTTCTTTCCACCTTGCCCATATAGCTTATGACAGTTATAACATTCTTGAAGTTCCCACTGCTCTTTCCCTACAGCAACAAGATCACCAGATGCAGCAGCAGGAGCTGCATCTCTCTCCGATGATACAACAACAGCTTGTGCTCCTGCGCCTAAGGATGCAAGCTGTTTGGTAATCGCATCAGCCTTTTCATCAAGCGCTTTGGCCCTTGCGATTAACTCTTCCGCTTTTCCTTGCTGAGTTCTAGCTCTCCTTGCTTTCAATAGTTTTTCGATTTTCCCTTTTTCGATGCCAGGATCATATTGAGGAAGAATTCCAGCACCTGCGATATACACCCCTGAAATGATGACATAGAACAAGAGCAGCCCGACAACAGCCTTCCCACCTTCAAGGCGAGTCATAGAAGGCGCATCAAGCAAAATAAAGACAAACGCGCCAAGCATGGCATAGACAAAGAACATAATTTGAAAGATTTCAGGAAAGTGGGTCAGCCTAGCAGCAATAACAAGCACCACGCCTACCACGATCCCTATGAGGCCTTTTCTCAAAATGTTTTTGGTCAGGCTCTGTTCAGCCATTCACTTCTCCTTCCATTCTCACTTAGCCGCAGCGGGAAGAGCTTCGCCCTGGGGAACTGAAGCTTTTTTATCCGTCGATCGTAATGTCACAATAATGGCAAAGCTCACGACAGCATAAAATACTAATGTTGTGCCTGTAATCCACCAGGCTGAATACGCAAGAGTCGGCGTAAAGGACTCTGGTGTAAAGTCAGGCAACAAATTATAGACGTGATAATATTTCCTTGTCAGTGACCTCACCGTACCCATGAGACCCATGGTCCAAATGGCGCTAAAGGCAAGGAAAATCAGAACAAATTGTGAGGCAAAGTCAATTTTCCCCCACACAATCGTCCCACACTTGATTGCACGATTATAGAGAATATAGTTAACAACAGTGAGAAAAACTAAGGTAAAAGCCGCTGCATTTTTAGCTGGCATCAATGCCAATTCACTCGCCCACGATGGCAATTCATTTTCTTCCGTGGCCATCGCTTGTGTGGCGACGAATCCATGCGGGGTCATCCAAATAGCATCAGCCACCACAATCATTAAAAACCCGACTTTAATCATGGTAAATGCCGATACAGTAAACCGTAACCCCGGCAATTTACTCAGGACCGGAGGCAAGAACACCAACAAGGCAAGAAAGATAAGGGATTGCCATTCTGGCGGAGGAAACATTTTCCAAGCCAAACCCATGATGGCCGGCATTAGAATGACCGCGATCATGACCAGCCCTGAAATCCTGACGTTCTCAACACCTTGAATCCGTTTCATGCTTAGCCAGATATAATAATTACTGGCCAAGAATATCAGCCCAACCATAGCCCCTTGCATTTCAAAGAACATCGATAGTTGGTCAGCCATCATGTACGGACAGATCGATGCATCATAATCACAAAGTTCATAGGCCAATAAATAACCCATGAATGGAAGAAGCAGGAGAGCGCCAACCCCAATGAGATTTCCAACAAACCCCATCCAATCATAGTAGGAACGCTCTTCATCAGACTTCGCACCCATATACATGTAGGCCGCAATAAGCCCGGCGATAAACCCACCAAATGTCACATTTCCAACAAGCCGGTGGAGGTTCAACGGCATCCAACTATAGTTTGCGATCTTATCCCACAAGTTCATCGATGCAACGGTCTCAAAAATACTCATGCCTTCAGCTGATTCAGCGGGCGTATTCATAAATGACGTTGGACCGTCGATGACAAACAACGTCACTGTTCCTACGATGTTAAGGAGAACACCCAGGGCGATGTGTCGCGCTTTCTTTTCACCTTTCAAAGAATCCCACGTATAAAAGTAGGTATACAGGATAATGGTCTCTGCGATGAATAACAGTGGATAAATTACTGCAAAGACCATGAAAAAGTGTTGGATGAACCACGTCGTAAAATCAGGGTAGGTCCCCAACAACACAAAGATGAAGAGACCGCCCGTCAAAGCGGTCATACTGTATAAAATCACTGTGACCTTGGTGACTTCTTTAGCGAGCCGATCATATTTGGGATCATTGTTCTTGTAGCCTAACCACTCTGACACCACCGCAAAAATTGGAGCGCCAAGAATAAAGGCCGCAAAGAGAATATGCAGATTGGCCACGAACCATACCGCCGTACGATTCCCCGCATAGGGGAAATCGACAGAAGGCGCTTCTGGAGCCTGAGCATAGGCAACAGCTGCGCCTGTCACCAACAAACCAAGCAAAACAAGTAAACTGCGCCTTAACGTCATCAAGGGTTGTGGCCCTCCTTTTTCATAATTCAGCAACCTAACTCAAGAACATTGAACGCTAAACGTGATCCATTAATTGGCAGGAACCCATGCTTTCTTTTCTGGATCGTACTTCTTACCCTTTAGAGCAAAAGTCGCTTCAAACGCCATCACCTTCCACCGTTCATCCTCAGACAATTTGGATTTCCATGGCTTCATTTTCGTGCCCTTCACTCCCTCGGAAATCCTCCAAAACCACACAGAATCCGAATAGAGCTCCATCCAATCGGCACGACGAAAATCACGTGCACCAGCTTTCACTGGCTTCCCATCTTTTCCATGACAACTCGCACAGTTCACATCGATGTTCTGTGCACCAATAAAAATCGCCTTGCCTTCGGCAATAATGTCTGGATTATTCCAATAGTCCGGTGGCATATGCTTATCGGCATATTCAGGTGGCGCCGGTGGTGGTGGTTGCGGTGGTCCTTCTCCTCCTCCACAAGAGGCCAAAGTTAAACCCACAATCAATAATGCAAGCACCATGATTCTATTCAGCCAATATTGTTCTCTCATAACCAACACAGCTCCTTTCTCGTTTCGTTCTACCGCTTTCACATTCAAGTCAATGTTTCTTTAGCCACACATAAGTCGCATTCAGCTTTTTAACTTTTTCTTACTAGTTGATTTGCTTCTAGACCGTTGAGATTTCCCACCAAAAAACTTCACCCCTATGCCCATGAGTACGACAATCGCTCCAAGACCAAGGATGTAATACATCCATTGAGACAACCCGCTTGGCAACGGGGAACAGACACCACCCAAGTTAACCGTGAGGCTCCGCTCGGTTTTGACGTCATCAGGATCAAACGCTACCTTGGCATTTCCCTGGAAATCCGATGCTTTGATGAGAAGTGGATCTCCTTGGTTTTCATTATGAAGATGCAAGATGGCTTTATAGATACCATTTTCATCCGTTAACCCTTTAGCCGTAATGGAACTACGTGTGTCTTTGACAATAACCTTAACACCAACAAGTCCTTTTCCATCTTCGCCGCAGACACGCCCCTCAACAGTAAAACGATGATCCGTTTCGTGAAGAGCAAACGTTGTGCTGGGAAACCATCCCAAGAATATTAGGATGAAACAAATTAAAAGACTGGAGGTTCGGGTCTGGATGGGTACAATGCCACTTTCCCCGTTTTCCAATTGCCTTTTATTTCTACTTTGGAGAACCCAGCGGCACCATTTCAACCCCTTACACAACCTCATCATTCAGGAAGGAATTTATGGCTAAAAAAAGTTGGTGACTTCTAGCATAGAGCTATTCATCCTGTCAATAAAACATGACGTGTTTCTTAACAGGTACATTGCACGTCATCCTTCCTATTTCGGTTCGATTTCTTGACAGCCATGCTAAAGCATCCATGGCTCAGCAACGGCATCAAGGCGCGCCAGGCAAATCAATAGGAGTTTTAAGAAATTAGGAAACAGACGTCAACGAAGAACGTGGATAAACCCCGTACCTGTCGTCGACAACGTGAAAGGCGGTTACGATGATTGGCTTTGTTTCTTTTTCACCCAAGCTTCCCAGGATTTCCCATCCGCGGTATCTTCACCTGAAAAGATGATCCGACAAATGTCGTTGTATGGAATTTCACGACTTCCTGGTTGCCCAGTGGGAAATACACAGGCCAGCTCTTCGGATTGCTCTTCTATTCGATTAAAAATATATCCTTCGACTGACTCGCCTGACCGTAATTCAAGTGTGACGTCGCCCCGATAATCAAAGGCTAACTCCACGGCCTTCCTCACCTCATCAACGGTCGTTAGTTGAAGAACCACCCCTTCTAAACTTTGGAGTTCCGATGTTAATGGGGATGTTTCATTCATTATTGTTTGCCTTATATGGAAAATCGATCAAGCTTGTCTAGGTAAAATTAGGAAACAATGTCGCTTTCACCGTCCCTGCAAATCCTTTCCAAGAACTAAACGTATCTTCTACTGCCGTTGCCTCATACCCACAATGCACCATGCAATCGGCACATTTCGGATTGTGCCCCGTACCATATTGTTCCCACTTGGTCTCCCGGAGTAGCTCTTTAAACGTCGACACATATCCCTCTTGGAGAAGATAACACGGCTTTTGCCATCCAAAAACGTTATAGGTCGGGTTGCCCCATGGCGTACATTGATACTCTCGTTTCCCCATCAAAAACTCTAAAAACAACGGCGACTGATTAAACTGCCACGACCGTTTCCGGTTATTCAGTAATTTCGAAAACAAGTCGTGCGTTCGAGATCGCTTGAGAAATCCATTTTGATCAGGCGCCTTGTCATAACTATACCCTGGAGAAATCATCATGCCTTCGACACCAAGCTGCATCATCTCATCAAAAAATGTTCTCATACGCTCGGGATCCGCATCGTCAAATAATGTCGTATTCGTTGTCACACGAAACCCACGCTTCAATGCAGCACGAATACCGTTTATCGCCACGTCATACACCCCATCCCGGCAGACCGCAAGATCATGTTCATCCTTCAGGCCATCCATGTGTACACTAAACGTGAGATACTTGGATGGCGTATAATCGGCAAGCTTCCGTTGCAACAAAATCCCATTGGTACATAAGTACACATACTTTTTTCGTTGAGTAAGACCCCGAATAATTTCTGGCATTTCCGGATGGATCAATGGTTCCCCACCAGGAATACTCACGATCGGCGCACCACATTCATCGGCTGCTTGCCAACATTGCTCCGGTGTCAACCGCTTATCAAGGACATGTTCCGGGTATTGGATCTTCCCACACCCAGCACAGGCCAAATTACATCGGAACAGTGGCTCCAGCATCAGTACAAGCGGATACTGCTTAACCCTTTTTAGCTTTTGAGTAATTACATACTGCGCCACCGTAAACATTTGTGAGACCGGAACGGCCATATTACTCTCCTTCTATCACATATTTTTGCCTTGTCATGACACGCGAAAACACGACCCGTTGTTTTTGAAAACAAAGCAAATTGTAGCACCCACTTCAATTTTTGGTCAATTTTCACAGATTTGAAGTATCACCAGGGCTTTTGAGGAAAGTACATTATTAGAGAAGTTAATTAAAGTCATGAACAATCAAGACAAAACAATTCAGTGGATTTTTTTGTGAGTCCACTTGTCACGATTGAGTTGATGCCAGCATAATAAAGATTATCTTATGCCTCTAGGTTAAGGAAGAAAATCATGTCTGCAAAGATAAGGGACCCATATCAACTCATCTCCAGCTCACTCACACTCCTTATCGTCCTTGCAGCAGGCTGCATACAACCACAATCTCCTACTACCTCTCACAATGATCAACCCATAGCTCGACAAGGTGAGTCTCATACTCCACCGCAAGCACCAATCCTTCGCCTCGAGACTGGGATGCATACCCAACGTATCTCACGAGTGGGTCTAGACCAAGAAAACCGCTATGTTGTCACGGCGTCTAGCGACAAGACAGTCCGTGTGTGGGAACGAGGGACAGGCCAACTTATTCGAACACTTCGTCCACCCATTGGCAAAAATAACGAAGGTAAGTTGTTTGCTGCCGCCATTTCTCCAAATGGCCGAACGATTGTTTGTGCGGGATGGACTGGAGCTGCATGGGATCAGGCATTCTCTATTTACCTCTTCGACCGCGCAAGCGGTCGATTAGTCCGTCGCATCTCTAATCTTCCTGCTTCGGTTAGCCACTTGGCCTATTCTCCGGATGGCCAACTGCTGGTGGTCACATTCCATGGTCGGAACGGAATTCACATATACCGAACAACTGATTACAATCTTATCGCTGAGGATCGAAGTTACGGAGCCGAAAGCTATGGAGCTTCCTTTGATCGTCTCGGACGATTGGTCACAACATCTTATGATGGATTCATCCGTCTATATGATTATGACTTCCAACTCAAATCCAGAACAAAAGTACCGGGTGGGAAAAGACCATTTGCCATAAAGTTTTCGCCAGATGGGGAAAAAATTGCCATCGGCTTTGAGTATTCCTCTCACGTCAATGTCCTATCCGGAGAAGATCTTTCGTTTCTGTATGCACCGAATGTGCATGACATACGCCCAGGACAAGGAGCATTAAACAGCATCGCATGGTCAAACGATGGGCAAGTATTATATGCAGGGGGTACCTTTCGTCTGGAAGGAACCCATCTCATTCGAAAATGGGATAACCAAGGAAAAGGGCCTTCGCATGATTTGCCAGCAACCCATAACACTATCCTTGATCTCGTTGCCATCAAAGACGGAGGAATCCTCTATAGCGCATCAGGCGGAGCATTCGGGGCATTCGATAAGCATGATGACCATATCTTTTCTCAAAAAGCCACGATCCCGGATTATCGTGACAATCGCAACGGATTACTCCTCTCGGCAAATGGAGCAACTGTTCAATTCAGTTCTCAACAATGGGGTAAGCAGCCGACTACTTTTTCAATCACGAGCCGCTTGCTTGAATCAGCAGGCCTTGTACATTCCCTGATTCCTCCAATCACCACTTCCTCAACACTTACCGTACAGGGCTGGTCAACACCCCAAGTCTCAACAGCAACGTCTCCACCAACGCTCAACGGCCATGCAATTCCTTTGGATCGAGGCGAAATCGCTCGGGGCTTTGCCATAACGCCGGATCATCAGGCTATTCTGGTGGGAACAGCATGGTCTCTTCGCCTCTTTGACCAATACAGACAGGAACTGTGGGCAACGCCCATTTCAGGTGATGCTTGGTCGATCAATGTTGCACAAGACGGTCGTGTGGCCGTGGTCACACTAGGCGATGGCACCATTCGATGGTATCGAATGACCGATGGCCAAGAGATACTCGCGCTCTTCCCCCATCCCGACCAGCGCCGTTGGGTTCTCTGGACACCATCTGGCTATTACGATGCTGCTCCAGGAGCCGATAATTTCATCGGATGGCATAAAAATTACGGGCCGGACACAGCAGCCGATTTTTTCCCAATTGCGCAATTCCGGACCGTTTCTTATCGACCAGACGTCATCGCCAAACTCACTGAAAGTTGGGATGAACAACAGGCAATTCGTCTTGCTAACGAAGAAGCACGGCAAAAAGCGCAGGTCATCACGTACAATCCGAATCAAATTCCTCCAAAGACTGAAAAGCACGAGCGCATTGAGAAAGAACGGAAGCATCTGATGACGGGATTGCGTCGTATGGAAGAACAAATGCAGCAGCGGATTGAGGCACTCACAAAGGAAATCGAACAACCCCAGCAACGAGCTGGCCAGGAAGAATTGAAACGCAAACAACAAGAAATTCTGAAAGCTGAGCAGGAACGACTAAAAGTCGAGCGACACCAGTTATCCACCATATCAGTTGACCATCCAGCAAGATTTCCCACCCAACCAGGTAGGGCTATACAGAAGCCTTCAGCATCTAATGGAAATAACAGAGCAAGCATTCAAACAAATTTCTCCCATCGTAACAATTCTTTCACCTCCTGAAGGAGAAATGGTTTCATCACCAGATATCACAGTCCGATATATGGTGATCACCCCGCCCGGAGTACCGAAGGCAGAAGTCACAGTGCTGGTCGATGGTCGTTCGGCACCAACACCACGCGGACTCCGTGTGGCAGGCAAAGTCTCAACTGGCCGGCTTGTACACGAACTCCATGTACAGATCCCAAAACGGGACTGTGAAATCTCTCTTGTCGCCCAGCATCGCTGGGGGAAAAGCCATCCGGCCACTGTGCATCTACGTTGGCGCAAGCATGAGGCTTTCCCCATCAAACCAAAACTCTATGTCCTAGCCGTCGGCATGAGTCAATACAACGATCCGGCATTGTCCCTTTGTTTTCCAGGGCAAGACGCACAGGCATTTGCAAAAGCGCTTCAGCATCAAGCTGGAGGACTCTACCGTGAAGTCGTAGCCAAAACCCTGATCGATGCCCAAGCAACAAAAGGAAACATCCTGGATGGATTGGATTGGATTGATCGCGAGACAACAAGCAAAGATGTCGCCATCCTCTTTTTTGCTGGACATGGCGTGAATGATAAAGGAGGGATTTACTACTTTCTAACTGTAAACGCCGACACTGACCGCTTGCGACGAACAAGTCTGCCCTTTTCTGACATCAAAAACACGGTCGCCGCACTTTCCGGCAAAACACTCTTGTTTGTGGATACCTGTCATGCGGGAAATATTATGGGTGTGCGACGGGGTGTTGCGGATATCAATGCGCTGGTCAACGAACTCAGCAGTGCTGAAAACGGGGCTGTCGTGTTTGCCTCATCGACAGGGCGACAGTATGCACTCGAAGATCCAACATGGGGAAATGGCGCCTTTACCAAAGCTCTCGTGGAAGGACTGACGGGGGGAGCAGACTATCGCGGAACAGGCACGGTTACCATCAACATGCTAGACCTCTATCTCTCGGAGCGTGTGAAGGCCTTGACCAAAGGGCAACAAACACCTACCACCACGAAGCCCCAAACCATTCAGGACTTTCCCGTAGCAGTCACGGAATAACCGAACTATCGATTCGTGATGTACCCATAGATCGATAGCTAAACACCGACGGCGGCTGGCTAATAGGTCCACGTCAGAATAACCGAGAACACATTTTTCGTGTAATCGAAGACAGCCAAATTGGAATCATTGAGAATACGCTGATATTGGGTCGTCAGGGTGACATCATACGGAAACGGTTTTTCGACTCGCACCAGGTGGGTCTGTTGCGTATCCTCACGAAAGGGCCCGCTAACCAAAGCCGTCCTGTTGCGTGCATCACTGTAATCACGCCAATGAACATCGTAGTCGTACCGTACCCGGATACCCCCCCATGGCAACGTCACTTGACCACCGGTGAGTAAACGGTGACCAAAATAAGACAAAGTTGGTGCCTTCCGCATTTTCGTTATCGTACTGATAGCCGATCCGGACCAAGTGCTGGTCTTGCGCAAAACGAAACGCGTGCGTGACCCCCGTCATGATATTCAACGCATCGCGAATGTCAGATTGAAACCGTGGGTCATCATCACCAACTTCCCGTAAGAACTCCTTCACTTGATACCGGACCAGCACGCTGGTGAGATTGCCCACGTCACCAAGCACGGGAACCTTGAAGGCTGGGGGCACAACCGTTACGGAAGCGGTGGGCGTATGTCGGGTGAGAAAGGCAGCCTGATCTAAGAACAGGTAATCAAACGTGTAATCCAGGGCCAGTTGATAGGGTAACTGGGCAACAACGCCTCGATAAAATCCATTGATCCCTCCAAGGTGGTCCTGAATATTAAACCGAGAAAGATTGCCTTCCGTATTGAGTGTCTGAAAAAAGGAATACCGAACCCGTGATTCCCACGGGCCCTGACGCAACCACGCATATTCCGCCAGCATCGAAGCCAGCAAACCTGGAGAATTCGTCGATCGCTCCCGAAGTTGCCTCGCCAGTGAATTATTACTTGAATCCGGGTTTACCGCCACATTGTCATCATAGACCCCACCAAGGCTCACCTGGAAATGAAACCGTTTGGCCTCTTCTTGTTTCACTCGCCCAGCGCTCAGAGTATCTCGAAGGCGGATCGCCCCTGACGTCACGGGTGACACCGCCTCACTTTTGAGAATCTCCTCTAATTCGACAAGCGCTTGGTCAGGCAGTCCCAGCACCCCCAGTGTCAACCCTCGATAGAAACGGGTCAGTTGTTGCATCTCAGTATCGGCGGTTTGGCCTACGTCAAATGCCTTGAGGGCCGCATCATACGCCTTGGCTCGATACCGCAAAAAACCTACATAAAATCCAAGACCATCTAATTGGGGCTGTTCATCAAAGACCTCAAAGAGCAACGGGGCCGCCCGGTCGTAGGATTCTAAAGCGAAATAGGCCACGCCTAACTGAAACCGAATAAAGAGATCGTTCGGACGAAGTTCGTGCGCAATCGTGAGCTGGGCAACAGCCAGCGCTGGTTGCTTGAGTGCCAGCAAGGTCAGTCCGGCATAGTAGAACACTCGCGCATTCTGCGGATCTAACGTCTTGGCCCGTTCAAGCAGCGCCCGCGCCTTCTCATAGCGCGCCTCTTCATACGCCACCGTGGCTTGAGCCAAGAGGATTTCGGCTTCGGCTTGTTGCGCCGACACAGCGACAAGCCAGGGGGGGAAGAGCAGAAAGACAACGAGAAGAATCGCAATAGCTCGAATCACCGAGTGTCCCTTCGTATGGGTCATGACTCTGACCTTTCTTTCCTCGGCCCTTCTTCTCCTCTCCGAATATAGGGATTATGATTCGAAAAGAATTAAAACGACTTGACAAAACTACTAAAAAAGCCAAGAATTATCAACAGGTTAATGAACGAATGCACGTTTGATCCCGGGGAAGCGTTTCCATTACCAAGATTCATCTATTATTCATGATCACCGCGCACACCTTCTCGCTTCGGATGCTCTTGTTCCTGATGATAGGCATCATGCAAGGGCTATTCGTTGCCACAGTCCCCATGACCGGGCTCGCTCAATCTCGTTCGCAACCGGACGGCGGTTCGGTCGGGCTAGTCTCCAGCGTCAACGGGGAGGCGACGATCGTGCGAGCCGATCGCCCACAGCAGGTTGATCGTGCCGTGTTCAAGGGCCCTGTGGTCTATGGAGACCGTATTCGCACGGGAGCCCAAGCCATGCTCGGCATGCTCGTCGGGGATGCGGCCTTAGTCACTCTTCAGGAGTCGTCAGAGGTCATGATCACGGAAGAGCCAGACCTGCCACAAGTCGTCAACCTCCTCAGTGGACGAACGTGCATCGCATGTCAAGCAAAAGGGAATCAGACGAACGCGCCGGTAACCATGCGCACTCCCACCACGACCATCATTGCGCAACCCAACACGCTGCTACAGATTCAGGTGGCGCCCGGTTCGGAGCAGGCCAAGCCAACCAACCGTCAGCCCCAGGCCCGACCAGTCCTCACAGCATTTCCTGGTTCACCGTCTTCCGCGAAATCGTTGCGGGTTCAAGCTCTTGGCCCAACAAGTCCGGGACAAGAAACCATCCACGTCGTGGAAGGCAGTGTGGAAGTGATTTCACAAATACCGGGGCTCGCCCCGGTGACGGTGGAAGCCGGCCAGATGGTTCAGGTCACGGGCGGAACCATTGGACAACCAACCGCCGCCTCGCCCGTCTCGTGTCGGACCCAAGATATTCAGCTTGAGCCTCAACATCTCATCACCCCTCCAGGTGCCCAAGAGATGATTGCACAACGTTTGGTCAAGACGTCACAATTTTTTTCGCAAACGGAGCCACTCCCACCAATAATGCGATTAATATCTCACCATCGTATGATCCTTTTCCAGGAAGTTCAGGCAACACGGTTAACTTTGACCCCAACCAAGAAGCCCTTCTTGTTGTTGATGGAGTCGGCAATACAGTTAATCTTAGTTCCCCCTAGATCCATAGCCAGCACGTACCCTTTCAGTGTATGCCTCATTATTCCCTATGTACCAACGCTCGGTACTTCCTCATCTCACTTCTCGTTGCTTTTTTTCTTCTTCATGCCACGGAACATTTCGGGACAGCCAACATAGACAAGGTATTGGCGTCACGACTCCAAGTTCTTCGTTCTCCTCACCTCTCTTTATCGAACCCCAGACAGTTATAGAACAACGGAGGAAATTTCATCACGCTCTCAAGGCCGTTGGCAACCAGAAACGTCATTTATTTGAGCATTATATTCTAGTTATTGGAGCCAATGGGATCTTGGATTCTATCGAAACTCTCTGGCCTCGTTGTCATTCAGAAGCTCATGATCTTGGTAAAGTCATCTTTAGCCATGTCCATGACATCAGCAGAGGACTCCGCATTTGTGAAGATCGCTGCCACTCAGGATGCATGCATGGGATCCTGATGGAAGCCTTTGCCACCATAGGCCAGACGAATGGTCAAGGCCTCAACAAACGTGCGCTTCATCCAGTCATCAACGATCTGTGTTTCCAAAATCCGGTGATGACCGCCTCCTATTCTCCAGGAGACTGTGCCCATGGCGTTGGGCATGCACTCATGTTTCTTACAAACTATCAAATTCCCGAAGCGCTTGAGACTTGCACAGAATTTGAGAAATCGAGCATGATCTATTATTGTGCGACTGGCGTATACATGGAATATGTGACGGAAAACGATCCAACAGACGCAAAGATTAAGGAAACATTTTATCCATGTGATCGATATGATTACTCAGCCGCCTGTGCACGCTATAAAATGGTTCACGTGGTTCGGAGACATTATGAAGCGAGACGGCCTCTGGCGTCACTCAAGAAGCAGTGTGCCACTCTCGCTCATCCGTTCCGTCTTGGTTGCTTCCATGGACTAGGGAACGCCCACATGCCCTTGATCGTTGCAGGAAAAGTTCAGCTTCGACAGGTGTGTCTTGGACTTCAAGAAGATGAAGAAATGATGTGTATTGAAGGCGCCATGGAACGAATGGCAAAATTTCATGAAAAACGCGCATCCCAAGTCTGTGAGGGGTTACAGGAATCCAATAAAACAACCTGCCTGACAGCCGTACGACAGAAGATGTATCACATGGACAAGGATCTCTCACTCTACCTAACCAAATGATTGAGCCTCACTTAATCACCTACCATACTCTTTAAAACACCGCCGTATTCTAATTGTACGTAATAGATGGAATGCTTAGACAGCCCATAACAGCAACATGGAGAGTGCACATGCCTATCATCCAACTTGTAGCTCGATGTCCAGCCTTTCTTTCCCTCATGCTCCTCTCGCTTGTGATGTTTGGAGTTACTACCGCAGAGGCTCAGGTCACACGGGATAAAATTATCGAACATTTGGAGTTTTTGGGATATACATCTGAAAAAGTCGATCAAGGGATCAAAGCGACTCATCCAACCAAGTTTGGTTTTGTGCTTGTCGAATTGTTGGACGGCCTGATCATCCAGTCAGTCTTTGCCGGAGTGCCTCTTGATCAAAATGATGCGGCTCGTCTTACAGCCGTCAATACACTGACTACCAGCGCGGCGGTCGCTCGCTTCTTTTGGGCCAGCTCCGGCGAATTAGCGATGCGTGCCTGGTTTCCTGGTGGGTACGAGAAAGCTCGTTTTACCCCATTTATTGAAGCGTGGGAGCAGGATAGCCTAACCATACGTACAACGTATGAGACATTGAAGCCTTACTTAAAATAGATTCCCCCGGCTAAAGCCGGGGTGCGTTCTGTTACAACTGCATGCGCAGTTGACCTGAGTCCTGGGCACCGTGGTGCTCTGTCTTCGACCGCAATAGAGGGGGATATGAGAAATATTATCCTCTGATGCTTCCTCCAGTTCTGGACTCTTTCGGGAGAATGGAGCTTGTCCCCTTGACCTGAGCCAATCGACTACTCGCCTCTGCCCGATCACTTGGTTTTTCTTGCAACAACTTTGACTTAGCCACCCAACCAATGTTCTCTTTGTCCACCTTGACCTGATAGTGACTTCGCCCTTTTTCCAACACTTTGACCGACTCCCCACGCTTGAGTGTCTTCATGACTTCCGACACCGGTGATTTTTCCTTGGTGACGTTGACGGAATCGACTGCCGTGTACCACGTTTCAGGAGGCAGTTGCGGTTGAGATGGATTCGTTGTCATAAGACACATCCTCTGATTTGAGATTTATAAAGACAACCAACGCTAGTATAGTAAAATCATGCATATTTTGGAATGTTTTCTGTTTGACCGATTTACCCTTTCTATGAGACATTTCTGCCACTTTATGAGGCAACTAAAATTGTATCTACTCACTATTTCTACGATAACGTGGAGGACAGACGAATGCCGACGAACTTGAAACACAAAAGTCGCGAGTTGACAGAAGGCCCAGGCCGAGCACCCGCTCGGGCCATGTTAAAAGCCGTTGGGTTAACCGATGAGGATCTTTCCCGTCCGTTGATTGGTGTCGCCAATACCTGGACAGAAATTACTCCGTGTAATTTTCATCTTCGAGAACTCGCTGAAAAAGTCAAAGCCGGTATTCGTGCAGCGGGAGGGACACCGCTTGAGTTTAATACCATTGTCATTTCCGATGGCATTAGTATGGGCACAGAGGGAATGAAAACCTCTCTTATTAGCCGAGAAGTCGTGGCTGACTCTATTGAACTTGTCGCCCGTGGCCATCTTCTCGATGCCGTTGTGGCCTTATCTGGATGCGATAAGACCATTCCCGGAACCGTCATGGCCCTCATTCGCCTCAACTTACCATCATTGATGCTCTATGGTGGCTCAATTATGCCCGGTCATTTTCAAGGGCACGATGTGACCATTCAAGATGTCTTCGAAGCCGTCGGTGCCCATGCCAAAGGCAAGCTGGATGACAGCACACTCCATGATTTGGAAAACCATGCCTGTCCTGGAGCCGGAGCCTGTGGTGGACAATTCACAGCCAACACCATGTCCATTGCCTTTGAATTTTTAGGGATGTCGCCCATGGGCTTTAACGGCGTCCCAGCCTTGGATCCTGAAAAAGATATCGTCGCGGCACAATGCGGACACTTGGTCATGGACATGCTCCGACAGGATCTCCGCCCGAAACACATTGTCACACGAAAGTCCATAGAAAACGCGATTGCTGCCGTAGCCACGACTGGCGGATCGACGAATTCAGTTTTGCATTTTCTCGCCATTGCGCGTGAAGCTGGCATTCCACTCGACATCGAAGATTTTGATATTATCAATCGACGAACCCCTCTGTTAGCCGACCTCAAACCAGGAGGCAAATTCGTGGCAGCTGATTTGTATCAGGCAGGCGGAACCAGACTTGTCGCCAAGCGCTTACTGGATGCCGGATTCCTTAATGGTGATTGTGCAACCGTGACATCTCGAATGATTAAAGAAGAGGCCTCGAGTGCAATTGAAACTCCAGGGCAACAAGTACTCCACCCTGCATCAAACCCTATCAAATCGACCGGTGGCCTTGTCATTTTAAAAGGCAATGTGGCCCCTGACGGGTGTGTACTCAAAGTTGCCGGACACGAAAGAACATTCCATGAAGGACCCGCCAAAGTCTTCGATTGTGAAGAACAGGCCTTTGCTGCTGTTCAACATGGGGACATTGTGGAAGGTGATGTCATCGTGATCAGATACGAAGGACCTCAAGGGGGACCAGGCATGCGAGAAATGCTTGGAGTCACTGGAGCCCTTGTTGGCGCAGGCTTAGGTGAATCAGTCGCCTTATTAACTGATGGCCGATTCTCCGGAGCCACCCATGGACTGATGGCGGGACATGTTGCCCCAGAAGCGGCCAAAGGCGGTCCAATTGCCGCCCTTCAACATGGCGACCGTATCACCTTTGATATCAATAACCGACAGCTCAACGTGACGCTTTCCGATGATGCATTACAAAAACGCTTGGCCAATTGGTCACCACCTCCCCCCAGGTACACCAGCGGCGTCATGGCAAAATATGCCCGGCAGGTCTCTTCAGCCTCCGAAGGAGCCGTGACAACCTAAGACACTATTTAAAAGTCCGGGAATAAAGAACATGGCCATGAGTGAAAAGGCCGGTCCTTCGAACACCCATGCCCCAACAACGCTGGTTAACACTCGCGGTTTTCTTCATCATGGCGCTCCTGCCATGGCCGGCTCTTCCCGCCGACGCGATCCCCGATTTGATGATGGCCACACGCTATCATCCAGACATCGACGTCCGTCAATATCTCGTCAGTGAAAAACTGGATGGCGTCCGTGCTCGTTGGGATGGTACCCAACTTTTTTCACGTGGCGGCAACGTATTTGCCGCACCGACGTGGTTTACCAAACACTTCCCCAACACCCCTTTAGATGGAGAGCTATGGATAGGTCGAGGACAGTATGAGGACGTATCGTCTGTTGTCAGAAAGCACACACCTCATGAAGGCTGGGAGCTGATTCGCTTTATGATATTTGACCTTCCCCAACATCATGGCCCCTTTGAACAACGTATGAACGCCATGAGGCTCTTGGTAGAACAAGCTCATTCTCCCTACCTGACGATGATTCCACAAGAAAATATTGCCAGCGAAGAGGCCTTGAGGCAACAATTCCAAACCATCATTGAACAGGGTGGTGAGGGCTTAATGCTCCACAAGAAAACTGCCCATTATGCTAGTGGACGCAGTCAGGATTTACTGAAGCTGAAACCGTTTACTGATGCAGAGGCAACGGTGATTGGCTATCGCCCCGGCAAAGGTCAATTTGCCGGGTTGGTTGGCTCACTCAAGGTACAAACCGATGAGGGGGTAGTCTTTTATGTTGGCAGCGGGCTCACACATGAACACAGACGACACCCACCGCCCATACACAGTCGTATTACCTTTCGCTACCAAGGATTCACGAAAAACGGCGTCCCTCGCTTTCCAGTATTCTTACATATTCGTCACGAAGAGCCTGAATAGGTTCTCGTTGGGAACCTGCCTCCCGCTTAAGACTTGACATGCCATCCAGACATCACACAACGCTGGGCGATTAATGGCATGAAACTGTGGATGTCATACGCCACTGCATTCATGACGCTATCGGCAAGTTCTTGTTCCGTGAAACAATCATAGACATCTTCAAGAAATCCTCCTCGTAACAAAGGATGATACAGAAAGGCATTCCCCGCATCTGTTTCCACCTGTAATGGTTGCTCGAACACAGCTACCCGTTCCAATCCAATCTCGAGAAGCCACTGCCGTGCATCCGCAGCCGATGGTCGCTCCGCAATATAGGCTGCAAGCTCCTTTCGTTCCGTTGTATATCCTCGGCTCGCCATTTCCTGGTCTACCCGTTGCCACAGAGAATCGAAGGTGCCGAGAGAGGGAAACGTAAAAACGAGTTGCCCTCCAGGTTTGAGAAATTGGGTCAATGCCTGAAGGGCTTCTTTTCGATGAGGTCGGAAAAACATGAAGGCTAAATTTCCCGTGATACGATCGAACCGCTCTAGATCTGAAGAGAGAGCACGAAGATCTTCACGACGAAATTCTAGCCACGGAAAGTAGGGACCTTGACAGGCCCGGGCTCGAATAAGCTGGGCCTCATTTAGATCAATACCCACGACACGACCGGTCGGGCCGACACGATGGGCCAGACAAAATGCTGGGATGCCATCGCCACACGCAATATCTAAAACGGATGCCCCCACTGGAAGATCGAGTTGGGAGAACAAGCTTTCAGCAAAAGGCGTAGACCAATAATCTTTGGAAGGAAGCTGGCAAAGCCACGATGGAGGAAGATTGGTTGTAGAAACACCCGTTTGATGCCATGTCATGGAATTCGCTCCATTTGGCTTAGTGAATCGTGGCCATGCCCGGCCTTGTAATGTTTTCGCTCAAAGCAAGACTACAAGGGACCTGATCTTTATCCCGTTTCACGTATATGGTTCGCAACGAACAGAAAGGTAAATCCCATGTCTCACACCATGACCATGAGTCGAAGAGCGCTTGTTAAAATCAGTCTACTCTTAGGGTTAGAGGCAGTGGGCAAAACACTTGGCATGTTTGCTCCCTTTGTCTATGGCGCCAGCACGCCATTCATCATATCGAAGTCCAACGCAGAATGGCGAGCACAGTTAACTCCCATGCAATTTCGTGTGCTCCGTGAAGAAGCGACAGAGCCCCCCTACCAAAATGCCTATTATCAACAGAAAACCAAAGGGCAGTATCACTGCACCGGCTGTGATCTTCCATTATTTTCTTCAGAAACCAAATACGACAGTCAAACCGGCTGGCCAAGCTTTTGGGCACCTCTCAACGACTCCGTGATTGGAACGAAAACAGACTGGAAACTGCTCTACCCTCGAACTGAAGTTCACTGCGCTCGATGCGGTGGGCACCTGGGACATGTTTTCAACGATGGGCCTCAGCCCACAGGCCTTCGCTATTGTATTAACTCCGTTTCCCTAAAGTTTGTCTCCACCTAATCCTCTTCACTTGTCTGACCCAAAGATAGCATGCTACGATTCTGAACAGAGTTTGATATTCACATGCCGACTAATCCCAAAATATCGTGACAGAAACCACCCTGCTGCCTTCACACACAGCCGACCAATCCTTACTTTTTTCGGATGACTCCGAGTTCCGAGCCCTTCGTGATCATCTCACAACCGATGGCTTTCTTCATGCACAACAACCAATTTCTTGGCGATTAGCCTCTACACCGTTTCCCCTTTCATCCAGCAATGTGGCATTTTTCCATGGTTTGGGGCACCATCTTCTAGCGTTTTATCAAGCCTGCAATCGCTTGTACCTTGACAGTGTGCGAGGACAAGAACCCTCCTGGATTCACCAATATCTGGACCAAGGAAAACCAAAGGCCTTGCTTGACTATGCCAGAATGAATCGGTTTCGGGATATATTACCCGATGTCATTCGACCCGACGTCATTCCCACAGACCAGGGCATGATCATGACCGAATTAGATTCAGTACCCGGGGGAATCGGCCTCACAGGCAGTCTCTCACGCGCTTATGCAGAAAGAGGAACTGACGTCGTAGGAGGAGGTAATGGAATGATTGCAGGCTTTGCCTCCATGATTCGTCACCGTACAGGAGATCGTCCACTTCGAGTAGCCATCGTGGTCTCAGATGAATCCGTATCGTATCAACAGGAAATGCAATGGGTAGCCGGGCAGCTGCTGCATCATGGAATTGATGCAGCATGTCTGCACCCCAAAGATCTAAAATTTACTGAGGAGGGCTTGGTCGCTCCTGGCTACTTTGGGAATGAGATCATCTCAATGATCTACCGCTTTTTCGAACTGTTCGATCTTCCCAATATTCCAAAGGCTGAACTCATCATGTACAGTGCCAAAAAAGGCCGAACGATCATCACCCCCCCGTTCAAGCCTTGGCTTGAAGAAAAACTCGCCTTTGCCTTATTTCACCATCCAATGGTAGAACAGTTCTGGGAAAAAGCCTTGACAGGCGAAACGCTTGATGTTTTACAAACCACGATTCCTCGAACATGGGTCCTAGATCCACAGCCTCTTCCCCCTTCAGCCATCATTCCCGGTCTTCACGTAGAAGACCGGGCCGTATCGGATTGGAAGGTTCTCGGGCAAGCGTCTCAGAAACAGCGGCGTTATGTGATCAAACCTTCAGGTTTTTCAGAGTTAGCCTGGGGAAGCCGAGGGGTATCGATTGGCCATGACCTCTCACAGGCGAAATGGATCGAGGTTATCGACAGCGCATTAACATCATTTTCTCAAACCCCATCTATTTTGCAAGAGTTTCACAAGGGCCGGCTCTCAACCTTAAAATATTTTGATGAAGACCACCAAGTGTGGAAGACCATGGAAGGCCGCACTCGACTATCTCCTTATTATTGCGTTGAAGGCGATCAAGTCACATTGAATGGGATCCTGGCCACCATGTGCCCAAAGGATAAAAAAATTATCCATGGCATGCGAGACGCCATTATGATTCCTTGCCGTGAAGAAATGTGCGCATGATTCTTCACATGGAGCTTGTTATTTCATGACTCTTTATCATACCCAGTGGTGTCCAGACTGTGCAGTTGTACGTGAGAAGCTTGCCGATCGCGCAATTTCCTATGAGGATGTGGTCGTCCAAGACTTTCGCCCTCTTCGGAAACAAGTCTTTGAGGTATCCGGTCAATACTATGTACCTGTCCTGGTGGATGGAGAGACCGTACTCACAGAAACCGAGGACATCTTAGAATATTTGGAAACTTACAAACCCCAAACAGCCGTTGTGCATGAGGGAAATTCATGATGGTCCCGATATGACCCAGCAATTCGGACAATGAGGTGAGCATATATGGAAGACTGGAAACGTATTCTGGCGCAAAGCATTACTAAACCTAAAGATCTTGCGAAACATCTGGGGGTCGACCCTCAAGAAGTGGAGGCTGTCGTTGGACCCTACCCTATGCGAATCACACCAACGGTGCTGTCAACTATTAAGGAAAAAGGCGACGCCATTTGGAAACAAGTTGTGCCTGAAGCGATAGAGATGGATGACATCGATGCCCCAGATGATCCCCTTGAAGAAGACACCGATAGTCCGGTGCCCCACCTAGTCCATCGCTACCCTGATCGGGCACTTCTCATGGTAACCAATCAATGTCCAATCTATTGCCGATTTTGTACGAGAAAACGCCTCGTCGGCAAACCTGGGTTTTTGAAAAAAGGGGAACTTGATCGAGCCATCGCCTATCTCCACGAACATACGGAGGTACGAGATGTCATCTTGTCAGGTGGAGATCCGTTGCTCTTGCCAGATTATTTAATCGAGCGGATTTTGAAAGCCCTTCGCACCATCCCTCATTTGGAGTTGATTCGGTTTGGAACCCGTGTGCCGGGCACGCTTCCGCAACGGATTACCCCAGAACTCTGTGAGATCATGAAACAGTATCACCCGATCTATATGAACCTCCATTTTAACCACCCCGACGAACTCACCCCTGAGGTGAAAAAAGCCTGTGGACGTCTGGCCGATACGGGTATTCCGCTTGGCGCACAAACGGTGCTCCTCAAGGGAGTGAATGATGATCCAGAAATTATGAAACAGTTGATGCACCAGCTCTTGCTAGCTCGCGTGAAACCTTACTATCTCTATCAAGCGGATTTGACGAAAGGAACGAATCATTTCCGTACCACCGTCGAAACCGGACTAAGAATCATTCAAGCTTTGCAAGGCCATACCAGTGGAATGGCCGTTCCTCATTTTGTCATCGATGCGCCGGGCGGTGGCGGGAAAATCCCCCTTCTTCCCAATGAGTATTTGCTGAATCTGAATGAAGAAGGCGCCCTCTTAAAAAACTATGAGAACAAGACCTATCACTATCCGCAACCCAATGAGACACGCACGCGCGAATTGCCTATGGTCGACACCACCACACCTCCAGCACTCTGTAGCAATGGTGCCCGAGACGCTTTCTAATGGCCAAGTCACCACGACAGGGCATCCTTCCCTATCAGGAAATCCACCGGTGTATCCAGCAAGGGGCCATTCAAGCAGATGTTCCCATTGAAGAGCCACAGATCCAGCCTGCCAGTCTGGATCTGCGATTAGGTCGTACCGCCTACCGACTCATCAGTAGTTTTTTGCCGGAACGCTCAGACGTCAAGAGCCGACTCGGTGCTTTTGACGCCTACAAATCAGACCTGGTGATGTATGAAATGGATCTGACGCAAGGAGCGATTCTCGAAAAAGGGCATGTCTATTTAGTTCCATTATTAGAACACCTTCATCTCCCCAAAACACTCCGAGGCCGGACAAACCCAAAAAGTTCAACCGGTCGGTTGGATATTTTCACACGAGTCATCACCGATTTGAATGTCGGATTCGACGAAATTCGAGCAGGATACCATGGTCCTTTATACTTGGAAGTGGTGCCACGCTCCTTTACCATTCATGTTTGTACTGGATTAGCATTAAATCAGTTGCGTCTGATAGCCGGCCGACCAACGGTCTTAGATACACAATTAGCCACACTCCACGGCAAGACGCCTTTGTTGTTTGCCAACGGCCAAACTGTCAAAACCAATGCCCCCCTTGCCACCAGCGAGATCCGACGAAACCATGGGCTTTTTCTTAGGATTGACTTACAAGGCGCCCCACAATCACAAAACAACATTGTGGGCTACCGCGCAAAAAAAAACAGCCATGTGATTGATCTCACAAAGATTGGATGCTACGCTGCCGTTGATTTCTGGGAACCGTTGTACCGTCATCCTAATGCCACAATTCTTTTAGAACCCGAAGAGTTTTACATCCTGGCGTCAAAAGAGCGCATTCATGTTCCACCTGAATACGCAGCCGAAATGGTGGCCTATGAAGCCGGATGTGGTGAATTACGCACCCACTATGCTGGATTTTTCGACCCTGGCTTTGGAGCTGGAAGCGGTTCGCGAAAAGGGACACAAGCCGTCTTAGAAGTTCGCCCTCATGACGTGCCCTTTATGATTCATGACGGACAAACTTTTTTTAAGGTTGTCTACGAAAAGATGCGAGCCATTCCCACAAAACTGTACGGATCGGCTTCAGGCTCCTCATATCACCGGCAAGGCCTGACATTAAGTAAACATTTTCAGTAAGGCTTTTCATGTCTCACGATCCACCCAGCAACATGCCATCTTCTGACACCCCGGAACCAATTCCACCACCGCATTCCCCCTCCGAAGACGATATGGAGTCAGGTGAAGACCGACACATGAAAGTCGGGATGAAAATGGTTGGATCGGCCATGGTATTTATCGGCTTTATCCAAGTCTTTATGTCAGCCAGTACAGGCGCGGAAATTACCACATTTCCTATGATTTTATATTTCACCGGGCTGGCACTCTGGGCCTACTCGTCCATCGACAAGCAGATCACCCGATATGCCGTCATGGCCGCATCCATTGTTTGCGCATTAGCATTTTTCCATTTTGGTGAAGTCTTGTTTTGGCACAAATATGTAATTTATTGGGGGACCATTATCATGGTCGTCTATTTTATGTTTCAAACGCCTAAGCCCCAACCCTAATGGTCTTTGATCAACTCCTCTCTTGTTCTACCCACACATGCTGGTGACGAAATCTTATCTAGATACTGATTGAGCCGAAATCCTGTTCTTATGACAATTGGCTTGGTTATTCCCACCTTTAATGAAGAGCAGACACTCCCGCACACGCTGGAAACGGCTACGCAGCTACAGATTGACGAGATTGTGGTGGTTGATGGAGGCAGTCAAGACCGAACCCTCCAAGTGGCGCAATCTTTTTTTGAGCGTCCCTTGCTCTATCATACGCATACCCTCGTATCTACACCAGGACGTGCCACTCAAATGAATATGGGGGCAATGGTCACACAAACCGACATTCTCGTGTTTCTCCATGCGGATACCCAGTTACCCATCAATGCCCGAACTGCCATCGAGCAAGCCATGGCCGATACACGGATCCATTGGGGACGATTCGATGTCCAATTTGAGACTGACCGAGGGTGGGCGTGGGTGATTAGTCGAATGATGAATTTCCGTTCACGTTGGAGTCGTATGGCGACAGGAGATCAAGCGATCTTCATCCGACGATCGATCTTTCAGCAACTAGGTGGATTTGCCAACATTCCCATCATGGAAGACTTAGAACTCTCTCGTCGCTTGAAAAAAGCTGGGGAAATGGCTGCACTTCGCGATAAAGTCACCACATCATTTCGGCGTTGGGAACAACAAGGCCCGCTTCGCACTATTCTCCTGATGTGGACACTTCGCTTTTTATATTGGGTTGGGTTGGCCCCACGTGCCCTGCAACGATTTTATGGGATGGTACGATAGAGAATCAGCTATCAATGAAGCATCGCCCCCGATCACGAGCAAGACAGGGTCCTTCCAACCAACAGGCCTCATGGCTCCTTATGGTTTTTGCCAAGGCCCCAATTCCTGGACAAGTCAAAACTCGCTTATGTCCTCCTCTTACTGAAGACGAAGCCGCTACTCTGCATGGGAGTGTGGTCCTAGATACGCTAGAACGGAGCAAGACGGTCAGAGAGTTTGACCGGATACTCGCTTGTGCTCCGTCACCAGATCACCCGTTTTTTCAAACCGTAGGAACCAAATATAGCCTTCCTCTCTGGCAACAAGTTGGCATAGACCTCGGCGCACGCATGGCTCAAGCGTTCCAGATGGCATTCGACCATGGTTATCAAGGAGCCATGCTGGTCGGCACCGACCTTCCTACGTTAGGCACCACAATCTATCACCAAGCCCTGAAAGCACTCTCGACGCATGATCTTGTTTTAGGGCCAACAGTCGATGGAGGATATTATCTCATTGGGTTGCGCAAGCCAACACCAAGTTTATTTGAAGAGATTCCGTGGTCCACACAGGAAGTCTGTGTTTCAACACAACGCAAAGCCCAGCAGTTGGGGTTATCGATCGGGCTGCTGCCAAGACTCCGAGACATCGATACCATCGAAGACCTTCACCAGTTCACGAACGAGACCCAGGGTCCAGAGAAGAAAAACTTTTCCACACGAACGATTGGCGTGTTGCAAGCCTTGGCTAAGCGGTTAGCAACTCGCCAACATGATTCGGATCATGACACCCATTGAGTCCTGAATAAGCATTTTTGTCAGAATGCTCGACGCTCTCTGTCGACTTTTGGTACACCTCAGAATCTTGGTCACACTGCGATCTTGTTCTTGGCGAGAGAAGACCATTTACCTCTCCCCACTTTGATTAAGGGGAAGACACGTCTCATAATCAGAAGAAGCTTATTCACACAACCCATACGAATAACACAATAGACTGGACCCATCGGCGAAGGAGAACACCCTGACATGACAACTCGAGTCGCATTGATTACAGGGGGCGCACGAGGCATTGGACGAGGCATTGCCTTAGACTTGGCAGCGCAACAATGGTCTGTAGCGATTTGCTATCGAACAAGTGCAGAAGACGCGAGACAAACCACGCATGCCATTGAAGAACGTGGGGGGCGGGCCTTAGCCATTCACTGTGATGTCTCGGAACCTCATGCGGCCAAAGCATTAGTTGCGCAGGTCGAACAGACTTGGGGACACATCGATGCCTTGATTAATGGCGCCGGACCTTATCACCGTGTCAATTTGTTTGAGGAAACCCCGCAGGGATGGGAAGAGATGTTCACAAACAACTTGCATCCAATCTTTTATCTTGCGCAAGCTGTTGCGCCAAGCATGCGAGAACGAAAATTCGGTCGAATTATTTCTTTCGGTATGGCGAATGCGGATAAGATGGAAGCCCAGCCTTACGTAACCGCTCACTACATTGCGAAAGTGGGCATCCTGATTTTAACGCGGACGTTGGCAAAAATGTTGGCATCCGATGGGATTACCGTCAATGCCATTTCTCCAGGCTTTATTGACTCGGGTAGTGCCCCTCCAGGCGAACTGGATGGCATGGTGTCAAAGATTCCGGCTGGTTTTCTTGGAGACATCCAGGACGTGGTCTCAACCGTTCGCTATCTTCTCTCCGATGACGCACGTTATGTCACGGGAGCCAATCTTCATTTAAGTGGCGGCTGGGGAATGTAGCCCTGATGAGGTCAGGGGATCATGGAAAGGCTGTGACTCGCTTCCCAATCGAGTCCAAATACATCAGCAAAATGATGCGCGAGACGTTCCTTCACCACTGTTATGTCCACATCGCTTCCCAGTTCCTTGGCAAGAGATGTCACGTGACAACCCTTGATTCCACAGGGCACAATCAGGTCAAAAGGGCTCAGATCGACATTGACATTGAGTGCAAACCCATGCATCGTCACACCACGTGTGATATGAATCCCGATCGCAGCAATCTTTCGGAGCGTGGATTCTGATTCACCAACCCACACACCTCGCCATTGTTCGATCTGCCGGCCAACGATATTCCATTCCCGCAGCACCCGTAGCACCACTTCCTCCAACATGCCTACATATACTTTCGGGCCGGTACAATAATGACGCAATTGCAGCACTGGATATCCCACCACTTGCCCTGGGCCATGATACGTCACCGCTCCTCCCCGTTCGACTTCTTGAACAGCATAGCCCTGCTCATAGATCCCATCGAGATCACCCTGCATATGCTCTGGATGGGAACGTCTTCCTAACGTGAAAACAGGCGCATGCTCAAGAATCACGAGGGTATCATGGCGGCGACAGGCAATTCGGTCTTCTAGGAGTTGCTGTTGACGTTTCCAGGCCTTTTGGTAAGACACGACGGATGGCAGAATATGAAGAACGGCAGGATGGCGAGAGACACTCACAAGGACTCAACCGTAGACGTTGGACCAATCGGTCCGTTTCACTCAACTCATGCAGATGATGACGCACTTGAGGAACCCTGTGCATGCAATCAGGGTGTATGTGGCCTTTAGAGAGGACTACGCCACACATACGACCCTATGCGAGACCAGAGTCTCGCATGTTCAACAATAATGGGCCTTTACATTTTTTGAAAGTGCAGAATTCCCCACGTCAGGTTTCCAGTTTTTCCTCCATCGACCCAATGTTGAAGACCTTCTTTCATTTTCTGAAGATATTCCTCGCTACAGACACGCGTTAAATTGGAATAGTTTTTTTCAATTTCTTGACGCACCCGAGAATAATGTTCACTCAATTGTTCAGAAAGGTCAAGAATTTGGATCTCTTGAAACCCAAGGTTGGACAAGATGTTCTTATAAAGACCAATAGACCCCAACGAGTCGAGATGAATGCGCTTTAGAATAGGCTCGAGTGCTTCAGCGAGGCAGGATTCGGTTTGCATAGGATCAGTAAAAATCAATTGTCCGCCAGATGCAAGAACTCGATGTACTTCCTCAAAGACCTTTTCCCGATTCCCACTATGGAGAATCGCATCTTGCGACCAAACAACATCGACCGCTCCATCAGGTAAAGGAATGGACTCGAAGTTCCCATCGATCACATTGATCGAGAGTGCAATCCCATCCGAGGTATTGAGCTCTCGGTTCCGTTGATTTTGGACTTCACTCAGATTTAGGCATCCAACCTGACATCCAAACCGTTTAACCAGATACCGGGCAGACCCACCATATCCCGAACCAATGTCCAGCACACGTGTCTTCGCATCTATACCCGTGAGAAGAGACGCCATTTTTTCAACCGTCCGACGGCTTGCGGCAACAATAGAATCCGACTCCTGCTGGTACAGACCAATGTGGATGTCCTCTCCACCCCAAATCGTCGCGTAAAAGCGGTCGGCATCGCTACTGTTATAGTAGTCGCGCGCCGTGGCTACCGTTGTCGAGTAATTCGTTGGCGACACATGCACTCGACGCTCTTCATTTTTATAGCGTTTTTCGGCAACATGCACGAAAAAGTCAGGATTTTCCGTTTTATACGTTTCTTCAAAGTCTCCATAGGTCTTCACTTGTTGAAACCCAACTTCTTGCATCAACCGTCTTGTGTACTCTTTACGAAGAGGAAACATATTTAGGTGAAACTCGGAATTGTCTGGAAAGGTATAGCGAAACCGAGCTAATCCTTCATCAACGTATTCCGGCTCCGCTCGAACATTGTCACCACAATAGTAATAAATATGCTTTGTCGAAAACCCCAGGTCTAAAATACCATCATAATTTCGTTGATCTAAGATAAGGACACCATCATGGGTCAGCGCCGCATAAAATTCGGCCAAGGCTTTACGACGGTCCTGTTCGGAAAACAAATGCGTCAAAGAATTCCCTAAACAAATCACCGCATCAAATTTGTTGTGAATGTCTCGGCTCAACCATCGCCAATCGGCTTGGATCGTGCGCATGATAAATCCGGCATTTTTCGCATTCTCAAAGGCCTGCGCCAACATTTCTGGACTACCATCGGCACTCACAACTTCAAAGCCAGCCTTTAACAGACGCACAGAATGAAACCCTGTACCTGTTGCCACATCCAAGATACGACGGACGCCCCGTTCTTTGAGAAGATTGATAAAAAAATCTCCTTCTCCTGATGAGCGGGCTTCCCAGTCAATAAGCTCATCCCATTTTCTGACAAAACTATGCACATACTCTCGTTTGTACAGATCGGTCTTTCGTTGGGCTATGGGATTTTCCCCATATTGTTGTTCCGTCGGCATCATCATTTCCTCCACATTAACTTCATCTCAGCACCTCCAAATAGAAAGGCCTCTAATTCTAAGGAGGGCAAATAAACACATTGTCCAGGTTTCCTGAAAGAAAGGCCGTGTTTAGGGGCGGGAGGTAAGTCTAGCGATTCCCCAATCTCACTGCAAGTCCCCTTGTCAATTGACATCGTTGAAACAGCAAGCTTATGATTGCTCCCCTTTAGGAGGTTTACCATGAGCTATGCGATTTCGGTTAAAGAATTAAAAGATCGTCTCGACAAAGGGGACACCATATTTTTATTGGATGTCAGAGAACCACATGAATATTCTCTCGCCAAAATAGAAGGATCCGTGTTAATTCCTTTGGGGACGCTTCCCCAGTCTATGGAACAATTAGATCCAAACGACGAGATTGTGGCCTACTGCCATCGAGGTATGCGAAGCGCTGATGCTGTAGGCTTTCTCCTTCAGCAAGGCTTCTCGAATGTGAAGAATCTTGTTGGTGGAATAGAGGCCTGGTCTTTAGAAATCGATCCATCAGTGCCCCGCTACAGTTAGGACTGTGTGATTCAGAAATTGTGTGGCACGAGAGTCATGAAAAGCCATTCGGCTTCGATTCTGCCCCCTCTTCTACATGCCGTGTTTGAGTTTGTGGGCACGTATTCTTTATGTGCTCGTTCCGCCATGGCTCAAGCTCTGAGCGGACAGAGTGCTACGTTCTTGCTATCCTCTCGGCACCTCTGGGCAAGCACTTCGACAAAACCCAAGCAAAATCTCTCGATTCCCCTTTTTCCCTATGACGGGGGAATCCAGTATGCCGATACATTCAAGGTCTAAGGTCTGAGCATATGCGAGAAGATCTTGCGTCACCTGACGACGCTGACTCTCATCTCGAACGATTCCTCCCCGACCAACTTGCCCAACCCCGACTTCAAATTGAGGTTTCAATAACGTAATGACTTTTGCCTCATGTGTCAGAAACGGCATTACACAGGGCAAGACGATTTTAAGAGAAATAAAAGAAACATCAATCACTGCAAGATCGATGGGCTCAGGCACGGCAGAACGAGGAAGATATCGAATATTCACACGATCAAGGACCACCACGCGTGGATCAGTCCGAATCCGCCAAGCCAGTTGGCCATATCCAACATCCACCGCATAGACACGAGTGACGCCTCGTTGGAGCAAACAATCGGTAAATCCCCCCGTCGAAGCGCCAACATCTAATGTCGTAAGCCCTGCACAGTTCAGGTCCAATTGTTCCAAGGCTGCGGCTAGTTTTCCACCAGCCCGGCTCACATAGGGCGAAGGTTTAGCTGTCAGCGTAATCACAGCATCGGAGGGAATCATTTTTCCTGGCTTATCCATCACCACATCATTGACCCTGACGAGACCCGCAAGAATCACTCGATGACCTTCCTCTCGACTTTGGACCACACCTTGAGAGACGAGTGCCATATCCAAGCGCTGTTTCAAAATTTTGGCTGCCTATTCATTGATGAGGGAAATACGAGAGCAGAGGGGAAAAGACAAAAAGAAGCGAGTAATACCAAACCCACGTTGAACGTTACGTACCTCTATCCGAATCATGATCGAGCGTAAAGGCTTGAAGCTGCTTTTTGCCTTCCTTGTCCTGAACCATCAGCTCCACTTTCCTATCAGCGTCATCAAGCATTTTCAAACAGGTTTTTGACAACTTAATGCCTTCTTCAAAAATCTTCAATGAATCATTCAATGACAAATTTCCTGTTTCCAACTCTGTAACAATCGTTTCCAACCTTGCCAATGCTTCTTCAAATTTTACAGCAGCCATAGTCAAGTCCTTTTTTCAAAATTCATACACATGCCAGAGCATGTTGCCCTTCGACAATACTCCAACAGGAGAGCAGCTCTATGGGCTCAAGGCCATTGGAGAGAAAGGCCATGAAACCCTCATCGTTGTCACACCAACATCAGGGGCCTGGCTCCACCTTCTCCACGACACAATAAATTTGCCCCGATGCGACACGAGCCCGAAGAGTATCACCAGGATTAACGTCTTGCGTATGTCGAATGACATGGCCATCGTGAACCGTTTCCAGAATACTATACCCACGAGACAAAATGGACAATGGACTCAGATTCTGCAAAGCCTCACTCTTGGAAACAATGTGGTGTTGCTTGATGACCAATGTCCCTTGAATGCCTTTTGTCATTCGCTGAAACCACTGCGACATGAGCACCAGTTTTTGCTGAATCTTGCTGCGAGGACTGAGACGATTCACCTCGGACTGTAGAATCAAAACTTGGTGCCGTAACATTGCCGGCAACGTCTGGAGCGCTCGTCGTAAACGACGATCTAAATCATCCACATGTTGCACAGACCGACTCAACCACAGCAGCGGATCCGGAATAGCACGGCGTGCCCCCATAACTCGATGGCGCAGAAGGCGAACTTCACCTTGAATGGCCCTCACCAAACGATTGTGATGTATCATCACCATCTCGATAAGCTCTCCAAGAACCGGAGACACGGCTTCAGCAGCAGCCGAAGGCGTTGGTGACCGATGATCAGCAGCAAAATCAGCTAAGGTAAAATCTGTTTCATGGCCAACAGCCGACACGACTGGAATTTTTGACTCAACGATGGCACGAACGACCAGTTCTTCATTAAAGCACCACAAATCTTCCATCGATCCACCACCACGACCAACCACAATCACCTCTACGCGACCCTCCTCGTTTAATGCACGGATGGCCTCGGCAATCTGAACGCTGGCTCTATCTCCTTGTACCTGAACCGGGGAGATCACAATATGAATGACCGGACACCGCCTCTGAAAAATTGTCAACATGTCATGAATAGCGGCTCCGGAGGTGGACGTGACAAGACCAACGACTTTGGGCAGAAGAGGAAGCTGGCGTTTTCGCTCTTGTTCAAAGAGCCCTTCTTGTTCAAATTTCGCGTATAATTGCTCAAACGCAATCTGAAGGACCCCAATCCCTTTTGGTTCAAGAGATTCCAGAATAATTTGGTACTCACCCCGTGGATCGTAGACCGTTAGACGGCCTCGCACAATGACTTGCTGACCATCTTCCACGTCAAATCGCAGATGTTGTGCAATGCCGCGAAAGAGCACCACGCGAATCTGACTGGTTTGATCTTTTAACGTAAAATACAGATGACCTGATGAGGGTTTTCGTAAATTGGAAACTTCACCCTCTACCCAAGTCTCGGGGAATGTCTTTTCCAGAGCAGAACGAATGCGTGTGGTAAGCTCGGTAACGGTGAGAACGGAGGGAGTCGACACATGCACGGAGAGACCACCACGTTAATCAATGTCTCGAATTCGCTGAATTTCCACGGCACGACCCGTGCCATGGTCAATCGTGATGAGAACCGCACCGAACACCGCAGGCCCCGAAGCAACCTCAAAACGCCGGGGTAATTGGGTGAGAAATTTTGTAATCACCATATCTTTTTTCATGCCAATCACCGAGTGAATTGGTCCCGTCATACCAATATCCGTGATATACGCGGTTCCCTTAGGAAGAATGGTCTCATCCGCAGTTTGAACATGCGTATGGGTACCTACAACAGCCGTTACAGATCCATCCAAAAAATACCCCATAGCCATTTTTTCCGATGTGGTTTCGGCATGCATATCAACGATAATCGTCTTTGTTGTTTGTCGAAGTATCGAGACTTCTCGCTCAGCTACTCGGAAAGGGCAATCTAATATCGGCATGAAGGCTCGACCCATGATTTGGACAAGCCCAATAGGATCCTCTCCCGGCCTATCAATCAGGAAGGTTCCACGACCAGGAACACCATCTGGATAATTCGCAGGACGAAGCAAGCGAGGCTCTTTTTCCATGAATGGCATAATCTCTTTTTTATCCCATGCATGATTGCCTAACGTAACAGCAGAAAGCCCAAGATCAAACAGTTCCTCAGCCAAGTCAGGTGTAATACCAAACCCACCGGCTACGTTTTCTCCGTTTCCTATCACAACATCGATCTGATGTTGTGCAACAAGAACCGGCAATTGGGTCATGATGGCCTTCCGTCCAGGCTCGCCGACGATATCGCCAATAAACAGGATCTTCACGTTGGGAACTCACTCTCTTTATTATTTTGCAAATTCGATATATCGACTTTCTCGAATTACGGTGACTTTGATTTGTCCGGGATACGTCATTTCCTGTTCAATTTTTTTGGAAAGGTCTCGTGACAAACTAAACGACTCTGGGTCGGTTAATTCATTGTGGCGGACAATCACACGAATTTCTCGACCCGCTTGCACCGCATAAGCTTTCTCCACACCAGAAAATGCCATCGCTAACGATTCCAATTTCTCTAAGCGTTTAACATAGGCCTCAAGTGTTTCCCGACGCGCACCAGGACGCGCAGCAGACAAGGCCTCTGCGGCAGCCACAAGGACTGATTCTGGGCAGATCGGTTCGACTTGCTCATGATGCGCTGCAATAGCATTGACGATTTTCTCTGACTCCCCAAATCGTTTCGCCATTTCAGCGCCCAGCATAGCATGGGTCCCTTCCTCTTCATGACTCACGACTTTACCAATATCGTGCAGCAGCGCTCCACGTTTCGCTAATTTCACATCCAACCCAAGTTCTGACGCCATAATCCCACAAATGTAGGCCGCTTCTCTGGCATGATAGAGATTATTTTGCCCATAGCTCGTTCGGTATTTTAACCGTCCAAGCAATTTGACAATTTCAGGATGAAAGTCCGAAAGGCCTACCTCAAAGATGACCTTTTCTGCGTCTTCTCTCATCAGCTTATCAATGTCGACTTTAACTTTTTCGACAACTTCTTCAATCCGTGTCGGATGAATACGGCCATCCTGCATCAAACGTTCTAATGAGACTTTTGCAATTTCTCGGCGTAATGGATCAAAGCCCGACACAATAACGGCTTCGGGCGTTTCATCAACAATCAAATCCACGCCTGTTGCCGCCTCTAAGGCTCGAATATTGCGGCCTTCCCTCCCAATAATACGACCTTTCATGCCATCACTCGCCAATGGAACCACTGAAATCGTGGCTTCATTGACATAATCGCGTGTGATACGCTGAATAGAACGGGTAACAATTTCGCATGCCTGTCGCTCGGCCTGTTCCTTGGCCTCATCAATAATACGTTTGCTCAAGCCTGTGGCTTCCAGTTTGACCTCGGTCTCAATTTCGCTAAATAACTGCCGTTTCGCTTCATCGACCGTAAGACCAGCAATGCGTTCCAAGGCTTCCCGATGTTCCTTGACGGTCTGCTCACACGCTACTTCCTTTTTTTTCAGCGTCTCTTCCCATTGATGAATCGTTTTCTCTCGTTGCCGGCCTTCTTCTTCACGTCGGTCAAGATTAGCTGACTTTTTCTCTACAGAGTCTTGCTGTTGTAATAACCGCTTTTCTAATCCACCTAATTCAACCCGTTTTTCCTTATCCTTTTTCTCAATCTCCGCTTTTGCCTGAAACAGGAGATCCTTGGACTCAATCTTTGCTTCTTTGACAAGATTTTCGGCTTCGCGCTCGGCCGAATGTGTCAGATGGCGAACCTGTTCCTCCGCTTCACGTCGCTGTGCTGCCAACCGTTTCCGTTGCACGAGACCATTGATCACCAGCCCGACAAACACGCCGAGAACTCCCACCAACCCTGAGAGCATCACGGTAGTAGCCATAGTCATCTATCTCCTCTCAATCAATTTTTTTGAGCATCCTGGCACAGGAAAACCCAATCAAACTGCAACAAATATTCTTCTGTTTGTAGAATTGAAAAGATATGGAAGGACCGAGAAATGTACCGAATTGGATTCGGCAAATGAGAGACAGAAAAACCTCTTTTCGCAAAGAGTCTAGCGAGGAGAGTAAGAAATAGCAAAAAGCGTAAAGGGGAAACTCACCCTAACGAAATGATCAACTCCACAGCAATATATGTTCCTTTATACTACCTATGCCACCGTGTGACAGACAAGGACCCAGTTTGTTCATGACATACGCCAAACCGTCATCCATCAAACAGTTCATTTTTACTAAGTGGATTGACTCTTCTACGCTTTTCAATACCAACAAACTCCATACTCTGACGTTAGCTCTCTTTAAACAAAGTTTTCTGCTTCGATCAAGGCCACTTTCAATAGACTTTCAATTCTAAACACAAAATCCTACAAACTAAACTTCAATAATTTACCACACAGCTTTTGACAGGTAAAAACGTTACCAGAGTCCTTTCCTGTTATGCAAGCCGACCTGTCTATTCCGATGTCAAAGGAGATAACTGTTTCTCAATACACTCCATCATATCAAGTGCGCGTTGATCAACCTCAATCTCTCCGGCCTGCCTGCGGCGCTCCTGTTGAAATAATTGATCCGCAATATTGAGAGCAGCTAAAATGGCAAGCTTGGTTGGAGTTGCGGTTGTCATCCCCTGAGCCAATACCTGCATTTGAGCTTCGACATAGTCAGCCAGCTTCTGGACATAGGCTTCATCACCGTCACCTTGAACGGCAAGTTGTTGCCCATAAATGGACACGTCAACTTTTGTCACCAATTCCTCCTGCTACTTCATCAGAACATTCGAGAAAATCCAGGTCCCCCAGTACGGTTTCAATGCGTTTCCGGATATCCCCTCGTTCTTCTTCCCAATCAGAGAACAGTTCCGATTGCTTAGCCAAACGCTCTGTTGCTTGTTGCAGGTCATCTTTTAATCCCTCGTTTGTCTGCTTCAATTCCTGTACGAGATTCACCAATCGCCGCACGCGAACTTCTAACGCCTCCATGTTTTCAAGACTCATTCCGTGTTTCTCCCTATCCTCACAAGACCGATTTTTTTATTAAACTATAAAAAGTTTAACAACCGGTGTCAATGGAAATCATACTACACCTTGTAGTCATGACCCCTCTATATACATGATAGCTGGTCAACACACGTTTAACATACCGTCTCGTTTCACGATAGGGAATGAACTCGACAAACTCTTCAGGATCCCGATCCCCAAATTGGCCAATCCATCGATTGACCACATGTGGACCAGCATTATAGGCCGCGACGGCATAAATGATCTTTCCTCCAAACTGCTGAAGCAACTCCCCCAGATATGCTGTGCCTAAACGGATGTTCAGATTTGGACGAAATAATTCTTCCCGGAAGGCTGAAGAAAGACCCAAACGTCGGGCAACCTTCTCCGCGGTTTCAGGCATCAGTTGCATTAATCCCATAGCTCCCACTCGAGATAAGGCTCGTGGGTCATATAAACTCTCTTCCCGAATCAATCCGGCAACTAAATAGGGATCGATGGGCAACGTGGCATATTCACGAATAATCGGCAAATACCCAGTGGGATAGGCTAACGGCCAAAGGAAAGAATTCATCGCAAGTTCACCACGTGCCTGCCATTTTTGTAACAATGGGGCTGCCATTCGAACAGCCTCATGATACGCCCCACTCTTCGCGAATAAGAATGAAAGGTTCCCGATCATCTTATCATTGGCAGCATACGCATGTTTGATCTGGAGAAGTTCTTGTGTCGATTCTTTTGGCAGCCCTAACATGAACAGCTCCATAGCTCGACGATAGTGGATATTTTTTTGAAATGCTTGTCCACGATCTACAAAAGGCTGAGAAGCCTGTGGGACAGGATACGCCTCATTGCTATTATGCACAGGCACCTTGACCCGTGATCGAGCGAGCTGTCCGTAATACGTCCATGGTGCGTCATTGGCCAATTGACGATACAACCTCTTGGCGTCTTCTGATTTACCAAGGTGGGTCAAGGCTTGAGCTGTCCAAAATGATGCTTGCCGTTGTCTGGAACCATTACGAGCCTGATCTATTATTTTTTGAAAAGCGTGCATGGCTTCCTGGTATGCCCCTAACTGATAAGAAAGCCAGCCCATCTGCCAGAAGGCATTCAGTCCAACTCGCGAGGCCCCAGCCAATGCGCCAGCCTTTCGATAGGCTTCTAGGGCCTGGTCATTACGGTGATGATCCTCTAACCACAGCCCCCCCATCCACAACACTTCGGCTTTTTGGTGTCTAGAGAACCATGGGGATAGCACCCGCGCCCCAAGAGCAAGCAAGGCCTGGCCTTCGTTCTGGCGAAGATATGCCTTTCCAAGCCAGACGGCAGCTTTCCCAGAAAAAGATGTTCGCTCATGCATACTATTGCGAAATATTTCAGCCGCTTCCTTATACTGTTTTAAACGAACATAGGTCTGCGCCAACATGTAGCGCACAGCTGGCAAGCGTGGATTAGTGATTCCACGCTTCAACACGTGTTGAAGATCTTTGACGGCGTCCTGAAACTGTGCATTCTGCACAAAAGTCTTCGCTCGTTGGTAATAATCGGGGGGAGAAGGAACCCATGTAAAATCTGTGTTAGCCAACGAGGAGAGGAAATCATCAACGTGGGCATAAAAAAATTGTGGGTGGCGGACCCACAACGACTGCAACGCCTGTTGCGCCATAGTCCAATTTTTCTCTTTAAGGGCACATTGCATCATTTCAAACCAGGCTTGTGGCACCAATGGGGACGCCGGACTCTGTTTAACCGCCTGCGTAAGAAGTGGCACCCCTTGTTGACATTCACCTAATTGAAACCATGTATGGCCACTTTGCATCATGGCCACATGCCTTAATATTGTTGATGGTTCTAATGCCATGATGGCCTGAAATTCACGGGCAGCCTGGTGTGTATCTCCAATTTTGAGCCAAGCCTCTCCCAGCCAGAGATGGAAATAATCCTCAAGCACAGGGAAATCTCTGAGACCAGCTTGAAAGAATGGGACGGCCTTCGCTGGGTCATCGTGAAGAAGGATAAGCCCAATCCTGATCCCTGCCCTTCGACTCCATAGGGTTTCAGGGAATTGCTCTTGGATCTGATGAAAGTGTTGAAGCTGGGATACAGGAGATTCCAGTTCTGGGTTCTCCACACCAAGAACAGCTTGGAAACATGCCTCTGCCGTTGTGCATAAGAGTCTCGTTGATGGTGCCTTCGCTAAAACTTGAAGGCTCATTCCCAAATAACTCACGCTAAGCATAAAGCAAACAATGATAGACCCGAGAGACACGCGCTTTCGCATAGCCCCTGGAGACCGACACCACACACGAAGGCAGGATAAATCGTGGCTCTTGCGCATCAGACGTTACACACTCACGCGACAGGTACCAATGAAGTATTGCGGAGGCATAGCGTTCTCATGTATATCGACAACATAATTCATCTGTTTGACAACTTTTCCAGCATGCCGCACGTATCCATTGGATGCGCGCCTCTGTTCAATCGATTGACACAAGCTTAATTTTACCATAGCCATGAATTCATTCAGATTCAACATTCAGGAGGCAACCCATGATGATCCCACTTATTGCAGCAATGATCACCACTGGCATTCTGGCATTCATGACGATCAAAATTGTATCCGAATACCAACGATTGGTTATCCTCCGATTCGGCAAAGTCCTAGATGACCCTAAAGGACCAGGCTTAGTGCTGGTCATTCCTTTTGTCGACAGGCCAATTCTGGTCGATCTTCGAGAAAATATGTTTCAGGTCCCGCAACTTACCTGCATCACGCGAGATAATGCCTCGATTGCCATCGACTTTTTGATCTATTCTCGTGTGGTAGAGCCGAAATCCAGTATTTTAGCCGTTCAAGATTTTCAAGCCGCGGCACAAGGTATTGCCACCACAACCCTTCGTGCCGTTATTGGTGATATACCATTGGATGATGTGTTTGCCAAGCGTGAGCAGATTAACATCATGCTTCAGGAAAAAATGGACATGGTGACAGCACGGTGGGGCGTGAAGATCTCAACGGTAGAAATTTCAGATATTACGCCACCAAAGGAAATCGAAGAGGCAATGACTCGTCAAATGTCGGCAGAACGAAGCCGACGTGCCACCGTCACTGAAGCAGAGGGCACAAAAGAGGCAGCCATTCTTGTCGCTGATGGAGAAAAACAATCAGCAATTCTTAAAGCCGAAGGCCGCCGTCAGTCTAGTATTTTGGAAGCAGAGGGTGAGGCTCTCGCGCTGGAAACCATCCATGGTGTTGCCAAACATGTAGAATTTAACACCATGACCTTGCAATATCTGCAAACTCTGAAAAACATGTCAACCAATCCAGCAACGACTTTTGTCTTCCCGATGGAATTTCAGTCACTCCTCACCGGCATTGTCAAAGCCAATCAACAGAGTCTTGGGAAGTCATGAGAACAGGGCATGACGAACCAAGAGTTATAGACCTTCGACTACTCTTGAACAACTTCAGGGCAGGGCAGGAGGGCAGGCGATTCACAACGATCTTCCTCTCTCTCAGAAGAGACTGATATCCCATCATCAAAAAGAGAGCCGGCTGTTTCCTCACCAAGCGCTGTGAATTCTCGAAGAGGAGGAAGGTCTCGCAGATCTCGAAGACCAAAACGCTGAAGAAAATGTTTGCTGGTTCCGTACATCATGGGACGACCTGGCATATCTTTTCTTCCCACGATACGCACTAATTTCTGGTCTAATAAGGTTCGAATCACTCCGGAGGTTTCTACTCCACGGATTTGCTCAATGTCGGCTCGCACGATCGGCTGTTTATAGGCAATGATGGCTAACGTCTCCAACGCTGAACGTGAGACCTTTGGAGAGACCTTCACTGTTTGTAAACGCTTGATCCAAGACGCACAATCAGCCCGCGTCACCATAAGAAAACCACCTGCGACTTCGACAATGTGTAATCCTCGTCCCTCCTGATCATAGTCACGTTGCAAAGCCTGTACGGCATTGTTCACAACCAGTTTAGAAGGCCCTTCCATCACACAGACCAGCTTGTCAAGGCTCAATGGTTCATGAGACACATACAACAAGGCTTCAAGGATCCCTTTGAGTTCTTGTTCATCCAACACAACCTGAGAGTCGACAAGTGGTTGTTCAGGAACACCCGGCTCATAACCTGTGGCCACACCCATGTCTTTCGTGCCAAGCTCACCATTCAATACATCTTGCGTAAGCCTATCAGGCTCAGGAGAATCCTTCAGCATCACTCCCTCCATTGGTATGTTCTAAAGGGTCATCCTCATTGGAACCAGAAAGAACCGTTCCACCTTGGCCAGGCAGAAAGGCTCGTGCAATACGAATAGGACCAAAAAAATCAACCTGATAGATACGAACGAGTCGCATCCGCACAAGCTCGAGAAGGGCAAGAAATGTCACAATCACCACGAGCTTCGTCTCAACATCGTTGAAAAGGCTGGAGAAAGTAACCGCTGACTCTTCCTCGAGACGTTCTAACACAACATTAATACGATCTTGAACTGTCACGGCATCATGCGTGACTTCCATGAGCTGCTGACCCGATGTCCGCGTCAAGACATCCTGGAGCACATCCAACAAATCAAATAGGCTAATCTCATCTAACAACACATCACGAAGAGGCTTTTCAGAACTTAGTCCAGGCCCTCGTTGAAAGACATCTCGCCAGAGGCGCTCTTGCTCAAACAAACGACCTGAGACATCCTTATACTGTTGATATTCAACCAATCGACGAACCAGCTCATCTCGTGGATCTTCGGCTTCACCTTCCCCCTCCTCTACCACATGCTCCAGCTCACGTGGCAACAAGAGACGAGACTTAATTTGCACAAGAGTCGCTGCCATCACAAGAAACTCTCCGGCAAAAGAAAGGTTCAACGTTTTCATCAAATTGAGATATTCCAGATATTGCTGGGTGATCAGTGCAATGGGAATATCATAAATATTAACCTCATGCTTCCTGATCAAATGTAGTAGCAGATCCAGCGGACCCGTAAAGGATTCAAGCTTGACGTGGTAGGATTCTTCAACGTAGTGCATAGGCGAAAAAATGACAACGCATGAGGATGTCTGAAAAGAAAACCTTGATGGCATGCCTCCTTATAAACTCCTTATAGCTATACCATATTTTGTATAAACTGGCAATAGAATATTCTATATCTTGTGGAACAAAAGAACATCACATTTCTCACGCATCATTTTTTTCTCAAAAAGAGAACCAGCGCGAGAAAGACTGCCAACAACGCGAAGAGGCCGGCCTGAATCCGTGGATCCTGAAGTCCTACAAGAGCTGAATTATAAGGAATCTCTATTCCCGTGATGTGTGGCGGCACATCAAAGACCACTTTGGTAAAATCCGATTTTCCGTGAAAGGTCGCCTCAGTAAAATCTGCTTCTCCATGAAACCGCGTTCGTCGAAAATAAGCATCGTTGTCAAAAGCGGCAAATCGAAAAAACACATCGCGATCAAAGGTCGCTTCGGAAAAATCCAATATGCCTTGGAACCAACTTCCTGAAAATCCTGTCCCTTGAGTAAACCGTGTGCGAGAGAAGCCCGCTTCTTGCTGAAACGTCACTTCAAGAAATTCAGCAAGCCCGTTAAACCCAGCCCTGGTAAACGTCACAGGGTGACCAAATATTGCCTGATGAAAGCGCGAGTGTGTGCCAAATGCCGTCTTTTCAAAATTGGCCTCTGCATCGAAGAGGGCATGGATAAAAAACCCTTCATGCCTAATAGCCGCTTCTGAAAAATTGACCGTGTCCAAAAAAATTGATCGTGAAAAGTCCACTGAGCGATCAAAGCTTGTTCCACTCATATCCACAGGGCCTTTAATGAGAAGATACCCCCTACTCATGATATTCGTCGTAATAATACCGCGGACTTGAACATTACGCATCCGTAAAGGACCATGAATCACGCGGATAGCCTCTACTTTTTCACGGATAAACGCACGTTTAGCGAGGGATGAAGGGATCCGGTCCAGAACCACCGTTTCAAAGGCTAATTGATCGAGCTGCAAATCCCCTGTCACGATCACGCCCTCTAAATCCACGCCGCGACCAGATTGCAAGACCGTAAGAATCGTCGCCGCTGGAATGGCCAAGGCTTCTCGATCGTTATCTGAACACGAACCCGCTAAATGCCGTGTCCATACCAGCGCCCCGTTTTCATCTCGATCATCTTCTTCCATATAACATGGTGTGAAGACAAGAGAGGTCATCCCACCCCAAAGAAGCAAAAGCAGGATACTCGTCAACGTTGGAAATCGTACGGAAATCAGTGGACGGCTCCAGCTTCACAATTTTCGAGAGAAGACAGCCACGCACGAGAGGAATTGCTCGACACTACACAAGCCGTGGAAGGTAGTTACGAACGAAGGTCTTTGAGAGTCAGATAAAAATCTCTGATTTCACGATCTTCATAGCTCAGTCGCTCCTCTACTTCTTGAACGGTTCGAGGGGGAGGCACAAGGACTTTTTCACCATCAGTCCAATTGACTGGCGTTGCACAAGAAAATTTGTCAGCAGTCTGTAACGCCGTCACCAAGCGGATCACCTCATTGACGTTGCGTCCCACATTCATAGGATAGTAAACCAATGCGCGAATGACTCGATGTGGGTCAATCACAAACAACGCGCGAACCGTTGCCGTGGAACTGGCCCCTGAATGAATCATGCCATATTGTCGCGAAACCTGCATATCAACGTCGGCAATCAACGGATACGGGATGACCATCCCCATTTTCTCCTTAAGGTTCTGGAGCCAAGCCAGATGAGAATGAATACTATCGACACTGAGCCCCATCAACTTGATGCCCTTGGCGGCAAACCGATCATGTTCACGGGCAAATTCAATCAATTCAGTCGTACAGACAGGCGTAAAATCAGCTGGATGGGAAAATAACACCACCCAGTCTTGTTCTTGCCAAGCGCTGAAACTCAGTTCAGGTGAATGAGTTGTCACCGCTACAAAATCTGGGGCCGAGTCTCCAATTCGAGGCAAACTGACTATATCAAGCATCAAGAACTCCTTCCCTCTTCATCAATGATCGTCTTTGTCGTCATGGGGTAAGCCAACCATTCCAACAGGCTGTTACCAACCTCCAGAAAAATCATCATTATCTAGGCCCCCATCGGAATCACGAAAATATTTTTCAGTCCCAAGCTCTTCGGAAAGATCTTCCGTCAGGTCATCATCATCCTCAAACTCATCAAGTTCATCGGCCAAATCTTCAGAGAAATCTAACGCTTCTTCCTCATCGATCATATCCTCAGCAGATTCGGCATCTTCTTCATAGGTACGCCCCTTGTTGCCCGACGTGGGTACGGACATCGAGCGCGCGCTAGATGTCGAGACCAGTGGAGCAACCGAGTCCATGGACTCAGCTCCAGCCAGACGTTTTTTTTGAACAACGTTGGTCGCTCTCTGGGTAGCCTGCGCTTTCGAAGCAGTTTGTTTTTTAGGCTGCCCCATCGGTTGCGTAGAAGTGGTCGTTTCCTTCTCCACTTGCCCCTGACGCTTCACCGAGACTGTCGTTTTGGCATGAGTCGGCGTGATGACCTTCGTTTCTTTCTTGGCATTTGATATGTCCACGTTTGCCGCTTGATGACGAGAGGCTTTTGCACGTATGGCCTTCACACAAGACACATCTTTTGTCTCAGTATTACCGACACGTTTCTTAGATGGTGCTTTCGTTGAAACGACCGGCTTTGAACTCGATTGCGTCTTTGTGTTCTGAGCACCCCGACCTTTCGACTTGCTCGTTGATCGAGAACTGGGTTTTGGAGACGTCGCTGGTTTTGAGGTTTTGGTTTTCACTGTAGCTTTGGAACCTGTCTTCGCTGATCGTGGCATCTTGCCATGAGATGTCGCCGAGGTTTTCCTGACCCCCTTTGTTTTACTTGATGGTGCCATCTCCGCCCCTCCTCAATTTGATAAGCCCCGCATACCTCAATCAGCATAGAGCGTAAAATCTCCATCTATCATGGACTAGCCTAGACTTTCAATAAGAAAGCTATTTTTCAAGAAAATTTTCACATTCTAGGACTTACCCCAAATGGAAATCAGCAATATCATCTTCTCCCAGATTCATGGAAACAGGGCAAGGGCTTGACTTGAGTCCATGGAGGACTTAACAATGAATAGTATGACGAACGCACCACGAATGCTCACGCATGACGAGAAGAAGGCTTCGGAAGCCGCCTTTCAGGGACGTCCCTTTAATCCCATATGGTCAAAAGCGGCCAAAGCTGTCTACGAGGGAATTCAGACTGCACAGAGGGAACAACTTGCCCCACAAGATCAGTCACAACCGGATAACACCCGGGCCTCCCTTATCCAAGCCCATGCAGATGTGACGAAGTCTAAAAGACAGAACCCGCTTATGTGCGCACACAGCATAGCCCGTGCAAAAGCCATTCAAGATGGTCTACTGATTGATGTCACGGCTGTGGCTGACCATATTGGCTTGCCTGTTCCCGTGGGCATCACCAAAACATTATGGGAAGGTATGATTGCGACCTCGCCTGACTTCTCAGATAAAATCCGCAATGATCGCACCCGTGATCTGCTCATGGCTGTCCGTCTTCGACTCGCTAACGTTGAGACACATTCCCAATGGATCGACGTGCCCGTACTCCTCACTTTCCCACCTGATCCCATTCCACAACTTTTTTCCATTTCCGCTCTTTTTCAGAAAGATGCCTCTTCCTCAGATTATTTGACATTGATACACCCACAAGAACAATTCCCTCTTCCGTCAGACCCTTCGCTCTCTTCCTAGACGGCCCTCTCTCCGTTTTCACACACACTTGGTTGCAGAGGCCACGCCTTGGACTCTATAATCATATGCAGATCTGTCTTCAATCATTAGGATTTTCGCAGGAGTCCAAAACATGAGCACCCTCCCTCTAACGTTTCGTGTCAAAAATGCTGTGGTTGAAAAACACCAACTTGAGGGCATGGATCCCAGTGATCGATACTTCAATCGAACAATTGAAGTAAAACGAGTCGATAAAGGTTATACGGCAAATACCATGTATGAATCGCTTGAAACGGAAAGTGGAACGCACTCCACCGTCTCACTAGCTATTGACGAAATCGTGGATACACTTCGCACGATGGGCTTTGAAAACATGCGAACGCGCATCAACTTCAAGGGGCAACGTTATTTAGCCGAAAAAGAAACCTGGATAGATTACCCAAACTCGTAAACCATCCCACCTAACTACCTCAACGTTTCCCCAAGCCAACATATTCTTGATACACAAGGTCATGTAGTGCAGGCCTCAATGATTGAATCTGCGTATTATCCCTAGTTGGGTGGACTCGGTTAGAGAGAAAAATAACCTCCAACTCACATACAGGGTCAATCCATAGAGATGTGCCCGTAAATCCCAAATGGCCAAAGGATTGAGGAGAAAACCATTGGCCCGAGGAAGAAGGCCGTGAAGGCGTATCCCAACCCAACCCCCAGCTTGCTTTCCCTGTTTCATCCTGTTTTTTGACAAATTCTTTGGCTAGGGAAGAAGACAAGAAAGATTCCTGACCACAAACGGCCTTCAACCACAAACGAGAGAGCTGCCCAACAGCCACTGCGGTTCCGAATAAGCCGGCATGCCCAGCAATCCCTCCAAGCGCGTAAGCATTCTCGTCATGAACTTCTCCCTGTAATACCCGACCTCGCCATGGATCATCTTCGGTCGGAGCGATCTGGTCACGATGAGGAGATACATTCCCTACGTCAATAAAAAACAATGGTGCGGCTTCAGCCGGTTGGAAAATATGATCGCGACAATACACAGCCAGTGGTTGCTGCCCACACCGTTCAATCACCAAACCCAGCAGCATAAATCCAAGATCACTATAGACACCGGTGCTGCTTTTGGGATGAAGAAGCGCTTCTTTCTTCATGAAACACAGCAAGCGTTCATTTTGTCTATCACGATTGAGTCGCAAATCATGAGGAGAAAAAAGCATTTGATAATAGGGTTTCCACGCTGGAAGTCCCGCTCGATGGGCCAGCAATTGTCGAATCGTTACCGACCCCAAAGAAGAATCTGCAATTTCTGAAAGAATGCTCCCAACAGGTTGATCCAATGCCACCTTCCCATCCTCAATGAGACACAGGAGCGCTGTGGCCGTCACCAAGGGCTTCGTCAGAGAGGCAAGATCATAAATGGTATGAGGATGAACTGGGCGATCGTAAGGGTGATGCCCCAATCGACCAACGGCTTCGTGGCATCGCACAACACCTTGAACCCGAACCAACAACACCGCACCAGGAAAGATTCCGCAATCCACAGCTTGCTGGAGAGCCCGGACAAGAGGACTGGACTGTGCCATCAGCCCACGCTATCCCTCGGCATGGGGAGTACGACGATGACTATAGCCTTGCTGGGAAGAAGGATGGACTTCTTGGGAACGTGATGGAGAAGACAGGGAATCCTGGTCTTCAAGGGCAAGAACACTTTCAAAAGATTTGAGCATCCCTCGAAATTGCTCTACGGCAAGAACTCGCTGGCGTTGCAAGTCCCCGAAACTTCGCTGTAAGTCTGCCAACATCGTGCGTGTCTGTAACAACATTTCTTCAGAACGCAATTCGGCGTCTTTGAGAATTCGGTCCGCGTCCTGTTGTGCTTCTTGTCTAAGTTGATCGGAAAAGTTTTGGGTCGCGATCAAGGTGTTCGTTAGTGTAGATTCGGCTTGTTTGAGTTGAGAAAGCTCATCGTCACGTGTTAAGAGCTTATCTCGAAGCATCGTATTTTCCCGTATGAGTTCTTCGACAGACTCTGCTAACTCATCAAGAAATTGATTGACCTCTCGAGGTTGATACCCACGAAATTGTGTCTGAAATGTCTTATGCTGAATGTCTAACGGTGTAATTTTCATAGTCGACTCTCTCTTACCTTAATGGAGGCGTAACGCAATATCCCGAATCGTATCCACAACCGCATATTGCAAAAACATAATCAGAAGAATGGCGATAATCGGTGAAACATCAAACCCCATTCCTACCCCAAGCCTCCGACGTATCGTGTACAGGACCGGATCGGTGCTTCGACTCAAGAACTGAACAATCGGATTCCAGGGATCGGGATTGACCCATGAGATCAATGCACGAATAATAATCATCCACATGTAAAGAAACAAAATGGTGTCAAGGACATACGCCAACCCATTCAAGATATTACCTGCGACAAACATTGATGGTTTTTTCTCTCCTTCTTGTTTTGTATCCCAAGATGAACCAATGATCGTGATCGCTATCTCAATTCTTACCGTGGCCCAAAAATTCCAGTTCCAACGCGAACGATTGTCGCACCCTCTTCAATCGCAATAGGATAATCATGGGTCATCCCCATTGACAATTCATTCATTCGAACATGTTCCAGGCGCATACGTTTAATGTCCTGTGCCAACTTACGAAGCTGCCGGAAGTATGGTCTTGCGTTTTCAGGGTTAGGCGTCCACGGTGGAAGCATCATCAGGCCTTGTATCTGAAGATGAGGCATGGGATCTAAGACGGGAAGAGCCGCAAGGACATCGGCTGGTGAAAACCCACCTTTACTGGCTTCTTGACCAACGTTGACTTCCAACAAAACTGATTGAATGATGCCTGCCTCACAGGCCCGACCATCGATCTCAACCGCTTGCTCAACAGACTCCACTGAATGGATGAGCACAAAACGTCCAACCAATGACTTAATTTTTCGCCGCTGGACTCTCCCGATGAAATGCCATGCCAGTTCAGGGCAATCTCCAAGGTCCGCCATCTTGGTCTGAGCTTCCTGCAAACGATTCTCCCCACAGAACCGAATGCCAGCCTGGTAAGCCCTCCGCACAGACTCCGCTGCCATTTGCTTGGTGGCTGCCACCAACCGAACCGTCTCTGCCTCACGCCCAACACGTTGTGTCGTCTGTTGGATTGTCTCCAACACCTGTCGAACATTGCCGGCAATCGTTTGAATACGAACATCATGTGTTGCGTCTTCCACTACCAAACCCGCCTCCATTTGACATGCGGTTTGTCTAACCATTAGCAGGTAACACGAGTCAGCATAATTCCGCTGACCATTGTCTTGTTTGCACTTCCATCGCGGCGATAGGAATAAAAAAGATCAGGCTGACAAATTGTACAAAAGGACATCAGGCCAATACCGTGTTCAGGAACACCAACATCCAAGGCCTGACACCGGATTAATTCTCTCAAGTTCAGTCTGACTTTTCCAGTATCACGTGGAACCACAACCTGTGCCCATTCCTGATACGATGCGCGAAGAGACCGAATGACAGGCTCATCAACTTCATAGCAACAGAACCCTGCCGATGGCCCAATCGCCATGAGAACATCTTCCATTTGAGTATCGAAACATTCCTGCATTCGATGAAGGGTCGCGGGAACAATGCCTTGGACACTGCCTCGCCACCCAGCATGAATAGCAGCTACAATATGTCGTCCGCTGTCATAGACCAGCACTGGCACACAATCTGCCGTCCTCACGGCAAGCAAGACTTCAGATTGATTGGTGATCAGCGCATCCCAGCCTCCTGGCAACTCTTGATTCACCATCATAGGAGAATCGAGAACTAACGCATCCGTGCCATGGACTTGCTTGACCTGAATGACCAAAGGGTATTCAGGATGTTTAGCCCGAACAACTCCGACATCCTCTCTAGTATCACCGACCACTGGACCATGCCGAGTTCCAAAAAAATGAGTCAGACTCCGAACGGCCTGCGTCAAAACCGGATTCAGTAGATGTTTTCCAGCATTCATTGAACTCACGTCTTAGTGGCCTCGCTTGCGGAGAAATGTTGGCACCTCCCAATCTTCATCTACCAAGAGATTCCCATGCTCCACAACATGACCAGGGGAATCCATCTTTCGCATAAAGGTTGGACAATCAAGATCACGAACAGGGGGCGACATGGCTGGAGCAACTGGGATGGACCGAACCGATGCTAACACCGGTTGCGGCGCCTGCGTGACACTCACCGTTGAATGATGCCCATTCTGTTTGAGCGTCTTGAGCGGCGATGGGACCGTAGATGCAGACGGCAGCACGTCATCCTCAAACCCTGTCGCAATCACTGTCACAATTATTTCATCATCCATGTCAGGGTTCACCACTTGCCCCACAATGATATTCACGTCTTGAGCACCGGCTTCCTTCGCAATACTTGACGCTTCATCAATCTCATGGAGTGTGAGATTCGCTCCACCAGTGATATTTAATAAGACGCCTTTGGCCCCAACAATACTGCCTTCCTCAAGCAACGGGCTTGAGATTGCTTGTTTGGCTGCTTCACTAGCACGATTGGTCCCTTTAGCAACTCCCATGCCCATAACGGCTCGCCCACGATAACTCATAATAGTTTGCACATCGGCAAAATCCACGTTGACAAGTCCAGGCAGCGTAATCACATCGGCAATACCTTGAATCGCCTGCCGCAACACATCATCCGCCACCTTAAATGCTTCAAGCACTGGCGTACTTTTCTCAACCAACTCCAGCAGTTTTTGATTGGGAATCACAAGTAGAGAATCCACATGTTTTTTCAGCTCCATCACGCCATCATTGGCATACACCGTCCGTCGCTGTCCTTCATACTGAAATGGTTTTGTAACCACACCCACGGTTAGAATACCCAATTCTCTCGCAATGCGCGCTGCAATAGGCGCACCACCTGTTCCCGTGCCACCGCCCATACCTGCTGTCACAAACACCATCTCTGCGCCACTGAGTGCTTCTCGAATCAGGTTTTCGCTTTCGACCGCCGCCTCTGTGCCGACTTCCGGTTTGGCTCCAGCTCCCAGGCCACGGGTTCGCTCTGGACCTAATTGAATTTTATAGGGAGCCTGTGATTTCCCTAATGCTTGAAGATCTGTATTCGCCACAATGAACTCGACACGCTCAAGGCCAGCTGCGATCATCGTATCGATCGCGTTACACCCAGCCCCGCCAACGCCAATGACTTTAATACGAACAGGGGAAAATTCATCGTCTTGAATAGAATACATCTGACCCTCCTTCCACCTATGCCACTGACCCAACCATCATCGACTAGAAAAGTCAGTGACGCACAGGGATGGTTAAAAATAATCAAGCAACCACGTTCTCACACGACTCAGGAATCCCCACATCCTCGGACTCCCGGCCTCTCCGACACTGGCATATGCTTGGTCAATCCGTTGATTGATCCCGCTTGCATGAAGGATAAGCCCCACACCCGTTGCAAACATTGGGTTGTTCACGAGATCGCGCAAACCACCAACACCAACAGGACGACCTCGACGAACAGGGAGATCCAAGACCCGCTCCGCTAAATCTGGCATGCCTTCCAACAATGATGTGCCTCCGGTAATCACAGCACCAGCTGCAAGACGACCCTCATACCCAGATCGTCTGATCTCACAACGCACCAAATCAAAAATTTCTTCCACGCGAGCTTCAATGATTTCTGCCACCATACTTTTGGACAACATACGAGGAGGCCGTCCCCCAACACTTGGCACTTCCACCGTCCCATTACCTTGAACCATTTCGGCTAACGATACCCCATGCTGAATTTTAATTTTCTCTGCATCGGCATGTGACGTACGAAGACCAATTTGTAAATCAGAGGTCAAATGCTGACCTCCGACAGGCAGAACAGCCGTGTGGCTAATGCTTCCTTCAGTGAAGATCGCGAGATCTGATGTGCCTCCTCCTAAATCCACCATGGCGACACCAAGCTCCTTCTCTTCCTCTGTCAGAATGGCCTCACTGGATGCTAAGGGTTGGAGAACAATTTCCACTACTTGTAATCCAGCTTGTCTCACACATTTGACCAAGTTCTGTGCAGATGATAAGGCGCCGGTCACAATGTGCACATCGACCTCCAAGCGTGAACCGAAAATCCCGACAGGCTTTCTGATCCCTTCTTGGTCATCGACCCGAAATTCTCGTGGCAGGACATGAAGGATACGACGGTCCTGCGCCACAACCGCCGAGGCTCTCGCAGAAGCAACCGCCCGATCGACATCGGCTTTCGACACCTCTTGTCGCTTAAGGGCAACGACGCCATGCGCGCTTTGGCTCGCAATATGACTTCCGGCAATGCCAATGTATACGGAATTAATCTGCACCGCAGCCATCAATTCCGCTTCCTCCACGGCTTTTTTGATCGATTCCACGGTACTTTCAATATTGACGACCACGCCTTTCCGTAGCCCTCGAGATGGACTGGAGCCCACACCAATGATATGCACCTCATTTCCATCCTTGATTTCAGCAACGATGACACCGATCTTTGTAGTACCAATATCCAAGCCAACGACAATGTGTTCTTTTTTTGGCATACTCGGTTCTCACCCCCTCTCTCGAACAATCACTTTCCCAGGAAAACGAAGATCAATTTCCCGTGATGCTGTCTCAAACCTCTGTTCTAGAGAAGCATCAAGCAGTAGAAAGCGTTCCCATTGCTCTTCAAACATATGTCCAAAACGAAAGCGGAGATTCCTCACATCCACAATAATTCGTGAAGAATCACGAAGATGGACTCGAGGAACACCACCAAACCGACTTGAAAGAACCTTTGCTATTTTGATGCCCTGCTGAGCATGCTGACGCACAACCGGATCCCCATGAACCAACCTTTGCGGATCGAGTCCTTGTAATGCCGGCAATAAACCAATCACCGCATGCTCCCTGTTAGGCAGAACAAACCCCTCTTCATCAAGGATCAACTCATCGAAATTGCCTGCGACTCGTGCCGCAGGACGACGCTCAACAATTACCACGGTCAACGTATCAGGCAACGCTCTGCCCACAACGACAGAAGCCACCCAAGGATGGTTCTCAAGACGATCTTCTAATTCTGTAAAATTGAGAGACAGTAATGAGGCCTCCGGACCAAGATCCAGACCATGCACCACTTCTTCCCGTTCAATCGCGCGCAACCCTGATACGACAATATTTTTCACAATCAACCAGGAAGCCAGAGCCGGTTGCATATGGTAATACACCCCGACAAAAGCAACACCAAACACCACAGCAAAGACCCCCGACAACAGAAAGCACCTAGAACTAGATGACCGACGACGAAACGTCTTCTTATCTCCAGTTCTGATGCCGGACATCCATTGCCATTGAGCATCCACTCGATGGTTTGTTTTGGCGATCATGTCTTGCCTTTCGCCCCTTTCTGCTTGGAAAACATACGTGATGACCATCCAGCCTGATTCAGGGCAGAACACAGCATCTGTTCCGTCAATGCTTCGTAATCCAAACCTGCTTGTGCAGCGGCCATCGGCAAGAGGCTTCGTTCTGTCATACCAGGGATTGTGTTCACTTCCAGCACAAAAGGCCGTCCTTGGCGATTGAGGCGAAAGTCCACTCGCGCTGCGCCAGCACACCCCAATAGGGCATACGCACGGGTAGAGAAATCTCGCAATCGTGCTTCTTGTTTCTGTGTGAGCAATGCAGGACAGACATAGCAAGTTCCGCTTTTCTCGTACTTCGCGGCATAATCATAAAACCCTTCTGGAGCAAGGATCTCAACGGATGGGAACACCTTGTCATCCAACACACCAACGGCCATTTCCCGACCAGCAATATAGGTTTCAACCACCACATGATGATCTTGTTGAAAGGCTTTGTGAAGCGCTTGATTCCACTCAGAAGAAGACCGAACAATCGTCACGCCAACAGTTGAACCTTGAGCCGCCGGTTTCACAACCAGTGGCCATGTCAGCCATGTCGGAAGAGAAAAATGACGAGCAGGCTTCTCGAGGACGATGCCTCTGGGGATAGGAATACCCTGCGTAGCAAGGAGATCCTTCGTCATTGGCTTGTCCATCGCCACAGCACTCGCCCGCACACCCGAACCAGTATAAGGAATGCGTAAGACTTCAAGGAGACCTTGCACCGTGCCATCTTCCCCACCTGGGCCATGAAGAGCAAGAAACGCCACGTCCACTCGGTTCGATCGCAATTTCCAAGGAAGTGTCTCATCAACATCAATTCGCGCAACCGAATACCCCAGTCGCCGTAACGCTCGATAAATCGCTTCCCCACTCTTAAGCGAAATGGCCCGCTCTGCTGAACGGCCTCCCATCAGTACCCCAACTCGGAATGTGTTTAATGCCATGGGTTATCGATTCTTCTCTACATCCCATCGCATAGCTCTTTCCTTTCAGAAAAAACCATGCAAAGGATCACAACATTAGGATTCACCAACAATCGTGATCTCCGGATCTAAACTCACGCCGGTTTGTTGGAAGACCGTTTGCTGAATGGTCTGAATCAGCAACTGGACATCCGTCGCCCGTGCTTGCCCAAGATTGACAATAAAATTGGCATGCTTTTCCGATATCTGTGCGTCACCAATTCGTGTGCCTTTCAATCCAGCTTCCTCAATCAGTTGCCCAGCTGTTTGAGGTCCAGGGTTTTTAAACACGGATCCAGCATTAGGCCGAGTTAAGGGCTGAGTATTTTTGCGATATCGTAGATAGTCTTTGGTGGTACGTTCGATCTGTGTTCGAGGCGCAGCGACTAGATTAAGCCAAGCCCCCACAACGACGCCTTTCGGAATGTCTGCATGCCGGTAGGAAAAGGCAATCGATGAAGCCGTATGCACACGTTCCTGCCCTTGAAGATCAACCAATCGGATAGCCTGAAGACTATCCTTCATCTCTCCAAGTCGTGTCCCAGCATTCATGACTACGGACCCACCAACTGTCCCGGGAATGCCTGCCGCCCATTCCAGTCCCGATAAGGAACGGCTAATGGCATGACGCACAAGCACCGGCATCCTGACCCCGCCTTCGGCGTAGACAACATGCCGACTCTCATCTTGAATCATGCTAAATTTCGAAAGAGACACCACGATACCCAACAGACCGCCATCCCGAACCAGTAAGTTTGTGCCTCCCAAGACAAAGAGAGGGACCTGCGCTGCATACGCCTGTCTGACCAACTTTCCAAGATCTTCAACATCTTCCGGAATAACGAGTGCCTCAGCTGGGCCACCAATTCGAAGAGACGTGAATTCTCGAAGAGACGCATGAAACGTGACCTCCCCTCGAAGACCCGAGACGGCAACACGCACCGACAGTCGACAGGATTGTAGGGTTTTTGTGCGTACCATACGTTCGGCCTCATCTGTGACAAGACAATCGGGCTCACTCATCACAATCGCTCCAACAACTCCACACCGACCTTCCAAATGTCCCCCGCCCCCAACGTGATGACCATATCATCAGGTTGTAATTGAGGAAGCACCTGTTCAACGACATGAGCTTTATCAGCAACATACGTGACAGATGGATGACCCGACGCTTGAATGGTTTTGGCCAACATACTGCCTGAGATACCCGGAATCGGTGTTTCGCCTGCGGCATAAACTTCGGTGATAAACACTTTGTCTGCCTGATCAAACACATGAATAAACTTGTCAAGCAGATCCCGTGTTCTGGTATAGCGATGTGGTTGAAAACAGACAATCACCCGTCGTGTCCATCCGGCTTTAAGAGCCTTAAGCGTCACATGAATTTCCGTGGGGTGATGTCCGTAATCATCAAGCACCATAATGCCCTGTTTCTCTCCACGAAGATGGAATCGACGTTCAACACCTTGAAAGGCTGCTAACCCATTCCGAATGAGATCAATCGGGACATCCAGTTCCAGAGCCACTGCAATCGTGGCCAGTGCATTGGACACATTGTGAGCGCCCGGAATACCTAACCGAAAGGTCCCGAGTGATTTCCTCTGGAATTGCACCTGGAATTCGGTAACGGTTCCTGCAATGGCTATATTCGAAGCCGACAGGTCCAACGAGGAGGTCTGATACTGATTCACCAAACCATAGGTGACATACCGTTTGACGACTTTGGGCAATAAGGCACGGAGATATTCATCATCCGCACAAAGAATAGCGATACCATAAAATGGCACCTTATTAATAAATTCCAGAAACGCATCTTGAAGACAATCCATTGATCCATAATGATCAAGATGTTCATGATCAATATTGGTCACGACCACCATAGACGGAGAAAGTCGAAGAAAAGAGCCATCACTTTCATCCGCCTCTGCAATGAGCAAATCACTTCGCCCCAATCGAGCATGTGTGCCAAGCGCATTGATCTTGCCACCAACCACAAATGTGGGATCCATTCCAGCTTGAGCCAACACCGATGCGACCATGGACGTGGTCGTGGTTTTCCCATGTGCGCCCGCAATAGCCACGCCAAACTTTAATCGCATCAACTCAGCAAGCATCTCAGCCCGTGGAATGACTGGAATGACGCGTTGCCGCGCGGCCATGACTTCGGGATTTGTCGGTTGGACAGCCGAAGAGATCACAACGACTTGCGCTCCTGCAATATGCTCTTCTCGATGACCAATAAAAATCTGTCCTCCCAGCGCAGCCAGACGATGGGTAATGTCTGAATGCGCAAGATCAGAACCCGTGACTTTATAGCCAAGCGTGAGCAGAACTTCCGCAATGCCACTCATGCCACTTCCGCCAATACCCACCAGATGAATATGTTGGATTTTCCTAAACATAAGTGACATCAATCTCTGCTGATGTTTTATGTTTTCATTTTCCGTTAACTAAACGACAACATTCTTGCACCATGGCCTCTGCCGAGTTCGTTCTCCGCAACGCCGCGCTCTGAGCCGCCATCTGTTTAACATGATCGGGGTGAGTCATGAGGATCTCAATTTCCTGCACGAGCCGTGGTCCGCTGAGCTCATCCTGAGTCAACACAATCGCTGCACCTGCAGCCTCAACTACTCTGGCATTTTTTTCCTGATGGCGATGCGCGGCGAAAGGAAAAGGAATCAAAATGGCTGGCTTTCCACAGGCCGCCAATTCTGCAAGCGTCAATGCGCCACAACGGGAAATCACCAGATCTGCAGAGTGCAAAACCTCAGACATATCCACAAGAAAACGTGAAACCGTTGCTTGGACTCCTGCAGCAGCATAGGCAGCATGAACCCGTTCATAGTCCTCGTCACCTGTCTGATGAATCAGCATCACATGGTCGCAAAGTGTTCGTGAAACAGCTAATGCGTCAATCACGGCAGTATTTATTGCTCTAGCCCCCTGGCTTCCACCAATAATTAAGATCGTTCGGATGTCTCCTGAGGCCGGTTCGGGGGGACCTGTCACAAATTCTTTTCGAAGAGGTGTGCCCACGACTCGTGTTTTTGATCGATTGAAGTACGGTTCCGCTGCATTAAAAGACAAAAACGTCCGATGAGCAAAAGGCCCCAACATCCGATTCGCCACACCAGGAACCGCATTAGGTTCAAGGAGGACACGGTGAATGCCCAACAACCATGCCGCAATCACAACAGGAGGACTGATATACCCTCCTGTCCCGATCACCAGATCAGCACAAAGGGATCGAAGAAGATGCATGGCCTGAATAATGGCCCTGGGGACTAAGAGTAAGGCACACAATGAAGCCCACCGCCCACGACCAACGACCCCTTGCACGGAAAGCGTCTCTAGACGAAATGCCGTCTCTCGCAGCATGGTGTCTTCTAACTCCTTTCCTGTTCGAACCAATGTCATAACCGTCATAGGATCTCGTCGGCAAAACTCCTCTGCCAACGCCACAGCTGGATAGACATGCCCGCCGGTGCCTCCTGCTGCAATGACCACATTCATCCTCTCCACTCACTCATTATTTGCCTCAAGAGCCAGATAGTCCCCCCTACTGCAATCCATACATCTCCACCATCATGATGTCGTTGGGGCTCGTTGGCGAGAGACATTCAACAACATGCCAATCGATAACAAAGTCATCACCAGAGACGACCCTCCATAACTGACCAACGGAAGTGTCAATCCTTTGGTCGGAAGCAGCCCTGCGACAACGCCTGCATTGATCAAGGCTTGAATGCCAATCAACAACGTCACCCCACAGGCCAGGTGTCGTCCAAATACATCAGGCGCTCGTCCAGCAATGTGAAAACCTCTCAAGACAAACATGGCAAACAACCCCATCATAGCGGCGGTCCCCAAAAGACCAAGCTCTTCACCGATCACAGCCAACACAAAGTCTGTATGAGCCTCCGGCAGAAAAAAGAGCTTTTGTTTACTTTCCCCCAATCCTACGCCAAATATTCCACCACTGCCTAAGGCCATAAAAGATTGGCACAACTGAAACCCCGTTGTGGCATAGTCTTGCCATGGGTCTAAAAAACTCAATAAGCGTTTCAGTCGATACTCAGCACTGAAAATCAAGGCAACGCCGATCGGAATAACTAGCATGGCCACTGCGAGTAGATGTCCAATTTTGGCGCCGCTAAGAAACAAAAGCGCAAACAGTAAGAGAAACAACACCACCGCCGTTCCCATATCTGGTTGAATCAACACCAAGCCAGCCAACAGACCGACAACAAAAAGAGGTGGACAAAAACCAGACAGAAAAAGAGCAATTCGTGACTCTTTTCGAGCCAGATAGGAAGCCAAATAACACACCACCCCGATTTTGGCTATTTCAGCGGGCTGTAGAGAAAATACCCCTATTTGCAACCACCGCTGTGCCCCATTTCCCTTGAGCCCAATAAATGGCACAAGGACCAACAAGAAAAGCACAAGGCCAATCAGCAGCGGAGACACATCTTGCCATAAGTGATAATCAATCCGGGAAACGATATGAAGGACGAGTAACCCAAGCATCAACCACACGGCTTGGCGTTTTAGAAAATGCGTTGGATCTCCATGCTTTTCCTCAGCCATCACACCGCTTGCACTCAGGACCATCACAAGCCCCACAAGAGCCAACACATAGGTCATGGTGAGTAGCAGTCGATCTGGAGGCAGATATTCCTGAGCTTGTTGCCGTAAAGGCACCCAATCCAAAGGCAATCGCAATGTGTCTGTCATACGCTCACGCATGAGAGTCATCTCACTGTGGCTCTGTCGATGGCAGCCTGTTTACTAAGTCTCGAAATTGTTGACCACGGTCTTGATAATCTCGAAATGAATCAAAGCTGGCACAGGCTGGCGACAGAAGGACAACATCACCAGGGGCTGAAACTTGCACAGCCTTGCTCACGGCTTCCGATAAATTGGTGACCTGAGAGAGACGGACGACCCCTTGTAACGCTTGCACAATAAGAGACGCAGCATCTCCGAGAATAATGGCGTGCTTGACTCGATCCTGAAAAGATGTGCGCAAGCGGGTAAAGTCGCCGCCTTTATGTATCCCACCAAGAATTATCACAAGAGGTTGATCAAAACTTTCAACCGCTTTGATCGTGGCATCAATATTGGTTCCTTTTGAGTCATTAATGAATAACACTCCGCGATGCTCGCGAACCGGTTCCAAGGCATGGTCAATTCCCGAAAAAGCACGAACCGCTGAGCGAATCGCCTCGACAGATGCTCCACAAACGAGACACACCGTAATGGCAGCCAATATATTAGCCAGATTGTGTGAACCACGAAGACCAATGTCTTGACAAGAAAGAATGTCGACCGTTCCACCTCCCGGTAATCGAGCGATAATTCTGCCATCCTTGACAGAGGCACCAGCATCAACTTCATTCACAACGCTAAATTCCAATACATGGGCATGGATGCTCTTCTTCCAAATCTTGATAAAAGGATCATCCGCATTCACCACCGCATAGTCGTCGACAGACTGATTCTCAAAAATTCGAGACTTTGCTGATTGATAAGCATCCAATGAAGAATGTCGATCCAGATGGTCAGGTGAGAAATTGAGAAGAACGGCAATTGTTGGATGAAAACGCTCAATAGTCTCCAGCTGAAAGCTCGAAACTTCGGCAACAATCCAGTCGAAAGATGAAGCGGAATCTATTTCCTGCTCACAGTGCTGAAAGATAGTCCATGCCGCATCTGACAAAGGAACACCAAGGTTTCCACCAACAAAAATACGGTGACCATTCTCTTCCAACATACGTGCGATTAATGAGACCGTCGTACTTTTTCCATTCGTCCCCGTCACAGCCACAATTGGCTGCGAGAAGAACCATGATGCACATTCAATCTCACTCACCACGGAAATACCACGAGTTCGTACAGCGTCAAGACAATCGAGATCACTGGGAACACCAGGACTGACAACCACCAAATCGGGAGCGCTAAAAGCTGTTTCAAATTCTGATCCAACACAAACATGAAGATTTTGGGCATCAAGTTGAGCCAATGTCTCAGCAAGTTCAGACTCCTGACGATGATCTGCAATGGTCACTCGGGCCCCACCAGCTTGCAGCAGACGAACAGCGGAAGCCCCACTTCGGCCTAGCCCCACGACAGTCACCGCTTTGCCTTTCAACCTAGGAAGGTAGTGATTGGCATCTCGGCAGGCATGGCTCATATGGCGTTTCAGCATTTTGGTCATAACCGTTTGGCTCACCGATACAGCATGAAGATGCTTCCTTTGCCAAAAGGACACAAGGAAAATCGTCTTGACATATTAGAAACCAGCCTCTTTCTCTTCCTATCGAAGCTTTAAGGTGCTTAAGCTCAATAAGCTCAACAGGATAGCCACAATCCACAGACGCACCACGACCTTGGGTTCTTCCCATCCCTTCATTTCAAAATGGTGATGGAGGGGAGCCATGAGAAATATGCGTTTTCCGCGAGATTTAAAAGAGAGAACCTGAAAAATCACTGAGACCGCTTCCATTACGAATACACCACCAACCAACATCAACAACAATTCATGTTTGCTGATCACCGCCACAGTTCCCAACGCCGCGCCAAGAGGCAGAGAGCCGACATCGCCCATGAAGACGGACGCAGGATAGGTATTGAACCAGAGAAATCCCAGACTCGCCCCAAAAACCGCCGCCATGAGTACAGAGATTTCCCCAGCACCCTCAATGTAGGGAATTAAGAGATATTCGGAAATAATCTTATGGCCAACGGCATATCCCACAATGGCATATGCCACCGACGCGACAATCACTGGACCAATCGCCAACCCGTCCAGACCATCTGTCAAATTCACCGCATTGGAACACCCCACAATGACCAACACAGCAAAAGGGATATACAACATCCCCAAATCAGGCGTGAACGATTTTAAAAATGGCACGCTCAATTGTGTGGAATACCCGGGTGAAGCATAAAAGAATAAGCCAATGCCGAGTGCCACAAAGATTTGCGCCATAAGCTTTTGCAAAACGGTCAACCCTTCGGATTGGCCTTTCAAAATCTTAATATAATCATCGGCAAATCCCACGAGCCCAAACCCGATAAGCGCTAACATCACCAACCACACATAGAGATTCGAAATATCAGCCCAGAACAGAGTGGACAAGAGGACGGAAAAAATGATCAAGAGCCCTCCCATCGTCGGCGTCCCCCCCTTGATCTGATGATGAGAAGGACCTTCTTCCCGAATACGTTGTCCCAAGCCCAATTCTTGAAGTTTTTTGATCATGGGTGGCGCTAACACGAAGGCAATGATAAATGCCGTAATCGCCGCATAGATAATGCGAAAACTCAGATACCTAAAAACATTCAAGATCGAAAATTCTGTATGAAGTGGATAGAGCCAAAGATAAAACATGAGTCGCTTTCGTTGACGTTAATATGTTGTCACGGTTCCCCATTCAGAAATTCCAGATACGACCCTCTCTAACTGCATACCCCGAGAAGCCTTCACCAAGATCACATCGCCACATTGCGCTAACCCGCGCAAGATCGGGGATGCCATCATGGCCGTGTTGACCACATGAATAGAGGAAGCCGGCAAGCCAGCTGTCCGAGCACCAGCAGCCAGATCTTTTCCCCAATCACCACAAGCAATCAGGTGAGCCACACCATGCTGAGCAAGATACTTTCCTATTTCAACATGGAATCGACGCGCGGACTTTCCCAATTCCAGCATGTCACCAAGAACAGCAATTGCCCGCTTGTGCCCTGCCCGTTCCATAAGCAAATCAATCGCCGCTTTCATGGAAGCCGGATTGGCGTTATAACAATCTTGAATTACCGTCATGCCTTGTACACGCAGAATGTGAGACCGCATGGCAGCGGGTCGAAACTTCCCTAAGCCAGTAGCAATTTTCGCTGGGGACATCCCGAAACTATAGCCCATGGCAATCGCGGCCAACGCATTCGCCACATTATGTACGCCTTGCGCCTCGACGCTCATTGGAGAAGAACGAACGCGCTGAGGGAGATGAACCCGGAATGTCGTGCGCATACGTTCTGAGATCATCCGATCTGCCCACACTGCTGCTTGGGAGGAAAAACCAAACGATACCAAGGGACATCGAGTTTGCTGTTGGAATGCATTGAAATATTGATCATCGCCATTGAGTACGATGACCCCATCATTCGGAAGACACGACAATAATTCCGCCTTCGCCCGCGCCGAGCCATCAAGGCTTCCAAACCCTTCCAAATGATCCGGGCCAATGTTGGTAATCACGCCATGTGTAGGGCGTGCAATTTCACACAGGCGTGTTGTCTGCCCTTCTTGGTCAACACCCAATTCGATTACGGCCATGTCATGCCGGGCTGTCAGACGAAGTAAGGTATGAGGAAGCCCAATACTGTTGTTCAAGTTCCCTTGGGTCTTGAGAACATACCCGTGCTGTCGCAAGACATTCGCAATCATGTCTTTCGTCGTCGTTTTACCGTTGCTGCCAGTCACCGCCACAACGGGCAAAGCAAATTTCCTACGATGATGTCCTGCAAGATCCTGATAGGCCCGCAACGTATCATCAACACCAATAAGCAAAAAGTCCTTGTGTCTTTTGCGAGTAGCCCTCAGAATGGATCTTGGATTCTTGCATACTGAGCGCTGGACGATGGCTCCGCGCGCACCCTGCCCAATCGCGTGTGTCACAAATTGGTGTCCATCAAAACTATCCCCCATGAGCGCAATAAACAGATCACCGGGTTTGAGTATTCGAGAGTCAGTAGAGAGGCGACGGACCTGACGTTTTGAGAAATCCGACCAGAGAACTCCGCCGGTCACAGTCAGTAATTCATCAGTCGTAAATAAGGGCATAGCATTTTTCTCCTACCCCGAACGCGTCAGAGACTGAAGAGCTTCACGAGCAACGACCCGATCATCAAAATGTATCCGTTGATCACCAAGCCATTGATAATCCTCATGGCCTTTTCCAGCAATGAGAACCATGTCACCGCTTTTCGCCTCTTTCATGGCGGCATGAATGGCTTTACGTCGATCGGAGATGATCTGATAGTGAGCCCGTTCGTGAGATGCGAGACTCAACACACCTTGTTCAATATCCCGTAAAATTTCTAAAGGATCTTCGCTTCGTGGATTATCCGATGTAAGGAAAAGACAATCACTCCGCTCCGCAGCAACTCGACCCATTTTGGGACGTTTTCCACGATCACGATCACCTCCACACCCAAAAACCGTCACAATTCTTCCTGTTGTTAACGTTTGGGCAGCAGCGAGCAAGCGATCTAATGCATCATCGGTATGCGCGTAATCGACAATTACCGTAAACGGTTGGCCTTCCATAATACGTTCGAATCGACCCGGCACCTTGCCAATTGTTTGCAAGGCTGCTTGAAGAACGGGAAGTGGGATGCCAGCCTGCAAGCCAACCCCAATAGAGGCCAAGATATTAGACACGTTATGTTGCCCAACCAATGGACTCTGCATGAGCATCCGCCCCATCGGTGTTTCGACGGTACAGTGTGTCGTATCAAGTGAGAGACGCACATCACACGCACGGATATCAGCAGCAGAGGTGATGCCATATGTCCAAACAGGAATGGAGCAGCACGAAACAAGTTGGCGACCCCAGTCGTCATCCACATTGATAATCGCTCGCTTCGGTCTCGTTGTGTTCTGGTGACCAACATAATCGGTAAACAGTCGGCTTTTTGATGCAAAATATGTTTCCATGGATCCATGGAAGTCTAGGTGATCTTGAGTCAAATTTGTAAACACCACCGTATCAAACTCACATCCTGCTAATCGCTCTAAAGCCAGCGCATGAGAAGATACTTCCAGAACAGCCGCATCTAAATGAGCCTCAACCATTCTGGCTAGCAACCCCTGAAGCACAACTGCGCCAGGCGTCGTATGAGTCGCTGCAGTCCATTCCGAATCAATGCAATAGCCCACAGTTCCAATGAGTCCAGTTTTCTGACCCCCTTTTTCCAAAAGTGCTCGACTGAGATGTGTGACGGTCGTTTTTCCATTCGTACCCGTTACCCCAATCATACCAAGCTGTTGGGAAGGGGCCCCGACCATGCGACTGGCCAGCAAGCCCAACGCACGCCGACTGTGGGGAACCCTCACCAAACATGCGGAAGAAGATGGAATAGTGGAAACAAGGGGTCGCTCAACCACTACACCAACAGCGCCTTGACGAACCGCAAGTTGGACAAAATCGTGGCCGTCAACATGTTCTCCTTGAACGGCGACAAAACAACTTCCTGGCTGCACTTGGCGCGAATCATCCGTAATGGCAAACACTTCTCCGGTAAGATCACCAACGTGCTCCAGTACCGAAAGCGGTTGTAGTAATTCAACAAGTGTCATCAACAGAGGACCTCATTGAACCGAATCAAATGGGCTGGCCAAAGCCAGCCTCATCGGCTCTACAGTATCCGGCACTACCTCGAGATAGCGAAGAATCTGCTCTGCTGCCTCTTGAAAGGCCGGTGCAGCAACCACTCCACCCCATGCAGGACCTTTGGGTTCATCGATCATCACCAAAATGGTCAAACGAGGCTGCTCAACCGGGACATATCCCAAAAACGACGCGATGAACCGTGATGAAGAATACTGACCGGCCTCAACATCGAACTTCTGAGCTGTCCCCGTTTTTCCTGCAACTTGATATCCAGGAATGGCAGCTCGCCGCCCTGTGCCTTCATTGACGACACGAGCCAACAGTGACCCCAATGTGGATGCAGTCTTTTCAGAAATCACCCGCCGCCGAGGCTCAGGAGTATGCTCGTCAACGACCTGGCCCTCTGCATCACGCATAGTTTGAACCACAAATGGCTTCATCAACCATCCATGATTCGCAATAGCCGACATGGCGGTGACCATTTGCAGGGGGGTGACGGAAATTTCCTGACCAATGGCAATGGAAGGAAGCGTTCGGGAACTCCAATCTTGAGGAACCTTTAATTTCCCTCTTGATTCTCCAGGCAAATCAATACCCGTTCGTTCACCAAACCCAAATTCTCGGAGATACTCATAATAACGTTCTCCACTCAAGGACAACGCTGTTTTGACAGCAACCACATTGCTCGAATGGACGAGCGCTTCTGCAAACGTAATCCACTCGGCTTTCGTATGATCATGGATGATGGTTCCATTCAATGGAACTTCCCCACCACCGGCATACACCAACGTGTCCAGCTCGATCACATGTTCCTCAAGGGCCGCGGCCGCTAACATCGCTTTGAGCGTAGAGCCTGGCTCATAGGGATCCGTCACGGCACGGTTCCGCCAAACACCTCCGGGTGCTTCTCTTAGGAGGTTCAGATCAAAAGTTGGGCGGAGGGCCCACCCCAAGATCCCTCCACTCTCGGGATCCATAATGAGAATGGTTCCTCCACGTGCTTGTGTCTCAGACACAGCTCGGTCGATGGCCCGCTCGGCAATAAACTGAATCACCTGGTCAATAGACAGGGTAATGGTATGGCCAGAAATTCTAGACTCTCGCAACTGCCCTTCGGAAAAAATTGGGTGACCACGAGCATCTTTCTGACGAACGACCCGTTGTGGTTGACCCTTTAAAAACCGCTCATATCCATATTCCAACCCTTCCAACCCTTGACTATCGATTCCGACACCCCCTAACACATGTGCTAAGAGTGAGCCATTGGGATAAAACCGTTGCGGCTCCATTTCAATATCAATTCCAGGAAGACCCATCGCTTGGATTTGCTGACCCTGAGCAAGTGATACCTTACGTTTGATGCGTACCCAGTCTTTCTTCGCCCGCAACAAGCGCTCAACAGTTTTCGCTTGCATATCCAATACAGGAGCCAGCTTTTGAGCCGCCTGAGAAGGCGCTGTGACTAATAATGGTTCAGCAATAATCGAAGGGACATCAATATTCAGAGCCAAAGCCCTTCCCTTCCTATCGGAGATACCTCCTCGGGTTGAATCCAAAACAATCACTCGTTGATATTGTCGGTTCGCTCGTTGAGATAATTCTTCGGCTTGAAGGATCTGGAGATGTCCAAACCGAAACACCATGACTCCAAACCCACACAACAACGCAAGACACACGGCGACCGTCCGCCAACGGTAGGCCGTGGGAACCTCGCTTTCAGCAGTGACTTCGCTCAATTTCATGGACGAACCTTGAAAGTTTGCACCACTTGCACAATCTTCGTCTTGGCAATAGGATCTAGGCCATCCGATGAGATTTCTGGCTGATACCCTGCCACGGTCATGACTTGAATTTGCCCAAGGCGAGGCGCCCGCATGCCTAAAACCACTGTCGCCTCTTTGGCAATCCGTTCAGGTGACATGAGTTGAGATAACCTAAGGCGCAACCGATCATGTTCTTGTTTCAGCGTCGCCTTGTGCTTACTCAATTGTTCCAGAGAGTAGCCCACATTCACGATTTCCATCTTTCCCCACACGTACAATAAGAGAACGCTCCCAAGAACTACCGTCATCCCAAACCACATGATCTTTCTCATTTATGCCTCCTGGACTAACTCTCTCCGCTCAGCCACTCGCAGCTTCGCGCTTCGAGCCCGTGGATTGACGTGTCTCTCTTCCATCGATGCCATTAGCGGCTTTTTCGTTAACAGGGTTAAAAGGGAAGAGGCCCCTTGAGCAAGACTTCGAAAGGTATGCTTCACAATCCGATCTTCAAGGGAATGAAACGAAATGACACACAACCGACCACCGGGAACAAGCAAGGTTGCCGCATCACGAAGTGCTCCCTCCAGAACATGGAGTTCTTGGTTCACCGCAATACGCAAAGCCTGAAACGTTCTCGTTGCACAATGAAGACGACCATGCCGGTAAGCAGCAGGAACAGCCTGGCGAATAAGATCAACTAATTGTTGGGTAGTGTGAAGTGGAGAGACGTGTCGAGTACGAACCACCAATGAAGCAATTCGACGAGCATATCGTTCTTCCCCATACTGAAAAATCAAAGAACGCAGATCGATTTCAGAGAGAGTATTCAAAAGATCCGCCGCAGTGAGCCCGTCGGTTTGGGCCATCCGCATATCTAAAGGACCTTCCTCTAAAAAGCTAAACCCTCGAATAGGGTCAGCCAATTGGGCAGAAGAAATGCCAAGATCGAAAACAATACCATGACATTCATATACTCCACATCCACCCACCAATGATTTGATATCATTGAAATTTCCACATAGAAGCTTTGTTCTTTCAAGATATGGCTCTAATGTATCCTTGGCTAAAACCAACGCATTACGGTCTTGATCAATCGCAACAAGTTTTCCACTTGGTCTGCTTTTTTCTAAAATAACCTTGGCAAGCCCGCCAGGTCCAAGGGTGCAATCCACGTAACAACCAGTAGAAACAGGACGTAACCACTCTACAATCTCCTTCGTGAGCACAGGAGTATGAGCTTCTTTCTCTTTAATGTCAAATCCTCCCATATCATGGGATTTACACCCACTTTCATCGAAGTATACGTTTCTGTGTTTTTTTGTCAAGCATTGCGTAGGTTTTTTCTACTTTGCAAGAAAAGACATCAAGGAGTCAGATGCGATCCATTCACGACCCGATTGAATAGCCAAGGCAGCGAAAGAGGCATGACGAACAAGATAGCTCTCGACTTGGTCTCTTGACACTGTCGCTTCAATATGGACCAATAGCGACATCTAATAGTGAGACAATGAAGTTGTGATCGTATTGGCTTCAGCGTTGTTTTTCTAAACCAAGACTAGGAGTAGAAAAAAACGTCGTGGACTGCACCCTCCAGGCGTTCTCCGATGGCTTCTAACCGTGCAAGAGAACTGTAAGATTCATGAATTCCTGTCAAAGCACACCCACGGCATTGCTCGGTAGCCTGAAACGAAGAAAGTTCAACAGAACCGGCGGGTAATTTCCCTAGAGGAGCAGCATGTTATTCAAACCCACAGACTTTTATTCAGCATGAGCTATGGTCTTCTGATGTCCTGTACACACCGAAAGCCGACATCGTTGAACCGCACTGTTGGCAGGTAGACATACTGGTTTGCCGAACGCAATTCCCACGTATCATTGACCCAGGAACCGCCACGAAGCACCTTGAGTGCTGGATCTTTCTCGTGCCAGCTCTGGGTCCACTCCAAAACATTCCCAGCCATATCATAACAGCCATACGGACCCAGCCCATTTACATGTTTCATCACGGGCGTCGTGCCACCAATACCCGATTCCAGGCTATTACATTTTTCCCCATCAAACTGCCCGCCCCATGGATAGTCCCTACCATCGACTCCGCAAGCAGCCTTTTCCCATTCTTCTTCCATTGGAAGCCGCTTGCCCACCCAACGAGCATAGGCATCGGCCTCATACCAGCTCACCCCCACGACGGGATGACCCTCTTTATTCCATTGGGCATCGTCCCAATATCGGGGCTGGAAGATATTCGCCTGTTCCTTCCAGGCCCAGCCTTCTTCCAACCAGAGCTCTTTCTCGTGATATCCTCGGCTTTCCATAAACTGTCGATACTGTTCATTTGTCACGGGGTAGATACCCACCAAGTAATCATAGGCAATCGTTATTGACACCTTATTGTCACCATAACAAAATAAACCCTGTGGCACTGTCGCCATTTCACGATCGAAGTCCTGTGCCCTTTGAGCCTGGATGTCCTCTGATACATTGGTCGCCGTCATAGATAACCGCACAATACGCTCAAGCACAGGGACTTGTACCGGAAAGCCTTCCAGTAAATCCACAAGCTCGCGTTTGGCAACGAATTCACGTAACGAGGCTGGAATAGGAACATCCTTAACTTTCTTATCACTGATATTCCAATTGGACGACTGTAGCCCACTCTCTTCCAAGGCATTGACGGTTTCATTCATGGCTAGAATATGCTGAGGGCTTACTTTAATGAGCTCTGCCCATCGAGGATAGGCATATTGCACAATGCGCCAGCGAATGAGGATATTCAGAGGAATATCTAAGAGTGGAGGGGTGTTGAGGAGTAGCCCTTGAGAGATACTCAACTCATTGATAAACCGTTTTATTGCACGGACATTATGATTGAGCATCCGACCCAACGTTGGTGTGAACGCTTGCAGAATAGAATCTTCCGGAGCACAGGTGGACAAAAAGCCTTTCAGCTCATCATCTGATACCGTGGGCAGGGCAAACGTCACCTGCATCATCTTGTCCATAAACTGTTGGACCTCGCCTGGTTTATCATAGCGTTGCTGTAATGCAGACTCGATCACCTCTCTCACGGCCCCAATGACAAACACACAGCCTGTTTTATTCAGAAAGAGTTTCATCGTTTCCAAGACCCTCAGCACACAATCGTTTGGACACCGATCCAAGTCATCGATAAACACCACCAACACGCCATCTCGGTCACTGAATGCCTGGTTGGTCTCCTGTCCCGACGATCTGAGATACGACCACAGTAACTGATCAAACAATTGTTGGACCCCATCATGAAATCCCAGCTTGGTTTTATGCTCAAGGGAGGAAAACCACATACCGATATCGACCGTCTTGTCAGATAAGGCCTTGACGAAGTCTGAAAACGCATGTTTCGCATTGCATGACTCAATGATTTTTTCAATCGCGGGCTTTGACTGTGTAAAAAAATGATTCTCATCCATGGATTTGAAAATTTCTTCAATCAGGGCGGAAAAGATCGCATCCTCCTCAGCATGTTTCCAAGCTTGAAACCAGACCGTTTTACAAGACCGATAGGGAATCGTCCTCTCGTGTTGGCCTAATCGGTCTTGAACAGTTTTCATAAGCGTAGTTTTTCCCGAACCCCATGTACCATAAATACCAAGCACCAAGGGAGTGTGATTTTCAGGGTTCGCAATGATGTCCGCGATAGTCTTCGCGTACCCCTCAAACCCAAACTGAGGATCTTTGTCTAGCGGTTCATCATGCGCGATGTAAGGCAATTGATTATTCATTGATTTGAAGAGCTTTCCTAACCATGTTGTATTTCCACTGTTATATCAGTTAACACATAGCATCTAACGATCTGTCATGCCATCTGCACATGTCAATTAAAAACACCCACGACTTTCTCTCATCTTCTTTTAACTGACTCAATAAAACAAAATACCTGGGTGATTGCAGAGATTAAGCGTACCCCAGGCATTGTTATCTTTCCAAAGCATTGCGGAAAGCCCATGTAGACTGTTCATCATGAATTAATGACTTTATGGGTATAAACGATAGAGCATGCGGGGAAAAGGAATCGTTTCACGAACATGGTCGACTCCACAAATCCAAGCCACGGCGCGTTCAATGCCCATGCCAAATCCAGCATGGGGAACCGAGCCATACTTGCGAAGCTCAAGATACCATTGGAAGGCTTCTTCCGAAAGCCCATGTTCGCGAAGCTTCGTCAGCAACAGATCATAGTCATGAATACGCTGTCCCCCACCAATAATCTCTCCATAGCCTTCAGGAGCCAAGATATCCATGCACAAGGCCAAATTGGCATTTAGCGGATCAGGCTGCATATAAAAGGCTTTAATCGCGGCAGGGTAGCGATGCACAATCACAGGGCGATCGAAAGCTTGAGATAATACGGTTTCATCTTCACTCCCAAAATCACCACCTGGCTCAATAGTTGCGCCCTTAGCACGAAGCATCGCGACCGCATCCTCATAGCTCAACCGAGGAAATGGGGCCACAATAGCTTCCAAATTCGACACATCCCGTTCCAGAATCGCCAGTTCCGTCCGTCGTGTTTCGAGAACACCCTGAACGATCACAACAAGAAATTCCTCCGCCAAGCCCATCACATCTGCTAATTCGGCAAACGCGACTTCGGGCTCGACCATCCAAAATTCCATAAGATGCCGACGGGTTTTAGATTTTTCCGCCCGAAAGGTTGGGCCAAAGCAATAGATTTTTCCCAAGGCCATGGCTGCGGCTTCACCATACAATTGCCCACTCTGAGCCAGATAGGCGATTTCTTCGAAATACTGAGTTTGAAATAATGTTGTCGTGCCCTCGCAGGCATTCGGCGTGAAAATAGGCGTATCCACAAGTGTAAAGCCACGCTCATCAAAAAATGCCCTGCAGCGTTTAATGATCTCATGACGGATTTTCAAAATCGCGGTTTGCCGACGAGACCGAAGCCACAAATGTCGATGATCCATGAGAAATCCTGTCCCATGATCCTTTGGCTGAATGGGATAGTCCTGCGCAATTTGGATGACATGTAATTCTGTCACATCCAGCTCATAGCCCCCTGGCGCCCGACTGTCGGCTCGCGGAATACCCGTCACCACCAATGACGATTCCTGCGTGAGATGAGCAGCCTGTTCAAAGACTTCTTCTCCTACCGTGCTTTTACTGACAATGGCCTGAAGTTCTCCGCTTCCATCACGCATCATCAGAAATTGCACCTTCCCACTCGAGCGATGACGTGTCACCCACCCTTGAATCTTGACCGCTTGACCAACCCATTGCGAGATATTCACGATAGAGACAATTGAACTCGCCACTTCACACCTCTTCAGATATTCGACTGTCAACGCAATGTTTTTTGTAGAAAAGACACGCTATCGGAAGGGATCAGGCTATTGCAAGCATCACCATCTTGTCCGTCACAGGACATTGGAGAAAAATGAATGTCTCTCACTTTTACTTCGCCAATTGCTCATCTCGCACTTTGGATTCAATGTACTCCTTGAGAGCCCACGCATTGTTATAGCGCTCTTCTTGTGAGGCATAGACAAACGTGACGGGACTTTCTTGCACAGACAACAAGAGCTCCTCGACACATTCCGGGATTGCTTGCAACTCCGCTCCGCAATGTAGCGTTGCTGAAACTCCATCCATTTTTCCTGGTCATGCCCATACCAATGACGAAGTTCTGTTGACGGTGCGACATCCTTTGCCCAGTAATCAATGGAAGCCGTTGTTTTGGAGAGGCCGCGAGGCCATAGGCGATCGACGAGAATCCGCCGGCCATCATCTGAATGAGGAGGGTGATACACTCGCTTGAGCTGAATGATCATATTCTAAGGCCGGATATATGAACCTTGAACGATACTATTAAACTCAAAGAATAAGGAAAGAACAAGAGAAAAGAGCGCCAACAGTCTCGCTCTATTTTTTACCGACTGTCATCAAGTTTATCGACCTCGACGTGTCCAGAAAATAAAAAGAAAGGGGACATTCTACTTTTTATGATCCTTCCGCGGTCGCCCACGCGGACGGAGGCTCGCCTCCAGCCCCAACCTGTGCCCCGTGCGTCTCACCCATCCCTCGCTGCCCAAGGGAGTACCACGGTTCACGCTGTGTCGGACCCACTCGACTTCCACATCCGTCATCGGCATATTCACCCACTCCACCCAGTCCGTTGGCTGTGGCACGGGGCCAACGTGCAGCCCGCTGTCCGTCCTGCCTCGCTCTCTCAGACTAGACCATAGCCACTCCTCTGCTCGAGCAACGAAGTCGGCACGAAGTGGATTCCGCTCAATGTAGCGCAGCACCATGAGGAGATGCTCGTCATGTTGAATAGGAAAAGCTTTGAAGCGGCCTTGCCAGACATGCCCACTGGAGTGATAGTGCCGGTGATAGCGCCGTACGTGTGCCGTCAGCAACCACTGCATCCATCGACTCAGATCCCCGTCATGCCGAGGCCAAACGGCCAGATGGAAGTGATTCGGCATCAGGCAATAGGCCAGCACTCGCATAGGGACCCGAGCGCTGGCTTCCTGGAGCAACGTACGGAAAGCCTGATAATCCCCAGGCTGGTGGAACACTTCCCTCCGTGCATTCCCACGATTGATGACATGGTAACAGATCCCGCCTACCGAAGCTCGCGCTGTCCGTGGCATGGACTCCACACTAGCCGGTTCGGCTCAGATCGTCAAGAAAAAGTAGAATGTCCCCTTTTACGCATCTCCCCCTGTAAGCTTCCCCGTCAAGCGGACAGGTTCAACATAGAGTTTTCCGGCCTTTTG